>SPQJ01000002.1 GCA_004570425.1 Bacillus sp. AZ43
GGCGTCGGCCGACCGGGCGCCGGGTGAGCCGGGCGCGATGAGCGCCGAGCGGCGGGCGGGGCGGCCGGAGGTGCTCGCGGGGGTGAGCGAGTGGGCGGCGCAGGAGCTGGTGGTGGCGCTGTCGATCAGCCGCGCCGCGGCCGAGGCGGAGCTGGCGCGGGCGCTGACGCTGGTGCACCGGCTGCCGGGGGTGCTGGCCGCGTTGGAGGGCGGGGTGCTGCACGCCGGGCATCTGTGGCCGCTGCTGGAGCGGGTCGCGCCGGTGGCCGATGCCCGGGTGCGCCGGGAGCTGGAGCGGGACCTGCTCGCGTGGGTCGCGAGCCGGGACGTGACGACGCCGGCGCAGCTGGGCGCGAAGGTGCGCCGGGAGGTGCTGCGGCGGGACGCCGGCGCGGTGGCGCGGGAGCTGGCGGCGGCGCTGCGGCGGCGGGGGATCAGCGCGCGGCCGGCCCGGGCGGAGGGGATGGCGGTGCTGGAGGCGCTGCTGACCGTGCCGGAGGCCGAGGCGCTGCTGGATGCGCTGGGCCGCTACGCCGACGCCCTGGACGACGGCGAGGGCCCGGCGCGCACGCGGGGGCAGAAGATGGCCGACTGCCTGCTGGACCTGGTGCTGCGCCCCGGGCAGACCGACCTGCCCGCCGTGCGCGCCCAGCTGACCCTGGTCGCTCCGGTGGCCACGGCGCTCGGCGGAGAGGCCCCCGGTGAGGTCGGCGGCCGGCCGGTGCCGGCCGCCGTGGTCCGCGCCCTCGCCGACGCCCTCGACCTGCTCGACGAGCCCACCGCCGACGAGCCCACCGACGCCCGGCCCCCCGCCGACGAGCCGACCGCCGAAGCCGATGAGCGGTGGTGGGCCGAGGTCGAGGCCCGGGCGCTGCGCGGCGAGTGGCGCGGCGCGGACGACCCGCCGCGGGAGGAGCTGGAGCGCTGGTGGGCCGAGGAGGCCCGCTGGGCCGACGAGGAAACCCTGCCCGGCCCCGCCGCGGACCTGTGCGACGACGAGCCGGCCGAGGATCTCGCGACCTGGTCGGCGGCCGACCGGGCGGTCGAGCAGGCCGGGGCGACGCTGCTGGAGCTGGACCGGCAGCTGTCCCGGGCCCGCACCGCGGTCAGCCTGGCCCGGTGGGCCGAGGCCGCCGAGGACGAGGGCCGGGAACGCTCCCCCGCCGGCCGGCTGAGCGCCGCCCCCGACGCCATCACCGCGCTCACCACCGCCTCCCGGGCCCAGCGCGCCGCGCTGGCCGACCTGCTCGACCGCACCGCCGGCGGTGGGCTGGTCGACCGGCCCCGGATCGCGGTCACCGACGCCCTCACCGGCGCCCTGCTCGCCCTCACCGACGCCCCCGACCTCCGCCGACGCGCACGCGACGGCGACGGCCTGGGACCGCCCGGCGCCGGCCCCGGCTACCGGCCGAACGCCGCCCTCGACCGCCACGTGCGCGCCCGCGACCGGCGCTGCCGCTTCCCCGGCTGCCGCAACCGCGTGCCCACCCGCGGCGAGCTCGACCACCACGTCCCCTGGCCCGACGGCCCCACCACCGCAGGCAACCTCACCGGCTTCTGCACCACCGACCACCGCGGCAAGCACCAGGCCCCCGGCTGGCGCTACCGGCTGACCGGCAACGCCGTCCTCACCGTCACCACACCGAGCGGGCTTACCGCCACCTCCCACCCGCCGCCGTTCTGACCTGCGTGGACGTCGACAGGGCAGACTGGCGACGTGGAGATCACCAGCGAGGCCCAGCTGCGCGAGCTGCTCGGCGAGCCTGCGCCGGCAGCCCTCGCCAAGGAGCGCACGTCGCTCCACGACCTCGACCGGGAGTGGCTGGCAGCGTCGCCGTTCTGCCTGGTCGCGACCAGCGCCGCGGACGGCAGCTGCGACGTCTCCCCCAAGGGCGATCCGCCCGGGTTCACGCTCGTGCTCGACGAGCGGACGATCGCGCTGCCCGAGCGGTCGGGCAACCGGCGGGCCGACGGCTACCGCAACATCCTGGCCAACCCGCACGTCGGGCTGATCTACCTGCTGCCCGGGCGCACCGACACGCTGCGGATCAACGGCCGGGCGCGCCTGGTCACCGATGCCGGACTGCTCGACCGCATGGTGGTGAAGGGGCACCGCCCGGTGCTCGCCGTCGTCGTCGAGATCGAGCAGGTCTTCCACCACTGCGGCAAGGCGTTCCTGCGCTCCGGGTTGTGGGACGTCGACAGCTGGACGCCCGACGCCGTGCCGTCACGGGCCCGGATCGCCCACGCGCTGGAGCGGCGGGACCAGCGGCTCGAGGACGTCGAGCGCTACTACGGCGAGCAGTACGCCGCCGGCCTGTACCCGGCGTCCTAGCGCCAGCCGCTCTCGTCCACACCGCCGGGAACCGGCGCCTCCGGGTCGTACGGCGTCCGCGTGAGGATGAACGTGCCGAGGTCCAGGTGGTCGTCGGCGAACCGCAGGCGCTCGCCGGCGTAGTACCCGTCCAGCCCGCGCCAGCTGCCGTCGTCCTGGCGGGCGAACCGGCTGGCCCGGCCGGTGCGACCGGGCATCGGCCCGAGGTGCAGCAGCCCGTCGCCGACGGCGCGCAGCAGCAGCGGTGACGGCCCCCAGAACCACACGCCCAGCGCGTCCAGGGACACCGGCGGCGGCGAGGGCCGCCACACCTCCACGACCCTCGGCTCGGCAGCGCGCAGGTCGGACAGCAGGCCGGGGACCACCGCGTCGAGCCCGGCCGTCGTGTTCGCCAGCGACACCGCCCCGGTCTGCTCCTCCCGGTCGACGAACACCCCGGCCAGGAAGCCGGGCATCGACCCGCCGTGCCCGACCAGCGTGCGGCCGTCCACGCGCAGCACCTGGACGCCGAGCCCGTAGGACGACCACCCCGGGGCCGAGGAGTCGACGCCGGCCGGCACCGTCATCTCCTCGAGCGTGTCGGGGGAGAGGACGTCGCCGGTGTCGCCGAGCAGGAAGGCGGCGAACCGGCCGAGGTCCTCCAGCGTCGCCCACAGCTGGCCGGCCGCGGCCATCACGCCGGCGTGGTGCTCGGGCTCGGGCAGGACCACGTCGGCCCAGGGGTGCACGGCGGTGCCGGCCGCCGCGGGCGCGACCGGGCGCGGCGTCGTCCGCGCCATGCCCAGCGGGGCGAGCACCTCCGCGGTGACGACGTCGTCCCAGGATGCCCCGCGCGCCCGGGCGACCAGCTCGCCGAGCAGGCCGAAGCCGAGGTTGGAGTAGTGGAAGCGCCGGGCGGCCCCGAGGACGACGTCGTCGGCGCCGAGGCCCAGGTCCTCCAGCGAGCCGCCGGGCGTGCGCTCCCACCAGCCGCCCGGGCTCTCGGCCGAGGCGCCGGCGAGGTGCGAGAGCAGCTGCCCGATCGTGCGGTCGCCGAACGGGGTGCCGGGCAGGTGCCGGTCGAGCGGGTCGTCGAGCCCGAGGCGACCCTCGTCGCGCAGCCGCAGCACGGCCACCGCGGTCACGGTCTTGCTGATCGAGCCGAGGCGGTACTGGACGTCGGTGTGCGGCTCGGGAACGTCCCCCCGTCCGGCCGACCAGGCCAGCCCGCCGTCCCGGACGACGCCGGCGACCAGGCTGGGTGCCCGGCCGTCCCGCTGCGCGCGGGCGGTGCGCGCCAGGAGGATGCGGGCGGTACTGGGCAGGACGGGCTCGGGCATGACGGGGACCGTAGCGAGCCGCGCCAGGTCAGGCGGCGACGGCCTCGCTGCTGGGCAGCGCGCCCGTGCGGGTGGCCCGGCGCTCGAACCAGATGGTGGCCAGCGGCGGGACGGACGCCACGAGGGCGAGCAGCGTCGTCCCGGCCGACCAGCGCAGCACCCGGGCGGCGACCAGGGCGACGACCACGTAGGCGACGAAGATGCCGCCGTGGATCGGGCCGAAGATCTTCACGCCGAGCTCGGTGGTCTCCGGCACGTACTTGATGAACATGCCGATCAGCAGGCCCACCCAGGAGAAGGCCTCGGCGACGGCGACGACGCGGAACGCGGTGGCGACGGTACGGGGAGTCACGTCCCGATCCTCCCCGAGCGATCAGCCCAGGTAGGCACGCCCCCGGGTGAGATTTCATACCCCACCGGCAGGCTGACGGTCAGCCCGAGCTCCTTGAGCTTCCGGACGTCGCGCTTGAACGGCAGGGTCTCCCGCCCCAGGGACGCCGCCAGGTCCGGCGCCCGGACGCCGGGACGCTCGGCGATCAGGCGCAGCACCGTGCGGGTCCACGGGGCGGTCGCCGCGGCGTCCGGCCGGTCGAGCCGCGCGTCGATCGCCCGCCGGTCGTCGTCGGACAGCGCCGCCTCCTCGCGCAGGGCGACGCGAGGGTCGGGACCGGCGAACGAGACGGACATCCGGTAGACGTGCGCCCCGTCCCGCCGGTCCACCAGGCGCCGGAGCTCGGCCAGCGACCGGACGCCGGCCCGCGCCGCGTCGTCCTCGGTGAGCGTCTCCGGGTCGATCTCGTCGACCGTGTCGATCCGGATTACACCCGCCGTCGTCCGTTGGGTGCTGCCCGGGCGCATCCGCGGCCGGTCCCAGCGGCGGAAGGCGAGCGTGACGGACCCTGACGCGATCCCCGCGGCGGTGGCCGGACTGATCAGCACGGCGAGCATGGTGACAGGGTCGGGGACGTGCGGGCACTGGCGCGGCGGGAGTTCTGCCTAGTGCTGCTGCGGCGGATGGCCGACGTCCGTCCCGACCTGGTGGCCGAGGCCCTCCCCCGGCTGGGCGCCACCCGCGCCGAGGCGCACGCGGCGCACACCCGCTGGCAGGCGCTCCACCACGCCCGCCGCGCGCCGAGCGGGCTGGCGCTGCGGACCGCCGTCCTGGGGCCAAGCCTGCCGGGTGCGGTCGCGTGGACCCGGGCGTGGTGACCCGGTGGGCTGGCCCCGTCCAGAGGCTCGCGGCGAGCTTGCGAGCCGTGAGGGGGACGGGGTCCTTTCTCAGGCCGCGATGCGACGGGCGCCGCTGAAGCCGCTCATAATCGGCGCGACCTTGACCACGTCGCCCGACGTGGGCGCGTGCACCATCTGGCCGTTGCCGATGTAGATGCCCACGTGGCTCACCGGGCTGTAGAAGAACACCAGGTCGCCGGGCTGCAGCTGGTCGCGGGAGACCGGCTGGCCCATCTGCGACTGCAGCCGGCTGGAGTGCGGCAGCTTGATGCCGGCGGCACGGAACGCGTAGGCGGTCAGGCCCGAGCAGTCGTAGGCGTTCGGCCCTCCGGCGGCCCAGACGTAGGGCTTGCCCCGCTGCGCCATCGCGGTGTCGATCGCGATCTGCGCGGCCGCGCTGTCGGCCACGACCGGACCGGCCGGGGCGGCAGGCTCGCGGTCGGCGCGGCTGGCGCGGTCACTCCGGTCGTGGCCCGCGACGGCCGCCTGCTGCTCCTGCGCGCTGAGCTGGGCGAAGTCGGCACGGTAGCGGTCGACCTCGGCCTGCAGGGTGGCCTGCTGGGCGGCGACGGAGTCGTAGGTGGCCTGCGCCTCGGCGGCGGCCTGCTGCGCGGTGGCCTGCGCCTGGGCGGCCGCGGCGCTGGCCGCGGCGGCGCGCTCGAGGATCCCGCTCTGGTGGCCGGCGACCAGCTGCAGCGTGGACATGCGGTCGACGAACGCGTCGGCGGACTCGCTGGTGAGCAGCGCCTGGAACGAGCCGAGGCCCTCGCCGGTGTAGGCCGTGCGGGCCAGTCCGCGCACCTGCGCCTGGGCGGCGGCGAGGTCGGCGGTGGCCTGCTCCATCACGGCGATGGCCGCCTTGGCCGCCTCCTGCTGCTCGGCCAGCGCGGCCCGCGCGTCGTTGAACTGCTCGGTGATGACCTCGAGCTCGTGCCCGCGGGCGGCGAGGAGCTCCGCGGCCTCCCCGGAGCTGGCCGGCGCGGCCTGCGCGGGGGCGATGACGAAGAGGCTGCCCGCCACGGCGAGGAGCGCGATCGCGCCGCGGACCAGCGCCGGGCGGCGGGACGACGTGCGGGCGGCACGGCCGAGGGGGAACGCCATGATGCGGCGGCTCTCCGTTTCTTCGTCTCTGCTGCGATGTCACCGCGGACGCGGGGTCCGGACGGGCGGCTCGCTCGGTCACTGAGCGCCGCTGCGGACACACAGACCGTAAGAGCCGTGACCCACCCGTGACAATGACAAAGATGTTTTTTGTTTGCTCCTCCAGTTCAGCGGGCAGGAGAGATCGCTGCCGTCGCACCGCTCGTCACACGAGCCCCACGCGCACCGCGTGATCACCGCCCCGTCTGACCGGGGATGCGTTTCGGGCGACGCCTCCCGGACCAGTACCGACGGCATGGATCTGAAGCGGCCGCTCCTCGTGCTCGCCCTCGCCGGCTCGCTGGTCGCCTGCGGCGACAACACCGACCTCGAACGAGGCGAGACCAACTGCGACTCCAGCGGCCAGGACGCCGCCAACCCGCACGACGCCAGCTGCGAGGAGACCGGGACGCCGGACGGCAACGACGAGGGCGACGACTGACCCGGCCCCCCGCGCGGCCCTGACCGGCGATACCGTCCGCCGGTGACGCAGACCAGGTACGACGTCGTCGTCGTCGGCGGTGGCCACAACGGCCTCGTGGCGGCGGCCTACCTCGCCCGGGCCGGCCGCTCGGTCCTCGTGCTGGAACGGCTGCCCCAGGTCGGGGGAGCGGCGGTCAGCCAGCAGGTCTTCGAGGGCGTCGACGTCCGGCTCTCCGCCTACTCCTACCTGGTGAGCCTGCTGCCCGACCGCATCGTCGACGACCTGGGTCTCGACGTCCGGCTCGCCGACCGGTCGGTGGCCTCCTACACCGCCGCCGTCCGGGACGGGCGGTCGACGGGCCTGCTCGTCGAGCGCGACGAGGGCCCCGCCACGGCGACGTCCTTCCACCAGCTGACCGGGTCCGACGCCGAGTTCGCCGGCTGGCAGCGCTTCTACGGCCGGCTGGCGACGCTGGCCGAGGACCTGGCCCCCACCCTCACCGAACCGCTGCTCTCGCCCGACGACCTCGCCGGACGGCTCCGCGACGCCGAGCTCTGGCACGACCTCCGGGAGCGGCCCCTCGCCGACGTCGTCGCCGACCACCTCGCCGACGACGTCGTCCGCGGCATCGCGCTCACCGACGGGCTGATCGGCACCTTCGCCGACGTGCACGCCGACGACGGCCTGGCGGGCCGGTGCTTCCTCTACCACCTGGTGGGCAACGGGACCGGCCGCTGGCGGGTGCCCGTCGGGGGCATGGGCGCGGTCAGCGGCGCCATCGCCGCGGCCGCCCGCCGGGGCGGCGCCGAGTTGGTCACGCGGGCCACGGTCACCGCGCTGGAGCCGGCCGCGGACCGGGTGACGGTGCACTGGACCGACGACGCCGGCGGCACGCAGGCGGTCGACGCCGGCCACGTCGTCTCCGGGGCCGCGCCGACCGTGCTCGCCGAGCTCACCGGCACCGACCCCGGCCCGCGGCCGTCGGGCTCGCAGCTCAAGGTCAACATGGTGCTCGCCCGGCTCCCCCGGCTCCGGTCGGGGGCCGACCCGGCGACCGCCTTCGCCGGCACCTTCCACGTCGACGAGGCGGCGGCCCAGATCGACGCGGCGTACGCGCAGGCGGCGGCCGGGCGGCTGCCCGACGTGATCCCGTTCGAGGTGTACTGCCACTCGCTCAGCGACCCCTCGATCCTGGGCCCCGCCGAGCGCGCCACCGGCCACCACACCCTGACCCTCTTCGGGCTGCACACGCCCGCCGAGCTCTACCGCGCGGACCCCGTCGGCACCCGCCGTGAGGCGGTCCGGCGGGTCGTCGCCCAGCTCGACGCGCACCTCGAGGAGCCCCTGCTGGACTGCCTGGCCCGCGACGCCGCCGGGGAGCCGTGCCTGCAGGCCGCCTCGCCGCTCGACGTCGAGGCCTCCCTCGCGATGCCGGGCGGGCACATCTTCCACGGCGACCTGGCCTGGCCGGTCGCCACGACGCCGGAGGAGGCGGGGACGTGGGGGGTCACCACCGAGCACCCGCGCATCGTGGCGGCGTCGTCGGGAGGGACCGTGCGGGGCGGCGCGGTGAGCGGCCTGGGCGGGTACGCCGCCGCCCGGCACCTGCTGGACCCCCGCTGACTCCGGACCGGCCCCGGTGAGCACCGCGGCGGAGCTGGTCGCCGGGGTGCGGCGCCGGCTCGACGGCCGCGACCTCGCCCTGATCGCCGCCGGGCTGACGTTCTACGCGGGCATCGCTGTGGTCCCCGTGCTCGTGCTGGCGTTCGCCCTCACCACCCTGCTGACCTCCCCGGACCGCGTGGCCGAGCTCGGCGGCCGGCTGGCCGAGCTGGTGCCCGCCGCCGTCGGCGCACCCGACGCGGTCGAGCGGCTGGTCGGCGCGGGGCTCGAGCTCTCCCTGGTCGGCGGCCTGCTGGCCGTGGTGCCCATGTCCTTCTACGGGGAGGGGCTGCGCCGAGCGCTGCTGCGGTTCAGCAGCCGACGCGAGGGACTCACCGGTTGGAAGGGGCGGCTCGCCGCGCTGCCCGTGCTGCTCCTCGCACCGCTGCTGCTCTACCCCCTGCTGCTCACCGTCCCCGTGATGGCCGACCTGGCCGAGACCGGCGGCTTCGGACCCACGGTGGGCCGGATCGCGATCGGCTTCTACGCCGTCATGGCGGCGCTCACCCCGGCCCTCGCCTGGGGTTTCCGCGTCGTGGCCGCCGGGCGGGTGCGGTGGCCGGCCCTGGTGGTGGGCGCGCTGTTCACCGCGGCGTGCGTGTCGGGGTTCCTGCAGGGCTTCGTGCTGTTCCTGGCGCTGCCGCTGGACCTGGGCGCCCCGTTCGGCGGCCTCGACGTCGTCGGCGGGGTCGTGGCCCTCGGCCTGTGGCTCTTCGCGCTGCACGTGGTGGTCGTCGTCGGCTGGCTGGCGACCCAGTCGCTGGACGAGCTGCTGGAGCGGCGGTCAGCGGCCCGGTAGGGGCGCCCGGCCGGGCAGCTCGCCCGGCCACCCCGGCAGACCCTCCGGCGGCGGCTCCACTGGTGGCGACGGCGGCCCGACCGGGGTCGTGGGCACGGGGACCGGCGTCGGCGTCGGCGTGGGCGTGGGCGTGGGTTCTGGCTCCGGCTCGACGTAGCGGCTGCCGTTGCTCACCAGGATGGTGACGACCTGGCCGGGGACGGCGCGGCCGCCCCGCGCCGGGCTCGTGCCGGCGAGCTCGCCCTCGGGCTGCTCGCCGTCGACCCGCATGGTCGTGCTCCGGAAGCCGGCCGCCGCGAGCGCCTCGGCGCAGTCGATGACCGAGTCGCAGCTCGGCACCGGTCGGGTGTTGCCGTCGGCCACCTTCCGATCGGCCGGCGGGAAGTCGCTGCTCCCGCGCGCCTCGAGGATCGGCGCCATCGCGTCGTGCCAGATCGTGGCGCCCTTGCCGCCGCCGAAGCCACCGACGTTCTGGTTCCGCTTCGGGTTGAAGACCATCACGCCCGCGGCGATCTCGGGGGTGTACCCGACGAAGGTCACCGAGACGTTGCCCTGCGCGGTTCCGGTCTTGCCCGCGATCTGGTGCCCGCGGACGTACGCCGCCGGTGCGGTCTGGCCCGGGTTCCCCGGCTCGACGTCCTTGCGCAGCATCTGGTTCAGCGTGGTGGCGACGCCGGCCGGGATCGCCTCCTCCCTGCAGTTGTCGGCCGGCAGCAGCGGCTCGCCGTCGTCGCCGACCGCCGGCTTCCCGTCGCGGTCGAGGATCTCGAGGACGGGCAGGACGTCGCACTGCGTGCCACCGGCGGCCAGGGTGGAGTAGGCGCTGGTCAGGCCGAGCGGGCTGGTGGCGTCGGGGCCGAGGGTGAACGACCCGCGGTTCTGCTCGATGACCTCCTGCGCCGCGCCCTCGTCGGAGAACTGGTAGAGCCCCATCGCCTCGGCCATCTCGACCGGCTCCCGGACGCTGCCGAGCGCGTCCTCCAGCGCGACGAAGTACGTGTTCGACGACTGGTAGAGGGCCGTCGTGAGGTCCAGGGTCGCGCGATAGCTGCCGGCGTTCTCGACGGTGTAGGGCCCGCCGTCCTCCCGGTAGACGCGGGAGCGGTAGGGACTGGCCGCGGTCAGCGTGTACTCGTCGGAGAACCCCCGGGCCAGCGCGGCGGCGGCCACGAAGACCTTGTAGGTGGAACCGGCGCCCCGGCTGGGTGCGACGTTGAGGTTGTACGACTCCTGGGTCGGGTCGTTGACGTCGTAGCCGAAGACCCGGTTGACGCTCAGGGCCAGCAGGTGGCCGGTCCCCGGCTGGACGGCGCTGAACGTCGCGACCCGCTCGTCCTCCAGCGGCAGGGTCTCGAGCACCGCGGCGTCGCCGGAGCGCTGGAGCTCCACGTCCAGGGTGGTCCGGATGGTGTAGCCGCCGTTCTCCAGCTCCTTCTGGCTGATGCCGAGCTGCTGGGTGAGGTACCGCTGCACGAAGTCGCACACGTAGGGGCCGACGGTGGCCTCCACGCAGCCGCGGCGGGGGGCCGGCGCCGGGGCCAGCCCGAGCGGGGCGAGCCGGGCCTCCGCCTCCTGCGCCGGGGTGATGTAGCCCTGGTCGGCCATGCGCTCGAGCACCTGGTTGCGCCGGATGGTCGCGCCCTCGGGGTTGACGAACGGGTCGTCGTCGGTCGGGCTCTGCACGAGGCCGGCGAGCAGCGCCGCCTGCGGGAGGGTGAGCGCGGAGGCGTCCACCCCGAAGAAGGCGCGGGCGGCGGGCTGGACCCCGTAGGCGTTCTGCCCGAAGTAGACGATGTTGAGGTACCGGGTGAGCAGCTCCTCCTTGCCGTACCGGTCCTCCAGCGCGAGGGCGAGCCGGGCCTCGCGCAGCTTGCGGCCCACGCTCTCCTCGACGGCGGCCGCCCGCTCGACCGGGTCGTCGGTCGACTGCAGCAGGGTCTGCTTGACCAGCTGCTGGGTCAGCGTCGAGCCGCCCTCCATCACCTCACCGGCGGCGATGTTCTTCACCAGGGCGCGCACCGTGCCCTGCACGTCGAGGCCGCCGTGCTCGTAGAAGCGGGCGTCCTCGACCGCCACCATGGCGTTCTTCATGATCTCGGCGATCTGGTCGCTCGAGACGGGCGCCCGGTTCTCCTCGTAGAAGGAGGTGATCAGCTCGCCGTTGGCGGCGAGCACGGTGGTGTTGCCCGGGGGCGGCCGGTCGGTCAGCTCCTCCGGCGGGTCGCCGAGCAGGCTGGTGGACTGCTGCGCGGCCAGCGCCGGACCGCCCACCCAGGGGAGGAGGAGACCGCCGAGGAGCGTCCCCGCGAGCACGATGCTGAGGGCCAGGGCGCACAGCGTGCCGAACGTGCTGGTGCGCCGCTTCATGACCCTCCTCCCGCCGATGCGGGGATCACCCCAACAGAGAACCGGCCGGGCCACAATCCTCCGCGCCGTCCGTAGCCACGCCGTTACGGATCGCGATGTACGGATGAGAAGCCCGTGGTCAGAGCGTCGGGTGGTTCACCAGGGGTCCGGGGAGGTCGTCCCGGTGCAGCACGACGAGCGTGCCGACCGCCCGGGTGAGGACGACGTAGAGCCGGTGCAGCCCCCGCGGCTCGGCCGCCGCGATGGCCGCCGGGTCGACCACCACGACGGCGTCGAACTCCAGGCCCTTGGCCAGCGTCGCCGGGACGACGGCGACCCGCGGCGCCTCCTCGCCGTCGTCGCCGAGCACCTCCGCGCCGGTGCCCTGGAGCAGCGCGGCGACCTCGGCGACCGCCTCGTCCGCGCAGACGACACCGACCGAGCCGGGGGCCGCGGCCAGGTCGGCCACCACCTCGGTGAGCGGACCGGCCAGCGTGGTCACGGGCCGGAGGCGCAGCGAGCCGGGGTCGCGGCGCACGGCGCTCGCCGCGGGCAGGCCGGGGGCGATGAGCGGCAGCAGCCGGTTGGCGAAGTCCAGGACCTCGGCGGGCACCCGGTAGCCGCGGGTCAGCGGGCGGACGACGGCGTCCGGGCGGCCGAGGCCGGCCAGCGTCTCCTGCCAGTCCGACGGCGACCACGGGCTCGTGGCCTGGGCCAGGTCGCCCAGCACGGTCAGCGAGCCGGCCGCCAGCCGGCGGGCGACGGCCCGGCACTGCATCGGCGAGAGGTCCTGCGCCTCGTCGACGACGACGTGCCCGTATCCGGGGGTGCGCTCGATCAGGCCGGCCACCTCGTCGGCGAGGACGGCGTCGGCCGGCGTCCAGGGGGCCGTGCGCACCGACCGCGGCGAGGTCGTCCAGCGCAGCAGCGCCTGCTCGTCGTCGTCGAGGAGACCCCGGGCGGCCCGGGCCAGGCGCTCGGGATCGCTCCAGAGCTCGCACAGCAGCCCGGCGGCGTCGCGGGCGGGCCACACGTCGTCGCAGAAGGCGCGCACCTCGGCGCTGCGGGCCGCGCGACGGGTCTCGGCGTCGGTGGGGCTGCCGCCGGCCTCCTCCTTCTGCCGGCGGGCGTCACCGGCGAGCAGCATCATCAGCCGCTCCCGCCCGGCGGCGTAGTGCAGCAGCTGCTGGTCGTCGTCGACCCGGCCGCGCCGGCGGAGGTCGTCGACGTACCGCTTGAGCCGCTCGACCGGCACGCGGTACCGCCGCCCGGCCAGGGGCACCAGGACGTCGTCCGCGGGCTTGCGGATCTCACCCCACAGCGCGCGCCGCAGGACCTCCGCCATGCGTGCGTCGCCCTTGAGCACGGCGACCGCGGGCGGGTCCTCGGCGCGCACCGGCAGGCGCGCGGTCAGGTCGGCGACCGTGGTCTGCTCGACGTCGACCTCGCCGAGGGTCGGGAGCACCTGCTCGATGTAGCGCAGGAACGCCCGGTTCGGCCCGACCACGAGGACGCCGGTGCGGGCCAGCTGGCCGCCGTGCGTGTAGAGCAGGTAGGCGGCGCGGTGCAGCCCGACCGCGGTCTTGCCGGTGCCCGGGGCGCCCTGGACGCAGACGGACTCGGCCAGCGGGGCCCGCACGATGTCGTCCTGCTCGGGCTGGATGGTGGCGACGATGTCGCGCATGGGGCCGCTGCGCGGGCGCTCGATCTCGGCCCGCAGGAACTCGCCCTTCTCCTCCCCCGCGGCCAGGACCTCGTCCTCGTACCCGGTGAGCTCGCCGCCGGAGAAGCCGAAGCGACGGCGGCGGGTCAGGCCCTGCGGGTCGGCGGCGCTGGCCTGGTAGAACGGCCGGCTCATCGGGGCACGCCAGTCGATGACGACCGGGTCGCCGGCCGCGTCGCGCACGTGCCGGCGACCGATGTGGAACGTCTCGTCGGCGCCGTCGGTGCGGCCGAAGAACGGGGGGACGCCGGGGTCGGCGGCCAGGGCCCTCAGCCGCTCGGCGCGGGCGGCACCCAGCCGCTCGGAGGCCCAGGCGTCGACGCCCGCGTCGACCACGGCGGAGGCGGCCGCACGCATCTCGGTGAGGCACTCGGCCGCGCGGGCGAGGT
The DNA here is from genome assembly GCA_004570425.1 of Bacillus sp. AZ43. Classification (GTDB taxonomy): domain Bacteria; phylum Actinomycetota; class Actinomycetes; order Mycobacteriales; family Geodermatophilaceae; genus Blastococcus_B. Next base: position 13,368 of record SPQJ01000002.1, read on the forward strand.
GCGCGCGCTCGGCGGTCAGGACGGGATCGGGGACGGCGGTCTCGGGTTCGGGAGACACGGTCGCGAGACGCTACTCCCCCGGCTCGGTGATGTGCACGCGGATTGCCCGGAACTGCTTCGGGGTCTCGAGCAGCACGGCCTTCGTCGGGTCGCCCACGTCGAGCGGCGGCTCCCTGCGCAGCACGGCGAGCGGAGCCAGGCGCGGGTCGTCCAGCACGTCGTCGACGAGTCCCCGGTCGCCGCCGGTGAACAGCGCCTCCACCGAGGCGGCGTGCGGGAGGAGCACCCGCACCGCCGTCTCCACCGCGTGCTCGACGACGGCGTCGGTCTGGTTACCCCGGCGGCGGGCGAACCGCTGCTGCGACCACCCGCCGGCGGCCGTGCGGCCCTGCACCTGGCGGGCGTCGACCTTGGAGACGACGAGGTCCCCGCCGTCGAACACCCCGACCGCCCAGCGGCCCCGGCGCACGAGCAGCACCGCCGCCCGGTGCGGCTGCCGCGCCGCCGCGGTGAAGGTCGAGAGCAGCGCCGGGCCGGTGTCCCCCGGGAACGGGGCGCGCAGGACGACGGTCGTGCCGTCGGTGCAGGTGATCCGCAGCGCGCCGTCGTCGACCCGCACGTCGGCGAAGACGCCGTGCCGCTCCGCGACGCCGTCGAGCCAGCGGCCGAGGCGCTCGGGCGCCACGCCGAGGATCCGGCCGCCCCCGGCGGCCGGGCGCGGCCGGGTCACCTCAGCCGGCCAGCGCCGGCTCGGTGGCGTGCTCGGCCGGGATGTGCAGCAGCCGCTGGCACAGCACGACGACGACCGCGGCCACGGCCGCCGCCACCGAGGCGACCAGGAACGCGGCGTTCGCCCCCGAGACGTCGACGACCTTGCCGGCGATCGACGACCCCACCGCCACGCCCAGCCCCAGCGCCGTCCCGATCCAGGTGAACGCCTCGGTGACCGCCGCCCGCGGCACGAGCAGCTCGGCGAGGGTGAACGAGCTGATCAGCGACGGCGAGACCGCGACCCCGGCGATCAGCACGAACGGGACCATCACCCAGACGTCGGTGACGAACAGCAGCGGCAGGCTGCACACGGTCAGCAGCACCAGGGCAGCCGCCAGCCGGATCCGCAGCGGCAGGCGCCAGTGCACGGTGCCCCAGCCGATCCCGCTGGCCATCGACCCGACCGCGAGGGCGGCGATGAGCACGCCGGACAGCGACTTCGCGCCCTCCTGGTCGGCGAAGGCGACCAGGGCGATCTCCAGGCAGCCGAGGATCGCCCCGACCGCCGCCCCGACGACGAACAGCACCCGGAGGCCCTTGGTGCGGATGGCGGAGGGCCCCTGCCGCGCCTCGTGCCCGTGCGGCGGCGGCTCGCTGCGGACCTGGGCGGCGAACAGCAGGCTGCCCACGGTGGCGAGGGCGAAGGCGGTGACCACGCCGCTGGTGGCGTGGCCGGTCGTGGAGAGGAAGGTGACCAGCACCGGCCCGACGATGAAGGCGAACTCGTCGACGACGGACTCCATGGCCAGCGCCGTCGGCAGGCGGTGGCTGCCGCGCAGAAGGTGCGTCCAGCGGACCCGGATCATCGAGGCGACCGGGGGGATGCAGGCGCCCGCCAGACCCGCGGCGGCGAACACCGTCCACAGCGGCCAGTCGTCCTTCACCGCGGCCAGGAAGCCGACGCCGGAGAGCACGAACACCACGACCACGGGCAGCAGCACCCGGCGCTGCCCGTGGGTGTCGGCCCAGCGGCCGAGCAGCGGACCGGAGGCGGCCGTGGTGACCGCGCCGGTGGCCGCGACGGCGCCGCCCAGGCCGTAGGAGCCGGTCTCGTCGGCGATGAGCAGCACGCAGCCCAGACCGACCATCGACAGCGGCAGCCGCCCGATGAACGCGGCCAGCACCATCGGCAGGGCGTGCGGCGTCCGCAGCACCTGCAGGTAGGGGTTCGCCACGGGCGGAAGGGCCTCCGTCACACGTCTTCGGGCACCCGTCACGCTAACCGACGCGCACGGGCGGCGCCGGGAACGACGGCGGCCCGGGACCGCTCGGGTCCCGGGCCGCAGCGCCGTGCCGTTACTGCAGGCGGCTCTTGAGGATCTCCAGTTCGTCCCACATGGTGCTGGGCAGCTTGTCGCCGAACTTCTCGAACCACTCGGTGATCTGCGGGATCTCCTCGCGCCACTCCTCGGGCTCGACGGCGAGGGCCTTCTCCACCTGGTCGGGCGTCATGTCCAGGCCCGAGACGTCGAGGGAGTCGACGGTCGGCACGTGGCCGACGGGCGTCTCGACGGCGGCCGCGGTGCCCTCGAGGCGCTCGACGACCCACTTGAGCACGCGGCTGTTCTCGCCGAAGCCCGGCCAGAGGAAGCCGCCGTCCTCGTCACGGCGGAACCAGTTGACGTAGAAGATCCGCGGCAGCTTGGCGGCGTCGTGCTGCTTGCCGGTGTTCACCCAGTGGCCGAAGTAGTCACCGGCGTTGTAGCCGATGAACGGCAGCATCGCGAACGGGTCGCGGCGGACGACGCCGACCGCGCCGGTGGCGGCGGCGGTGGTCTCCGAGGAGAGCGTCGCGCCCATGAACACGCCGTGGTTCCAGTCCCGGGCCTCGGTGACCAGCGGGATCGTGGTCTTGCGACGGCCGCCGAAGAGGATCGCCGAGATCGGCACGCCCTTCGGGTCGGCGTACTCCGGCGCCAGGATCGGGCACTGGGTGATCGGCGTGCAGAAGCGGCTGTTCGGGTGGCTGGACAGCTCGTCGCTGTCCGGCGTCCAGTCCCGGCCCTTCCAGTCGGTGAGGTGGGCCGGGGGCTCCTCGGTCATGCCCTCCCACCAGATGTCGCCGTCGTCGGTCAGGGCGACGTTGGTGAAGACCGAGTTGCCCTTCTCGATCGTGCGCATGGCGTTGGGGTTGGTGTCCCAGCCGGTGCCCGGGGCGACACCGAACAGGCCGTACTCCGGGTTGAGGGCGTAGAGCCGGCCGTCCTCGCCGAAGCGCATCCAGGCGATGTCGTCGCCGAGGGTCTCGACCTTCCAGCCCGGGATGGTCGGCTCGAGCATCGCCAGGTTGGTCTTGCCGCAGGCCGACGGGAACGCCGCGGCCACGTAGTAGACCTTCTGCTGCGGGCTGGTCAGCTTGAGGATCAGCATGTGCTCGGCGAGCCAGCCCTCGTCGCGCGCCATCACCGAGGCGATGCGCAGCGAGTAGCACTTCTTCCCGAGCAGCGCGTTGCCGCCGTAGCCGGAGCCGTAGGACCAGATGGCCCGCTCCTCCGGGAAGTGGACGATGTACTTGGTGTCGCTGCACGGCCACGGGACGTCCTGCTGGCCCGGCTCGAGCGGGGCGCCGAGGGAGTGCATGGCCGGCACGAACGGCCGGTCCTCACCCATGGCGTCGAGGACGTACTGGCCGATGCGGGCCATGACCCGCATGGAGACGACGACGTACTCGGAGTCGGTGAGCTCGACGCCGAACATCGGGTTCTCGGCCTCGACGGGGCCCATGCAGAACGGGATGACGTACATGGTGCGCCCGCGCATGCAGCCGCGGTACAGCTCCGTCATGACCGCCTTCATCTCGCCCGGGTCCATCCAGTTGTTGGTGGGACCGGCGTCGGCCTCGTCGACCGAGCAGATGTAGGTGCGGTCCTCGACGCGGGCGACGTCGCTGGGGTCGGAGGCGCACCAGAAGGAGTTCGGCTTGGCGTCCAGCCGGGTGAAGGTGCCCGCGTCGACCAGCCTGGTCGTGAGCCGCTCCCACTCCTCGTCGCTGCCGTCCACCCACACCACCTGGTCCGGCGTCGTCAGCTCGGCCATCTCGCGCACCCAGGCGAGGAGCCGGGCGTGCGTGGTGGGGGCGTTGTCGAGACCGGGGGTGGCCACGGAGGTCACGGCTTCTCCATCCTCTGGTAGCCGGGGCGGTCCGTCACCGGCGGTGGTGCGGTCGGCCCGACGTCGGTGCGGGGTGCAACGATCCGGATCAGGGGAGGTTACCGACGTTCTAGACGTCTGTAACCGTGAGAGATGTTACGTCTAGGACGTCTTCTCCTCAGGTCGGAAGACCCTGGTGGGGGCCGCGCCACCCGCCCGTGTTCGGATGGGTCGTGAGCTCCTCCCACCTCTTCACGCCTCTGACCCTGCGCGGCGTGACGCTGCCCAACCGGCTCGTCGTCGCGCCCATGTGCCAGTACGCGGTCAGGGACGGCTTCGTGGGCGACTACCACCTGGCCCACCTCGGCCGCTTCGCGCTCGGCGGGTTCGGGCTCGTGGTCGTCGAGGCGACCGGGGTGACCCCCGAGGGCCGGATCAGCCACGGCGACACGGGTCTGTGGTCCGACGAGCACGTCCCCGGGATGGCGCGGGTGGTCGACTTCCTCCACGCCCACGGGTCGACGGCGGGCATCCAGCTGGCGCACGCCGGCGCCAAGGCGTCCAGCAAACGACCCTGGGACGGCGAGGGGCCGGTGACCGCCGAGAACGCCCTGCCGGGCGAGGAGCCGTGGCCGACCGTGTCGGCCAGCGCGGTGCCGGTCGGCCCGGGCTGGCCCACCCCGCACGCCCTGACCGGTGACGAGCTCGCCGAGGTGCGGGAGGCGTTCGTCGCGGCCACCCGGCGCTCGCTGGCCGCGGGGTTCGACGTCGTCGAGGTGCACGCCGCCCACGGCTACCTGCTCAACCAGTTCCTCTCCCCGCTGACCAACCGGCGGGACGACGGGTACGGCGGCTCGCGCGAGGCCCGCATGCGGTTCCCGCTCGAGGTCGTCGAGGCCGTGCGCGCGGCGTGGCCCGACGACCGGCCGCTGTTCGTGCGCGTCTCGTCGGTCGACGGCTCGCGCGACGGCGTGACGCTGGAGGACACCGTCGCCTTCGCCCGCGAGCTGAAGGCCCGGGGCGTGGACGTCGTCGACACCTCCGGCGGCGGCCTCGGCGGCGGGTGGCAGCACCCGATCGGCTACGGCTACCAGGTGCCGCACGCCGCCCGGATCCGCGCGGAGGCCGGCATCGCGACCATGGCCGTCGGGCTCATCGTGGACGCGCGGCAGGCCGAGGCGGTCGTCGAGCAGGGCCTCGCCGACCTGGTGGCCGTGGCGCGCGAGGCGCAGGACGACCCGAACTTCGCCGCGCGCGCCGCGCGGGAGCTCACCGGCAGCCACGACGTCTACCCGGTGCAGGCCGGTCCCCGGCTGGCGGCGCGGGACAGGCTGCTCGGCCGGCTCGGGCCGTGGACCGGACCCGACCCCGTGCAGGTGGAGCTGCCCGCCTGACCCCGATGCGCCTACGGTGCGGGCGCATGCCGCACACCTCGGCGCTCGTCCGCGCCGCCAGGATCCAGCTCGCCGCCGGCCTGGCCGGCCAGGTGGTCGCCCTGCGCCGGCGGCTGCACTACGACGTGCCGGTCATGACCGGCAGTCCCGACCACGTCGGACGGGACTCCTGGTGGTTCGGCACGGCGATCAGCGCGCCGTCGTACATGCTCGCCGCGCAGGCGTGGGCCATCGCCCGGCTGCGCCGGGGCCCGGACGAGCGGGCGCGGCAGGCCCTGCGCCTGCTGGGCACCGGGATGGTCGCCGGATACCTCTCCGAGCGGCTGTGCCGGCGCCGCATGACGCCGGCCGGCGTCGACCCGGTCGAGACGCCGATCGTGCTGGCCGGCTTCGGCGGGGCCGTCGCGATGGCGCTGCTGTCCCGCCCTCAGCCGCGGCCGTAGGCGGCGCCGTTCTCCGCGAGGAAGGCGTCCCAACTCCCGGGCACGGGGGCGCCGTCGACCTCGGCGCCGAGCTTGTCGAGGTACCAGTGCCAGCCCATCGCGAAGTCGGTGACGTCGGCGCCGGCCGGGAAGAGCTGGGTGAAGCGGAGGTGGGTGCGACCCCCCTCCGTCCAGAGGTCCAGGTCGACCCGCCACGTCACGCCGTCCTGCTGCTGCGCCCACTGCACGACCAGCCGCCGGGGCGGGTCGCACTCGAGGATCGTCATCTCCTCGCCGACCGGCTCCTCCTCGTGGGTCATCGTGAAGGTCCCCGTGGCGCCCGGGGCCCGCGTGCCCTCGAAGGTCCCGATCCAGCGGGCGAGGCGGTCCGGCTCGGTGAGCGCCGCCCAGACGTCGTCGATGGCGTCGGGCCAGGAGCGGCGGAACTCCAGGCGCTGCCGCCCGTCGTCCTCGACGGTGACGGTCCCACGGCGGGTCCCCAGGTCCTCGGTCATGCGTCGTCCCCTGTTCGTCGCGCCCGCCGGCCGCGGGCGATCTCGGTGTCCAGTGCGTCGAGCCGCTGCGCCCACAGGTCGCGGTAGGGCTCCAGCCAGTCGTCCAGTTCCCGGAGGGGCCGGGGGTCGAGCGCGTAGAGCCGGCGCCTGCCCTCGGTGCGCGCCGTCACCAGGCCCGCCTCGCGGAGCACGCGCAGGTGGCGGCTGACCGCCGGCCGGCTCACCGGGAACCGGTCGGCGAGCTCGCCGGCGGCGAGCTCCCCGCGGGCGAGCAGCGCGACCAGTTCCCGCCGGACCGGGTCCGCCAGTGCCGCGAGCGCCTCCACGAGGCATGCGTAACACATCGGTTACGCATTGCGCCAGAGGTTTCCGCGCGCGGACGGGCGGGGCATGCCGTCCGCATGACCGTCACCGATCCCGACGTCCCGGACCCGCTCAACGACCCGCGCACGCTGCAGGCCGACCCCGGCGCCCTCGGCCAGGGCGAGAACCTCGCTTCCGCCGAGGACAGCCCGGAAGCCGCGGGCGAGGACGAGCTCGCCACCAGCCAGAACCTGCCCGACGAGGCCGGCGGCGGGGACGTCACCGGGGGCATGGCCTCGGAGCCCTGACCTCGATGTGACGGAGCGGTCCGGCCCGGGTAGTGCGCGGGCCCAACCGCTACGGACCGAGGAGGACCCATGGCCACGGGTGAGACCGGCTTCGAGGACGTCTTCTACGACCTCGTCTCCGTCCAGTACCACTCGCTGAAGGCCGGGCACGACTACGGCCAGTACGTCCGGGACGCCGAGAACGCGGGCCTCGACGACATCGCGGCGTTCTTCCGCGAGGTGATGGAGCAGGACTCCGCGCGGGCGAAGCGCTGCCACGAGTTCCTCGGCCGGCTGCAGGGCACGTCGCAGGGCGGCCCGGCCACGCAATGATGTCCGGGTGATCCGGACCCCGCTGACCCGCTGGTTCGACCTGACGACACCGGTCATCGGTGCGCCGATGGCCGGTGTCGCCGGCGGGGAGCTCGCCCGAGCCGTCTCCCTGGCCGGCGGCCTCGGCATGATCGGCGTCAGCGGCCGGCACGGCGCAGAGTTCGTCACCGAGCAGTGCGCGGTGCCCACCGAGGCGCAACTGCCCTTCGGCGTCGGGCTGATGGTCTGGACGCTGGCCGAGCGACCCGAGCTGTTCGAGGCCACCGTCGCCGCGCAGCCGAGCCTGGTCTCGATGTCCTTCGGGGATCCGGCGCCCTACATCGGGCCGCTGCACGACGCCGGGATCGCCGTCGCGGCGCAGGTGAACACCGTCGCCGACGCCCGGCGCGCGATCGACGCGGGCGTCGACGTCCTCGTCGCCCAGGGGACCGAGGCGGGCGGGCACACCGGGCAGCGGTCGCTGCTGCCCCTGCTGCAGGAGGTCCTGACCCTCACCGACCGGCCCGTCGTCGCCGCCGGTGGGATCGCGACGGGGGGCGCGATGGCGGCGATGCTGGTCGCCGGCGCCGCGGGGGTCTGGATCGGCACGGCCCTGCTCGCGTGCACGGAGGGGCTCAACGCCGCTGCCGCTCGGCAGCGCATCCGGGCGGCCACGGGCGACGAGACGGTGCTCACCCGCGCCTTCGACGTGGCGGAGGGCATCGCCTGGCCCGAGCGCTGGCCGGGCCGGGCGCTGGTGAACGACTTCTCCCGCGCGTGGCACGGCCGTGAGACCGAGCTCGCGGCGGACGACGCGGCGCGGGCGCTCGTGGTCGAGGGCCGGCGCACGGGGGACCCGGCGACCGCCCCGCTCTACGCCGGCGAGGCGGTCGGGCTGGTCACCGCGGAGCGCTCCGCGACCGACGTCGTCCGGGAACTCGACGCCGAGGCGGAGCGGCTCCTGCGGAGGGTGCCGAAGCTGCTCAGCTGACCGCGCAGGTCCCGTCCTCGCAGCCCTCAGCGGCGGGGACGGTGAGCAGCGGGTGGGCGTCGGCCCAGGCTCGCTCGAGGATCTGCAGCAGGAGCTCGGCCGGCTGCGCGCCGGCGGCGCCGTACTTCCGGTCGACGACGAAGAACGGGACACCGGTGGCGCCCAGCGCCTGCGCGGTGGCGCCGTCCTCGCGCACGGCGGCCAGGTAGCGGCGGTCGGCCAGCGCCTGACGGACCTCGGCCTCGTCGAGCCCGACCTCGAGCGCCAACGGCACGAGCGACTCGACGTCGAAGACGCTCCGCCCCTCCTCGAAGTAGGCGTGCAGCAGGCGCTCCTTGAGCTCGTTGCGCGTGCCGTGCTCGGCCGCCAGGTGCAGCAGCTCGTGGGCCGGCAGGGTGTTGCCGCTGATGCCGTCGGCCAGGTGGTAGTCGAGGCCCTCCTCGGCGGCGATCTGCTCGACGCGGGCCATGTTGGCGCGCATGTCCTCGACGCTGGCGCCGTACTTGGCGGCCAGCGCGGGCAGCGTCGGGTGCGTCTCACCCTCGGGGATCGAGGGGTCGAGCTGGAAGGACCGCCAGACGACCTCGACCTGGTCGCGGTGGGGGAACCGCTCCAGGGCGGTCTCCAGGCGGCGCTTGCCGATGTAGCACCACGGACAGACGACGTCGGACCAGACTTCTACCTTCATGCCCGGCCCAACGTCGTTGACCGTTCAACGATTCCGGGTCAGCGCACGCCGACGAGGTCCACCACGAAGACGAGGGTCGCACCGGGCTTGATGACGCCGCCGGCGCCGCGGTCGCCGTAGGCCTTGTGCGGCGGGATGGTCAGCCGGCGGCGGCCGCCGACCTTCATGCCGGCCATGCCCTCGTCCCATCCCTGGATGACCATGCCGACGCCGAGGCGGAACTCCAGCGGTGCGCCGCGGTCCCAGGAGGCGTCGAACTGCTCGCCACCGTCGTGGGTGACGCCCACGTAGTGCGCGCTCACCAGGTCGCCGGCCTTCGCCTCGGGCCCGTCGCCGACGACGAGGTCCTCGATCACGAGGTCGTCGGGTGCCGGCCCGGTGGGCGGGTCGACGTCCGGTCGGCTCAGCTCCGCCACGGTTCTCCCTCCTGCACCGGGGAGGTCCCGGCACCTGCACCCATCCAAGCAGCGGCGACGGGGCCCCGCCCGGGTGCCCGCGGCCCGCACCGCCGCTAGCGTCGCGGCATGCTCGATCACCTGTCGCTGCAGTGCGCGGACGTCGGTGCCGCGGCGGACTTCTACACGCGGGTGTTCGCCGCCTGCGGCGTGCGCGAGCTGATGCGTTACGAGGGGCCCGGCGGGGCGGTGGTCGGGTTGTGCGGGCCCGACAGCTTCCCACGGCTGTGGCTGGGGGCCGCCGTCGACACGGGCGTGCGCCCGGTGCACCTGGCGCTCACCGCACCCTCGCGGGAGGCGGTCGACGCCGTCTTCGCGGCGGCGACCGCCACGGGGACGGAGATCCTGCACGAGCCGCGGCTCTGGCCGGAGTACCACCCGGGCTACTACGGCGTCTTCTTCCGCGACCCCGACGGCAACAACGTCGAGGCCGTCCACCACACGTTCGGCTCGTGATGGAGCCCGCCGCGGCGCCCTGGTGGACCAGCGCCGTCGTCTACCAGGTCTACCCGCGCTCCTTCCAGGACTCCGACGGCGACGGCATCGGCGACCTCGGCGGGATCCTGGAGCGGCTCGACCACCTCGCCGACCTCGGCGTCGACGTCCTGTGGCTCTCGCCGATCTACCGCTCGCCCCAGGCCGACAACGGCTACGACATCAGCGACTACCAGGACATCGACCCGCTGTTCGGCACGCTCGGGCAGCTCGACGAGCTGATCGCGGCGCTGCACGCGCGCGGCATGAAGCTGCTCATGGACCTGGTGGTCAACCACACCAGCGACGAGCACCCGTGGTTCGTGGAATCCCGCTCGTCGCCGGCCTCGCCGAAGCGGGACTGGTACTGGTGGCGCCCGCCGCGGGAGGGCTACGCCGGCGGTGACCCGGGCGCCGAACCGACCAACTGGCAGTCGTTCTTCAGCGGGCCGACCTGGGAGTTCGACGAGGCCAGCGGCGAGTACTACCTGCACCTGTTCGACCGGAAGCAGCCCGACCTCAACTGGGAGAACCCCGAGGTCCGGCAGGCGGTGCACGCGATGATGCGGTGGTGGCTCGACCGCGGGGTCGACGGCTTCCGCATGGACGTCATCAACATGATCAGCAAGGACGTCGCCGGGGACGGCCACCTGCACGACGGGCCCCCGATCCCCGGGACGTCGCTGGGTGACGGCTCGGCGTCCTACCTGTGCGGTCCGCGGATCCACGAATTCCTTCAGGAGATGCACCGCGAGGTCTTCGCCGGGCGGGACGGCGCCTTCCTGACCGTCGGCGAGATGCCGGGCGTGACCGTGGAGCAGGCCCGGCTGTTCACCGACCCGGCGCGGGCCGAGGTGGACATGGTGTTCCAGTTCGAGCACGTCGGCCTGGACCACGGCGCGTCGAAGTGGGACCTGCGGCCGCTGCGCATGCGCGACCTCAAGACGTCGTTCGGAAGGTGGCAGGCGGGCCTGGCCGACGTCGGCTGGAACTCGCTCTACTGGGACAACCACGACCAGCCCCGGGCGGTCTCCCGCTTCGGCGACGACTCCCCCGGGTTCCGCCGCGACTCCGCCACCTGCCTGGCCACGCTGCTGCACCTGCACCGGGGGACGCCGTACGTCTACCAGGGCCAGGAGCTCGGCATGGCGAACTTCCCGTTCGCCGGCGTCGACGACTTCCGCGACGTCGAGTCGGTCAACCACTTCGCGGCGGCGATGGTGGCCGGGCAGGAGCCGTCCGCCGTCCTGGCGGCGCTGCGCACCATGAGCCGGGACAACGCGCGGACCCCCGTGCAGTGGGACGGCTCGCCGCACGCCGGGTTCACCACCGGGACGCCGTGGCTGCCGGTGAACCCCGACCACGTCGAGTGGAACGCCGAGGCGCAGCGGCGCGACCCCCGGTCGGTGTTCGCGCACTACCGGCGGCTGATCGCGCTGCGGCACGAGAACCCGGTGGTGGCGCTGGGCGACTTCGCGATGCTGCTGCCCGAGCACGACGACGTCTACGCGTTCACCCGCACGCTGGGAAGCGACGTGCTGCTCGTCGTCTGCAACCTCAGCCGGACGCCGTACCCGCTGACCGAGCTGCTGCCCGAGGCGCGCACCGGCCGGCTGGTGCTGGGCAACCTGCCCGACGAGGACCCCGACCGTCTCCGCCCCTGGGAGGCCCGGGTGCTCGCCATCGGGTGACCGTAGGCTCCGGTCCTCGTGGGCCGGATCGTCGACGCAGTGCTGCCGCCCCGCATGGGGACGCCGTTCCGCTGGCTGGTCGGCTCCGCCTGGGTGGGCAACCTGGGCGACGGCATCGCGCTCGCCGCGGGACCGCTGCTGGTCGCGTCGCAGACGTCCGACCCGCTCCTCGTCGCCCTGGCCGGGCTGCTGCAGCGCCTGCCCTGGCTGCTGTTCGGGCTGCACGCGGGCGTCCTGGCCGACCGGCTCGACCGCCGCCGGGTCGTGATCGTCGTCGACCTGATGCGGGCGCTCGTCCTCGCCGTCCTGGTCGCGGCCCTGCTCACCGACGCCGTGAACGTGCCGGTCGTCCTGGGCGCCGTGTTCCTGCTGGGCGTCGCGGAGGTCTTCGTCGACACCACGACGGCGACGCTGATGCCGATGGTCGTGCCGAAGGCGGACCTCGGCATCGGCAACGCCCGGCTGATGACGGCCGGGATCACCATGAACCAGCTGATCGGGCCGGCGGTCGGGGCCGCCCTCTTCGCCGCCGGGATCGCCTGGCCGTTCGTCGTCCAGGTGGTGTGCCTGCTGCTCGGGGCGGTGCTGATCTCGCGGATGACCGTCCCGCGGCTGCCCGCGCCGGAGGGGCCGCGGCACGTCGGACGGGACATCGCCGAGGGGTTCCGGTGGACGTGGCACAACCCCGCCGTCCGCACCCTGACGCTCACGATCGTCACGTTCAACGTCACCTACGGCGCCGCCTGGTCGGTGCTGGTGCTCTACGCGACCGAGACGCTGGACATGGGCGCGATCGGCTTCGGCCTGCTCACCACCGTGGGCGCGGTCGGCGGCCTGCTCGGGACGGCCGGCTACGACTGGCTCGAGCGGCGCGCCAGCCTGGCCCGGATCATGCGGGTCGGGCTGGTGATCGAGACGTTCACCCACCTGGGCTTCGCGCTCACCACCACCCCGTGGGTCGCGCTCGCGATCATGTTCGTCTTCGGCGCGCACGCGTTCGTGTGGGGGACGACGTCGCGCACCGTCCGGATGCGGGCGGTGCCGCACGCGCTGCAGGGCCGGGTGGGCAGCCTGTACTCGATCGGCGTCTTCGGCGGCATCGTCGTCGGCCAGGCGCTGGGCGGGGTCATCGCCAGGGTCTGGGGGATCACCGGCCCGTTCTGGTTCGCCTTCGTGGGCTCGGCGGTCATCCTGGTGCTCATCTGGCGCGGGCTGGCGCACATCGCGCACGCCGACGAGGAGGCGCTCGCGCGTGAGGCTTGACCCTCGACCGGGTCGAGGCCGGACGGTCGTCCCCATGGAGGAGCACGTGCGCGGGATCGGCCGCATGGCCCGGGAGTCGGGGCTGACGGTGAGCGCCCTGCGGTTCTACGACGGCGCCGGAGTGCTGGTGCCGGCCCGCGTGGACCCGCACAGCGGCTACCGCTGGTACACCGACGACCAGGTCGTCTCGGCGCGGCTGATCGCCCGGCTGCGCCGGGTCGGCATGCGGCTGGCCGACATCTGCCGGGTCCTCGAGCACCGCGACGACCCGGTCGTGGTGGACGAGGTCCTGCGGGCGCACCTGACGCGCCTGGAGGACGGCCTGGCCGACGCCCGCCGCGAGCTCTCCGCCGCCCGAGCCCTACTCGACCTGGAGAGCCGCATGACGACCACGATCCGCACCACCGCCGCCGAACTGCGCCGCGCCCTGTCCGCCGTCCGCCACGCCGTCGGCACCGACCCCGAGCTGCCCATGCTCACCGGCGTCCTGCTCGACGCGACCGAGGGCGACCCGCGCCTGGTCGCCACCGACCGCTACCGGCTGGCGCTGCGCGCGCTGCCGGGCGCGGCCGTGGAGGGCGAACCGCTCGCGGTCCTGCTGCCGACGGCCCTCGTCGACGAGGCGCTCGCGTCACTGGAGGACGGCGAGGTGACCGTGCGGGTGGACGGCCCGTCGATCGCCATCGGCGACCTGCGCGGGCAGCGTCTGGACCACGACTTCCCCGACTACCGCCGGATCCTGCGCGACGCCGGGGAGCAGCGGATCGACGTCGACGTCGCCGCCTTCCGCTCCGAGCTGGCCGCGGCGCCCACCCGGGCCGTGCCGACCGGTCCGGGCGGCGCCGAGGAGATCGCAACGGTTCTGACGCTGGGCGGTCTGGAGATGGGCGTGAACCGCGAGTTCCTGCTGCAGGCGCTGGACGCCGGGGACGCCGGCCAGCTCGTGCTGGACCTCGACGGGCCGCTCGCCCCGCTGGCGATCCACGACCCTCGACGCCCCGGCGACGTCGACCTGCTCATGCCCATCCGCCTGACGGCGTGATCGTCGTGCGCTGGTCCACCCCATCCGCCCGCGATGAGGTGGACCAGCGCACAGCCGCTAGCTGAGCGGGGAGCGCGGCAGGAGGCGGTCGCTGATGATCCGCTTCTGGATCTCGCTGGTGCCCTCGAAGATCGTGGTCAGCCGGGCGTCGCGCCAGTGCCGCTCCACCTGCCGCTCGGTGGTGTAGCCGTTGCCGCCGTGCAGCTGCATGGCCTGGTTGGTCACCCGCACCGACATCTCGGTCGCCTCGAGCTTCACCATCGAGGCCTCCTTGTGCACCGGCAGCCCGAGGTCGAGCAGGTGGGCCACCTGGCGGTAGAAGGCGCGCGACTGCTCGATCTGCGCGGCCATCTCGGCGACGGCGAACCGCAGCGCCTGGAAGTCGCCGATCGGGTGGCCGAACTGCTCGCGCTCCTGCAGGTAGAGGATGCAGTCCTCCAGCGCCGCCCGGGCCAGGCCGACGGCACGGGCCGCGGTGTGCACCCGCGCCGTGTTGAGGAACTTCTGCGCCTCGGCGAACCCGGCCTGCTCGGCCGCCTTGCCCTCCTCGGCGCTCTCCTCCTGCGCGGCCTTGGCCTGGTCGATCACGTTGTCCTTCGGGATCCGGACGCCGTCGAACGTCAGGTCCCAGGTGAGGAAGCCGTGGTAGCCGATCTTGTCGATCGGGGAGCCGGTGAGGCCCTCGGGGAACTCGCCGCGCTCCTTCTCCAGCAGCAGGTTGATCAGGCCGGCCGAGCGGGACTCGCCCTCCTCGGGGTCCCGCTCGCGCACCAGCACCTGGATGAAGTCGGCCGCCTTCGCGTTGCCGCACCAGCGCTTGTGGCCGGTGACCACCCACTCGTCGCCGTCGAGAACCGCCCGGGTCGAGACGCCGGCCAGGTCGGAGCCGGCGTCCGGCTCGGACAGCGCGATCGCGCCGATCCACTCGCCGCGGGCGCTGCGACCCAGCAGCTCGTGCCGCCGGTCGGCGTCGGCCACCGCGGTCCCGAGGCCCTGGGAGCGGGCCAGGATGCTGGCGGTCGACATCCAGGCGCGGGCCAGCTCCTCGCTGACCATGCAGTACTCGAAGACGCCGAGGCCCAGCCCGCCCTGCTCGGCGGGGACCGTGATGCCGAAGTACCCGAGCTCGGCGAGCCGGGCCAGCAGCGACGCCGGGATCTCGCCCTTCTGCGGGTCGAGCTCGTTGGCGACCGGCAGCACCTCGTCCATGGCGAACCGGCGGGCCTGCTCCTGCAGCTTCTCCCGCTCGGGCGTGTGCCACGGCGGCAGCAGCGCCGGCGGCTCGGGCTGCCAGGTCTCGGTCTCGCTCGACGTCATCGTCGGTCGTCTCCACTCGTGAGGCGGATGATCACGTTCACCTTGGCGGCTGGACCTTCCCCCCGCACGCCGTCGTCACCCGTCAGGTGAGCAGCCTCACGACGGGACGGCCGCCGCGTATCGGGCGGCCAGCACGCGCACCCGCTCGACGAGCTCCGGCGGCTCGAGCACGCGGAAGTCCAGGTCGAGCAGCGAGACGTAGACGGCCATGGTGTCGACGCTGTCCGCCCCCGTGACCAGGACGCTGGTGTGCTCGTCGACCTCCTCGACGACGCCGACGGCGGGGTTGATGCGCGCCCGCACCTCGGCGGCCGGGGCCAGCACGGTGATCCGGGCGTGCACGGCCCACCCTTCGTAGGCCACCGCCCGCATGACGTAGGCCCGGATGTCGTCGGCCGGCAGCGGCTGCGGCTCGAACCGGCGGCCGGTCCGCGGCGAGAGCGTCATCCGGTCGAGCCGGAACACCCTCCACCGGCCGGTCTCGGGCTCGCGGCCCAGCAGGTACCAGCGTCGCTCCCAGCTGACCAGCCGGTACGGCTCGACCAGCACGCGCACGTCCTCGTGCTGGAACCGCAGCCACTCGACGTCCCGGATCGCCGCCGCGACCGCGGTGAGCGCCTCCGGGTCGACCTGCGGATCGGTCTCCGGCGTCCCGGCGTCGTCGGCGATCTGGGTCGTGGCCGCCGTGAGGCTGCTGACCTGCCGGCGCAACCGGGAGGGCAGCACCTGCTCCAGCTTCGCCAGCGCCCGGGCGCTGCTCTCCGCCACCCGGTCGATGGCGCTCGCGGCCGCCGCGCGCAGCCCGAGGGTGAGCGCGACCGCCTCCTCGTCGTCGAGCAGGAGCGGCGGGAGCGACGCCCCGGCGCCCAGCCGGTAGCTGCCCAGCGCCCCCCGCGTGGCCTCCACCGGGTAGCCGAGGGTGCGCAGCCGCTCGACGTCGTTGCGGACGGTCCGGGTCGTGACCCCGAGCCGGTCTGCCAGCTCCGGCCCGGTCCAGGCCGGCCGGGACTGCAGCAGCGCCAGCAGCGAGAGCAGCCGGGCAGAAGTTTCCAGCATCAGCGCATTCAACAGGAACGAGGTGTTCCTGTATCGCTCATAACGTCTCCCGCATGACCTCCACGAGCATCCCCGCCCCCGGAATCCGCCCGTTCCGCGTCGAGTTCCCCCAGGCCGACCTCGACGACCTCACCGCCCGCCTCGGGCGCACCCGCTTCCCGGCCCCGGCACCCGGGGACGACTGGACCTACGGCGTCCCGAACCACTACCTCGTCGACGTCGTCGAGCAGTGGAAGACCTTCGACTGGCGGGCGCAGGAGGCGCGGATGAACGAGTTCCCGCACTTCCTCACCGAGATCGACGGGCAGACGGTCCACTTCCTGCACGTCCCGTCGGCCGAGGCCGGCGCGACGCCCCTGCTCCTCCTGCACAGCTACCCTGGCTCCTTCGTCGACCTCCTCGACCTGATCGGCCCGCTGACCGACCCGGTCGCGCACGGCGGCCGACCCGAGGACGCGTTCTCGGTGGTGGTGCCATCGATGCCCGGCTTCGCGTTCAGCACGCCCGTCGTCGACCGGGGCTGGACGATGGCCCGCGTCGCCCGCACCTACGACACCCTGATGCGGCGGCTCGGCTACGAGAGCTACGGCGCGCACGGCAGCGACGCCGGCGCGATGATCTCCCGCGAGCTGGGGCTGCTCGCACCGGAGGGGTTCCTCGGCGCGCACGTCCTGCAGCTGTTCTCGTTCCCCTCGGGCGACCCGGCCGAGTTCGAGAAGCTCGAGCCCAAGGACTACGCGGCGCTGGAGCACCTGCAGTGGTTCCAGTCGGTGGGCGGCTACAACGCGTTCAACGCCTCCCGGCCGCAGACCGTCGCCGCGGCGCTGTCGGACTCCCCCGTCGGCCAGCTGGCCTGGAACGAGCTGTTCCAGTCCTTCGGCAACGGCACCAGCCTGGTGACCACCGAGCAGATCCTCACCGAGGTGACCCTCGAATGGCTCACCAACACCTCGGCGACCGTCGGCCGCTACCACTACGAGGAGGCCCACGCGCAGGCCGAGCCCGCCGTCAACCACTCCCCCGTCGGCGTCGCGGTCTTCTCCGACGACTTCACGTCCATCCGGACCTTCGCCGAGCGGGACAACGACGCCATCGTCCACTGGAGCGAGTTCGACGGCGGCGGCCACTACGCGGCGCTCGAGCGTCCCGACGTGCTCGCCAGGGACATCCGGGCGTTCTTCGCGACCCTGGCCCGCCTCGCCAGCTGACCGGAGGCCCAGGCCGCGCGGAGCTCCGCAGGCAGGGGACTTCCGGTGGAGGAGGTCCTGAGACCCTCTGCACCGGAAGTCCTCTAACGGCTGCGGCTCCTCGCGAGCGCGATGTAGTGCTCGACCAGCGAGGCGTCGTCGACGGCGCCGGTGTTGACCGCCTTCGCCGGGTCGGCGCCCTGGAACAGCTTCTTCAGCGGCACCTCCAGCCGCTTGCCGGTGCGGGTGTGCGGCACCCCGGGGACGGCGATGATCTCGTCGGGCACGTGCCGCGGCGAGGCCTGCTCGCGGATCGCCGCCGTCAGCCGCCCCGTCAGCTCCTCGGTGAGCTCCTCCCCCGGCGCGAGCTGCACGAACAGCGGCATCCAGTAGCCGCCGTCGGGCTGCTCCACCCCGAGGACGACGCAGTCGAGCACCTCCGGCACCGACTCGACGGCGGCGTAGATGTCGGCGGTCCCCATGCGGACGCCGCCGCGGTTGAGCGTCGAGTCGGAGCGGCCGGTGATGACGCAGGTGCCCCGCTCGGTGATCTCCAGCCAGTCGCCGTGCCGCCAGACGCCGGGCCACGGCTCGAAGTAGGCCGCCCGGTAGCGCTCACCGGACGGGTCGTTCCAGAAGTACAGCGGCATCGACGGCATCGGCTCGGTGACGACCAGCTCGCCGAGCTCGCCGACGACGGGCCGACCCTCCTCGTCCCACGAGGCGACGGCGACCGCCAGCATCGGCCGCTGCAGCTCCCCCGCCGTCACCGGCAATAGCGGCGAGCTGCCGATGAACCCGGTGGCCACGTCGGTCCCCCCGGACGCCGACGTGAGCTGCAGGTCGGTACCGACGGCGTCGTAGACCCAGTGGTAGGACGCGGCGGGCAGCGGGGAACCGGTGGCGCCCAGCACCCGGACCGACGACAGGTCGTGGTCGTCCCCCGGGCGGACGCCGGCCTTCTGGCAGGCGGCGAGGTACCCCGGGCTGGTGCCCAGCAGCGTGACGCCGGTCCGCGCGGCGAGCGCGAACTGCGCGTCGACCGTCGGGTACGCCGGGGCGCCGTCGTGCAGCACGGCCGTGGCGCCCGACAGCAGCGAGGACACCACGACGTTCCACATCATCCAGGCGGTCGACGTGTACCAGTAGAAGCGGTCGCCGGGGCGGAGGTCCTGGTGCAGCAGCCCCCACTTGAGGTGCTCGAGCACCACGCCGCCGTGCCCGTGCACGATGCCCTTCGGCAGGCCCGTCGTCCCCGACGAGTAGAGGATCCACAGCGGGGAGTCGAAGGGGAGCGCCTCGAACACCGGCTCCTGCTCGTCCGCGACCGCCTCGGCCCACGGCAGGGCCCCGTCGGGCACCTCGCCCGGGAAGAGCCGCGGCACGGCGATCGTCGTCCGCACGGTCGGCAGCCCGGCGCGCAGCTCGGCGACGACGTCGCGCCGGTCGTGGGCCTTCCCGTTGAACCGGTAGCCGTCGACGGCGACCAGCACCACCGGCTCGATCTGGGCGAACCGGTCGAGGACGGCGCGCGTGCCGAAGTCCGGCGCGCAGGAGGACCACACCGCCCCGATCGAGGCGGCGCCGAGGAACGCGACGACCGCCTCCGGCACGTTGGGCAGGTAGCCGACGACGCGGTCGCCTCGCCGGACACCCAGCCGGCGCAGCGTCGCGGCGAAGGCCCCGACCTGCCCGCGCAGCGTGGCCCAGGAGATCTCCACCGGGTCGCCGTCCTCCGCGACGGCGATCAGCGCGGGGGCGGCGTCCGTGGACCGGCGGAGCGCCTGCTCGGCGTAGTTCACCGTCGTCCCCGGGAACCAGACGGCCCCGGGCATCCGGCGGTCGGTCAGCACGGCGTCGTCCGGGACGTCGAGGACGCCGGTCCAGCGCGCCAGGTCGCCCCAGAACCGGTCGAGGTGCTCGACCGACCAGCGCCAGAGGGCGTCGTAGTCGGTCGGGTCCCCGAAGGAGACCCCGCGGCGCTCCTCCACCCAGCGGGCGAAGGCGGCCATGCGGCTGGCCCGCATGCTCTCGGGCGTCGGCTTCCAGAGTTCGGCGGGGACGTCGGCCACGGTCCGACCATGCCATCCTGGGCCCACCTGCGCATCGACCGCCGAGGAGCACCGTGGAGCCCGACGAGCGCAACGTCCTGGGCGGGCCGCTGGAACCGTGCGGCACCGAGCCGCTGACCGGCTTCTACCGGGACGGCTGCTGCTCCACCGGGCCCGAGGACCTGGGGTCGCACACCGTCTGCACCGTCGTCTCGGCGGAGTTCCTCGCCGTGCAGCGCGACCTGGGCAACGACCTGTCCACCCCGCGGCCCGAGTACGGATTCCCCGGTCTGCGGCCCGGCGACCGCTGGTGCGTCGTCGCGGTCCGGTGGCTGCAGGCCTACCAGGCGGGGGCCGCGGCCGGCGTGGTGCTGGCGGCGACCAACGCCCGCGCGCTGGAGATCGTGCCGATCGAGGCGCTGCGCCAGCACGCGGTCGACGTCCCCGACGACGTCAGCGGGCTGGAGTGATCGCGGTTAGCGTCGGGTGATGACCGTGCTCGAGCCGCGCACCCCCGACCTCCGGTTCTGGTTCGACCCCGTCTGCCCCTTCGCGTGGATGACCAGCAAGTGGGTCCGGATGGTGGCGCGGCAGCGGGAGTACGCCGTCGAGTGGCGGTTCATCTCGCTTCGGCTGCTGAACGCGCACATCGACTACGGGACCGCCTTCCCGCCGGAGTACGAGGCGGGGCACACGGCCGGCCTGCGGCTCCTGCGCGTGGCCGCGTCCGTGCGTGCCGCACACGGGCCGGAGGCGGTCGGCGCGTTCTACGAGGCCTGCGGGCGGCACGTGTTCGAGACCTTCGAGCGGCAGGACGGCGAGCGGCGCGGGAGCCGTCCGTTCGCCGAGGCGGTGCTCGCCGACGCCGGCCTGCCGGGCACGCTCGCCGGCGCGCTCGAGGACGATGCGTGGGATGCGGAGATCCAGGCGTCCACCGACGAGGCCCTCGCGCTGACCGGCAAGGACGTCGGCACGCCGATCCTGCACTTCCGTCCGCCGGAGGGGGTGGCGTTCTTCGGGCCGGTCATCAGCCGGCTCCCCGACGAGGCCGAGGCCGGGGAGCTGTGGGACCACGTGATCGCGCTCGCCGGCTTCCCGGGCTTCACCGAGCTCAAGCGCAGCCTGCGGGAGCGACCGCAGCTCCCGGCGTTCGGTGTCCGCCCGGGTGAGGTCGGCATCGAGGAGGACTGGCACGGCGGCAGCCGGCGCCTGAAGCGGTGAGCGGCCGGACCGGAATGAAGTGGCCGGGTGCACTGCTGGAGCCGGCATGAGCGACCTCCTCGACCTGCCGGTGACCACGCTCCAGGGCGAGCCGACGACGCTGCGCGAGCTGACCGGCGGGAAGCCGGCACTGGTGGTGAACGTGGCGAGCCGCTGCGGGCTCACCCCGCAGTACGCCGGCCTCGAGGCGCTGCACGAGGAGTACGCCGCCCGCGGGTTCACCGTCGTCGGCGTGCCCTGCAACCAGTTCATGGGCCAGGAGCCGGGCACCGCCGAGGAGATCGCCGAGTTCTGCTCGTCCACCTACGGCGTCACCTTCCCGATGACGGAGAAGGTGGAGGTGAACGGCCCCGGCGCGCACCCGCTCTACCAGCGGCTGACCGCCGTCCCGGACGTCGACGGCACCGCCGGCGACGTCGCCTGGAACTTCGAGAAGTTCGTGCTCAGCGGCCAGGGCGAGGTCGTGGCCCGCTTCCGGCCGCAGGTCCAGCCGGACGCTCCCGAGGTCCGCGCCGCGGTCGAGAGCGTGCTCCCCGGCTGATCGGCGCCCGGAACCGGTGGGACCCCAGGTAAGGTAAGCCTTCCTTTCTCGCCGTCCGCCCTCGGGAGCCGCTCGTGACCGCCGCGACCGCCGCCCCCGCCCGGGGCTCCGCGGCACCGGCGCGCACCCCCCGGCCCGGCCGGGCCCGGCGCTGGACGGGCCTGCTCGTCCTCCTCGCCCTGACCGTCGTGGCCTGCGCGGCCAGCATCGCGGTCGGCACCCGCTCCCTGGGACTCGGCGAGGTGTGGCGGGCCCTGCTCGACAGCGGGCTGACCAGCGAGGAAGCGGTCATCGTCCGGCAGCTCCGCGTGCCGCGGACCGTGCTGGGCCTGCTCGTGGGCATCGCGCTCGGCGTCGCCGGGGCCCTCATGCAGGGGCACACCCGCAACCCGCTGGGCGACCCGGGGCTGCTCGGGGTCACGGCGGGCGCCAGCCTCGCCGTCGTCCTGGCGATCGCGCTGCTCGACCTGACGACGCCGTCGGGCTACGTCTGGTTCGCGTTCCTGGGCGCACTGGCCGGCACGGTCCTCGTCTACGCGATCGGCTCGGCCGGGCGCGGCGGCGCCACACCGGTCACCCTCGCGCTGGCCGGCGCGGCCCTGTCGGCGCTGCTCTTCGGCCTCGTCCGCGCGGTCCTGGTGACCGACCAGCAGACGCTGGACTCCTTCCGCTTCTGGGTCGTCGGCTCGCTGGCCGGCCGGGGCGGCGACATCGCCTGGCAGGTCGCCCCGTTCATCGCGGCCGGGCTGGTCCTCGCCCTGGTCAACTCCCCGGCGCTCAACCTGCTGGGTCTCGGCGAGGACGTCGCCCGGGGGCTCGGGCAGCGGATCTGGCTCGCCCGCCTGGTGGGGCTGCTGGCGATCACGCTGCTGGCCGGCGCCGCCACCGCCGCCTGCGGGCCGATCGCCTTCGTCGGGCTGGTCGTGCCGCACGCCGTCCGTGCGTTCACCGGGCCCGACCACCGCTGGCTCGTGCCGTGCTCCGCACTGGCCGGCGCGATCCTGCTGCTCACCGCCGACGTCATCGGTCGCGTCGTCGTCCGCCCCGCCGAGCTGCAGGTCGGCATCGTGCTGGCGCTGGTCGGCGCGCCGTTCTTCATCGCCCTGGTCCGCCGGCGCCGGACGGCGACGCTGTGAGCGCGCCCGTGCTCGACCAGCCGACGGCCGCGGTCCGCCGCCCCGGCCGGGTGGTGCGGATCGGCGGCGCCTCGGGGCTGCTGCGGTGGCGGCAGCTGGTCGTGCCGGTGGTCGCGTTCGCCGTCCTGGTGCTGATCTCGGCGATCAGCATGGGCCGCGGGGACTTCCCGATCAGCATCCCGGACGTCCTCCGCACGCTGGTGGGGCTCGGCGTGGGCGCGCAGGACTTCATCATCTTCGAGCTGCGGGCGCCGCGGATCGTCGTCGGGGTGCTGGTCGGACTGGCCCTCGGCGTCGCCGGCGCGCTGTTCCAGACCTTCGCGCGCAACCCGCTCGCCTCCCCGGACACCCTCGGCATCACCATGGGCGCCTCCGCCGGCGCGGTGGGGGCCATCGTGGTCGGCGGGGGCGGCGCGCTGGGCGGCCTGGGCATCCCGCTGGCCGCGCTGCTGGGCGCGCTGCTCACCGGCGTGCTGCTCTTCCTGCTCACCTGGCGGGCGGGCATCGACGGCTACCGGCTCGTCCTCATCGGCATCGCGCTGTGGTCCCTGGGCACCGCACTGGTCGACTGGCTGCTGACCAACGCCGAGATTTACGAGGCGGCGTCGGCCTACGTGTGGATCACCGGGTCGCTCAACGCCCGCACCTGGGACCACGCCCTCCCCCTGGCCGTGGCGCTCGCGGTGCTGCTCCCACTCGGTCTGGCCGCCGGCCGCGTCCTCGGCGTGCTCCAGTTCGGCGACGACACCGCCCGCGGCCTCGGGGTGCGGCTGCAGACCGCCCAGGCCGCCGTCGTCCTCATCGCCGTGGGCTGCGTCGCCTTCGCGGTGTCGGCGGCCGGACCGATAGCGTTCGTCGCGCTGGTGGTCCCGCAGATCGCGCTGCGCCTGACCGGCGGCTCGCGGCCGCCGCTCCTGGCCTCCGGCCTGCTCGGAGCCGTCCTGGTGGTCGGGGCGGACCTCGTGAGCCGGACCGTGCTCCCGGAGGCGCTGCCGGTCGGCATCCTCACCGCCGTCCTCGGCGCCCCCTACCTGCTCTGGCTCCTCGTCCGCGGAAGGCGGCAGTTCACGTGAGGCCGACACTGCCATGACCGAGCTCCTGCACCGACCCGGCACGGAGGCGGGCGAGGGACGGGTCCGTCTCGCCGCCGAGCACGTGACCCTCGCCTACGACGAGCGGGTCGTCGTCCGCGACCTCGACCTGCAGCTCACCGAGGGGTCGTTCACCGCGATCGTCGGCCCCAACGGCTGCGGCAAGTCCACCCTGCTCCGCGCCCTCGGCCGGCTGATGCGGCCCACCGGCGGCCAGGTGCTGCTCGACGGCCGGGCCATCGCCAGGATCCCCACCCGCGAGGTGGCCAAGGTGCTCGGGCTGCTGCCCCAGGCGCCGGTCGCGCCCGACGGGCTCACCGTGGCCGAGCTGGTGGCCCGCGGCCGGCACCCGCACCAGAGCTGGCTGCGGCAGTGGTCCCGGGACGACGAGGCCGTCGTCGCCGAGGCACTGGCCTGGACCGACATGGCCGAACTCGGCGAGCGGCCGGTCGACGAGCTGTCCGGCGGGCAGCGCCAGCGGGCGTGGATCTCGATGGCCCTGGCCCAGGGCACCGACCTGCTGCTGCTGGACGAGCCGACGACCTACCTGGACCTCTCCCACCAGATCGACGTCCTGGAGCTGGTGGGCCGGCTGCACGCCGAGCGCGGGCGGACCGTCGTCGTCGTGCTGCACGACCTGAACCTGGCCGCCCGGTACGCGCAGCGGCTGGTCGCCATGAAGGACGGCGACCTCGTCGCGGCCGGCACCCCCTCCGAGGTGCTCACCGAGCAACTGCTGGCCGACGTGTTCGACCTCGAGGCCCGCGTGGTGCCCGACCCGGTCACCGGGACGCCGATGGTCGTGCCGGTGCGCCGGCTGCGCTGAGCGGACCCCCACTTCCGCGGGCGACTTAGGGCAGGCTAACCTTCCCCGCGACCGGGGATGATCATGCATCCCCCACCCCGAGGGAGTCCCGTTGCAGCGCACCACTCGCCGCCTTCTCGGCGGCCTCCTGGCCCTGGGCCTGACCGCCGGCGTGAGCGCCTGCGGCGGAGACGACGAGGGTGGCGCCGACGCCCCGGGCGACGGCGGCTGGTCGTTCACCGACGACCTGGGCACCACAGTCGAGCTCGACGAGACGCCGGAGCGCATCGCCGGCCTCAACGACCTGACCGCCTCGCTCTGGAACTACGGCATCGAGCCGGTCGCCACGTTCGGGCAGACCTCCGCCGAGGAGGACGTCGCCTTCGAGGGCAAGGACCTCTCCGACGTCGCGATCGTGGGCAGCGCCTACGGGGAGATCGACCTCGAGGCGCTGGCCGCCGCCGACCCCGATCTGATCGTGACCACCGTCTACCCGGTGGACTCCTCCGGCGAGATCCCCGAGGGCACCGCCGGCTACGGCTTCACCGACATGGCGCAGCAGGAGCAGGTCGCCGAGATCGCGCCGATCGTCCAGATCGCCTACCGGGGGTCGGCCGCCGACGTCATCGAGCGCGTGGTCGAGCTCGCCGAGTCCCTGGGCGTCGACACCGAGGGCGGCGAGGTCGCCGAGGCGCGCGCCGACTTCGAGGCCGCGTCCGAGGCGCTGGCCGAGGCCGCCTCGAACGGCGTCAGCGTGCTGCCCGTGTACGCCACCCAGGCCGACGGCTGGTGGATGGCCAAGGCCGGCGACGACCCGCAGCTCGCGCTGTACGAGGACCTGGGCGTGAACTTCGTCGACCCGGGCGGCGACGGCTACTTCTGGAACTCGGTGGGCTGGGAAGAGGTCCCCGACTTCCCGAGCGACGTGATCCTCTACTCGCTGCGCTTCAGCATGACGCCCGAGGAGATCGCCGCACAGCCCACGGCCGCGCTGCTCCCCGCCGTCCAGAACGGCCAGCTGCACCCGTGGAAGTACATCGGCCCCGACTACGTCGCCCAGGCGGCCTACATGGAGGAGCTGGCCGGCTACCTGACCGAGGCGCGCGACGTCACCGCGTGAGCCCGGACCCCGGCGGCGCTACGACGACAGCGCCGCCGGGGTCTCCGGCAGCGGTGCCTGGGCGGTCCTGGCCGTCTGGGCCAGCACGATCCCGGTGAGGACGACGGCGCCGCCGGCGATCTGCCAGCCGGTGAGCATTTGCTCCACCCACAGCCAGGCGACGATCGAGGCGAACACCGGCTCGATGGTGGCGACCAGCCCGGCGGTCGTCGGCGCCAGGTGCCGCAGCGCGGCGATCGACAGCCCGAACGGCACCACCGCGCCCAGGACGACGATCCACAGCACCAGCACCCACAGCGGCAGCTGCACCGAGCCCAGCGAGACCGTCACGCGCTCGCCGAGGACGGCGCCGTCGAACCGCCACCACGGCGCGGCGACCGCCCAGAAGACCGCGGCGAACACGAAGCTCCAGCAGGTGAGCGTGACCGGGTCCCCGGACACCGTGCCGCGCTCGCCCAGCAGGTAGTAGGTGGCCAGGCAGAGGGCGGCCAGCAGTGCCGCACCCACGCCGACGGCGTCGAGCGATCCGCCGTCCTGCCAGACCTGCGCGACCAGCACGAGCCCGGACAGGGACAGCAGCAGCGCGAGCCACAGCCGGCCGCGGACCTTCTCCCGGCGGACCAGCCACACGTAGAGGGCGATGAACACCGGCGCGGTCATCTCGAAGACCAGGGCGATGCCGACCGGCATCCGCCCGATCGCCACGTAGTACAGGAACTGGGTCATCGCGACGCCGACCACCCCGAAGACGGCCAGGAGCGGCAGTTCCCGCCGGCTGACCCGCAACCGGCCCGGGGCGAGCACGGCCAGCGCGACCAGCAGGACGACGGCCGCGCCGGTGCAGCGCAGCGCGGTGAGCCGGGTGGGCTCGATCCCCGCCTCGAGCGCGAGGGTGGACACCGTGCCGTTGACACCGAAGAACGCGGCCGAGGCCAGCGTCAGGGCGTAGCCGACGGCGGGCACACGGGCGCGGGTCACGGAGCGGAATGTAGCCGTCGAACCGGCTTGAGCCGCCTACCCACCCGATGCGACAGACTGCGGGCATGGAGCTGCCCGCCGCCCTGTACGAACCCACCGACGACGGCTTCCTCGCCACCGCGCTGACCATCGGCCCCTGGGACACCGGCCTCCAGCACGCCGGGCCGCCGGCGGCGCTGCTGCTCCGCGAGGCCGAGCGCGCCGGCGCGATCAGCGGCGGGCAGACCGTGCGGCTCGCCTACGACATCTTCGCCCCGGTGCCCGTCGGGCCGGTGCGGGTGCGGTCGTCCGTCGTCCGCCCGGGACGCCGGATCGAGCTGGTCGAGACCGTGCTCTCGTCCGGCGACGACGACCGTCCGCTGATGCGGCTGTCGGCCTGGCGCATGCGCACCCGCACCGACGGCCCCGCCGCCTCGGAGGCACCGCGGCACCCTGCGGCGGCCATGCCGGAGGACAGCCGCGCGGAGGAACCGGCCTTCTTCAGCACCGACGTCGCGTACCACCGGGCCATGGAGTGGCGCTTCCCCACGGGCAGCTTCAACTCCCCCGGCCCGGCCTCGGCCTGGACCCGGCCGGGCTGCGCCCTCGTGGCGGGCGAGCCGATCACGCCGCTGCAGCACCTCCTGGTCATGACCGACGCCGCCAGCGGCATCTCGGCCGAACTCGACTGGACGACGGCGACCTTCGCCAACGTCGACCTCCTGGTGTCGCTGCACCGCCAGCCGCGCGGCGAGTGGCTCGGCATGGATGCGGTCACGACCCTCGGCGACGGCGGGGCCGCCCAGTGCACCGCCGTCCTCTTCGACGCCGAGGGTGCGATCGGCCGCTCGGCGCAGGCGCTGTTCGTGGAACCCCGCTGACGGTGTGGCACCACCCCCGCCGACCGAGCAAGGTGGGCGGGACGACGGATCGACCGACGGGAGTGGCATGGATGCACTGACCGAGCTGCGCGACTGGCTCTCCGGCCGGGGCCTCGAGGTCGTGCTGATCGTCCTCGGCTCGGTGCTGCTCGCCCGCTTCGTCTCCTGGGCGGGCGGCCGGATCACCGACCGCATCGACGCCCGGGCCACCGGTGGGGACGCCCTGGTGCGGTCCGAGGCGGCCAAGCACCGGCACTCCCTGACGCAGGTGCTCACCTGGGCGGCGATCGTGCTCATCTACTCGATCGCCGTCTTCTTCGTCCTGGACCGCCTCGGCGTGCCCGTCACCGGCCTCGTCGCGCCGGCGACGGTGCTCGGCGTGGGCCTCGGGTTCGGCGCGCAGCGGATCGTCGGCGACGTCCTCGCCGGGTTCTTCATCATCACCGAGCGGCAGTACGGCTTCGGTGACGTCGTCGCGATCAACGTCGTGGGCGCCGCCGACGCGGCGACCGGAACCGTCGAGGACGTCACGCTCCGGGTCACGCGCGTGCGGTCGGCGAACGGGGAGGTGATCACGGTGCCGAACGGCCAGATCGTCAAGGTGGTGAACCTGTCCCGCGACTGGGCGCGCGCCGTGGTCGACGTCCCGGTGCCGACCAGCGTCGACGTCAACCGGGTGAACGAGATCCTCCGCGACGTCGGCCGCGACGCCTTCCGCGATCCCGCCCTGCGCCCGCTGCTGCTCGACCCGCCGAGCCTCATGGGCGTGGAGAGCCTGGACCTCGACCAGGTCAACGTGCGCATGGTGGCCCGAACGCTGCCCGGCAAGCAGTTCGAGGTGGGCCGCGACCTGCGCGCCCGTGTCGTCCTGGCCTTCCGCAACCAGGGCATGAACGTGCCGCCGCCCACCACCGAGGTCATGGCGCACGACGGCGACCCCGGGGAGGAGGCCCGATGACCGAGCCCGACAAGGCCACGGCCGAGCAGCCCGTCGTCGAGGCGCCCCGCGTCACCACCGCGCCCGCCCACGGAGGGCCGCTCTCCCGCATCCCGTCGCACCTAGGCCGGGCCCGGACCTCCACCGTCGTCCTCGGGATCCTGTTCGTGGCGATCTTCGCCCTGTACGTGAACATCCGCCCCGAGACCTCGCCGCCCCCGGCGGAGACCGGCACCGAGCAACCGGCACCCGCCCCCGCGCCGACCTCGACACCGGCACCGGAGACGACGGCGGAGCCGCAGGAGACGACGGCGCCGCCGGCCACCTCCGCGCCGACCACCCCGCCGCGGACGACGGAGCGGACCGAGCCCGGCGACACGACGGTCCCCCCGGAGGAGACCTCCGAGCCGTCTCCGCCGTCCCCGGAGACCAGCGCCCCGAGCCTGCCCACCGGCACCTCCCCGACGGGCTGACGCTCACGCGCCGAGGAGCGCCCGCAGCCGTTCCTCGGTGCCGTCCTCGACCTCGACGACCTTGGTGCGCGCCGTCGCGCCGGTCACCAGGGCCACCGCGGACCGGCGCAGCCCGAACGCGTCGGCGACGGCGGCCAGCGCGGCCTCGGTCGCGCGGCCGTCGACCGCCCGCGCGGCGACCCGCACCACGAGCGCCCCGTCGTGCTCCCCGCCGACGGCCGTCCGGCCGGCGCCGGGTCGTACCCGGATCGTCACGCGCACGCCCACCAGTCTGACCCGTCCAGCTGGTGGGACGGATGTTTCACGTGGGACAGCGGCTGTCTAAGATCGGGACTGGCTCACGAGAGGCAGCGACAAGCACCTGGCTGGCTGCCCGGCAACCTCTACTCCGTCCGAGGTGCTCCAGGGGAAGAGCCGGCTGGACGGCGCCCGCCGCCCGGCAAGACGGAGTCCCCGTGCGCCGCGGGTTCTCCCGATCGAGAGGAGAACGGCGCATGAGCGATCCGCAGAGCTGGAGCTTCGAGACCCGGCAGATCCACGCCGGCACGAGCCCCGACCCGACCACCGGCGCCCGCGCGCTGCCGATCTACGCCACCACGGCGTACCAGTTCCGTGACAGCCAGCACGCCGCCGACCTGTTCGCGCTGGCCGAGATGGGCAACATCTACACGCGGATCATGAACCCGACGCAGGACGCGCTCGAGCAGCGCGTGGCGTCCCTCGAGGGCGGCGTCGCGGCCCTTGCCGTGGCCAGCGGTCAGTCGGCGACGACCCTGGCGATCCTGAACATCGCCGAGTCGGGCGACCACGTCGTCGCGTCGGCGTCGCTCTACGGCGGCACCTACAACCTGCTGCACCACTCGCTGCCCAAGCTGGGTGTCACCGTCTCGTTCGTCGAGGACCCGGACGACCCGGAGGCGTGGCAGGCCCTGGTCCAGGACAACACCAAGGCGTTCTTCGGCGAGACGATCGGCAACCCGAAGGGCGACATCCTCGACATCGAGACCGTCGCCGGGGTGGCGCACCGCAACGGTGTCCCGCTGATCGTCGACAACACCATCGCCACGCCGTTCCTCATCCGGCCGCTCGAGTTCGGCGCCGACGTCGTCGTCCACTCGGCCACGAAGTACCTCGGCGGCCACGGCACCGCCATCGCCGGGATCATCGTCGACGGCGGGTCGTTCGACTGGGGCAGCGGGAAGTTCCCCGGCTTCACCACGCCGGACCCGACGTACCACGGCGTCGTCTACAAGGACCTGGGTGCGCCGGCCTACGCGCTCAAGGCGCGGGTGCAGCTGCTGCGCGACCTGGGCCCGGCGATCTCGCCGTTCAACGCGTTCCTCGTCGTCCAGGGGATCGAGACGCTGTCGCTGCGCATGGAGCGGCACGTGCAGAACGCGACGCGGGTGGCGGAGTTCCTGGAGGCGCACGACGCCGTCGACCGGGTCAACTACCCGGTGCTGGAGTCCTCGCCCTGGCACGCGGCGCAGCAGAAGTACGCGCCGAAGGGTGCCGGTGCGGTCCTCACCTTCGAGCTGCACGGCGGCCGGGAGGCCGGGCAGAAGTTCGTGGAGGCGCTCGAGCTGCACAGCCACGTGGCCAACATCGGCGACGTGCGCAGCCTGGTCATCCACCCGGCCTCGACGACGCACTCGCAGCTCACCGCCGAGGAGCAGCTGACGACCGGCGTCACCCCGGGTCTGGTGCGCCTGGCCGTCGGCCTGGAGGGCATCGAGGACATCCTGGCCGACCTCGAGGCCGGCTTCCGCGCGGCGAAGTCAGCCTGACGATGGGCGGGTGGGTCGAGGGGGACCCGGTCGGCGACCGGGTCTTCCTCGACCTGCCCGCGTTCTCCCCGGAGCGCGGCGGTCACCTGCCGTCGGTCCGGGTGGCCTACGAGACCTGGGGGACGCTCGCGGCCGACGGCGGGAACGCCGTCCTCGTGGAGCACGCGCTGACCGGTGACAGCCACGTCGCCGGGCCGGCGGGGCCCGGGCACCCGACGGCGGGCTGGTGGGACGGGCTGATCGGCGCGGGCGCCCCGCTGGACACCGACCGGTTCTTCGTCGTCTGCGCGAACGTGCTCGGCGGCTGCCAGGGGACGACGGGGCCGTCGTCCCTCGCCCCGGACGGCGCCCGGTGGGGGTCGCGGTTCCCCGAGGTGACCGTCGCCGACCAGGTGGCGGTGGAGGCGGCGCTGGCCGACGCGCTCGGCATCGACCGCTGGGCCTGCGTGGTCGGCGGGTCGATGGGCGGGATGCGCGCGCTGGAGTGGGCGGTGGCCATGCCCGACCGGGTCGCGGCGCTGTTCTTCCTCGCCTCGGGCGCCGTCGCCACCGCCGACCAGATCGGCACCCAGACGACCCAGCAGGCGGCGATCCGGTCCGACCCGGTCAACGGTCTGGGCATCGCCCGGCGCATCGCCCACCTGACCTACCGCAGCGCCTTCGAGCTGGGCGAGCGGTTCGGGTCGCGGGTGCAGGAGGACGGCCGGTTCGCCGTCGCCTCCTACCTGGACCACCACGCGGACAAGCTCACGGCCCGCTTCGACGCCGACAGCTACGTGCTGCTCACCCAGGCGATGAACACCTGGGACGTCGGGCGCGGCCGGGGCGGCGTCGAGGCGGCGCTCGCGCGGGTGACGGCGCGGTCGGTCGTCGCCGGCGTGGACAGCGACCGGCTGTACCCGCTGGAGCTGCAGCGGCAGGTGGCCGACGGGCTCGGCGTCCCGCTCGAGGTGATCTCCTCGCCGTACGGGCACGACGGCTTCCTCATCGAGACCGAGGCGGTCGGGAAGCTGCTCCGCGACCTGCTCGGCTGATGTGCCGAGATCACGCGATCTCGGCACATCGGGGGCCCTGAAGCGCCGAGATCACGCGATCTCGGCGGGAATCCGCCGCCGGGATAGCGTCGGGCGCATGAGCTACGACGTCGCCGCCGTCCGGGCGCAGTTCCCCGCCCTGCGAGCGGGAACGGCCCACTTCGACGGCCCCGGCGGGACGCAGGTGCCCGAGCCGGTCGCCCGGGCGGTCGCCGCGACGCTGACCTCGCCGATCGCCAACCGCGGCTCGGTGACCGCCGCCGAGCGCACCGCCGACGGCGTCGTCCACGAGGCCCGCCGGGCCCTCGCCGACCTGCTGGGCGCCGATCCGCGCGGCATCGTGTTCGGCCGGAGCGCCACCCAGCTGACCTTCGACGTCTCCCGCGCGCTCGCCGCGGGCTGGGGCCCGGGCGACGAGGTGGTCGTCTCCCGCCTCGACCACGACGCGAACGTGCGCCCGTGGGTGATCGCGGCCGAGGCGGCCGGCGCCACCGTCCGCTGGGCGGCCTTCGACCCGGCGACCGGGGAGCTCACCGCCGACGACGTCGCCGAGGTGCTCACCGAGCGCACGAAGCTGGTCGCCGTCACCGGCGCCTCCAACCTGATCGGCACCCGTCCGCCGGTGGCCGGGATCGCGGAGCGGGTGCACGCGGCCGGCGCGCTGCTCGCCGTCGACGGCGTCCACCTCACCGCGCACACGCCGGTCGACGTCCGGGAGCTGGGGGCCGACCTCTACACCTGCTCGCCGTACAAGTTCCTGGGTCCGCACTGCGGCGTGCTGGCGGCGTCCCCGGCCCTGCTGGAGTCGCTGCGCCCGGCCAAGCTGCTGCCGTCCACCGAGGCCGTCCCCGAGCGGTTCGAGCTCGGCACGCTGCCCTACGAGCTCATGGCCGGGACGACGGCCGCGGTCGACTTCCTCGCCGGGCTGTCCCCGGTCGCCGGGAGCCGCCGCGAGCGGCTGGTCGCCGCGATGACCGCGCTGGAGGAGTACGAGGACGCCCTGCGGGCGCGGCTCGAGGCGGGCCTGGCCGAGCTGCCCGGTGTGCGGCTGTGGTCGCGGGCGGCGCGCCGCACACCCACGCTGCTGCTCACCTTCGACGGGCGCGACGCCGCGGACGCCTACCGGTTCCTCGCCGAACGCGGGGTCAACGCCCCGGCCGGGTCGTTCTACGCGATCGAGGCCAGCCGCTGGCTGGGGCTCGGCGACGCCGGCGGCCTGCGGGTGGGCCTGGCGCCCTACACCGACGCCGACGACGTCGAGCGCCTGCTCACCGGGCTGCGGGAGTGGCTCGCCGTCCGCTAGGGCATGTCGTCGCCGGGCAGGTGCCCGGCCGACGGCAGCGGGCGGCGGACCACGGGGCGCACCTTGCGCGCCTCGGGCAGCCGCTCGTAGTAGGCCGCCGCGTTCCCGCGGATGTGCAGCAGGTCGTCGTCCGTGGCCTCGCGCACGACCTTCGCCGGGACGCCGGCGATCACCGAGCGCGGTGGGAACTGCTTGCCCTGGGTGACGACGGCCCCCGCCGCGACGATCGAGCCGCTGCCGATGTGCGCGCCGTTCATCACCACGCTGCCCATGCCGACCAGCACCTCGTCGTCGATGCGCGCGCCGTGCAGCACGACGCGGTGCCCGACGGTGACGTCGCGGCCGAGCACCAGCGGGAACCCCGGGTCGGAGTGCAGGGTGCAGCCGTCCTGCACGTTGGAGCGCTCGCCGATCTCGATCGTCTCGTGGTCGGCCCGGGCCACGGCGCCGTACCAGATGCTCGACCGCGGCCCCATCGTCACGGCGCCCACGACGACCGCGGTGGGGGCGACGAAGGCCTCGTCGTCGATCTTGGGGGCACCGAAGGGCAGCTCAGCGATGTAGTTGTCGGCCACGCGTGCACTCTTCCACGCCGGTGCCCCGTTGAGCAGCCGTCAGATCAGCCCGTGCGCGTGCACCGCCTCGGCCACCTCGAGGAAGCCGGCCACGTTCGCGCCCAGCACCAGGTCCCCCGGCCGGCCGTAGTCCTCGGCGGTCTCGTGGCAGCGGGCGTGGATGCCCCGCATGATCTCCTCGAGCTTGGCCTCGCTGTGCTCGAAGCTCCACCGGTCCCGGGACGCGTTCTGCTGCATCTCCAGGGCCGAGGTCGCCACCCCGCCGGCGTTGGCGGCCTTGCCGGGGGCGAAGGCGATCCCGGCGTCGCGGAGCACGTCGACCGCCTCGGGCGTGGTGGGCATGTTCGCGCCCTCGATCACGTAGCCGCAGCCGTTGGTGGCCAGGGTGCGCGCGGCCTCGTCGTCGAGCTCGTTCTGGGTGGCGCTGGGCATGGCGACGTCGCAGGGGACGTCCCAGATGCTGCCGCCGGGCACGAACGTGGCGCCGCCGACCCGCTCGGCGTAGTCGCTCACCCGACCGCGCTCGCCCTCCTTCACCTGCTTGAGGACGTCGAGGTCGATGCCCTTCTCGTCGACGACGTAGCCGCTGGAGTCCGAGCACGCCACGACGGTGCCGCCGAGCTGGTGCACCTTCTCGATCCCGTAGACCGCCACGTTGCCCGAGCCGGAGATCACGACCCGCTTCCCGTCGAAGGAGTCGCCGCGGGCCTCCATCATGGCCTGGGCGAAGAAGGCCGCGCCGTAGCCGGTGGCCTCGGTGCGCACCAGGGCACCGCCCCAGCCCAGCCCCTTCCCCGTCAGCACGCCGGACTCGTACCGGTTGGTGATCCGCTTGTACTGGCCGAACAGGAAGCCGATCTCCCGCGCACCCACCCCGATGTCGCCCGCCGGGACGTCGGTGTACTCGCCGATGTGCCGGTAGAGCTCGGTCATGAACGACTGGCAGAAGCGCATGACCTCGGCGTCGGAGCGGCCCTTGGGGTCGAAGTCCGACCCGCCCTTGCCGCCGCCGATCGGCATCCCGGTCAGGGCGTTCTTGAAGACCTGCTCGAAGCCGAGGAACTTGACGATGCCGAGGTTCACCGAGGGGTGGAAGCGCAGGCCGCCCTTGTAGGGCCCGAGCGCGGAGTTGAACTCGACGCGGAATCCGCGGTTGATCTGCACCTCCCCGGAGTCGTCCTGCCAGGGGACGCGGAAGATGATCTGCCGCTCGGGCTCGCAGATCCGCTCGATGGTCTTCATCTCGGCGTACTCGCCGTGCCGGTCGAGGACGACGGCAAGCGACTCCAGCACCTCGTGCACCGCCTGGTGGAACTCGCCCTCACCGGGGTTGCGACGCAGCACCTCGTCGTAGATCTCCTGCACCTTCGCAGGGACGTCCACGTGCACCCGGTCCTCCTGAACTGCCGACGATCGCTGGACCGTCAACGTACGCGCGTGGCTCAGGGCACGATCTCGGCGAGCGCCCGCGGGATCTCGGCGGGCAGCTCGCGGGCGAGGAAACCGAGCCGGCCGACCGACGACGTCAGGCGCTCCCCGGCCCGGCCGTGCAGGTAGGCGGCCCAGACGGCGGCCTGCGCGGGATCGGCGCCGCGCGCGAGCAGGCCACCGGTGATGCCGGCCCGGACGTCGCCGGAGCCGGAGACGCCGAGACCGGCGTTGCCGCTCTCGTCCCGCCACAGCCGCTCGTCCGGGTCGGCGATCCACGACGTCGAGCCGCCCAGCCCGACCACCGCCCGGGCGCGGGCCGCCAGCTCCAGCGCGGCTCCCGCCGGGTCCTCCTCGATCGCGTCGGGCTCCACGTGCAGGGCGATGGCGAGCTCGGTGGGGTTGGGCGTCAGGACCGCACGGCCCGCCAGGTGGTGCACGCACCCCGCGTCGGCCGTGACCGCGGCCAGGCCGAGCGCGTCCAGCGCGAGCGGGCCGTCCAGCGCGGGCAGCAGCCGCTCCCCGAACGCCTGCGTCGCCTCCTTGTCGGCCATGCCGGGGCCGATCAGCACGGCGTCGGCGGACTCCGCCAGGTCCCGGACGGCGTCGGCCGCCTCGGGCGCGATCGCCCCGCCGTCGGTCTCGGGCAGCCCGCGGACCAGCGCCTCCGGCAGGACGGTGGCGGCGAACGGCGCGAGGGACGCGACCGTGGCCACCTGCAGCTTCCCCGCCCCGGCCCGCATCGCGGCCTCGGCGGCGAGCAGGACGGCCCCCAGCGTCTCGCTGCTGCCGCCGATGACCAGGATCGAGCCGCGGGCGTTCTTGCCGCCGGTCGGCTCGGGCAGCTGCCAGCCGCGCAGCACCTCGGGGGTGACCAGCGTCGGGTCGACGCTGGACCGGTCACTGCTGTGGCGCGGCATCGGGCTCCTCGGTGACGTCCTCGGACTGGTCGAGCAGGTGGTCGACGTCGTTGAACGACGCCAGGTGCAGGGTGCCGTCGGCGTCGGCCTCGTACCGGGTGAGCGAGGCGTTGGCCACCTGCTCCTCCCGGTCGACGGCGAGCAGCTCCTGCTCGGTGAGCTCCTCGAGCACGTAGCGGAACACCATGATCACCGTCTGGTGGGCGACGATCATCAGCCGGTCGCAGTCGTGCCGCAGCGCCTCGGTGGCCAGCAGCGAGCGGATGCGCAGCGCGACGTCGGCCCAGCTCTCGCCCCCGGGCGGCCGGTAGTAGAACTTCCCGAGCAGGTCGCGGCGCCGCGCCTCGTCGGGGAACTGCTCGCGGATCCCGGCGCGGGTCATCCCGTCGAAGGCGCCGAAGTCCCGCTCGCGCAGCCGCTCGTCGGTGCGCACCCGAACGTCGAGGTCGGCCGTGGCCAGCTGCGCCGTCGTCAGGGCCCGGGCGAACGGCGAGCTGAGCACGGCGGTCGGCCGCTCCCCTCCCGGCAGCGACGCGAGGTACCGCCCCAGGGCCTCGGCCTGGGCGCGGCCGGTGTCCGACAGCGGGACGTCGGGGTCGCGGACGTCGAGCTCCAGCCGGCCGGCGCCGGTCGCGTGGGCGTTCGCGTCGGCGACGTTGCCGATGCTCTCCCCGTGCCGGACCAGCCACACCACCGACGGCCCCGGACCCCGTTCGCTCACCCGGACGCCGTTAGCCGCGCGGCGGAGCGCCGAAACCGTCGGAGCCGGGCGGGATGATCACCGCATGACGCTGCCGACCGACTTCCCGGTGCTGGCCTTCCCCGACCAGGCCGCGCTCGAGGAGTGGCTGGAGACCCATCACGGCACCGCGCCGGGGCTCTACGTGAAGATCGCGAAGAAGAGCGCCGGGGTGCCCTCGGTCAACTGGGAGCAGATGGTCGAGGTGCTGCTCTGCTTCGGCTGGATCGACGGCCGCGCCAATCGGCTCGACGACCACTGGTACCTCCAGCGCGTGACGCCGCGACGCGCGAAGAGCGTCTGGTCGCAGAAGAACGTCGCCACCGCGGAGCGGCTCATCGCCGAGGGCCGGATGCGACCGGCGGGGCTCGCCGCCGTCGAGGCGGCCAAGGCCGACGGTCGGTGGGAGCGCGCCTACGCCGGCCCGGCGACCGTCACGGTCCCCGACGACCTCGCCGCGGCGCTGGACGCGGAGCCCGCCGCCCGCGCCGCCTTCGACGGGCTGAACGGGGCCAACCGCTACGCCGTCCTGTGGCGGGTGCAGACCGCCGCCACGGAGGCCACCCGCGCGAAGCGGATCGCCGCCGCCGTCGAGATGCTGCGCGAGGGCCGCACGTACCACTGACGCTCAGGGCGCGGCGGAGGCCCGTTCCCGCCAGAAGCGCGCGTCCCGGCGCCGCCAGGCCAGCATGAGCACCACGCCGGCGACCATGACGGCCACCCCGATCACCAGCGGCGGCCCGACGCCGAGCCAGGCCTGGCCGGTGTAGGAGTTGTCCGGGTCGGCCAGGTCGCGCACCGACAGGACGAGCAGCCAGGTGAGCATGCCCGCGCCGACCAGCGGCCCCACGCCGAGCAGCAGCAGGTCGCGCACGCTGCGCAGCAGCCGCCGGCGGAAGTACACCGCGCAGGCCAGGCCGGTCAGCGCGTAGTACAGCGCGATGAGCAGCGAGAGCCCGGTGATCGAGTCGTACAGCGCGTTCTCGCTGATCAGGCCGACGCCGAGATACCACGCGATGCCGACGGCGGCGACCCACCACGTCGAGACGTCGGGGGTGCGCCGCAGCGGGGAGATCGAGGCGAACCGGGCCGGCAGGGCCCCGCGCCGCGCCATCGACAGCCCGGTGCGGGACGCCGGGATGATCGTCGTCTGCGTGGAGGCGATCGCCGACGTGGCGACGGCGAGCAGCACCACCCAGTCCCACCCGCCGAGGGTCTCCGACGACAGCAGCGCGAAGACCGCCTCCTCCTCGTCGGCGTTGCCGGCGAGCCAGGTGGTGCCGGCGAAGGAGACGACGGCGGTGGCCACGCCCAGGTAGGTGAGCAGCAGGACGACGGTCGAGAGCACCCCCGCCCGGCCGGGTGCGCTCCTCGGGTTCGTCGTCTCCTCGGTCAGGTTGACCGCCGACTCCCACCCCCAGTACGCGAAGACGCCGAGCAGGAGACCGCCGGTGAGCGCCGCCCCGCCGGAGCCGAAGGGGTCGAGCCAGTCCCAGGACGGCGTCAGGGCACCGAACGGGCTGTCGCCCCGCAGGCCACGGACGAGCGCGACGGCGGCGAAGACCGCCAGCGCCGCCGTCTGGGCGAGGATCAGCCCGTTCTGCAGCCGCGCGGAGACCTCCGTCCCGCGCACGCAGATCCAGGCCATGAGCAGGATCAGGCCGACGGTCAGGGCCTCGAGCACCAGCGCGGACTCCACCCAGCCGTCCAGCCCGACCGCGAGCAGGGTGAACCGGACGCCGACCTCGGCGAGCGAGCCGAGCACGAGGACCCCGGTCATCGCGATGGCCCAGCCGCCGATCCAGCCGGCGACCGGCCCGAGCGCCCGGGTCACCCACGAGAAGGTCGTCCCGCAGTCGGGGTCCACGCGGTTGAGGGCGGCGAAGGCCCCGGCGATCAGCAGCATCGGCAGGAACGACGCCAGCAGGACGCCCGGCGCGTGCACGCCCACGAGCGCCACGACCGGCCCCAGGACGGCGGCCAGGGAGTACGCCGGGGAGGTGGCCGCCAGGCCGATGACGAGGGAGTCGAGGAAGCCGACGGCGTCCGGGCGGAGGGTCGGTCCCGCGGCGGGAACGCGGACGGTCACGTCCGGGATGGTGCCAGGCGGCCGGGAGCCCGGCGGTCCCGCGTCAGCCGAGGCGGACGCCGAAGCGGAAGCCCCGCTGGTCGACGCTGGTCACCGAGACCGGCACGCCGTAGGTCCGGGCGTGCACGATCATCCCGTCGCCGATGTAGAGCGCCACGTGGCTGATCGGCGAGTAGTAGAAGACCAGGTCGCCGGGCTGCAGCTCCGCCCGCGACACCTGCGTGCCGAGCTGCGACTGGGCGCGGCTGGAGTGCGGCAGCGCGATGCCGGCGGCCGCGTAGGCGTAGGACGTGAGGCCGGAGCAGTCGAACACGTCCGGACCGGAGCCCGCGTGCTGGTACGGAGCCCCGACCTGGGCGAGGGCGACCCGGATCGCCTCACCGGCCGCACCGGGCGGCATCGGCAGGTCGCGCGGCGCGGACAGCGCGCGGCCCGCGACGGCGGTGGTCACGGCGGCCTGCTCGGCGGCCGAGAGTCGCGCGAGATCGGCCTGGTAGGCGGTCGCCTTCTGCTCGGCCTCGGCCTTCTGGCCCTGGAGCTGCTCGAGCGACGCGCGAGCGGTGGCCGCGGCCTGGTCCGCGGCGGCCTGGGCCTGCTCGGCGGCGTCCTGGACGGCGTCCACCTGGGCGACGACGGCGTTGGTGTGCAGGGCGATCATGTCCAGCGTCGTCATCTGCTGGACGAGCTCGTCGGCGGACTGGCTGGTCAGGAAGGCCGCGACGCGGGACTGGCTCTTGCCGGTGAACCCGGTCTGGGCGATCGCCTTGATCTGCGGGGCGTAGCGGTCGAGCTCCTCCTGCGCGGCGGCGGCCTGGGCGGCGGCGTCGGCGGCGGCCTGCTGCTGCGCCTCGACGACGAGCGTGGCCTCGTGCAGCTGCTCGTCGATGACGGTGAGCTGCTGCGCGGTCTCCTGCAGGAGCTTCCGGGCCTCGGCGGCGTCGGCCGGGTCGGCGGCCGCGGGGGCCGGCGCCAGGATGCCGGTCGCGGTGGCGACGAGGACCGATCCGAGGACAAGGAGCGCGCGGGACCGGCGCCGGGTCCCCGTGCGTGTGGACTGCACGTCCGCCTCCGTCAGGTAAGCGCCGGCCCGGGGAAGGGGCCGTTCTCTGCGCGTCAGAACGGACGGTATGGATCCGCTGTCGACAAGTAGTGGAAGGCGCGCTGGTCAACTGTCGTCCTCGCGCCACGCCCGTCCCAGTGGTCCCGGGAGGTCGCATCCGCCTCTGGCGTCCCGCGCCGGTGGGCAGGTCCGCACACCGGAAAGCGCCCAGGGCGCATTCCCGTGGTGGGAATGCGCCCTGGGCGTGACAGACCGCCCGACCGTGCGGTCGGGCAGAAGTTGTTCAGCCGGCGAGGGGCTCCTGCGCCTGGAGGCTCGCGACCGTGTCGAGGTCGCGCAGGATCGCGGCGAGCTCGTCGGCGGTCCACGGCTCGCAGCAGTCGCAGCCGTCCTCGCGGTAGCTGGCGAGGCCGAGGCGTCCGCCGGCCTGGTCCTCGGCGATCGCGAGGTGCCCGGCGACGGGGTGGCGGTGGCAGGCGCAGCCCGAGGCGCACAGCCCCAGGCCCCAGCCGGAGATGACGACCGTGCGGCCGTCGTCACGGACCTTGCCCACCTGGAAGACGGACGGCTTGCGACTCCTGCTCACGGGAGTCCTCCCCTCGACAGCCCCTACCTGTGGCCGGGACCCGTTGTGCACGTTGCGGACGAACTGGATGGGATATCGGCAGGATTCGGGCGGGCCTGAATCCAGCCGGGAAGAATTCGCTCGAAGCGGGGTGTAGCGGACTAGCTCCCCTGGGTAATGAGCGTATTCAGCCGTCCGCGTGGCGTCGCCGTCATTACTTCCCATCGATCGTGCGCAACGGTTGTGGGAACTACACCGGACGGAACCGTTCCGGTGACGGGTGTGACGGAAGGGGTCAGCTGGCCGGGCTGACGCTGCTCATGTTGAAGTCCGGGACCCGCAGCGACGGCATCGCGCAGCGGGTGAACCAGTCGTTCCACTCGCGCGGGAGGGTGCGCTCGGTGCGCCCCGCCTGCACCGCCCGGCCGAGCAGGTCGACCGGCGACTCGTTGAACCGGAAGTTGTTCACCGCCCCGGTCACCTCACCGCCCTCGACGAGGAAGACGCCGTCGCGGGTCAGCCCGGTCAGCAGCAGGGTCTGCGGGTCGACCTCGCGGATGTACCAGAGGCAGGTGAGCAGCAGGCCCCGGTCGGTGGCCGCGACCATCTCCTCCAGGCCCGCCGTGGCCGCCGGGTCCTCGAGCACGAGGTTGTCGATCGCCGCCGTCGCCGGGGCGGTGGTCTTCAGCGCCCAGGCGCGGGGCCGGACGAGGTTGGCCAGCGTCCCCTGCTCGATCCAGTTCACCGCCGGCGTGGTCATGCCGTTGTCGAAGACCGAGGCGGAGCCCGACGAGGCGCCGACGACCTGGAAGGGCGCGGTCTCCAGCCCCGGCTCGGACGGGTCGCTGCGCAGCGTCAGCGGCAGCGCGGCCAGCCGCTCGCCGATCCGGTTGCCGCCGCCGGGCCGGGCGAAGACGTTGCGGCCCTCGTCGGCGTCGCGCGCCTCCATCGTCCAGTACAGGTAGATCATCAGGTCGCTGACGGCCGACGGCGGCAGCAGCGTCTCGTACCGGCCGGCGGGCATTTCCACCCGACGCCGGGACCAGGCCATCTTGCGCGCGACGTCGGGGGCGAGATCGGCGACCTCCACGTCGCGGAAGTCGCGCGTCCCCACGCCCGACCAGACCGACCGGCTGAAGTCGGGGCTCTTGCCGTTGAGCTCGACCTTCCCGGTGGGCTGGTCGTGCCGCAGCCGCAGCCCGGTGGTGCTGCCGAGGTACGTCGTGGCCATCGAGTGCTCGGCGAAGCCGTAGAGCAGCTCCCCGCGGTCGCGCGCCTCGCCGAAGGCCTGGCCGAGGTCGGGGGCGAAGTCGGCGAAGACCCCGATCGACGTCTCGGCGGGCGGGGCCGCCCAGTCACCGGCGCCCGGGGGCACCGTGCCGTCCGGGCCGGGGCCGATCAGCGGCATCGCGTCCTCGGCGGGCCCGGCGTCGCGGGCGGCCTGCTCGCTGGCGGCCACCAGCTCGGCGACGTCCGGCGTCCCGGTGCGGGTGACGGTGCCGGCGGCCATGCCGGCGCCACCGTCGACGAAGGACACGACGACGACCTGGCGGGAGCGCATCGCACCGTTCGTGGTGAGGCTGTTGCCCGCCCAGCGGAGGTTGGCCTGCGAGCTCTCGACGACGAAGGCGATCTGGTCGTCGGCGGTCGAGGAGGCCAGGCAGCGCTCCACCAGCTCCTGCGCGCTCAGCTGGCTCATCGCCCGGCCTCCTGGACGGTGTTGAGGATGTTCACGCTCTCGAACAGCGCCACCGGGCAGCCGTGGCTGACCGGGGCCACCTGCCCGGGCTGCGCCTTGCCGCAGTTCATGGCGCCGCCGAGGACGTAGGTCTGCGGGCCGCCGACCACGGACATGGAGCCCCAGAAGTCCGTCGTCGTCGCCTGGTACGCGACGTCGCGCAGCTGGCCGGCCAGCCGGCCGCCCTCGATCCGGTAGAAGCGCTGGCCGGTGAACTGGAAGTTGTACCGCTGCATGTCGATCGACCAGCTCTTGTCGCCGACGACGTAGATGCCGTGC
This sequence comes from Bacillus sp. AZ43, assembly GCA_004570425.1. Lineage (GTDB taxonomy): Bacteria > Actinomycetota > Actinomycetes > Mycobacteriales > Geodermatophilaceae > Blastococcus_B. The sequence goes on from SPQJ01000002.1 coordinate 55,356, forward strand.
TCGACGCCGGCGATGAGTTCCTCCGTCGAGGGGCCGGCCGGGTCCGGCCGCAGCGACACGTTGGCCATCCGCTGCACCGGCACGTGGCCGGGCGAGTCGGCGAAGGCGCAGCCGTTGGAGCGCTCCATCCCGCGCAGCCGGGCCATGTTGCGGTCGACCTGGTAGCCGACCAGGACGCCGTCCTTCACGATGTCCCACTGCTGGCCGGCGACGCCCTCGTCGTCCCAGCCGACGGTCGACAGCCCGTGCAGGGCGGTGCGGTCGCCGGTGACGTTCATCAGCGGCGACCCGTACCGCAGGGTGCCGAGCTGGTCCGGCGTCGCGAACGAGGTGCCGGCGTAGGCGGCCTCGTACCCCAGCGCGCGGTCGAGCTCCGTGGCGTGGCCGATGGACTCGTGGATCGTCAGCCACAGGTTCGACGGGTCGACGACGAGGTCGTACCGGCCCGCCTGCACCGACGGCGCCTTCGTCTTCTCGCGCAGCAGCTCGGGGATCTCGGCGAGCTCGGCCCGCCAGTCCCAGCCGGTGCCGGTCAGGTACTCCCAGCCGCGGCCCACCGGCGGGGCGAGGGTGCGCATGCTCTCGAAGGCGCCGGTCGCGCGGTCGACGGTGAGCGCGGTGAGCTCCGGCTGGATGCGGATCCGCTGCTGGCGGGTGCGGGTGCCGGCGGTGTCGGCGTAGTACTTCTGCTCCTTCACGTGCATGACGCGGGTCTGCACGTGCTCCACGCCGTCGGCGGCCAGCAGCTGCTCGGAGAGGTCGGTGAGCAGGGCCAGCTTGTCGGCGTCGGGCACGGTGAAGGGGTCGACGTCGTAGGCGGAGACGAAGACGGCGTCCCGGTACACCGGCTCGGGGGCCAGTGCGACGCGGTCGGTGTTGATGGCGGCGGAGACCTGCGCGACGGCGACGGCCTCCTCCGCCAGCCGCACGGCCTCGGCGGCGGTGAGCACGACGCCGGCGGCGAAGCCCCAGGTGCCCTCGTGGACCACGCGGACCGACAGGCCGAGGTCCTCGCCGTCCACGGACGCCTCGGGCCGGGCGTCGCGCAGGCTGATCGTCTGGGTGCGGATCCGCTCGACGCGGATGTCCGCGTGCTCGCAGCCGAGGTCCACGGCGCGTGTGAGCGCGGCGTCGGTCAGCGCGGACAGGGGCAGGGCGAGGAAGGACTCGTCGATCTCGCGGACTGGCACGCACCCCTGTCTACCAGCCGGTCTCCGGGGTAGAGGGCCTCCCATGGCCCAGCCTCCCGGTCCGCCCGCGGACGACGTGACGATGACCTTCGGTGGCACCGCCACGATGCTGCTCCGGATCGGTGGGTTCACCCTGCTGACCGACCCCAACTTCCTGCATCGCGGGCAGCGCGCCCGGCTCGGCTACGGCCTGCGCAGCAAGCGCCTCACCGACCCCGCGCTGCTGCCGGCCCAGCTGCCCGCCCTCGACGGGATCCTGCTGTCGCACATGCACGGCGACCACTGGGACCGCATCGCGACGACGTCGCTCCCCAAGGAGACGCCCGTCGTCACCACGCCGGAGGCGGCCACGTGCCTGGCCGACCGCGGCTTCACCGCCACCGCCGACCTGCGGGCGTGGCAGACGCACGAGTTCACCCGCGGCACCGAGACCCTGCGGGTCACCTCGGTCCCCGGCGTGCACGGCCCCGGGCCGCTGGCCCGCGTGCTGCCGCAGGTGATGGGCAGCGTGCTCGAGCTGGTGCGTGACGGGCAGGTCAGCTGGCGCGGGTACGTCAGCGGCGACACGCTCTACCGGCCGTTCCTCGGCGAGGTGCTGGAGCGCTGCGGGCCGCTCGACGTGCTCATCCCGCACCTGGGCGGCACGAAGGCCCTGGGTCTCACGGTCACCATGGACGCGCGGCAGGGCGCCGACCTCGTCGAGCTGCTGAAGCCGCCGGTCACCGTCCCGATCCACTACGACGACTACGACCGGTTCGCGTCCCCGCTCGGCGACTTCGTGGCCGAGGTCGCCCGCCGCCGGCTGCCCGGACAGCTCCGGGCAGCGCAGCGGGGCGAGACGATCTCGCTGCGGGCCTGAGCCCGCTCAGCCGCGGGCCAGCAGCTCGTCGAGCCGCTCGTAGCCCTCGGTGACGCCGACCTCCATGCCGCTGGCGAGCATGGCGTCGCGGTCGGCGAAGGAGTCGCACAGCGACGTCGTGGTCAGCCGGGTGCGGCCGCCGCCGATGTCCTCGAGGAGCAGCTTCTCCAGGGCCACGCCGGCGGGCATGCCCTCGAAGGTGAAGGTCTGGACGATCAGCTCGCTCGGCCGCACCTCGTGGAACGAGCCGTGGAAGCCGTACTCCTCGCCGTCCTGGGTGTGGACGTACCGGTAGGAGCCGCCGGTGCGGCAGTCGTAGTGGTCGATCGTCATCTCGAGACCGCGCGGGCCGAGCCACTGGACGACGAGGTCGGGCTCGACGTGCGCCCGGAAGACCTTCTCCCGCGGGGCGTCGAACTCGCGGGTGATCCGGATGAGCGGGACGTCCGGGTCGGCGGCGATCCGGGTCTCGTGGCGGGTGGTGCTGGTCATGACGGCGTTCCTTCCTGGGTGGGTGGGCTGTCCGGCATGTCGCGCAGGACGTCGTCGAGGCGCCGGTAGCGGGCCTCGGCGCGACGGCGGTAGCGCTCGATCCACTTCGTCATCAGGTCGAACACCTCCGCCTCGAGGTGGACCGGGCGGCGCTGGGCCTCCCGGCTCCGGCTCACCAGGCCGGCGTCCTCGAGGACCTTCAGGTGCTTCGAGACGGCCTGGAGGCTCACGTCGAAGGGGGCGGCGAGCTCGCTGGGCGTGGCGTCACCGATCGCGAGCCGCGCGATCATGTCCCGCCGGGTCGGGTCGGCCAGCGCCGAGAACACCCGGGAGAGTGGATCAGCCACCACGTCGTCCTCCTCGTTCTCAACCTTTCGGTTGAGGAAGACGGTAGACCGCGCGACGGCGATGGTCAACCATGTGGTTGATAAACCAGCCGGGTGAGCGTCAGCCGGCCGCGAGCCGGGCGGCCCGCTCGGCGACGTCCCGGCGCAGCGCCTCGGTGTCCACGGTGGTCGAGGCGCCGTCGGCCACGACCCGGCGGCCGGCCACCCACACGTCGCGCACGTGCCGGCCCGCGCCGGACCACACCAGGTGGGCGAGCAGGTCCTCCGGGTCACCGACCGGTTCGAACACCAGGTCCCGGGTGTCGACGTGCACGAGGTCGGCCCGGCGTCCCGCCTCCAGCCGCCCCAGGTCGGGCCGGCCGATGGCGTCGGCCGCCGCCCCGGTGGCCAGCCAGACCGCCTCGGCAGCAGTGAGCGCGGTGGCCGACCGCTCGGCCAGGCGGGCGAACGAGGCGGCCAGCCGCAGGTCGGCCAGCAGGTCGAGACCGTCGTTCGACGCCGGGCCGTCGGTGCCCATGCCCACGCGGATGCCGCGGTCGAGCATCGCCCGCAGGGGGGCGACGCCGCTGGCGAGCTTCGCATTGCTCGCCGGGCAGTGCGCGACGGCGACGTCGTACTCCTGCCAGAGCTCGAGGTCGGCGTCGTCCAGGTGCACGCAGTGCGCGGCGAGCACGCGTCCCCCGAGGACGTCGTGCGACGCCAGCAGCGCCGGCACCGACAGGCCGTGCTCGGCGAGCAGGCCGGCGCCCTCGCTCGCCGTCTCCGCCACGTGCAGGTGCAGCAGCAGGTCGTGCTCGCGGGCGAGGCGGGCGGCCTCGCGCAGCACGGGCAGCGGCACCGTGTAGGCCGCGTGCGGGCCGATGCCGTACTCGACGGTGCCGTCGTCCGGCGCCGCGGCGGCCAGGGCGACGGCGTCGGCCAGCTGCCGCTCGAACGGGGGCATGCCCGGCAGCGGGATCAGCGGCGCCAGGATCACCGCGCGGGCACCGGTGCGGCCGACCGCGGCGGCGATCCGCTCCGGGTGGAAGTACATCTCGACGCTGGTGGTCACGCCGTTGCGGAGCATCTCCGCCGACGCGGCGGTCATCGCGACCTCGACGTCGTCGCCCGTGAGACGGGCCTCGCGCGGCCACATCACCTCCTGCAGCCAGCGGTCCAGCGGCAGCCCCTCGCCCTGGCCGCGGAACAGGACCATCGGGGCGTGCGAGTGGCAGTTGACCAGGCCGGGCATCAGGACGCCGGGCAGCGCGACCCGCTCGGCGTCCGCGGCCGGCGGGGCCTCCGCGGCCGGACCGACGTGGGTGATCAGGCCGTCCGCGACGTCGACGACCGCATCGGGGACGACGGTGCCGGCGCGGTCCCCGACGACGGCGGCGCGGGCGGTGAAGCGGATCGGCATGGAACCCGAACCTAGTGCCGCCTCGTGCGCGGGGCGCGGCAGCGCGGGGGGGCCGCCGATACCGTGGTGGCCATGTCACTCCTCGCCGCCGCCGCATCCGACGAGGGCGGGATCACCGGCTTCCTGCTCGACCTGGTCGAGAGCCTCGGGCCCGTCGGCGTGGGGCTGGCGATCCTGGCGGAGACCGTCGTGCCGCCGATCCCGAGCGAGGCGGTGCTCGGGCTCGCCGGGGTGCTGATCAACGACGGCCGCATGTCGGTCGTCCCGGTGGTGCTCTTCGCGACGCTCGGGTCGGTCGTCGGCGCGATCTTCTTCTACTACGTCGGCCGCGCGCTGGGCCCCCGCCGGTCGCACGCCTTCCTGGACCGGCTGCCGCTGGTGGAGACCGAGGACGTGGACAAGACCTTCGCGTGGTTCGAGCGGCACGGGCGGTCGGCCGTGTTCTTCGGCCGCATGGTGCCCATCGTGCGCAGCTTCGTGTCCGTCCCCGCCGGCGTCGTCCGGATGCCGTTCGGCCAGTTCCTGCTGTACACGGCCGCGGGCAGCCTGATCTGGAACAGCGTGCTCATCGGGCTGGGCGTCGCGCTCGGCGACCTGATCAACGAGTACCTCCAGTACATGGACTACCTCGTCGTCGCCGCGGCCGTGCTCGTCGTCGGCTGGTTCGTCTACCGCAAGACCAGCGGGAAGCTGCGCCGTCCCCCGAGGGCCGGATCGCACCTCCCCGCCGACGAGCGCGACCAGGCGTGACGCCGTCCCGCCCCGACGTCGTCGCCTTCGACGTCAACGAGACCCTGCTCGACCTCTCCCCCGTCCGCGCCGCCCTGGTCGAGGCCGGGCAGCCCGCATCGCTGCTGGGCACGGTGTTCGCCCGCACCCTCCTGACCGGGTTCGCCGCCGCCACCACCGGGACGTGGTGCCGGTTCCGCGACGCGTTCGACGCGGCGCTGGCGCAGGAGAGCGACCTCTCCCCCGCCGCCCGCGCGACCGTGGCCGACGCGTTCGGGGAGCTCGCGCCGCACCCCGACGTCGAGCCCGCGCTGCGCCGGCTGACCGCGGCCGGCGTCCGGGCGGTCGCGCTGACCCACGGTTCCCCCGGGGTCGCCGAGGCGGGGCTGTCCCGGGGCGGGATCACGCCGCTGGTGGAGCGCTGCCTGTCCAGCGAGGCGATCCGCGCGTGGAAGCCTGCCCGCGAGGTCTACCTCTGGGCGGCCGGGGTGTGCGACGTGCCGCCGCAGCGGATGGCGCTCGTGGCGGCGCACGGCTGGGACGTGCAGGGCGCGCAGCGAGCCGGGCTCACCGGCGCGTGGTTCCCGCGCGGCGAGCGCACGTACCCGGCGGTCTACGACCCGCCGCACGTCCTCGCCGGGGACCTCGGCGCCGCCGTGGACGCGCTGCTGGCGCTGCCCGCATGAGCGACGTGCACGAGATCGGGACGCCGCACGGCCCGGCCCGGGCGCACGTCGGCGGGTCGGGCCGCGCCGGCACGCTCGTCCTCGGTCACGGTGCGGGCGGCGGCATCGAGTCGGCCGACCTGGTCGCGGTGACCGAGGAGGCCGTGGGCGCCGGCTGGCGGGTGGTCCGGGTGGAGCAGCCCTGGCGGGTGGCCGGCAAGCGGATCGCCTCCGCGCCGCCCACGCTCGACGCCGGCTGGACCGCCGTCCTCGACCGGCTCCGCGCCGACGACGTCGTCACCGGCCCGCTGGTGCTCGGCGGCCGCAGTGCCGGCGCGCGGGTGGCCTGCCGGACCGCCGTGGCGCAGGGCGCCGCGGGCGTTCTGGCGCTGGCCTTCCCGCTGCACCCGCCGGGACGGCCGGAGAAGAGCCGCGCCGCCGAGCTGACCGGCGCCGGGGTGCCCCTGGTCGTGGTGCAGGGCGAGACCGACGCGTTCGGCGCGCCGGCCGCCGTGGCCGCCGTCCTCACCGGGCGGGCGACCGCCTCCGTCTACGCCGTCCCCGGCGACCACTCGCTCAAGAAGAACGTCGACGTCGTCGCCGCGGCCGCGATGTCGTGGCTGGACGAACTCACCGCCTGACCCGCGTCACTGTGCACTTTCCGGGCCTTCCGCCACCCGGAGGGCCCCGAAACTGCACACTCGCCGGGTCAGCGGCGACGACGGCGACGGACCAGCAGCGCGATGACCAGCACCACCGCGGCGGCACCGGCGGCCGGGGCGGCGTAGCGGGCCATGGCGGCGCCGCCGGCGACCTCGAGCAGGTCGATCGGCTCGGGGTCCTCCTGCGGGCGGGTGACCGGGCGCGGGCCGGCCGAGGGGACGCTGCGCACCGGGGCACCGGTGGCCGGCCGGGACGGCGGCGCCGTGGGTCCGGCGGGCGGCGCGCTCGGCGCCTTCTTCTTGGCCGCGGCCGGGGCCGGGGCGGGATCCGCGGCCTGGGCCGCCTCCATGGCCTCGACCGCGATCTCGGCGGCGGACAGCGACGTGTCCGGGACCGCCTTCACCGGCGCGGCCTTGGCGGCCGCCTTCTTGGCCGGGGCCGCCTTCTTCGCCGGCGGCGCGCTGACCTTGTCGGTGGCCGCGGCGGCGGCCTTCTTCGTCGCGGCGGCCGCCTTCTTCACGCCGCTCCCGTTGCTCGCGGCCTGCTCGGCCGAGGCGGCGATCTCCTCGACCGCGCCCGCGGCGGTGGCCGCGGCCTTCTGCGCGGCGCTCTCGGCGCGGGCGGCGTCGCCCTGCGCGTCGCCCTCGCCGAGCTGGGCGGCGAGCTTGTCCGCGAACTGGCCGAGCAGCTTGTTGCCGACGTCGGTCATCACGCCGCGGCCGAACTGGGCCGGGCGGCCGGTGATGTTCAGGTCGGTCAGCACGTTCACCCGGGTGATCGAGCCCTCGGCCTGCAGCCGGGCGGTGACGACCGCGGCAGCCGTCCCGTTGCCGCGCTGGTCCTTGCCACGCGCGTCGATGACGGCCGTGTGCGCGGCCTCGTCCTTCTCGACGAAGGACGCCTTGCCCTGGTAGGTCAGGTTGATCGGCCCGAGCTTGACCTTCACGCGCCCGGTGAAGTCGTCGCCGTCCACCGAGTCGAGGGCAGCACCGGGCATGCACGGGGCGATCCGCTCGATGTCGAGCAGCACGCGCCAGGCCTCGTCGACGGGCACGGGCACGGTGAACGAGTTCTCCAGTTGCACGGTGTGACCTCCTGCGAGTCGCGCGGCCGACCCGCCCCCCGGCGACCGGGGGGCGGGGCGGACAGGTCCTTCAAGCTACAGCCCGGCGGCCGCCGCGACCGCCCGGCGAGTCAGCACCGTGGCGAGATGTTGCCGGTAGTCGGCCTGCGCGTTGAGGTCGCTGCTCGGGCTGGTCCCCTCGGCGGCTCGAGCCGCGGCCGCCGCGATCGCCTCCGCCGATGCCGCGGCCCCGGTCAGGGCCTCCTCCACGCCGGTGGCCCGCAGCGGCGTGGGGCCCATGTTGGTCAGCCCGATGCGGGCCTCCGCGATGTGCCCGTCCTCCCGGCGCACCGCCGCCGCCACCGCGACGATCGACCACGCCTGCGCGACGCGGTTGAACTTCTCGTAGTGCATCCCCCAGCCCTCGCGCTTGGGGATGCGGACCTCCACGAGGATCTCCCCCTCCTCGAGCGCGGTGGTGAGGTAGTCGACGAAGAAGTCGGAGGCAGGGACGGTGCGGCGACCGGAGGGCCCGGCGATCACGAACTCGGCGTCCAGCGCCAGCGCCACCGCCGGCAGGTCGCCGGCCGGGTCGGCGTGCGCCAGCGCCCCGCCGAACGTGCCGCGGTGGCGCACCTGCCGGTCGGCCACCGTCTCGGTCGCCTCGGCGATCAACGGCGCGTACCGCGCGATCAGCGGGTCGGCGAGGACGTCGGAGTGCGTCGTCATCGCCCCGACGACGATCGCGTCGCCGTCGTCCCGGACGCCGCGGAGCTCGGCGATCCGGGTGAGGTCGACGACGGTCTCCGGGGCGGCCAGCCGCAGCCGCATGACCGGGATCAGCGACTGCCCGCCGGCGAGGATCTTCACGTCCTCGCCGCCGGCGGCGACGGCCTGCAGCGCCTCGTCGAGCGTGGTCGGCCGGGCGTAGGCGAACGGCGCGGGGATCACAGCGCACCTCCCGAGGTGGACGGGGTGTCGGAGGAGTCGGCCGCCTGGGCGTTGGACCGGGCGGCGGCGCGGTCGCCGCCGTCCCCGCCCTGGTGGAGCGCTCGCCAGACCCGTTCCGGCGTCAGGGGCATCCGGATGTCGGACACCCCCAGGTGCCGGACGGCGTCGATCGCGGCGTTGACGACGGCGGGGGTCGAGGCGATGCAGCCCGCCTCCCCGACGCCCTTGGCGCCGATCGGGTTGGACGTCGCCTCGTGCACCGTGTTGCCGGTGTCGAAGTGCGGCAGGTCCGCCGCCGAGGGCACCAGGTAGTCGACGAACGTGCCGGTGGTCAGGTTGCCGTCGGCGTCGTAGATCGCCTCCTCGTACAGCGCCTGGGCGATGCCCTGCGCCAGCCCGCCGTGCACCTGGCCCTCGACGATCAGCGGGTTGACGATCGTCCCGACGTCGTCCACGCAGGCGTACTTCCGGATCTTCACGAAGCCGGTCTCGGTGTCGACCTCCATGGCGCAGATGTGCGTGCCGTGGGGGAAGGAGAAGTTCTCCGGGTCGAACGTCGCCTCGGCGTCGATCGACGGCTCGATGCCCTCGGGGTAGTTGTGCGCCGCGAAGATCGCCAGCGCGATCTCCTGGATGCCCAGCCCCGTGCCCGGCGTCCCGCGGACGGAGAACTTCCCGCCCGAGAACTCCAGGTCGTCCTCGCTGGCCTCGAGCAGGTGCGCGGCGATCCGGCGGGCCTTCGCGATGACCTTCTCGGCCGCCTTGACCACGGCGGTGCCGCCGACGACGAGCGACCGCGAGCCGTAGGTGTCCAGGCCCTTCGAGGAGATCGCGGTGTCGCCGTGCAGGACCTCGACGTCCTCGAACGGCACGCCCAGCTGGTCGGCGACGATCTGGCTCCACGCCGTCTCGTGGCCCTGGCCGTGCGGCGTCGCGCCGGTGACCACCTCGACCTTGCCGGTGGGCAGCATCCGGATGGACGCCGACTCCCAGCCGCCCGCGCCGAACGACAGCGAGCCGAGCACCCGGGAGGGCGCCAGGCCGCACATCTCGGTGAAGGTGGAGAAGCCGATGCCCAGCTGGACCGGGTCGTTGGACTCGCGCCGGCGGCGCTGCTCCTCGCGCAGCTCGTCGTAGCCGAGCAGCCGCAGCGCCTCCTCGGTGGCGGTGTCGTAGTCACCGCTGTCGTACTGCAGCCCGGCGACCGTGGTGAACGGGAACTCCTCGGCCTTGATCCAGTTCTTCCGGCGCAGCTCCAGCGGGTCCATGTCCAGCTCGACGGCGAGCTCGTCCATGATCCGCTCGATGGCGAAGGTCGCCTCGGGCCGCCCGGCCCCGCGGTAGGCGTCGGTGGGCACCTTGTTGGTGAAGACGCCGTCGCACTCGAAGCGGTAGGCCGGGACCTTGTAGATGCCCGGGAACATGAACGCCCCCAGCGCCGGGATGCCCGGGGTGATCAGCCGCAGGTAGGCACCCATGTCGGCCAGCAGCCGGACCTTCAGGCCCTTGAGGTTGCCCTCCCGGTCGGCGGCGACGTCGATGTACTGGATCTGGTCGCGCCCGTGGTGGGCGGTCATCAGCGACTCGCTGCGCGTCTCGGTCCACTTGACCGGCTTGCCCAGCCGCCGCGCCAGGATCAGCGAGATGACCTCCTCCGGCGTCGGCGTGATCTTCCCGCCGAAGCCGCCGCCGACGTCGGGGGCGATGACCCGCAGCTTGTGCTCCGGGACGCCGGTGACCATCGCCAGCATCACCCGCAGGATGTGCGGGATCTGGGTCGAGGACCACATCGTGAAGCTGTCGCTCACCGGCTGGACGACGACCGAGCGCGGCTCCATGAACGCCGGGATCACCCGCTGCTGCACGAACCGCCGGCTGACGACGACCTCGGCATCGGCGAACGCCTGGTCGGTGTCCGCGCCCGTGCCGGCCTCGCCGGCGTCGAACACGAAGTGGTAGCTGGTGTTGGACGACGTGTGGTCGTGGCAGAGGTCGGTGTCCTTCACCGCCTCCTCCATGTCGAGGACGACCGGCAGCGGGTCGTAGTCGACGTCGACCAGCTCGACGGCGTCCTGGGCCGCGGCCTTGCTGCGGGCGACGATGACGGCGACCGCCTCGCCGACGTGGTTGACCTCGTCGACGGCGATCGACGGGTGCCCGGGGTTGACCATGTCGGGCGTCACCGGCCACGCGCAGGGCAGCGACCCCTGCTCCTCGGCGACGTCGCGGCCGGTGAACACGGCGACCACGCCGGGCGCCTCGCGCGCGGCGGTGGTGTCGATGTTCGTGATCTTCCCGTGGGCGACGGGGCTGCGGACGAACGCCAGGTGCAGCATCCCGGGCAGGACCAGGTTGTCGGTCCACTGCGTCCGCCCGGTGATGAGGTGGGCGTCCTCCTTGCGGCGGCGGGCCTGGCCCACCTCCTTGTCGACGGTGACGGAGGCGGCGTCCTCGGTGATCGTCATGCCTGCGCTCCGAGGGTGTCGGCGGCGGACGTGCGGCCGTTCATCTCGGCGGCGGCCTGCTGCACGGCGCGGACGATGTTCTGGTAGCCGGTACAGCGGCAGAGGTTGCCCTCGATGCCCTCGCGGACCTCGTCCTCGCTCGGGTCGGGGTTGTCGTTCACCAGGTCGATCGAGGCCATGATCATGCCCGGCGTGCAGAAGCCGCACTGCAGGCCGTGCATCTCGTGGAAGGCCTTCTGCATGGGGTGCAGACCACCCGGGGGCGCGATCCCCTCGATGGTGGTCACCTCGCTGCCGTCGGCCTGCACCGCGAACACCGTGCAGCTCTTCACGGCCTCGCCGTCGAGGTGCACCGTGCAGGCGCCGCAGTTGCTGGTGTCGCAGCCGACGACCGTCCCGACCTTGCCGAGCGTCTCCCGCAGGTAGTGCACGAGCAGGGTCCGTGGTTCGACGTCGTCGGTGTAGGACGCGCCGTCCACGCGCACGGTGATGGGTGTCATCAGTCCTCCGCCTCGTTGCAGGGCTCGATGGCGCCCACGGCGTGGCCGCGGGGCCTGACCGGAGTCTGCACCCTGAGGAGTGACTTAGGCCACGCTCACCTGCGCGGTCTCGGGCGGGCCCGGGAGACAGGTCCCGGACGCACGTATCCGGCGGGCCCGTGGTCCGCACGGGACCGGCGGCGCCGCCGATCTCACCGCGTCGTCCCCGGCCAGCGCCCCCTGCCCTTAGCATCCGCCGGAACGGGGAGGTCTCATGCGCAGGTTGCAGCTCTGGATCGCTCATCGCCGGGTGGCCTTCTGGACGACGGTCCTGGTCGCGCTGGTGCTTGCCGGGATGGCGCTCACCGGGGTGGTCCTCGGCGCTCAGGTCGTGCGAGACGCAGCCCCGGTCGCTGCTGCCTCCGTCGCCCTGCTCTCCCTGGTCGTCGCCGCAGCCAGCGCTCTGGGCAACTGGCAACGCCAGAAGCGCGAGGCCACCATCAAGGCCTGGACGGACTGGTCGGACAGCACTCGCGAGCTGCGAGCCCAGGTCACTGCCGTTCTCGGCGAGGGCGCGATCACGAAGGATCAGGCGCGAGGCCTCGTCGACCAGGAGCGACCGCTCCTGGACAAGGACGGGCGCAAGCTGCGTGCGGCCGCACGCAGGGAGATCCGCATCACCGTCGCCTCACTGCTCAACGGGCTGGAACGGTTGGCTGCGGGCGCCAACCTCGGCGTGTTCGACGGACGCACCCTCAAAGCCCTGGGCGGAACCATCATCGTTCGGCACTGCGAACGGTTCGAGGAGTACATCAAGGTGCGCCGGAGCGGCGCGGACGGCCAGCTCACGCCCCACGTGACCGCCTTCGTCGAGCTCGAGTGGTTCGTCAGCGGGCTGCAGAGCCGCAGGTTCCTGGACATGGGACGGAAACTCGACGAACAACGACTCAGGCACCTCCGGAACCGATGATCCGAGGTGCCTGATTCGAGGTCACGATGGGCCCTGTCGACCGCTAGTCGACGTCTTCCTCTTCGAGGAACATGTCGCCTCCTTCTCGATGACCGACCCGAGCCTAGGGCATTGACACTCGTCCAGCTGTCCAGCGCCACACCGCGCCGGAATGTTCCCGGGCGGATCGTGCGCTAGGCGCGCGAATGTACGCCTTCGCCAGCCTCGGAGCGAAGGATCTTCGGCTGAGCGTCGCCAGAACGTGATGCGTCGGACCGCACGTCCGCGACCATCCCTGCGCCGTCGAGAGATCCGGATGCACGTACTCGCTCCCGCCGGCGCAGGACAGCGGAGATCGCCAGCGGGACCAGCCCCGCGGCGGCGAGGCCGGCGCCGACGGCGCTGGGGGCGCGGTAGCCGAGCCCGGCGGCGATCACCAGGCCGCCGGCCCACGCGCCGAGGGCGTTGGCGAGGTTGAGCGCCGAGTGGTTGAGCGCCGCGCCGAGCATCTGCGCCTCGCCGGCGGTCTCCATCAGCCGCAGCTGCAGGAGGATGGCGAGCGTCGAGCCGCTGACCGACACCAGGAAGACGCCGAGCACCATGCCCGGCGGCCAGGGCGCGACCAGGGCGACGACGACCAGCATCGCCAGCAGCGCCACCAGGGAGCCGACCACCGAGCGGAACAGCGCCCAGTCGCCGAGCCGCCCGGCCAGCGCCGTCCCGATGACGCCGCCGATCCCGTACACGAGGAGGACCACCGGCAGCGTGCCGCGGGAGAGCCCGGCGACGTCGGTGACGACCGGCGCGATGTAGCTGTAGAGCGCGAACATGCCGCCGAACCCGACGACGCCGACGCCGAGGGTCAGCAGCACCTGCGGCCGGCGGAGGGCGCCCAGCTCACCGCGGATCGTGGCCTCGGGGCGTCCGGGCATCGAGGGGACGACCGCGAGCACGGCGGCGACCGTGGCCGCCGCCAGGACGACGACCAGCCAGTACGCCGCGCGCCAGCCCGCCGCCTGACCCAGCCACGTGGCGGCGGGGACCCCGGCCACCAGCGCGACGGACAGACCCAGCATCACGGAGCTGACCGCCCGGCCGCGCAGCCGCGGTGCGACGAGCGACGCCGCGACCAGCGAGGCGACGCCGAAGTAGGCGCCGTGCGGGAGGCCGGCGACGAACCGGGCGACCAGCAGCGTCCCGTAGCCCGGCGCGAGCGCGCTGAGCAGGTTGCCGACCAGGAAGGCGCCCATCAGCCCGACCAGCAGCGCACGCCGGGGCAGCCGGGCGCTGAGCGCCGCGATCACCGGCGCCCCGACGACGACGCCGAGCGCGTAGGCCGAGATGACGTGGCCGGCCGACGGGATGTCGACGCCCACGCCGTCGGCGATGTCGGGCAGGACGCCCATCGTCACGAACTCGGTGGTGCCGATCGCGAAGCCGCCGAGCGCCAGCGCCACGATGGCGACCACGATCCGGACGGTGCTCAGGGGTGCGGCGCTCACTCCCCCAGCCAAGCGCCCTTCGCCGGCACGCATTCCCGCGGACCTCAGTGCGCGGCGACCACGACGGCGTCGTCGTCCGGGACGGGCAGCTCCCAGGGCCGCACGACCAGCACGAGGACGCCGATGGCGAGCACCAGCGCGGCGACGACGACGGTTCCGATGGCCGCGGCGTCGTTGCCCAGCAGGCCGACCACGGGCGAGACGACCGCGCCCACCCCGAACTGGACGGCGCCCAGCAGCGCCGCGGCGGTGCCGGCGGCGTCGCCGTGCCGGGAGAGCGCCAGCGCGGGGGCGTTCGGCAGCGCCAGCCCGCAGGCGAACAGCACCACCCAGAGCAGCCCGGCGACGGCGGGCAGCCCGCCGGTGCGGGTGGCCGCCGCGGCGACGAGCGCGGCGCCCGCGAGGGCACCGAGCACCGTGCCGGCGACCAGCAGCTGCTGGGGGGACCAGCGGCGCAGCAGCAGCGGGTTGGCCTGGGTGGCGGCGATCAGCCAGAACGCGCCGGCCCCGAACAGCAGGCCGAACTGCTGCTCGTCCAGGCCGAACTCGCCCTGGTAGACGAAGGCCGAGCCGGACACGTAGCTGAACAGCCCGGCCATGGTCAGCCCCGCGACGAGGACGAGGCCGACGTAGGCGCGGTCGCCGAACAGCGCGCGGTAGCCGCGCAGGGTCCCCCGGACGCCGCTGCTCTGCCGGCGCTCGGCGGGCAGCGTCTCGGGGAGCGCCTTGGCGCCGATGAGGACCATCAGCAGCCCGTACACGGCCAGGAACGCGAAGATCCCCCGCCACGAGGTGAAGCGCAGCAGCTCCCCGCCGATCGTCGGCGCGAGCACCGGGGCCGCGCCGAGGACGAGGAACAGCCGGGAGAGCATGGTCGCGGCGGCCCGGCCGTCGTAGAGGTCGCGCACGATCGCGAGCGCGATGACCGCACCGGCCGCCGTCCCGACCCCCTGGAGCACGCGCAGCGCCCCGAGGACGGCGAGGTTGGGGGCCACGATCACCAGCAGCGACGCGAGGACGTGCAGCGCCGTGCCCGCCAGCAGGGGGCGCTTGCGTCCCAGCGCGTCGGACAGCGGTCCGAGCACCAGCTGCCCCAGCGCGAGCCCGACGAGGGTGCCCGTCAAGGTCAGCTGCACCGCGGACGACGTCGTCTCCAGCTCCCGCGTGATGGTCGGGAGCGCGGGCAGGTACATGTCGATGGTGAGCGGGCCGATGGCGACGAAGGCGCCCAGCAGCAGCGCGGTGCGGGCGGCGCCCGGGCGGGCGACCGGTGCCGGCGCGGCGGCTGTGTCGGCGGGTCGTTCCTGGATCGCGGTCATGCGGGCCCCTCTGTCGAGCGTGGTCGTCGCGGGGGCCGGCGCTGGCTCGAACCGCAGTGCGAGGGCTCCCAAGGCGCGACGGCCGCCGGGCATTCCGGCCCCGGCGCGACTCGCCGGAGAGTCAGTTCCGGGGGCGGGTGGGCAGCAGGGCCCGGGGGCTGCGGGCGCGGACCGCGCCCGCCCAGAGGCCGGCGCCGTAGGCGAGGTCCTCGAGCCGCCGGCCGACGGTGTGACGGATCGGTCCGATCCGCCCGCGCACCGGCCACCACGCCACCGCCGAGTCGGCCACCACCGCCGCGACGACCAGCCGCCGCGCCCGGCGGGAGGCCAGCGACGCCCCCACGGCCAGCGGCCAGTGGTGCCGGGTGGCCGATCGGGCCAGGGCGCGGCCCGAGGCGCCCACCCCGCGGGCGACGAGCAGCGCGGCGAGCCCGGCGGATGGCCGCTCACCGGACGCGACCAGCCGCGACGCCAGCCGGGCGGCGGTGACGCCCAGGATCCCGAGCGCCGCGACCGCGCCCCGGCGGCGGCCCGAGAGCGCCAGTACCCAGGCCAGTGCCGTCTCCGGGGCCATGACCAGCGGGGAGACGGCGCTCCCGTGCCGGGCGGCCAGCAGCGCCGCCCCGGTGCCGTAGAACGCGCGGCGGCGCAACCACTCCGCGGTCGTGGCCGGGTGCTCGTGGGCCACCTCGGCGGCCGGCTCGTAGCGCACCCGCCACCCCGCGCCGGTCAGCCGCCACACCAGGTCGACGTCCTCGGCCACCCGCATGGACTCGTCGAAGCCGGCCCCGAGCGCGTCCCGGCGGACCAGCAGCGCCGCGCTGGGCACGTAGGAGACCGCCGACCCTGCCCGCACCGGCGCAGGGTGCGGCCCCATGTCGAGCGCCCCGACCACCGCCTCGTACTCGCCCGGCCAGCCGCTCGCGTCCAGCGGCACGATGCGCGGCGCGACGGCGGCCAGCGACGGGTCGTCCAGGTGCGGGCGCAGGCGCTCCAGCCAGCCGGGCCGGGGCACGCAGTCGGAGTCGAGGAACGCCACCAGGGCGGTGCCCGCCGCGCGCAGCCCGGCGTTGCGCGCGGCGGCCGGCCCGCGGGCGACGTCGTGGCGGAGCACCCGCACGCCCGCGGGCGCGCTCACCGGGGCGGCCGAGCCGTCGTCCACGACGACGACCGGCAGGCCGGCCGTGCCCGGGTCGGCGCGCAGCGCGGCCAGCAGCCGGGCTCCAGGAGCCCGCGGGCCCGCGGCGAGAGGCGGACCAGGCGCAGCGGCGAGCCGCCCAGCAGCGTGGCCCCGTCGTCCCGGGAGCGGGTGCGCGGGTCCAGCCGGACGGCGAAGCCGTCGGGCAGCCGGCCCCGGCTCATCGCGCGGCCAGCACCTCGTCGGTGGTGGTGATCTCCACCAGGGGTGCGTAGAGGCCCATGATCCGCAGCGCGCGGTCGTGGTCCTCGTCGCAGGAGCCCGCGCAGGCGTCGCCCACGACGCGCACGTGCACGCCGGCGTCGGCGGCGGGCAGGACGGTGGAGAGGACGCAGCAGTCGGTGGCCACGCCCACGACGGTCAGCGGCCCGTCGCCGACGACCTCCACCAGGTCCGGGCCCCACTTCCCGAACGTCGTCGCGTCGACGACCGGGTGCCCGCCGGGGTCCTCGACCAGCTGGTAGAGCGGGTCGTCGGGCGGTCGGAGCGCGAAGTCGTACTGCTCGTAGTACTCCTTCCACGCCCCGACGGGCTCGGCCGGCGCGACGAAGCGGGTCCAGACGACCCGGTCGCCGAAGGCCGCCACCAGGCGGCGCACCTTCGCGCGGGCCTCCTCGAACCGGGGCGTGGTCCACGGCGAGTCGCCGTCGCGGAAGACCTCCTGGAGGTCCACGACGACGAGCCATCCTTCGGGCTGCGGTGCGGGCGTGCTCACCCGGCGATCATCTCCCGCGGGCGATCGGGGGAGACGGGGTGCCCGACGGGACGGAACCCCTTCACGAGCAGGTACGCCGCCAGGCTCATCTCCCAGGCGAACACCGGCAGCGCGGTCAGGGTGCCGGCCACGGAGACCTGCTCGTAGAGCCCGGCGAGGACCGCCGTCGCCGAGGCGAAGATCAACGGGCCGCTGACGAGGCCGAGCACCGGGATCCAGCGGGGGACGAGACCCGAGCGGAGCATCAGCCAGGCGAGCAGCGTGGTGTTCACACCGAGGGCGACGTTCGGCCCGAAGAGGAACGTCCAGTCGTGCACGGCGACCAGCGAGCGGGCGACGGCGAGCAGCCCGTCGTCCGACCCGGCCGGCTCCTGGCGCAGCGTGAGGATCGCCAGCAGGCTGATGATGCCGACGACGATCAGGGTCGCCTCGAGCAGGCGCCCGCAGACGTAGCCGAGGGCGAAGCCGTGGTGCCGGCTCCGGAGGACCGGGTAGAGCGTGATCGCCGTCCCTGCCACCGACAGGGCCACGAGGATCTCGAGGAACGCCCCCACCCGTACGCCGCCGTCGCTCCCGGTCCCGAGCACGAAGTCGGGATCGCCGAGGACCGGCTGGTACAGCGCGAGCGCGGCCATCGCCGGGAAGGCGGCCACCAGGAAGAACACCCCCGTGACGACTGCGGTCCTTCTCGTCGAGCTCATGACGTCCTCCTGCCGTGGTGAGGTGTACGGCGTACACCTCTTGCCTGGGAACGGTAGGTATACGCTGTACACCTGTCAAGGACCACGACCCGGAGGGGTGGATGGCGGAGCAGCAGGACGCCGGTCGCCGCACGCCGTTGAGCCGGGACCGCGTGCTCCGGGCCGCCGTGTCGCTCGCCGACGACGCGGGGATCGACGCGCTGAGCATGCGGAGGCTGGCGCAGGAGCTCGGCGTCGTCCCGATGGCGCTCTACAAGCACGTCGCGAACAAGGACGAGCTGCTCGACGGCATGGTCGACCTGGTCATCGACGAGTTCGAGCGGCCCGGGCCCGGGCTGCGGTGGGACGACGCCGTCCGGCACCGCGTCCTCTCCGCGCGGCGCGCGGTGCTCCGGCACCCCTGGGCGCGGCGGGCCATCGAGTCCCGCACCCGCCGGACGCCCACCGTGCTCGCCTACATGGACGAGATGACCGGCACCTTCCTCGACGGCGGCTTCTCGGCGAACCTGACCCACCACGCCCTGCACGCGCTCGGCAACCGCATCTGGGGCTTCAGCCCGGAGCTGTTCGAGGAGGAGCCCGATCCCGGCCGGCCCACCCCGGACCCGGAGGCCCAGGCGGCGATGGTCCGCGAGTTCGGGCAGCGGTACCCGCACATCCTGGCCGTCGCCACGGCGGCGACCGACGGCGATCTCTCCCGGGTGGGCGAGGGCTGCGACGAGCAGTTCGAATTCGAGTTCGCGCTCGACCTGCTCCTGGACGGCTTCGACCGGCTCCGCACGCGGGGCTGGACGTCGGGGCGGGGGCCGCTGCGGGACGGCCGGTGACCTCCGGCCGACCACGCTGTGCTTAGGTCAGCCTTACCTGACCGTCCGAAGGAGCCCCGATGTCCCGCCGTCCCGCCCTCCGTGGCGCCGCTCTCGTGGCCGCCGCCCTCGTGCTCAGCAGCTGCGGCTCCGACGACGGCTCCGGCTCCGCCTCCGGCGGCGAAGGTCCGGCAGGCTCGCCGTCCGAGGCGTTCCCCGTCACCGTCGAGACCGCGTTCGGCGAGGTCACGGTCGAGGAGGAGCCGACCCGGGTCGTCGCGCTCGGCTGGTCCGACGCCGAGACGGCGCTCGCGCTCGGCGTCCAGCCGGTGGGCGCCAGCGACTGGCTGGCGGTCGGCGGCGACGGCCTCGGCGACTGGGTCGAGGAGTCCTACGACGAGGAACCGGAGATCCTGGGCACGCTGGAGCTCAGCTACGAGGCGGTCGCGGCGCTCGAGCCCGACCTTATCCTCGACACCCGGTCGCCCGCGACCCAGGAGCGCTACGACCTGCTCAGCGAGATCGCGCCCACGATCGCCCAGCCCGAGGGCGTGAACCCCTACGAGACGACCTGGCAGCAGCAGCTGGAGATGGTCGGCCAGGCGCTCGGCCGGAGCGATCGCGCCGAGGAGCTGCGCGCGGAGGTGGAGCAGGCGTTCGCCGACGCCGCCGCGGCACACCCCGAGTTCGAGGGCACCGAGGTCGCGGTGGGCGCCTACTCGTCGGAGGGGTACGGCGCCTACGTCCGCGGCGACGCCCGCGTCGCCTTCATGGAGGACCTCGGCTTCGTGAACAAGCCGGAGATCGAGGAGCAGGAGACGGAGCGCTTCTTCGTCCCGGTCAGCGAGGAGCAGCTCTCCCTGCTCGACGCCGAGCTCACCGTCGTCTTCCCGATCTTCGTGGAGGCCTCGGAGTTCACCTCCAGCCCGGTCTGGCAGGGGCTGGCGTCGGTCCGCGAGAACCGCGCCGTCGTCCTCGACGACCCGACGATGCTCAACGCCTTCTCCAGCGCCTCGGTCCCCGGCCTGCGCTACGCCTTGGACACGACCGTGCCGCTGTTCGCCGACGCCCTCGGCAACAGCTCCTGAGTGCGTCCGCCGGCGCGGGGGCCGGAGGCTTCCCGCCGGCGGACGCGGAGTCGCTCGGCTCAGCTGGGGGACGGCAGCTGGTCGCGGTGTCGTCCGGAGGACGACGGATCACGCAGCCGGCCGTCGGCGGCCGGCTGCCAGCCGGCCGCCGACGTCACCAGTTCCGCGACCAGCCGGTCGAGCAGTTCGGCCCCCTCCGCCGCCGACGCCCCGGCGGGGTCGCCGAGGACGCCGGTCGGGCTGACGCCGAGGACGCCCTCGGCGCGCAGCCGGGGCAGCAGCTCGCGGACGGGCGTGGTCACCCCGGCCACCGCGCGGTCCTCACGGACCCCGTCCGGTTCCACGTGCAACATCAGTGACGTCTCGGTGCGCCCGGCGTGCGCGTCCCCGCCGCGGACCCCGCACGCGAACCAGGCGACGTCGCGCCCCTCGGCGCGCAGCAGGGGGACGGCGGCCCGCAACGCGTCGAGGTTGCCGCCGTGCCCGTTGACGACCAGCACCCGGCCGGCCCAGCGGCAGGCCGAGCGGCCGATCTCGACCAGCAGGCCGATGAGGGCCTCGGTGCCGATGGAGATGGTCCCGGGGAAGCCCTCGTGCTCGCCGCTCGCGCCGTAGGCGAGGGCCGGGGCGAGCACCGCGCCGTCCAGGGACGGTGCGGCCGCCTCGGCGACGGCGCAGGCGACGGCGGTGTCGGTGGTCAGCGGCAGGTGGTGACCGTGCTGTTCGACCGCGCCCAGCGGGACGACGAGCAGCGGCCGGTCCGGGAGCGCCGGCCAGACGGCACCGCCCAGGGAGGTCACCGGCGCAGCCTACGAACGGGTGTCGGAGTCCGGATCGTGGGCACCCCCGAGCCATGAGCGACGAGCAGACGCGCAAGGTGGCCGAGCTGATCTCCGGCGAGCGGTTCGCCTTCCTCACCACGATCACGATCGACGGCAAGCTGACCAGCCGGCCCATGACCCTCCAGCAGGTGGAGTTCGACGGCGACCTGTGGTTCTTCGCCGAGCGCGACGGCAACCCGGCCAAGCACGTGGCGGCCTCCCCGCAGGTGAACGTCGGGGTGGGCTCCGGGGGCAGCTGGGTGTCCCTCACCGGCGACGCCGTCGTGGTGGACGACCCGGCGAAGAAACGGGAGCTGTGGAACTCCGCCGTCGAGGCCTGGTTCCCGCAGGGCCCGGACGACGACAGCGTCGTGCTGATCAAGGTCGAGGGGGAGTCCGCGGAGTACTGGGACGCCCCGGGTGGCCGCCTCGCCACGGCCTTCAGCTTCGCCAAGGCGAAGCTGACCGGTCAGCGGATCGAGAGCGGCGAGAACGAGAAGGTCGACCTCTAGCTAGCGGGCGACGGCGCTGCCGCCGATGCGCTCCGCCGCCCGGTCGGCCGGCTCCGGGCGGGCGAACAGGTAGCCCTGCGCGGAGCCGCAGTCCAGGCCGGCGAGCGCGAGGCGCTGCTCCTCGTTCTCCACGCCCTCGGCGACCACGTCGAGGCCCAGGGTGCGGGCCAGCTCGACGATCGAGGTGATCAGGGTGACCGCCGACTTCCCGCGCGGCAGGTCCATGACGAAGCTGCGGTCGATCTTGATGATGTCCGCGGGAAGGTGCCGGAGGTAGGACAGCCCGGAGAACCCGGTCCCGAAGTCGTCGATGGCGATCCGGATGCCGAGCGCCCGCAGCGATTCGAGCTGCGCGACGACGGCGTCGACGTCGCGGACCAGGACGCCCTCGGTGACCTCGAGGGTGAGCTGGGCCGGCGGGAAGCCGGTCGCCTCCAGTGCGGCGACGACGTCGGCGGTGACGTCGCCGTCGTGGAACTGGCGCGGGGAGAGGTTGACCGCCATGCGCAGCGGCGTCCCCGTCTCCGCGCTCCACGCGGCGCCCTGCCGGAGAGCCTCGTGGAGCACCCACCGGCCGATGTCGGTGATGGCGCCGGTCTCCTCGGCGAGCGGGATGAACTCGGCCGGCGGCACCAGGCCGCGCTCGGGGTGGTCCCAGCGGACCAGCGCCTCGAAGCCCGTCGTCCGCCCGTCGGAGAGCCGGACCGTCGGCTGGTAGTGGAGCTGCAGCCGCCCCGACGCGGCGGCGGCGGCGAGGTCCTGCGCGAGGTCGGCCCGCCGCCGGGCCGCCTCCGCCATGCCGTCGGTGTAGGCGACCAGGCGGTTCTTGCCCTGGGCCTTGGCGAGGTACATGGCCAGGTCGGCGTCGCGGAGCAGCGATCCCGCGGTGCGCTCGACGGAGTCGGTGGAGGTCGCCACCCCGAGGCTGGCGTGCACCGTCACGGCGCCGTCGGCGAGGGGCACCGGCAGGGAGAGCGCGAGCAGCGCCCGCTCCCCGACGGCCCGTGCGGCGTCGGCGCCGCCGTCCACGACGACGGCGAACTCGTCGCCGCCGAGCCGGGCCACGACGTCGCCGGGCCGCACGCACCCGCGCAGCCGCTCGGCGAGGACGAGCAGCAGCTCGTCGCCCACCGCGTGACCGCGGCTGTCGTTGACGTCCTTGAAGTCGTCGAGGTCGATGAACACGAGGCTGACCGCCCGGCCGCGCTGCAGCAGGCGGTGGGTGATCTCCTCGAGCATCGTGCGGTTGGCGAGGCCGGTCAGGGAGTCGCTGAGGACCTGGTCCTCGTTGAGCCGCCACGCGGCCAGGTGGGCGATGCTCGCGGCGAGCACGAAGGCGGCGTGGATGCCCGCCCACACCCAGGGGTCGTGCTGGGCGTGGTGGGCGAAGACCGCCTCCGGGTAGAGGGTGCCCGCGACGCCGTGGTGGAGGGTGACGATCACCAGCGCGATGCCGTAGGGCACCCAGTCCTGGTAGAGCGAGACGACGCCGATCATCACGAAGAACGCGAAGTGCGACTCGGTGACCCCGCCCCACAGGTGCACCAGTGCGACGGAGGCGGCCATCAGGCTCGCCGTCGTGGCGGCCGCGCGGCCCTTGCGGCCCAGCCGCGGGACGGCGGCGAGGGCCACCGGGCCGGCGACGGAGGCGAGGACGCCGACGGCGGCCGGCTGGCCGTACCCGCGCAGCCAGGCGAACAGCAGCAGCAGGCCGGCCGAGGCGAGGCACAGCCGGACGATCGACCGGTGCCGGCGCTCCCACACGGCCTCGGGCAGCGAGCGGCCCTCGGGGAGCCGGCCGACGACGCGGTCGCGCAGGTCGGTCAGGAGGGTCACGCTCCCCTGATCGACCGGTCGGGGACCGAACTCGAGCGGCTGCCCGGCCGGCCGCCCCTTCCGGGTCAGTCGAGGGCGACCCCGGACAGCGGGGACTCGTCGCAGGGCTTCGCCGGGATCGACGGGATGCCGAGCAGCGTGGGCTGTCCGCGGACAGGGCCCGTGTGCGAGTGGTCGATGTGGCTGCGCGGGGTCACCGTGGAGGCGTCGCGGGCCGCCAGCGCCGTCTCGCCGTAGCCCTGGACGCACTCGGGGTCGGGGCCGTCCAGCGGCAGACCGGTGAAGAACTTGGCCGCCATGCAGCCGCCGCGGCAGGCGTCGAAGTGGGCGCACTTCGTGCAGGCGCCGCCGGTCTGCGGGCTGCGCAGCTCCTGGAACAGCTCCGAGGTCTGCCAGACCCGCTGGAACCCGCCCTCGTCGCGGACGTTGCCGGCGAGGAAGTTCTCGTGGATGGCGAACGGGCAGGCGTAGACGTCGCCGACGGGGTCGATGAGGCAGACCACCCGGCCGGCGCCGCACAGGTTCAGCCCCGGCAGGGACTCCCCCAGCGCCGACAGGTGGAAGAACGAGTCGCCGGTGAGGACGCGGTCGCCGTGGGCGAGCAGCCAGGCGTAGAGCTCGCGCTGCTGCTGCTGGGTGGGGTGCAGCCGGTCCCAGACGTCGGCGCCGCGGCCCGAGGGCCGGAAGCGGGTGATCCGCAGCTGGGCGCCGTACCGGTCGGTCAGAGCCGTGAACTCGTCGAGTTGACCGGCGTTCTCGCGGGTGACGACGACGGAGACCTTGACGTCCGTCATCCCGGCCTCGGCGAGGTTCTCCAGCGCACGGGTGGCCGTGGCGAACGAGCCGGAGCCACGGACGGCGTCGTTGACCTCGGCCGTCGCGCCGTCCAGGGAGACCTGGACGTCGACGTAGTCGGTGCGGGCCAGCTGCTCGGCGCGGGCCCTGTCGAGCTTGATGCCGTTGGTCGAGAACTTGACGCCGACCTGGTGGTCGACGGCGTAGTCGAGCAGGTGCCAGAAGTCCGGCCGGACCGTGGGCTCGCCGCCGCCGACGTTGACGTAGAAGACCTGCATCCGCTGCAGCTCGTCGATGACCGCCTCGGCCTCGGCGGTGGAGAGCTCCCGCGGGTCGCGCCGTCCCGAGGAGGACAGGCAGTGCACGCACGCCAGGTTGCAGGCGTAGGTGAGCTCCCAGGTCAGGCAGATCGGGGCGTCGAGGCCGTACTCGAACTGGTCGACGAGCCTGCCGCCCACCGGGCGCTGGGGGAGGACGGCGGTCATGTGCGCACCTCGATCATCTGGGAGCGGGCGAGGTCGGCCAGGGCCTTCACGTACGCGGGCCGCTGCGCGTCGGTGACGCCGCAGGCGGCGAGGGCCGCCTCGGCGGTCGGGTGGTCGGACAGCGCCTCGACGACCTCCACCAGCAGCTTCGACTTCAGGAAGGAGAGCTTCCTGGTGCTGAAGGAGTAGACGAGCGCGCCGAAGGGCTCCGGGCGCAGGGCCACCGAGCGGGACCTCCGCCAGGGCTGCCCCGGGTCGAAGGCCACCTCGGCCGGCGCGGTCATCGGGTGGCTCAGTAGACGCCGCACATGCCGTCGATGGAGACCTCCTCGACGAGCGACTCCTCGACCAGTTGCTCCTCCGCGGCCGCGGGGGCCGGGGCCTCGGTCGCGACGGCGGTGTTCGTCTCGGGCACGGCGCACTCCAGGTGATCGCGGTCACGGATGGATGGGGCGAGGCTAGTGGCACCGAGTGCCACGGACAAGACGTGGAACGGGTCCCGATGAGCATCCGCCCGCGGGCCCGGACCGGCATGATCGGCGCCGTGACGCAGACGGGGACCGAGCAGGCGGACGCCGTGCGCGCCCGCGTCGAGCGGGCCGCGCTCGAGCTGTTCACGCTGCGCGGGTTCGACGCCGTCACCGCCGACGAGGTGGCCGACGCCGCCGGGATCAGCCGCCGCACGTTCTTCCGCCACCACCCGACGAAGGCCGACGCGGTGTGGGGCGACTTCGACCGGCACGTCGCCCGGCTCGACCGGCTGCTGCGCGAGACCGACCCCGGTCGGCCGGTGCTGGAGACCGTCTGCGGCGCCTACGCGGACGTGAACGACTACGGCCCCGACGACCTCCCGGTGCTCCGCCAGCGGATGCGGCTGATCCTCACCGAGCCCGCGCTGCAGGCGCACTCGCAGCTCCGCTACGCCGCGATCGACCGGGTGGTGGCCGAGCACGTCGCGCGCCGGACCGGCGACGCCCCGACCGCGCTGCTCCCCCGGCTCGTGGCTGCCGGCACCCGGGCGGCGGCGATGACCGCGTTCGCGGTGTGGCTGGCCGACGACCGGTCCTCCCTGGCCGGGCACCTGCACCGCGCGTTCGACGAGCTCGCCGGCGGTTTCCCCAGCCTGCGGAGCTGATCCGGCAGGCGCCGGGTGTGGCGTGCGTCTCGTCCCGCCCGCTAGCCTGGCACTCAGTGCCACCCGGGGCGCCGGGGGCGACGAGGAGGGTCAACGATGGGCAACCCCTGGTTCGAGTCGGTCGCCGAGGCGCAGCGCCGGGCGAAGAAGCGCCTGCCCAAGGGCGTGTACGGCGCGCTCGTCGCCGGCTCGGAGCGCGGGCTGACCCTGGAGGACAACCTCGCCGCGTTCGCCGAGCTCGGTTTCGCGCCGCACACGGCCGGGCTGGCCAACGAGCGGAACATGGGCGTCACCGTCATGGGCCAGCCGATGTCGATGCCCGTGATGATCAGCCCGACCGGCGTGCAGGCCGTGCACCCCGACGGCGAGGTCGCCGTCGCCCGCGCGGCCGCCGCCCGCGGCGTGGCCATGGGGCTCTCCTCGTTCGCCAGCAAGCCGATCGAGGACGTCGTGGCGGCCAACCCGCAGACCTTCTTCCAGATGTACTGGGTCGGCACCCGCGACGAGATGCTCGCCCGCATGGACCGGGCGAAGAGGGCCGGCGCCGTCGGGCTGATCGCCACGCTGGACTGGTCGTTCGCCTACGGCCGCGACTGGGGCAGCCCGTTCATCCCCGAGAGGATCGACTTCGAGGCCGCCCGCCGGTACGCGCCGCAGGTGCTGGTGAAGCCGCGCTGGCTCTGGGACTTCGCGCGGACCGGCAAGATCCCCGACCTCACCGTGCCGAACATGGTCGCCACCCCTGGCGAGCCGGCGCCCACGTTCTTCGGCGCCTACGGCATGTGGAACGCCTCACCGATGCCGACCTGGGAGGACGTCGCCTGGCTGCGCGAGCAGTGGGACGGACCGTTCATGCTCAAGGGCGTCATGCGGGTCGACGACGCCGAGCGGGCCGTCGACGCCGGCGTCACCGCGATCTCGGTGTCCAACCACGGCGGCAACAACCTCGACGGGACACCCGCCTCGATCCGGGCGCTGCCGTCGATCGCCGAGGCCGTCGGCGACCGGATCGAGGTGCTCCTCGACGGCGGCATCCGGCGCGGCGGCGACGTCGCCAAGGCCCTCGCCCTGGGCGCGAAGGCCGTGATGATCGGCCGCGCCTACCTGTGGGGCCTCGCCGCCAACGGCCAGGCGGGCGTGGAGAACGTGCTCGACGTGCTCCGCGACGGCCTCGGCTCGGCGATGGTCGGCCTCGGCCGGCCGGACGTGACCGATCTCTGCCGCGAGGACCTGGTCATCCCGCCGGGCTTCGAGCGCGCGCTGGGCCAGGCCGCCGTCGACACCGCGCTCCAGCCGGTGGCACCGGCCCGCCGCCGCCGCGAGGCCTGACCCCCTCGTCACCGACGCGCGGCGGCGACGATCCGGTCGGGACGGATGCGGACCGTCGCACCGCGCAGCCAGGAGGCCAGCCCCCGGCCCGGGTCCACGACGCGGACCTCGCTGCCGTCCTCCCGGCGGACGCGCAGGTCGGGCGCCAGCTCGGCCCAGCCGTCGCCGAGGACGTCGTCCAGCCGGCAGGGCCGGCCGTCCACGAGCACCTCGGGCTGGGGCACCAGGGAGCCGGCGAGCCGGCGCCCGGCCCGGCCGCGCCGCTCCACGAGCGGGCCGCGGGGCAGCGGGGGCGTCCGGCTGTCGGTCGCCAGCCGCGCCACCGCCGGGATCCGCCGGACGGCGGCCAGGGACCAGTGCCGGACGACGTCGCCCGCCCGGCCACCGCCGGTCATGAGCGCACCCAGCAGCAGTGCCATTCGGATCAGCGCGCGGGCGTGCGGCTCGCGCTCGGCCTGGTAGCTGTCGAGCAGCGCGTCGTCGGCCTCGCCGGCGAGCACGGCCGCCAGCTTCCAGGCCAGCTGGTGGACGTCGCGCAGCCCGAGGCCCAGGCCCTGGCCCACGAACGGCGGGGAGAGATGCGCGGCGTCCCCGGCCAGGAGCACGCGCCCGGACCGCCACCGGTCGGCCACCTGCGCCCGGAACGTGTACTCGACAGCGCGCACGATCTCGACGGCCGACGGGTCCACCGGCGCCAGCAGACCGGCCAGCCGGTCGGGGGTGGTCGCGTCGCCGACCGTCTCCCCCGGCGAGAGCCGGCACTCCCAGCGGTACCGGTCGCCGGTGACCGGCATGAAGGTGGCCGGGTGCCGCGAGTCGCACACCTGGTGGGCACCCGGCCAGACCGGCAGCTCGACCGGCGACCGGACGTCGAGCACCAGCCACCTGTCGGCCGGGCCCACGTCGCGCATGCCGGCGCCGACGAGCTGCCGGACGGTGCTGTTCGCGCCGTCGCAGCCCAGCGCGGCGGCCGCCCGCAGCTCGCGCCGCGCTCCCCCGTCCCGCTCGCGCACGGCGAGCGTCACGCCGTCGCCGTCCTGGGTCAGCCCGGTCACCTCGCAGCCGCGGACCACGGTGATCCCGGCGCCGGCTGCCGCCGCGGCGAGGACCTCCTCGAGGTCGGGCTGGTGCACCAGCGAGCCCTGCGGCCAGCCGTGCACCCCGGCGTCGGGGTGGCGGGCGAACTCGGCGAGCACGCGGTGCCGCCGGTCGAGCAGCCGCAGCCCGGCCATCGGGCGGCTGCGGGCCCGAACGGCGTCGGCGACGCCGGCGGCCTGCAGCACGCGGAACACCTCGTCGTCCAGGTGCACCGCCCGCGGGAGGGGATAGGGCTCGCGGTGCCGCTCCACGACGGTGACCGCCACGCCGCGGCGCGCGAGCAGCAGCGCCGCGGTCAGCCCGACCGGCCCGGCGCCCACCACGACCACCGGGACGCCGGACACCCCGCCAGTCTGACCGGAGGCACCGGAACCGAACAGTCAGGGTTGACGGCCGCTCGCCCGCCTCAGCAGAGTGTGACCCACGGCACGACGGCGACCGGCGGAAGGGATGTCTGTGAAGACCAAGGGCGCGATCTTGTGGGGCGTGGGCGAGGAGTGGTCGGTCGAGGAGATCGAGGTCGGCGACCCGGCGCCGGGTGAGGTGACCGTCCAGCTGGCCGCCTCGGGCCTGTGCCACTCCGACGAGCACCTCGTCACCGGCGGCACCCCCGTGAACTACCCCGTCCTCGGCGGGCACGAGGGCTCGGGCGTCGTCACCAAGGTCGGCCCCGGCGTGGCCAACCTCAAGGAGGGCGACCACGTCGTCACCGCCTTCATCCCGGCGTGCGGCCAGTGCCCGCCGTGCTCGAAGGGCATGCAGAACCTCTGCGACCTGGGCGCCTTCCTGCTGGGCGGCACCGCGATCGCCGACGGCACCCACCGGGTCACCGCCCGCGGGCAGGGCGTCTCGCCGATGTGCCTGCTCGGCACCTTCTCCCCCTACATCACCGTCCACCAGGCATCCGTCGTGCGCATCGAGCCCGACATCCCGCTGGAGGTCGCGGCGCTGGTCGGCTGCGGCGTCACCACGGGCTGGGGCTCGGCGACGAAGGTGGCCGAGGTCCGTGCCGGCGAGACCGTGGTCGTCATGGGCGTCGGCGGGGTCGGCATGAACTCGGTGCAGGGCGCGGCGGCGTCGGGCGCCCGCCACGTCGTCGTGGTGGAGCCGGTGGCGCACAAGCGCGACTGGGCGAAGGACTACGGCGCCACGCACGCCTTCGCGACGGCGGAGGAGGCCACGGCGGCGGTCAACGAGCTGACCTGGGGCCGGATGGCGGACAAGACGATCATCACCGTCGGCGACATCCAGGGCGAGGACGTCCAGACCGCCCTGAGCCTCACCGGCAAGGGCGGCCGCGTCGTCGTCACCGGCATGGGGCACTGGGCCAACACCGACGTGAAGCTCAGCCTGTTCGAGCTCACGCTGCTGCAGAAGGACGTGCAGGGCGCCATCTTCGGCGGGCTGAGCCCCCGCGCGGCCATCCCCGAGCTGCTGCGGCTCTACCAGGACGGGCAGCTCAAGCTCGACACGCTGGTCACCAACCGGTACGCCCTCGAAGACGTCAACAAGGGCTACCAGGACATGCGCGACGGCAACAACATCCGCGGGATGATCGTCTACGGCGACGGCGACCGCTGACCGACGGCGGCCGGCCGGGACCTCGTCGTCCCGGCCGGCCGGCCGGCATCAGGCGCCGAGGTCGGCCAGGTCGATCGCGTCCTCGGGAGCGGAGATGTCCTCCTGCTCGCCGAACCGGCTGAAGGTCATGGTGCCGCCCTCCTCGCCGTCGTTGGTCAGGGTGAGCGGGTAGGACGGGTCGTCGTCGGCGACCGAGAGCGTGCTGCCGTCCTCCTGCTCGACGACGACGACGTCCGTGCCGTCGACCTCGCCGGAGCGGACCTCGTCCTTGACCGCGCTCTCGGGGTTGCGGAACGAGTCGACGATGCCCGCCAGCGAGAAGTCGTCGAACCCGCCGCTCGCCTCGGCCGGGAGGATCACCCACTGGTCCTCGAACATCGCGGCGGCCGCTTCGGGGAGGCCGAACGAGGCCCAGAACTCCGGGGCGCCCTTCACGTAGACGGCGCCGTCGACGCTGATGAGCTCCAGCTCCGCGCCGTTGAAGGTGATCGTGCCCGTGGCGTCGTCGCCCTGCAGGTGCAGGTCGACCTCGCCGGTCTCGCCCTCCTGCTCCATCTCGCCGGTCACGTGGACGGCGTCGGCCTTCTCCAGGGCGTCGGCCGCGGCGTCGGCGACCTCGGAGCCGTTCTTGCCCTCGAGCGGGCTGCTGCCGCAGGCGCTCAGGAGGAGGGCGGTCGCCGCGACCGTGGTCGCGGCGGTGAGCTGACGAATGCGCATGTGATGTCCTCCGGACGATCCGCTTCCCGGAGCTGTCGTCCGGCCGTCAGCGATCCTCGCCCATCGGAGGGCGCGTGACGGACCCGGCCGTCCGGGCGTGTTGCGCTCCGGCGCGGCCGGGGTCGAGGGCGACGGCCGCGCGCAGGACGGCCGGCCCCAGCCGGAGGACGCCGTCGCTCAGGGCCGCGCACCGGACACCGGCGCGGCCCCGCATGCCCCGGTGGGCGCCCGGCGCGAGCGCCGGGTCCAGCCAGGCGCACGGGTTGGCGGGGCGGCCGCCCTGCAGCAGCACCTCGCCCTCGCCGGAGTCGAGGGAGAACCGGACGCCGCGCAGCGCCTCGACCTCGGCGCCGCGCAGGACGACGTTCCGCCGGGCCAGGAGGGGGTCCAGGGGGCCCGTGCCGAGCTCGGCCGCCAGCTCCTCGACGGCCTCGGCGGCCAGCACGGTCACCGCGGCGTCCCGGTGCGCCGGCCTGCCGGCGTAGCGGTCGCCCACGATGCCGAACCCGGCGCGGACCTCGATGCGCTCCCGCCGGTCGGCCGACTGCTCCGGCACCGGGCCGGGCCGTCCGTCGTACCGGTGCCGCGCGGAGACCACCAGGCCGACGATCTCCACGGCAGAAAGGACCCCCTCCTCCCCACCCCTCGCACGCTCGGGGCGGGCCCCGGGAGGGGGCCTCAACGCTCGGCCGTCCGGTGGATGGGCCCCTCGGTGCCGGCGAGCCGCTCCCCCGTGCCGCCCCAGCGGCCCGCGATGATCTCGGCGGCGATGGAGATCGCCGTCTCCTCGGGGGTGCGGGCACCCAGGTCGAGACCGATCGGCGAGGACAGCCGACCGATCTCGTCCGCGCTCAGCCCGGCCTCGGCCAGCCGCGCCAGCCGCTCGTCGTGGGTGCGTCGCGAGCCCATCGCCCCCACGTAGGCCACCGGGATGCGCAGCGCGACCTCCAGCAGCGGGACGTCGAACTTCGGGTCGTGGGTGAGCACGCACAGCACGGTGCGCTCGTCGATGCGGCCGGCGTCGACCTCCGCCTGCAGGTAGCGGTGCGGCCACTCGACGACCACCTCGTGGGCGTCGGGGAAGCGCTTCGGGGTCGCGAAGACCGGCCGGGCGTCGCAGACGGTGACCCGGTAGCCGAGGAAGGCACCCACCCGCGCGACGGCGGCGGCGAAGTCGATCGCGCCGAACACCACCATCCGCGCCGGCGGGGCGAACGAGTTCACGAACAGCGTCAGGTCGTCGCCGCGGCGCTCGCCGTCGTGGCCCACGTGCAGCAGCCCGGTGCGCCCGGCGGCGAGCATCCCCCGGGCGTCGGCGGTGACCGCGTCGTCCAGGCGCTGCAGGCCGAGGGTCCCCGACGAGCGGTCGGGCCAGAGGACCAGCCGCCTGCCCAGGCGGTCGTCGGGGCCCTTCACCACGGTGACGACGGCGACCGGCTCATGCCGGTCGACCGACTCGGCGACCTCGCCGAGCTCGGGGAACGACTCGCGCGAGACCGGTTCCACGAAGACGTCGAGGATCCCGCCGCAGGTCAGCCCGACGGCGAACGCGTCGTCGTCGCTGACGCCGTAGCGCTCGAGGGTGGGCACCCCGGTCTCGACGGCGTCCTTGGCCTCCTCGTACACCGCGCCCTCGACGCAGCCGCCGGACACGCTGCCCACGGCCGTCCCGTCCGGGCCGACCAGCATCGAGGCGCCGGCCGGGCGCGGGGCGGACCGCCAGGTGGCCACCACCGTGCCCATCCCGACGGTCTCCCCCGCCTGCCACCAGCCGACCAACTCATCGAGCACGTCACGCATCGGAGGGCTCCTTCCACCCGGAACGTTCCACGTGCAACGCCTCATGCACGCTGGATCACTCCTGTCAGCTCCTCGAACGCCGCCATGCTGTGCCCGGCCACGAAGGCGTCGACCGACGGCAGCGCCGCCTGCATCCCACCGGTCAGCGGCTCGTAGCCGGACCGCCCCTTGTGCGGGTTCACCCAGACGACGGAGTGCGCCAGCCGTCGCAGCCGCGCCATCTGGTCCCCGAGCAGGGCCGTGTCGCCGCGCTCCCAGCCGTCGCTGCAGACGACGACCACGGCCCCGCGGGCGGTGCCGCGCTGCCCCCACCGGTCGAGGAACGCCTTGAGCACCTCGCCCAGGCGGGTGCCTCCCGACCAGTCGGGGATCGCGTCGCCGCTCGCGGCCAGCGCGCGGTCGGCGTCGCGGAGCCGCAGCTCGCGGGTCACCCGGGTCAGCCGCGTGCCGATCGTGAAGACCTCGGTGCTGCCCGGCCGGGCGCGGACCGCCGCGTGGGCGTAGCGGAGCAGCGCGTCGGCGTAGGGCGTCATCGACCCCGAGACGTCGACCAGGAGGACGACGCGCCGTGGCCGGGCGTGCCGCCGGCGGTGCGCCAGCCGGCGGACCTCGCCGCCGTCGCGCAGCGCCGCCCGGACGGTGTGCGCGGGGTGCACCGATCCGCGCAGGCTCGGGCGGCGCCGGCGCGAGGGCCGCATGGGGGTGGCGGGCCGCAGCAGGGCGAACAGCCGGCGCAGGTGGTCCCGCTCGGCGGCGGTCAGGTCGGCGACGTCACGGTGGCGCAGCACCTCCTCCGCGCTGGCCTGCACCGCGAGGTCGGGAGCCTCGGTGTCCTCCTCGCCGTCCCCGGGGCCGTCGTCCAGCGGGGCCGCGGTCGCCAGCTGCACCTCGGGGCGGCCCGTGGGCGGCGGGGCCTTCGGCCGCCGGCCGGCGAAGTAGGCGGCGAAGGCGGCGTCGTACCGGGCGAGGTCGTCGGGCCCGGAGCAGAGCGTGAGCCGGCCGGCCCAGTACACGGCGGCCGGGTCGAGGACGTCGAGCCGGCCCAGCGCGTCGAGCATCGCCTCGACCCGGTCCGGCGAGGCGGGAACCCCGGCGTGCCGGAGCGTGCGGGCGAAGCCGAGGACGGTGTCGACGACGTCCCTGGGTGCTGGAACGGCCCCGTCCGGAGGCTCGCCCCGAGCCTGCGAAGGGTGAGGGGGACGGGGTCCTTCAGCCACCGAAGAGCGCTCCCCGCGGCATGCCCTGCACCCGCTCGGTGTCCTCGCGGTACTTGAGCACCGCGCCCAGGGTGCGGGCGGCCAGATCGGGATCGAGGTCGCGGGCGCCGAGGGTGTGCAGCGCCGTCGCCCAGTCCATGGCCTCGGCGATCCCCGGCGGCTTGAGCAGGTCCAGGCTGCGCAGCGTCGCCGTCGCCCGCGCGACGTCCCGGGCCAGCTGCTCGGTCACCTCCGGCAGCCGCCGCCGGAGGATCGCGACCTCGCGGTCGAACTCCGGGTGCTGCAGCCAGTGGTAGAGGCACCGGCGCTTCAGGGCGTCGTGCACCTCGCGGGTGCGGTTGGAGGTGAGGACGACCAGCGGCGGGGTCTGCGCGCGCACCGTGCCCAGCTCGGGGATCGAGATGGTGAAGTCGGAGAGCACCTCGAGCAGGAACGCCTCGAACTCGTCGTCGGCGCGGTCGACCTCGTCGACGAGCAGCACGCTGGGCGAGTCCTCCAGCGCCCGCAGCAGCGGCCGGGCGAGGAGGAACCGGCGGTCGTAGAGCGAGGCCTCGAGCTGCTCGGTGTCGGCGGTGGCGTGCGCGGCCTCGGCGGCGCGCAGGTGCAGCAGCTGGCGGCCGAAGTCCCAGTCGTAGAGCGCCTGGCTGGCCTCGAGCCCCTCGTAGCACTGGAGGCGGTGGATCGGCCGGCCGGTGACCTCGGCGAGCGCGTGGGCCAGCGCGGTCTTGCCGACGCCGGCCTCGCCCTCCAGGAACAGTGGCCGGTGCATCACCAGGGCCAGGTAGGCGGCGGTGGCCAGCCCGTCGTCGGGGAGGTAGCCCGTCTTCTCCAGGGCGGCCGCCAACTCGCCGGGGTCCGCGGGCAGGTCGTGCTCGGTCACGGACCGAGCATCCCATCCGCGGGAAGAGCGGCGGCCGGTCGAGCGGAGTGCTCGACCGGCCGCCGTCGTCCGTTGCTCAGATGCGCCGGTCGCGGTCGGCGTCACCCTCCATCTCGATCTCCTCCTTGCGGAGGGTCTCGTTGACCTGCGCCTCCTCGGTCACCGTGTCCTTGTCCAGGCGGACGCGCTCGACCGGGACGGCCTCCTTGGCCACGACCGGGGTCTCGGCGTGCAGGACGACCTCGTGCTCCTCCTCGGAGATGGCCGGCCCGTCCATGGCGCTGCCGACGTTGGCGTCGGTGATCGGCTCGCGCTCGAGCCGGACCTCCTCGCGGGTCACGGGGACGGTCTCGGTGACGTTCTCGCTGACGACGTACTTGCGCAGCCGGGCGCGGCCGACCTCCTGCTGGCGGGTGCCCACGCTCAGGCGCTCCTCGGACCGCGTCATGGCGTCGTCGGTGGTGGGCCCGGACGTGTCGTGGCCGACGGTCCCGCGGGCGTCGGTGTCGGTCATGCCGGTCGTCGCCATCCCGGTGGTGGACTCCATGCCGGTGGTGGACTCCATGCCGGTGGTCATGGTCTGCGAGGTCTCGGTGCCGGAGCCCATGCCGTAGTACCGGTACAGCTCCTGCTCCTCCTGCGGGGAGAGGTGGCCGTCGGTGTCGATCTTCGGCGCGTCCTTCACCTTGTCCTTGCTGATCGGTACGCGGACGCCGTCGTTGGTCAGGTCGGCGTCCCGGATCGGGACGAAGGACTCCTTGGTGCCGAACATGCCGGTGCGCACCGTGACCCATTCGGGCTGACCGGTCTCGTCGTCGAGGTAGACCTCCGAGGCCGAGCCGATCTTCTGCCCGGACGAGTCGAGGACGTCCTGCCCGATCACGCGGCTGATGGTGTCGGTGCCAATCATGTGGTTGCGCTCCTATTCGTGCACGGGGCTGGTGCGGTCACCCGATTGGGTGACCGTGATCACCGGGGCGAAACGAGACCGGCCGCTCCGACACGCGCGGCCGCGTGGACGCATCACGCCCGGTGCCCGTGACCCCGGGGCACGGCAATCCGGGTTTGGCCGCCGTCCGCGCAGGTGGCCCCGGGGATCATTGGCGCGCAACCCGGTGTGGGTTGGCGGACACAACCAGTGCGCCGACTCGGTCACTCTCGGTGCGGACGCCTCCCGCCGGGCGTGTCACTCCTCGTGACCGGCGCGTCCTCCGCCGGATGGCACGCCTCCGTGCTCAGCATGGAGGCGTGCCTCCCCGTTCCCCCTACGACAACCTCGTCCACCCACGGACCGTGAAGAAGCCGGTCCCGCAGGTGGAGGCCGAGAAGGACCTCGTCGTCGAGGACCCGAGCTCGGGCTTCGTCGGCGCCGTCGTCCGCTGCGAGAAGGACGTCGTCCACCTCGAGGACCGCTTCGGCCGGGTCAAGGGCTATCCCCTGGGGCCCGGATTCTGGGTGGACGGCCGGCCGGTCGTGCTGGTGCGCCCCAAGCACGCCGTCGCCTCGGCGCCCACCCGCAGCGCGTCCGGGTCCACCTATGTCGCGAACGCCCGCGCCCGGGTGGCCCGCGAGGGCCGCATCTACGTCGAGGGGAAGCACGACGCCGAGCTGGTGGAGAAGGTGTGGGGGCACGACCTGCGCATCGAGGGCGTGGTCGTCGAGCCGCTGCACGGCGTCGACGACCTGCCGGCGATCGTGAAGGAGTTCCGCCCGGCGTCGGGACGACGGCTGGGCGTGCTGGTCGACCACCTGGTGACGGGGTCCAAGGAGTCGCGGATCGCCGAGCAGATCACCGGCGAGCACGCGCTCGTCGTCGGTCACCCGTTCATCGACATCTGGCAGGCGGTCAAGCCCTCCGTCGTCGGCATCAGGGCGTGGCCGACGGTGCCGAAGGGCGAGGACTGGAAGACCGGCGTCTGCCGGCGGCTGGGCTGGGAGGACGACACCGGCTACGTGTGGGCGCAGCGGATCCTC
The DNA here is from genome assembly GCA_004570425.1 of Bacillus sp. AZ43. GTDB lineage: Bacteria > Actinomycetota > Actinomycetes > Mycobacteriales > Geodermatophilaceae > Blastococcus_B. The sequence continues at coordinate 91,116 of SPQJ01000002.1, forward strand.
GCCCGCGTGCGCACCTGGACCGACCTCGAGCCGACGCTCATCGGCCGGGTCGAGGAGCTCATCGACTTCGTGACGACGGACTGACGGGTGCGCCGACGCCCGGTTCCACGGCTGCGAACCGGGCGCCGGCGCACACCGTCAGCCGGGGATGTAGTTGAAGGTGTCGGGATCGGGGCCGGTGCGCTCGCCGCGGTCGAGCCCGGTGAGCGCGGCCATGTCGCCGGCGGAGAGCTCGAAGTCGAACAGCGCGAAGTTCTCGGCCATCCGCTCGCGCGACGAGGACTTCGGGAAGACGACGTCTCCGCGCTGGATGTGCCAGCGCAGCACGACCTGCGCGGGCGTGCGGTCCAGGCGTTCGGCGATCGCGGTGATCGCCGGGTCGCCCAGCACCTTGCCCTGCGCGATCGGCGACCAGGCCTCGGTCACGATCTCGTGGTCGGCGTCGAACGCCCGGACGTCGTCCTGTGCGAGGTACGGGTGCACCTCGATCTGGTTGACCGCCGGCCGGATCTCCGTCTCCGCGAAGAGCCGCCGCAGGTGGTGCGGGTTGAAGTTGGAGACGCCGATGGCCCGGCAGCGACCGCCGGCGTAGATCTCCTCCATCGCCTTCCAGGTCTCGACGTAGTCGACGTCGATGCCCGGCAGCGGCCAGTGGATCAGGAACAGGTCGACGTAGTCCGAGCCCAGGTCGGCCAGCGTGCGGTCGAAGGCACGCAGGGCGTCGTCGCGCCGGTGGAAGCTGTTGTTGAGCTTGCTGGTCACGAAGATCTCGCCGCGGTCGATGCCCGACCTGGCGATCGCCTCGCCGACGCCCTTCTCGTTGCCGTACATCTCGGCGGTGTCGATGTGCCGGTAGCCGACCTCGAGCGCCGTGGCGACGGTGTCGGCGGTCTCCTCGGGCGGGACCTGGTACACGCCGAAGCCGAGCTGCGGGATCTCGACGCCGTTGTTGAGCGGGATCGTTGGCACAGTGCCCACGAGCAGTTCCTTTCGGGTCGGGGAGGCCGTCCGCGCGCGACCGGTGGTGCGCGATCGACCTGTTCGCCGCCTACCCGGTGATGCGCTCCTCAACCAACGGCGTGCCGAGCGGCGCCGGCGTCCGGAGCACCGCCGCGCAGCCCAGGGCGAGCAGGCCCGCGAGCCCACCGGCCAGCGCCGGGACGGCGAACGCCGCCTCCGCGCCCCACGCGTCCACCGCGGCGCCGGCCACCGCCGAGCCCGCCGTGACGCCGACGGTGAGCCCGGTGATCGTCCACGCCAGCGACTCGGTGAGGCCCCCGGGCGCGACCCTCGACTCCACCAGCGACGTCCCGGAGACGAGCACCGGCGCGATCGTGAGCCCGGCGAGGAAACCGCAGCCGACGAGCACCGGCAGGGACCCGACGCCCCACAGCACCTGCGCGGCCAGGCCGAAGGCGACGGCCGTCGCCACGAACCGGGCCGCGAGGCTGCCGGGCAGCCTGGCCAGCCCGTAGACGAGCCCCGCCACGAGACTGCCGAAGGCGAAGACCGCGAGGACCAGCCCGGAGAGGGCGTGCGCGCCCTCCTCCTCGGCGAACCCGACCACGACGACGTCGATGGACCCGAAGACGGTGCCGACCGCCAGGTAGGTGACGACGACGACCAGCAGCGTCGGCGTGAGCACCGACCGGCGCCGCTTCGGGGCGGCCGGGTCGGCCACGTGCAGCGGCGGCTCGGTGGCCCGCTGCGCGGCGAGCCAGAGGCCGCCGACCACGCCGAGGACGATCCCGGTGAGGAAGCCGACCGGCGGGGCGATCAGCGTCGCGAGCAGCGTGACCAGCGGCGGCCCGAGCACGAAGACGACCTCGTCGGCGACCGCCTCGAACGCGAAGGCCGTCTGCCGGCCCTCCGGGTCGAGCAGGGCCGACCAGCGGGCGCGCACCAGCGAGCCGATGTTGGGGCTGCTGAACCCGGTCGCCGCCGCGAGCAGGAACCAGCTCCACCGTGGTGCGTCGCCGACCACGGCCGCGACGAAGGCGGCGCCGGTCACCAGGAAGGCGGCCATGGTCAACCGCAGCACCACGGCCTGCCCCCCGCGGTCCATGACGCGGCCCCACAGCGGCCCGGCCACGGAGTAGGAGAGCGCGAGCGTCCCCGAGACGGCGCCGGCGAGGCCGTAGCTGCCGGTCGCGCCCTCGACCAGGAGGACGGCGCCCAGACCCAGCATCGGCGCCGGGAAGCGGCCGACCCAGCCGGCGAAGGAGAAGCGCCCCGCGCCGGGGACGGCGAACAGGCGCAGGTAGGGGCCCAAGAGGGTGCGGGGTGACACGGGTTCGTCTCGCGCTTCCTGGCCACAAGCGAGTGCGGGTGATTCCTCCGCCGGTCTCTCGGGTGGCGCCCGAGAGCCTAGCCGCGCTCCCCGGGTGGACGCCGCCGCATTTGTCCGCCCGCGCGGCTACATTCGCCCTATGACCAGCGCCGAGCTGCCCGACCCGGTGGTGCGCCACGCCGACGCGGCGCCCGCGCCGGGCAGCGGCGGGCTGGTCGACCGGCACGGCCGGGTCGCCACCGACCTCCGCGTCTCGCTGACCGACCGCTGCAACCTGCGGTGCACCTACTGCATGCCGCCCGAGGGGCTCGACTGGCTGCCGAAGGTGGAGGTGCTCACCGACGAGGAGATCGTCCGGCTGGTGCGCATCGGCGTGGAGCACCTGGGCATCCGCGAGGTCCGGTTCACCGGCGGCGAGCCGCTGCTCCGGCCGGGCCTGGTCGGCATCGTCGCGGGCGCCACGGCGCTGGAGCCCCGGCCCGAGGTCAGCCTCACGACGAACGCGATCGGGCTGGCGCGGGTCGCGCCGGCCCTGGCCGCGGCCGGGCTCGACCGGATCAACGTCAGCCTCGACACGGTCGACCGCGACCGGTTCAAGCAGCTCACCCACCGCGACCGCTTCGACGACGTCCTCGCCGGCCTCGCCGCCGCCCGGGCCGCGGGGCTGACGCCGGTGAAGGTCAACGCCGTCCTGCTGCGCGGCATGAACGAGCAGGACGCCGTCCCGCTGCTCGACTTCTGCCTGGAGCACGGCTACCAGCTGCGGTTCATCGAGCAGATGCCGCTCGACGCCCACCACGCCTGGACGCGGGGCGAGATGGTCACCGCCGAGGACATCCTGGAGCGGCTGTCGGCCGCGCACACGCTCACCCCGGACACGGAGGAGCGCGGGTCCGCGCCCGCCGAGCGCTGGCTCGTCGACGGCGGGCCGGCGACCGTGGGCGTCATCGCCTCGGTCACCCGCTCGTTCTGCGGCTCCTGCGACCGCACCCGGCTGACCGCCGACGGGCAGGTGCGCAACTGCCTGTTCGCCCGCGAGGAATCCGACCTGCGGACGCCGATGCGCGAGGGGGCCAGCGACCAGGAGCTGGCCGACCGCTGGCGGATCGCCACGCTGGGCAAGCTGCCCGGTCACGGCATCGACGACCCGGCCTTCCTGCAGCCGGCCCGGCCGATGTCGGCCATCGGCGGATGAGCACCGTCACCGTCCGCTACTTCGCCGGGGCCCGCGCGGCCTCCGGCGTCGACACCGAGTCCCGCGACGCGGCCAGCCTCGACGAGCTGGTGGGCCAGATCGTGGCCGACCACGGGGAGCGGCTGGAGCGGGTGCTCACCGCCTGCTCGTTCCTGATCGACGGCACGACGACGCGCGACCGGTCGCACGCGCTGTCCCCCGGCGCGGTGGTCGACGTCCTCCCGCCCTTTGCCGGCGGCTGACCTGCGGGAGGATGGGGTCATGAGCATCTTCGACAAGGCCAAGGCGAAGGCCGAGGAACTGCTGGGCCGGGCCGAGCAGCTCTACGGGGAGTCGCACGGCGACGCCGCCGCGACCGCCGACGGCGAGGCGCGGGAGGCCGCGGCCGAGGCCGAGGAGGAGCAGCTCGACGCCGAGCGGCACCGCCGCGAGGACGGGCTCGGCACCGGCCGCTGACGGTTGCCGGGACGCTGTCCTGGGAATACGTCCGGCATGGTTCCGGCGGAGGTCGCCGACGTCTCGCCGTGGCAGGACTGGTGCTCCGCCGCGGAGGGCGCCCTGCGCTTCCTGGCCGACTACGTCGGCTGGGACTTCTGGATGGTCACCCAGGTCGTCGACGGGCGGCAGGTCGTGCTGCTGGCCCATCCGCCCGAGGCGGTGCGTCCCGGCGTCGAGCTGCCGTGGGAGGAGAGCTTCTGCCGCCAGATGATCGAGGGCAACGCGCCGCGGCTGGCCACGGTCACCGCGGCCGTGCCGGCCTACGCCTCGCGCACGACCGGCCCGCTGCGTGACGTGGCCGCGTACGTGGGTGTGCCGCTGGTGCGCGCCGACGGCGCCCTGTTCGGAACGCTCTGCGGCGTAGCGTTCCGCGCCAAGCCGCGCAGCGCGGTCCGCGACCTGCGGGTGGTCGAGGCCGCCGCCCGCCTGCTCAGCACGCTGATGGCCGCCGGCATGCAGCCGCCGCCGCTGCCCTCACCGGACCGGCCCGGCTAGGGGCAGGCGACCCACTCCTCCTCGCCGTCGGTGAAGACCTGCCGCTTCCAGATCGGCAGCCGCTTCTTCACCTCGTCGACGAGCTCCGCGCAGGCGGCGAACGCCTGACCTCGGTGGGAGGCGCTCACGGCGCAGGCCAGGGCGACGTCGCCGATGCCCAGCAGCCCGATCCGGTGGCTCACCGCCACCGCGTGGACCTCGGGCCGGGCGGCGAACTCCTCGGCCAGCTCGGTGATGACGTCGGCGGCGGTGGGGTGGCCGACGTACTCCAGCTCGGTCACCGACCGGCCGCCGTCGTGGTCGCGGACCACCCCGGCGAACGAGACGACGGCGCCGGCGGCCTTGTCGGCGACGGCGTCCTCGTGCTCCGCGACGGACAGCGGCTCGTCGACGACCCGGGCGATCACGGCGCCGAAGGTACCCCGGTCGGCGGCACGTCGAGGTCGGCCGGATCCGCGATGCCCGTGCAGTCGACCTCGGTGACGTCGTGCGCCGCCAGGTAGCGGCGGGCGCCCTCGTCGCCGGTCGCCGTCTCGATGACCCCCGCCCAGTGGTCGCGGCCGATCAGCACCGGGTGCGCGCGGACGCCGTCGTAGGTGGCGACCGCCAGGGCGTCCGGCGCGGCGTGCGCGGCCATCCGCTCCAGCGCGGCGGGCGTCATCCCCGGCATGTCCACGAGGGTCACGAGCGCGGCGTCCACCGTGCCCGGGAAGCCGCGCAGCCCGTCCAGGCCGGTGCGCAGCGAGGACGCCATGCCGGTCTCCCAGTCCGCGTTCGCCAGGACGGTGGCGCCGGTGAGGTCCGCGGTCCGCCAGACGTCGACGGCCCGCGCCCCGAGGACGACGAGCACGACGTCGCACGCCGCCCGCGCCGTCCGCACGGCACGCTCGACCAGCAGGCTGCCCTCGTACTCGACCAGCGCCTTGGGCATCCCGTACCGGCGGCCGCCCCCGGCGGCCAGGACGACGGCGGCTGTCGTGCTCATCCCCCCACCCTCTCAGCGCTCGTAGACGGCGACCTCGGAGGCCTTCACCGCGGCCCACACCGGCGTGCCCGGGGCGAGGCCGAGCTCGGCGAAGGAGGTCGCCGTCACGTCGGCGACCAGCGGCACCTCGCCGTCGAGCTCGCAGCGCACCGTGGTCCCGTGCGGGGTGGCCCCGGTGAGGGTCAGCGGCCAGACGTTGCGCGGGCTCCCCTCCGGCCGGGCCGGGAACAGCGCCACCGACTCGGGACGGACGGCGGCGAACACCGGCCCGCTCACCTCCTCCGCGACGGCCACCACGCCCCCGGCGTCCAGCCGCACCGTGCGCCCCTCCCCCGTGCCGGCCAGCAGCGACAGCCCGACCAGCCGGGCCACGTAGTCGGTGCGCGGCCGGCGGGCGACGTCGGACGGCGTCCCGGTCTGGACGATCCGTCCGTCCTCGACCACGACGACGCGGTCGGCCAGGGCCATCGCGTCCACCGGGTCGTGGGTGACCAGCACCGTGCTGCCCGCGAACCCGGCGAGGTGACGGCGCAGCTCCGCCCGCACGGCCAGCCGGGTGCGGGCGTCCAGTGCGGAGAGCGGCTCGTCCAGCAGCAGGACGCTCGGGTCGACGGCGAGCGCGCGGGCCAGCGCGGCGCGCTGGGCCTGACCGCCGGACAGCTCCGCCGGGCGCCGCCCGCCGAGCCCGTCGAGGCCCACCCGGGCGAGCCACTCCCCCGCCGCGGCGCGGGCGGCCGGGCGCCGGGTGCCGCGGGTGCGGAGCCCGTAGGCCACGTTGTCGGCCACCGACAGGTGCGGGAAGAGCAGCGCGTCCTGGAAGACCATGCCGACCGAGCGCTCGTGGGCCGGCCGGTGCGTCGTCCCGTCGTCCCAGACCACCCCGTCGACGGCGACCCGGCCGGTGTCCGGTCGCAGCAGGCCGGCCAGCACGCGGACCAGCGTGGACTTGCCCGCGCCGTTGGGGCCGAGCAGCGCCAGCACCTCGCCGCCGGCCACCTCGAACGACGCCTGCACGGCCAGGCTGCCGCGGCGCACGGCGACGTCGGCGGTGAGGGTCACAGCGGTGCCCCCGAGCGGCCCAGCCAGCGGTCGCGCAGGAGGAGCAGCGTGGCCAGCGAGACCCCGAGCAGCACCAGCGAGAGCACGATGGCGGCCTCCGGGTCGCGCTGCAGCGCCAGGTAGACCGCGAGCGGCATCGTCTGCGTCGTCCCCGGGAAGTTGCCGGCGAAGGTGATGGTGGCGCCGAACTCCCCCAGCGCGCGGGCCCAGCAGAGCACCGCGCCCGCGGCCACGCCGGGCGCCACCAGCGGCAGGGTCACCGTGCGGAACGTCGTCCACCGGCCGGCGCCGAGGGTGGCCGCGACGTCCTCGAACCGGGCGTCCGCGGCGCGCAGCGCGCCCTCGACGCTGACCACGAGGAAGGGCATGGCCACGAACGTCTCGGCGATGACGACGGCGGCCGTCGTGAACGGGATCGTGACGCCGAAGGTCTCGTCCAGCCAGGAGCCGACGATGCCCTGGCGGCCGAGGACGAGGAACAGCGCGACACCGCCCACCACCGGCGGCAAGACCAGCGGGACGGTGACCAGCGCGCGCAGCACCGCGCGGCCGCGGACCCGGGAGCGCGCGAGCACCCAGGCGAGGGGGACGCCGAGGACCAGGGACAGGAGCGTGGCGAGGGTGGCCGAGACGAGGGAGAGGCGCAGCGCCTGGCCGATGCCGGGGGCGCCGAGCTGCTCGACGACGGAGGACCACGGCGCCCGCACCAGCAGGCCGACCAGCGGCAGGACGAGGAAGGCGACGGCGAGCGCCGCGGGCACCAGCAGCGGGGCCGGGATGCGGGCGCCGTCCGGGGCGCGGCTCACCCCGGGGGCAGGAACCCGGCGTCGGCCAGCGCCCGCTGCCCCTCGTCGGAGCGGACCAGGTCGACGAACGCCCGGGCGGCCGCGGGGTTCGGGGCGTCCTCGACGACGCCGATCGGATAGGAGTTCCTCGCCGCGATCCCCTCGCGGAACCCGAAGGCGAGGATCGAGTCGCCCGCAGTGTGCACGTCCGAGACGTAGACCAGGCCGGCGTCGACCTCGCCGAGCTGGACCTTGGTGAGGACCGCGCGCACGTCCTCCTCGTAGGTGTCGGGCGCATCGGTCAGGCCGGCCGCCTCGAGGATGTCCGCCGACAGCGCTCCGCAGGGCACCTCCGGCGCGCAGACGGCCATGGTCACGTCGGCCGGGACCAGCTCGGCCAGGGACGGCGTGCCACCACTCCCCGGGAGGGCGATCCCCGACGGGTTCTCGGCGGGGACGGCGAGCATCAGCGCGTTCTCGGCGAAGACGTCGGTCTCCTCGACCAGCCCGGCGTCCGTCACGCGGTCCATCTGCGCCTCGTCGGCGGAGGCGAAGACGTCGGCGGGGGCGCCCTGGACGATCTGCCCGGCCAGCGCCGAGCTGCCGGCGAAGCTGATCTGCACGTCGAGGCCGGGGTGCTCCTCCTCCAGCCGCTCACCGAGCGCGGCGAAGACGTCGGTGAGCGACGCGGCGGCGAAGACGGTGAGCGTGCCCTCCATGGCGCCGTCCTCGCTCGGTCGCGCGGCCGGTTCCCCGGCGGCCTCTGACGTGCACGCGGCCAGCGCGAGCACCGTACCGAGGGCTGCTGCCAGGCGGCGGCTCACGGGACGTCCACGGTGACCTGGGTGGCCTTGACGGTCGCGACGGCCCGGACGCCGACCTCCAGGCCCAGCTCGTCCGCGGCCTCCCGGGACATCAGCGAGACCACGCGGAAGGGTCCGGCCTGCAGCTCGACCTGCGCCATCACGGTGTCGCGGACGACCCGGGTGACGATGCCGGTGAGCCGGTTGCGGGCCGACGACGGCGTCGTGCCCGGCTCGGGGGGCTCGCGGAGCCGGGTGGCGACCCGGGCCAGGTCGACGCCGTCCACCACGGCCGGGCCGCTTCCCCCGCGGCGGACCGGCAGCTTCTCCCCGTCGATCCAGCGGCGCACGGTGTCGTCGCTCACGCCGAGCAGCGCGGCGGCCTCGGCGATCCGGTAGGTGGGCGGCACGCGGGCACGGTAGTTCCGCAACCGCGGTGGGCACAAGCGCCATCACGTCCGCATCCTCGGAAGCACCCGCCCGCCGTCGCGGCGTTTGCCGATCACCGGCGCCGGGGAGAGGGAGCCGGTGCCTCCCGCTCGCGCCCAGGACAACCCCGCCGGCAACTCCGCGTCGGTCCGCACCCGACGGATCCGCGAGACCGCCCGCGACGTCCTCGGCTACGAGGAGTTCCGCCCGGGCCAGGAGGCCGCGATGCAGTCGGTCGTGGGCGGCCGCGACACCCTCGCCGTCCTCCCCTCCGGCGCCGGCAAGACGGCGGTCTACCAGGTCGCCGGGCAACTGCTGGACGGGCCGGTGGTCGTCGTCTCGCCGCTGATCGCCCTGCAGCGCGACCAGGTCGAGCGGCTCACCGAACTGGAGGACCGGGCGGGCCGGGCCGCGCAGCTGAACTCCACGATGTCGGCCGGCGACCAGCGCGAGGTCCTGGAGTCCCTGGGGGACGGAACGGTCCGCTTCGTCTTCCTCGCACCCGAGCAGCTGGCCAAGCCCGAGGTGGTCGACGCGATCGCCGAGGCGGGTCCCGCGCTGTTCGTCGTCGACGAGGCGCACTGCGTCTCCGCCTGGGGCCACGACTTCCGGCCCGACTACCTGCGCCTCGGCGGGGTGATCGAGCAGCTCGGCCACCCCACGGTGCTCGCGCTGACCGCGACCGCGGCACCCCCCGTCCGCGCGGAGATCGTCGAACGGCTGGACATGCGGGAGCCGCAGGTCGTCGTCGCCGGCTTCGACCGCCCGGAGATCCGCCTGGAGGTCGACCACCACGCCGACGCCCGCGCCAAGGAGCTCGGCGTCCTCGACCGGGTGCTGACCGAGCTCGGCGAGGGCCGCGGCCCGGGCATCGTCTACAGCGCCACCCGCAAGGGCACCGAGGAGATCGCCTCCGAACTGGCCGACCGGGGCCTGCGCGCGCGGCACTACCACGCGGGCCTGAACAAGGCCGACCGCGAGGACACCCAGCGGGCCTGGATGGAGGACGAGCTGGACGTCGTCGTCGCGACGACCGCGTTCGGCATGGGCATCGACAAGCCCGACACCCGGTTCGTCATCCACGCGGAGCCCGCCGACTCCCTGGACAGCTACTACCAGGAGATCGGCCGGGCCGGCCGCGACGGCGAGCCGGCCCTCGCCGTCCTGGTCTACCGGCAGGAGGACCTCGGGCTGCGCCGGTTCTTCGCCGCCGGCGCCCCGGCGGAGGAGGAGCTGCAGCAGGTCGCCGGCCTCGTCCAGGCCGCGGCCGCCGCCGGCATCGAGGACGGCGTCGACGTCAAGGACCTCCGCGAGGAGACCGGCCGCGCCGCCACCCCGCTGGCCCGCGACCTCAACCTGCTCGAGCAGGTGTCCGCCGTCGTCCTCGACGAGGACGGCGCCGCCCACCCGGCCGACGGCGCCCCGTCGCCCGGCGACGCCGCCGCGGCCGCCCGCGAACTGGCCGAGCACCACGAGCGGGTCGACCAGAGCCGGGTGGAGATGATGCGCGGCTACGCCGAGACCACGGAGTGCCGCCGCCAGTTCCTGCTCGGCTACTTCGGCGAGCAGCTCGACGAGCCCTGCGGCAACTGCGACAACTGCTCGGCCGGCACCGCCCAGGAGTCCCCGGCGGTCGACGACCAGGACACCCCGTTCCCCGTCGAGACGGCGGTGGAGCACAGCGAGTGGGGCCCGGGCGTCGTCATGCGGGTCGAGGACGACCGCATCACCGTGCTGTTCGACGAGGTCGGCTACAAGACGCTCGGCCTGGCCGCCGTCGAGGCGAACGACCTCCTCCGCACCCGCGGCTGAGCTTCGAGCTGCGGGTTCACCCCGCGAACGTGATCATCGGGACGGACCGGCGCCTGGAGCAGACGGGCAGCCGGGGCCACGAGAAGGAGTGCGCATGAAGGTCCTCGGCATCAACGCGATCTACCACGACCCCGCGGCGGCGCTGGTCGTCGACGGCCGCATCGTGGCCGCCGCGGAGGAGGAGCGCTTCAGCCGGCGCAAGCACGGCAAGCGCCCCCTGCCGTGGAGCGCGTGGGAGCTGCCGGAGCTCTCGGCCGCCTGGTGCCTGGCGGAGGCGGGGCTCCGGCCGGAGGACCTCGACGCCGTCGCCTACTCCTTCGACCCGGCCCTCATGGGCACCCCGGAGGAGTCGGGCCTCTTCGACTCCGGCGACGTCATGCGGAAGATGTACGCCGAGAAGGCGCCCGAGTTCCTGGCGCACGCCCTGCCCGGGCTCGACCCGGCGAAGGTCCGCTACGTGAAGCACCACGTCGCGCACGCCGCATCGGCCGGGCTGGCCGCCCCGACGCAGGACAACGCCGTCCTCGTGCTCGACGGCCGCGGCGAGGCGCACAGCCACCTCGCCGGGCGCTACGTCGACGGGCAGCTGGAGATCCTGGCCGGCCAGGCGCTCCCCCACTCGCTGGGCCTGCTCTACGAGGACCTCACCGACCACCTCGGCTTCCTGCGCAGCAGCGACGAGTTCAAGGTCATGGCGATGGCCTCCTACGGCAAGCCGCGCTTCGCCGGCGAGCTGGCCGAGCTGGTCGTCGCCACCGAGGACGGCGGCTTCCGGACGCCGAAGATCGACTTCTCCGAGTTCGCCCCCCGCCTGCGCAAGGGTGACGACTGGACCGAGGACCACGCCGACCTCGCCGCCAGCGTGCAGCTGCGCACCGAGGAGGTGCTGATCGACCTCGCCCGCTGGCTGCACGACCGCACCGGCGAGCGCATGCTCACCCTCGCCGGTGGCGTCGCGCTCAACTGCGTGGCCAACACCCGGATCTTCGCCGAGACGCCCTTCGAGCAGGTCTGGGTGCAGCCGGCCGCCGGCGACGCCGGCACGGCGCTGGGCAGCGCGCTGCACGTCGCCCGCGGGCTCGGCGAGACGACCGAGCCGATGCCGGGCGCGGACCTCGGGCGCGGCTGGTCGGACGACGAGATCGAGCAGTACCTGCGGACGGCGGCGATCGAGTACGAGCGGCCGCGCGACGTCGCCGACGCCGTCGCGGAGGTGCTGGCCAACAACGGCATCGTCGCCTGGTTCCAGGGCCGCAGCGAGTACGGGCCGCGCGCGCTGGGTCACCGGTCGCTGCTCGCCCACCCCGGCTACGAGGCCAACCTCGAGCGCATGAACGACGTGAAGGGCCGGGAGCAGTTCCGCCCGGTGGCGCCGATGGTGCTCGCCGAGCGGGCGGCGGAGATCTTCAGCCGCGGCCCCATCCCCTCGCGCTACATGCTCTTCGTCCACGACGTCGCCCCGGAGTGGAAGGACCGCATCCCGACGGTCACCCACGTCGACGGGACGGCGCGCATCCAGACCGTCGACCGCGCGGAGGAGCCGCTCGTCGCCCGCATGCTGGAGTGCTTCGAGCGGCGCACCGGCCTGCCCGTGGTGGTGAACACCAGCCTGAACACCGCCGGCCGCCCCATGGTCGACGACCCGCGCGACGCCCTGGAGTGCTTCGGGTCCGCCCCGGTGGACCTGCTCGCGATCGGGCCGTTCGTCGTCCGCCGTCGCCGGTCGACGCTCGGCTGAACGGCGGCGCCACCCGAGGTGACGGTTCGGCAACGGTGGTCGCCCAGGCGGGTGACCACCGTTACCCCTGGTCTTCCGCGGGTACAGGCCCCCCAGCACCCGTCAAAGAACTGGCGGGCACACCCTTCTGGGAGGACACCATGGCCGCAACCGCGGGCAACAACGCAGCAGGCCGGGGCAAGACGGTGCCGGAGATCCTGGCACTGGCATTCGGGGCCATCTACCTGCTGGTCGGGATCGTCGGCTTCTTCGTCACCGGATTCGACGACTTCTTCGCCCACGACACCAACGAGACGCTGCTCGGCTTCGAGATCAACGGCATGCACAACGTCGTGCACATCGTGATCGGCCTCGCCGGGCTGCTGCTGGGCCGGACGCTGTCCGGTGCCCGCACCTACGGCTGGCTGCTCGCCGTCGGCTACGGCGCGGCCTTCGTCTACGGCCTCATCGCCATGGGCGAGACCTGGGACTTCCTCAGCATCAACACCGCGGACAACGTCCTGCACATCGCCACCGCCGTCGTCGGCCTGGTGATCGCGCTCATGCCGGTCCGCAACGCGGTGGACAGCCGCCACTGACCGCACGGCCCACGAGCCGGGCGTCGTCGTTCCCCCCGGGACGGCGGCGCCCGGCTCGCGTCGTCCCGGGGGCCGTCGCATCCCCGGGTGCGACGGCCGTCACGTCCGGCGCTACGTTCCAGGCATGGACTTCGCTCTCTCCGCCAAGGCCGAGGACGTCTGCGCGCGTGCGTGGGACTTCATGCGCGAGCACGTGTTCCCCGCCGAGCCCGTGTACGACCAGTGGCGGGCCGAGCGCGGCCACGACAACCACGAGCACCCCCCGGTGCTGGAGGAGCTGAAGGCCGAGGCGCGCAAGCGCGGCCTGTGGAACCTCTTCCACCACGAGCTCGGCGGCCTGTCGAATCTCGAGTACGCCTCGGTCGCGGAGATCACCGGCTGGTCGCCGACGATCGCCCCCGAGGCCATGAACGTGGGCGCGCCCGACACGGGCAACATGGAGACGCTCATGCTCTTCGGCACCGACGAGCAGAAGCGCCGCTGGCTCGACCCGCTGCTGGAGGGCGAGATCCGCTCCGGGTTCGCCATGACCGAGCCCGACGTCGCCAGCTCCGACGCCCGCAACATCCAGACCTCGATCGTCCGCGACGGCGACGAGTACGTGATCAACGGCCGCAAGTGGTGGACGTCGGGCGCCGCCGACGAGCGTTGCCAGATCTTCATCGTCATGGGCAAGACCGACCCCGACGGCCCGCCGCACCGCCAGCAGTCGATGGTCCTGGTCCCGCGCGACACCCCGGGCCTGGAGATCATCCGGCACCTGCCGGTGTTCGGGTACCAGGACCAGCACGGCCACTCGGAGCTGCGCTTCACCGACGTCCGGGTGCCGGTGACCAACATCCTGGCCGGCGAGGGCGACGGCTTCATGATCGCCCAGGCCCGGCTGGGTCCCGGCCGCATCCACCACTGCATGCGCGCCATCGGCATGGCCGAGCGGGCGCTGGCCCTCATGGTGGAGCGGACGAAGAACCGGGTGGCCTTCGGCCGCCCGCTGGCCGACCAGGGCACCGTGCGCGAGGCGATCGCCCTGTCGCGCATCGAGATCGACCAGGCGCGGCTGTACGTGCTCAAGACCGCCGACCTGATCGACAAGTACGGGGCGAAGGGCGCGAAGACGGAGATCTCGGCGATCAAGGTCGCCGCGCCCAAGGTGGCGCTCGACGTCATCGACCGCGCGATCCAGGTGCACGGCGGCGCCGGCGTCAGCAACGACACGGTGCTGGCCCGCTTCTACGCCAGCGCCCGGACGCTCCGCATCGTCGACGGGCCCGACGCGGTGCACATCCGCGGGGTGGCCAAGGAGGAGCTGGCCCGGGAGCGTCCCTACACCGGCTGACGGATGTCGTAGCCCTGCGGCACGGTGTGCCCGTGCCCAGGGACGACGCCGCCGTCGACGCGCTGCTCCGCGACCACACCGACGCCGTCGCCGCGACGGCGCGGCGGCTGCGGGCCGTCGTGCTCGACGCCCACCCCCAGCTCGCCGAACGCGTGCGGACCGGCTGGCACTCGGTGAACTACCGGGACCCGGACGCCGGCTTCGTCTGCGCGCTCTTCCCCGGAGCCGACCGGGTGCAGCTGGTGTTCGAGCACGGTGCCCGGCTGCCCGACCCCCGGGGGCTGCTCACGGGTACCGGTCGCCAGGTCCGCATGCTGGTCCACGCGGCGCCGGAGGACGTCGACCCCGGCGTCGTCACCGGGTTCCTCGACCTCGCCGTCGACCTCGGTGCCGCCCGCCGGCGGTGAGCGGCCGGCTCAGGGGGCGATGCTGCCGCCGAAGCCCCCTGCAGCCAGTTTCGCCATGAGCTGCGTCCGGTCCAGGCCGACGCCGTCGAGCGCGTCGGCGTCCCGGTCGGTGTCGATCTCCTCGGGCAGCGCGCCCTCGACCTTGTCGGCCGTGTCGTTGTCGCCCTCCGTGCGCAGCACGCGCACCAGTTCGTCCCTGTCCAGCTTCACCGGTCCTCCGTCCACCGCCCCGCGGGCGTCGACGCGAGTGTGGGACGGCCCACATCGGCGCGCAACGGCGGCGGGAGATCACGATCCGGTCACGACGGCGTTCGCGGGGCCGGCCGCCTGGCGTCATAGGGGTGTGACCACGGGGGGCCGCCGGTGAGGGCGGAGGACGAGGCCGCGTTCGAGGAGTTCGTCGACGTCCGGTCGGGCGACCTGCTGCGCACCGCCGTCCTGCTGACCCGCGACCGAGGCCACGCCGAGGACCTGCTCCAGACGGCACTCGTGAAGGCCTACCGCCGGTGGGACCGGATCGAGGGGGACCCGTACCCGTACGTCCGCCGGGTCCTCGTCACCAGCGCCGCCAGCTGGCGGCGGCTGCGCAGCACCCAGGAGATCGTCGCGATGCCCGCCCATGACCCCGGCGGGCCCGACGACACCGCCGCCGTCGACGAGCGGGAGCGGATGGCCGCCGCGCTGGCCACCCTGCCGCCGCGCATGCGAGCGGTCCTCGTCCTCCGCTACACCGAGGACCTCAGCGAAGCGGCCACCGCCGAGCTCCTCGGCTGCTCGGTGCACACGGTCCGCAGCCAGACCGTGCGCGGCCTGGCCCGCCTCCGCGTCGTCCTCGGCGCGGTCGCGACGTCCGTTCTCGAGGAGTGCTGATGATCTCCGACACCGACCTCGAGGCCGGCCTGCGCGACCTCCGCACCCGGGCCGACGAGATCCCCCCTCCCCCGGCCGGTCTGGCCGAGCTCACCCGTGCGCGGTACCGGGCCCAGCGGCGGTCCCGGGCGGCCTGGGCGGCCGGCGGCCTGGTCGCCGCCCTCGTCCTCGTGGGCGTCCCCGTGGCCGCGTCCATGCTGGCGGTGGATTCCGACCGCGGCCAGGCGGCGTCCGAGCGCACGGTCGTCCCGTCGCCTTCCGAGGGCCTGTACGCGCTGCCCACCCGCGGCTCGCTGGCCGACGACCAGGAGTGGCTGGCCGGCATCACCGCCCGGGACTGGCAGCCCGTGACCGACGGGGCCACCCCGCCGGGCGGCGAGCTGCCCGATCCGGCCGTGGACACCCGCCGGGTCGCCTTCGCCGGCGACGTGTACAGCGGCCGGGTGGCCCTGGTCCTCGGGCTGGACGACGGCCGCCTCGGCTACGCCTGGTTCACCGGTCCCGAGGGCGCCGACGCGGCGGAGATGGAGCCGGCGTCCGATCCGTCGACGATCGGGCCCGACGCCGCCCTGGCGCTGCTCGACGCCCCTGCCCCCGGTGCGTCGGAGACGCTGGTGGTGGTCGCCCACGACGGCGACCGGGTCGACCTCGGGCTGACGGTGGTGGAGGCCTCGGGGAAGCTGCGCGCCGACCGGTTCGACCTCCCGGTCGAGGACGGCGTCGCGGTGGTCGAGGCCGAGCTCCCCGAGGTCCTCTGGAGCTGGCAGGACGTGCGGGTCCACCGCTCCGCGGGCGGCACACGGGCGTTCCAGCTCGTCGACAGCGCACGACTCCGGGGCGGCGCCGGTCCCGTCGCGTCCCCGGGCGACGTCGCCGCCGCGGACCCGCGAGGGCTCGTCGGCGGGATCGCGCCGGAGATCACGCGGAGCATCGTCGCCGACCAGCTCGCCGGCTACGGCCTGTCGGCCGAGCAGGCGGCCCCCACGCTGCTGGCGGCCGCACCCGTGGACGCGAAGGGCCGGTACGGCGAGCTGTACGGCATGACCCACCCCTCGGGGGCCACCAGCACGTGGGTGGTCGTCGGCCACTACCAGCACCCGCAGGAGGGCGCGGAGATCTACGACCTCCCCCCTGCGCCCGCCGGCACGGGGCTGCTGGACCGGGCGATCGCCGTGCCCGTCCGGAGCACGATGCTGGTCAGCGCACCCGGCGCCGGCGTCCGTGCCGAGCTGCTCGGCGCCGCCGGCGAGGTGCTCGGCACCGTGCCCCTCGCCCGGGGGACCGGGGCCGTTCCCCTGACCGGTGTCGCGGCCACGGTGACCGTGCGGGTCCTCGACGCCGACGGCGAGGTGGTGGCGGAGGCGCCGGTCACCCGGCTCGGGAAGTGACCGCTCAGGCCCGCCCCGACCGGCGCACCAGGAAGCCGCCGACGCCGACCAGGGCGGCGCCGAGCACCAGCTGACCGATGCCCACGCCGACGCGGTCGCCGGCGAACCAGGTGACCGACGAGACGAGCAGGACCAGGGCGATGCCGAGGACGAGCAGGCCGACCAGGCGCTCGCGGGGGGCCTTCGGGGAGGGCACGGGCGCGGACATGGGGCCCACCCTGCCAGCCGCTCAGAGCCGGTGGACCAGCAGGATCTCCTCGCGGTCGTCACCCGGGGCGACGCGGATGGCACCCGGCACCCGGCCCACCTCCGTGTAGCCGAGCCGACGGTAGAAGGCGTCGACGCCGGTGCCGCCGCGCGCGCCGAGGTGGAGGAACTCCTTCCCCCGTGCCCGCGCGATGTCGTGGACGCCGTGCATCAGCACCCGGCCCAGCCCACGGCCCTGGTGGTCGGGATGGACCTGCACCCGCAGCACCGTGACCCAGTGCCGGCGCAGCGGGCTGGACGAGCCGCCGAGGACGGCGAACCCGGCGGTCGCGCCGTCCACGGTCAGCAGCGCCAGCACGTCGCGGCCCGACCGGATGCCCTCGAGCTGCCGGTCGAGCACCGGGGCGACGTCCTCCCGCGTGACCGGGGGCACGAAGCCGACCGCGCCGCCGGCGTTGGTGACGTCGGTCCAGCAGGCCAGGAGATCCGCGCGGAGGGCGTCGTCCACGTCGTTCACGGCACGGACCTCGACACCCACGCCCTCCATCCTCCCGCGCCGCGTGGGGCGACCGCGCACGGCCTCCTGTCGGGCGGGCGCGAACGGCTCTAGCGTTCCGCCATGAACCCGCTGCCGACGGCGCGCGAGCTGGACGACCGGGCGGGCTACGACCCCGCCTTCCTCGGCCCGGACGTGCCGATGCCGACGCTCGCCTCCGCCGTGGTCACGGTGCTGCTGCGCTACCTGCACTACAGCGTCCTGTTCCGCCCGGACCGGCGCTTCGCCGCGGTGACCGCCGTCGACGTCGACGGCGCCCGGCTCGCGCAGGTCGATCGCACCGACGACTGGCGGCTCGACCCCCGGCTCGCCGCCGAGCTGCAGGCCGGGCCGCCCGTGTACGCCCACAACGACCTCGACCGCGGGCACCTCGTCATGCGGGCGTCGTCCACGTGGGGCAGGACGGAGGAGGAGGCCCGGCTGGCCGAGGCCGACACGTTCTTCTTCACGAACGCGGCTCCGCAGGACAAGCGGTTCAACCAGGGGCGCGAGCTGTGGCTCGGCCTGGAGGACCACCTGCAGGACCACGCCGCGGCGCACGACCGGAAGCTGGCCGTGTTCGCCGGTCCGGTGCTCGACCCGTCCGACCCGCCGTACCGGGGGATCCAGGTGCCGCTGCGGTTCTGGAAGGTGGTCGCGTTCGTCCAGGACGGCGCGCTGGCCGCGACCGGCTACCTGCTGGACCAGACGCCGCTCGTCGGCGACCTCGAGGCGGCCGCGGCGGGCGAGGCGCCGCCGCTGGGCCCGTTCCGGACCTTCCAGGTGCCCGTCGCGGACATCGCGGCCCTGACCGGCGTCGATCTCGACCAGCTCGCCGGCGTCGACCTGCTGCGGCCCGTGGGTCCCGCGGAGGCGCCGCCGCCGGGCCGGCCGTCGGGCCGCTGGCTGGAGCTCCGGTCCCTGGACGACGTCGTCCTCGGCTGAAAACCGGCTGCGCGCGGGCGACCGGACGGAGAGACTCCGCCGGTGCACGTCCGCCGCGAACGCCCCACCGACCACGAGGCCGTCCGCGCCCTGCACCGGGCGGCCTTCGGGCCGGTGGCCGCCGGGCGCGGCGCCGCGCTCGTCGAGGACCGGCTGACCGACGAGCTGCGCGAGGACGCCGGGTTC
Source organism: Bacillus sp. AZ43 (assembly GCA_004570425.1). Lineage (GTDB taxonomy): Bacteria > Actinomycetota > Actinomycetes > Mycobacteriales > Geodermatophilaceae > Blastococcus_B. Next base: position 109,657 of record SPQJ01000002.1, read on the forward strand.
CTCCCGCACCTGTCGCTGGTCGCCGTCGACTCCGACGCGGTCGTCGGCCACGTGCTGGCCACCCGGGGGTGGGTCGAGCCGCTCGGCGTCCCGGCGCTGGGCCTGGGGCCGCTGGGCGTGCTGCCCGCGCGGCAGGGGAGCGGCGCGGGCAGCGCACTGGTGCACGCGCTGCTCGCCGTCGCGGAGGCGTGCGGGGAGCGCGTGGCCGCGTTGCTCGGCGACCCGGCCTACTACCGGCGGTTCGACTTCCGGCCGGCCGCGGAGCTGGGCATCTCCGCACCCGACCCGGCGTGGGGCGGGTACTTCCAGGCACGCGTGCTCACCGGGGCCCCGGTGCGGGGCACGTTCCGCTACGCCGCCCCGTTCGAGCGGCTCTGAGTCAGCCCCGGCGGGTGGGCGGTTCGCCCTGGGCGAGCGCCTCCTGGGCGCGGACCGGGTCGTAGGCGCACGCGTCGCCCACGTCCGCGGCGGGGGCCGGCGACGGCGACGGCTGGGGGTCGCTCGCCGGCGCGGGAGCGCCCGTGTCCGCGGCGGCGCTCGCGTCGGCGGGGGCGTCGTCCGTGGGCTCGATGGCCTCCTCGACGATCTGGCGCATCCGGTCGTAGTCGGGATACGCCGGGTCGATGAGGGCGGGGTCGAAGACGACGCTGCGCACCTCGGCGTCCTTGACCAGGAACCCGAGGTCGACCAGGTCGTCGAGGACCGCGCGCGGGATGTCGGTGCGCACGATGTCCTGCGTGGTGGCGGCCAGCTCCTGGTACTGCCGGAGCAGGGTGACCGGATCGGCGGCCGCGATGATCGCGTCGATCGTGCAGCGCTGACGGTCCATGCGGTCGTAGTCGGTCAGCCCGAAGCGCCCGCGGGCGAAGGCCAGCGCGGTCGCGCCGTCCATGTGCTGGTCGGGCCCGGGCTCGATGTAGTCGTCGGGCAGCTGCTCGTCGGGGATCCCGCCGACCGGGACCCAGTAGTTGACGTTCACCGTGATGCCGCCGAGCGCGTCGACGAGGCGGCTGAACCCGTCGAGGTTGACCAGCACGTAGTAGTCGATGTCGAGGCCGAGCGCCTCGCCGACGCCGAGCTTGAGGAAGTCCGCGCCCGGGTCGTCCGTGGGCCCGAGGATGTCCGGGTGCTCCGCCGGGCCGTTGCCGTAGACGGCGTTGAGCAGGCTCTCGCTCTCCTCACCGGTGTCGAAGCCCTCGGGGTAGACCTCCGCGAGCGGGCTGTCGGCGGGGAAGGGCAGGTTCCGCAGGTTGCGCGGCAGGCTGAACAGCGTCGTCTCGCCGGTCTCGGTCGCGATGCTCGCCACGATCACCGTGTCGGTGCGCACGCCCTGCCGGTCGTCGCCGCCGTCGCCGCCCAGGAGCAGCACGTTGACCCGCTCCTTGTCCCCGAAGGGGTCAGCGCCCTCGTCGACGGTGGCCGACCGCCCGTCGTCGTCGAAGACCCCGGCGATGAGGTCGCGCTGCGTGAACGCCAGCCGGGTGACGAGGACGGCCGGCAGCACGACGGCGGCCACGAGGACCAGCACCAGCAGCGCTCCCCCGGCCCGGGCACCGCGGGTGCTGCCGCGGGGCATCAGCATCCGGTGCCCGGCGACGATCACCAGCGCCCACAGGAGCGCGACCAGGCCGACCCCGACGACGATCCAGAGCAACCGGTCGGTGTCGACGGCGGCGCGGACGGCGGCCCGCCGCCCGCCGGTCGCCAGCCAGACGCCGCCGCCGACCAGGAGCAGGAAGACCAGCAGCGTGACGGCGCCGAGCACGCGGCGGCCGGCGGCGAGGAACGCCGTCCCGGGGAGGACCGCGCCCAGCGCCGTCAGGCCGAGAGCGGACGGGACCGATCGGGCCCGCCGGTGCCGTGGCGGGCGGAGCGCGGTGGCCCCGGCCGGGGGTCCGTCGGCAGGGCTGGGGGGACCGGCGCTCACGCGCCGGCCGTCGTCGCGCGCTGCCGGGTCATGACTTCATGATCCACGGAAGCCGGACGCCGCGCCCGGGGAAGGGCACGGAGGCATGCCTGCGGCCCTGCCGGGGAACCGGGTGGGGACGCGCTCCGTTGGCCGAGCACAGGCGCAGGTCTCGGCGGCGCAGGTCGAGCGGACCGGAGGTCCCCATGCCCCAGACGTCCCCCCAGGCAGCGGTGCTGATCGAACTCGAGCCGGTGGTCGCCGAGAACCTGGACCGGCACCTGCGGATCGCCAAGGAGTGGCACCCGCACGACTACGTCCCGTGGGACGAGGGGCGGAACTTCGCCTTCCTCGGCGGCGAGGACTGGTCGCCGGAGCAGTCCCGGCTGGACGAGACGGCGAAGGCCGCGATGTTCGTCAACCTGCTGACCGAGGACAACCTGCCGAGCTACCACCGCGAGATCGCCACCCGCTTCGGCCGCGACGGCGCCTGGGGTCAGTGGGTGGGCCGGTGGACGGCGGAGGAGGGCCGGCACGGCGTCGCGCTGCGCGACTACCTGGTGGTGACCCGCGGCGTCGACCCCGTGGAGCTGGAGCGGGCCCGGATGGACTACATGACCACCGGCTACGACTCCGGGGACAAGAGCCCCCTCGAGGCGGTCGCGTACGTCTCGTTCCAGGAGCTGGCCACCCGGGTCTCGCACCGCAACACCGGCAGGGCGACCGGCGACCCGATCGCCGACAAGCTGCTGGCCCGCATCGCCACCGACGAGAACCTGCACATGATCTTCTACCGGAACCTGGTGACGGCGGCCTTCGACATCGACCCCGACGAGATGATGAAGGCCGTGGCCAAGGAGGTCATGACCTTCGAGATGCCCGGCGCGAACATGGCGAACTTCCGGAAGAACTCGACGATCATCGCCAAGGCGGGCATCTACGACCTGCGGCTGCACCACGACGAGGTGGTCGCCCCGATCCTGCGCACCTGGAAGGTGTTCGACCGCACGGATCTCGGCCCCGAGGGCGAGCGGGCACGCGAGGAGCTGGCCGCGTTCCTGGCCGGGCTGGACGCGCAGGCCACGAGGTTCGTGGAGAGCCGCGAGCGGCTGCGGGCCCGCATGGCGGCCAAGGGCGAGATCCCCGTCCAGGTGTGAGCGCGGTCGTTCCGTAGGGTCGGTGGCCATGCGGCTGGCCACCTGGAACGTGAACTCCATCCGTACCCGGGCCGACCGGGTGGCCGCCTTCCTCGAGCGCCAGGACGTCGACGTGCTGGCCCTGCAGGAGACCAAGTGCCGGGACGACCAGTTCCCCGAGATGGTCTTCAGCGCGATGGGTTACGAGGTGGCGCACGTGGGCCACTCCCAGTGGAACGGCGTCGCGGTCCTGTCCCGCGTCGGCATCGAGGACGTCGAGGTCGGCTTCCCCGGCATGCCGTCGTGGTCGTCGAAGGAGGGCCAGGACCCGACGCCGGAGGCCCGCGCCCTGGGCGCGACGTGCGGCGGCGTGCGGGTCTGGAGCCTCTACGTCCCGAACGGCCGGACGCTGGCCGACCCGCACCTGCAGTACAAGCTCGAGTGGCTGGAGGCGCTGCGGACGACGGCGGCCGGCTGGCTCGCGGAGCGGCCCGACCTCCCCACGGCGCTGGTCGGCGACTGGAACATCGCGCCGGAGAACGACGACGTCTGGGACATGGCCGTCTTCGCCCACTCCACGCACGTCTCCCCGCCCGAGCGGGCCGCGTTCCGCGCGATCGTCGACGCGGGGTACGCCGACGTCGTCCGCCCCTACGCCCCCGGGCCGGGCGTCTACACGTACTGGGACTACACCCAGCTGCGCTTCCCCCGCCGCGAGGGCATGCGGATCGACTTCGTGCTGGGCAACAGCGCCTTCGAGAAGCGCGTGACCGGCGCCCGCATCGACCGCGAGGAGCGCAAGGGCAAGGGCGCCAGCGACCACGCCCCCGTCATCGTCGACCTGTCCGAGTAGCCGTGCTGATCCTCCTGCCGCCGTCGGAGACCAAGGCCCCCGGCGGCGACGGCGCACCGCTGGACCTCGCGACGCTGACCGCGCCCGAGCTCACGCCGGTCCGCACCGGGATCGCCGAGGCGCTGGTCGAGCTGGCCGGCGACGTCCCGTCGTCCCGGACCGCCCTGGGACTGTCGCCGAAGCAGGACGACGAGATCGCGCGCAACGCGGAGCTCTGGACGAGCCCGACCCGGCCCGCGATCGAGCGCTACACCGGCGTGCTCTACGACGCCCTGGAGGTCGCGTCGATGACGCGCGCCCAGCGCGCCCGGGCCGGACGCCGGCTCGCCGTCGGCTCGGCACTGTTCGGGCTCGTGCGCGCCGACGACCCGATCCCGGCCTACCGCCTGTCGGCCGGATCGGCGCTGCCGGGACTGCCCACCCTGCGCGCGCTCTGGAAACCGGCCCTCTCGCCCGTGCTGGCCGCGGTCGACGAGCTGGTCGTCGACCTGCGCAGCGGGTCGTACGCCGCGCTGGCGCCCGTCCCGGGCGCCGTCACCCTCGACGTCCTCAGCGAGCGCCCCGACGGCAGCCGCTCGGTGGTCAGCCATTTCAACAAGGCGCACAAGGGGCGGGTGGCCCGGCTGCTGGCCACGACGACGGCCGAGCCGGCGGACGTCGTGCGACTGCGGAGTCTGCTGAGACGGGCGGGGTTGCACGTGGAACATCGCGGCGGGACGGCTCTCACCCTCGTGGTCCCTGCTCCCTGAGCCATCGCGCCGGTGGGCGCGACGTGACGTTCGTCGGCTCGGTTGCGCGCAACCGAGAGTCCGTGACATAACAGTGCGGCGAGGCGCCGCTCGAACAACGGGTTTCCGGCACCCCCCTCAGGTCTCCCGGCGCTCCGGGCGGAAGGGCATCGTGGACACGTCCCCCGACCGGCAGGTCGTCGAGCATGCCGCCATGGCGCTGGCCGGTGACGCCGATCGTCTCGACGCAGCCCGCCGCCTCCTGCCGCACGGTGGCGGATCGGCGGCGCTGGATCGGCTGGCCGAGCTCGCCGCCCGTCTGCTGGGCACCGACGCGAGCCAGATCTCGCTCCTGAGCGACGTGCAGCTGGTCGCCTCCGGGACGGGCCTGCCGCCCGGGACCATCGGGAGCACCGGCCCCCTGGCCGAATCCCTCTGCACGGTGACGGCGTCGCAGGACGGTCCGCTCGTCGTGTCGGACGCCCGCGGCGACGCTCGTGTCCGCGACCTCCCGCCGGTGGCGTCGGGCCGGGTCGCCTCCTATCTCGGCGTCCCGCTCGCCGCGAGCGGCGGCGCGACGGTCGGCGCGCTGTGCGTGTTCGAGCCGGCTCCGCGGGACTGGTCCGACTCCGACGTCGAGACCCTGCGCCGGCTCGCCGAGACGGTGATCACCGAACTCGAGCTGTCGGCCCTGGTCCACCAGTACGAGAGCGACTCGGTCCGCTTCGGGCTGGCGATCGACGCCGCCGGGATCGGCACCTTCGACTGGGACCTGGTCACCGGTCGGCTGTTCTGGGACGACCGCCTGATCGAGCTGTTCGGCTACGACATCCAGACGTTCAGCGCCGACATCGGCGCCTTCAACGCCCGCCTCCACCCGGACGACCTCGGCCGCGTCACCGAACTGCTGGGCCACGCGATCGACACCTGCGGCGAGTACGACGCGGAGTACCGCGTCGTACGCCCCGACGGTGGGACGCGCTGGGTGCACGCCCGGGGCAAGGCGCTACCCGGCCCCGAGGGCACCGCGGTACGGGTGATCGGCGCCGCCTACGACACCACCGGCGAGCGCGAGGCCGCCGGCCTGGTGACCCGCGTGCTGGAGGCCATGCCCGCCGGCTTCTACAGCCTGGACCGCGAGTGGCGGTTCACCTACGTCAACGCCGTCGCCGAGCGGATCCTCGGCCGCACCCGGGAGGAGCTGCTCGGGAGGCTGCTCTGGGACGCCTTCCCCGCGGCGGTCAACAGCATCTTCGAGGACAGCTACCGCACCGCCGTCCGCGTCGGGGTGCCCGTGTCGTTCGACGCCTACTACCCCGAGCCGCTCGACGGCTGGTACGAGCTGCGCGCCTGGCCGAGCCCCGACGGGCTGTCGGTGTACTTCCTGGAGGTCACCGAGCGGCGGCGGGTGCAGGAGCGGGCCGAGGACTCCGCCCAGCGCCTCGCCCTCCTCGCCCGGGTCAGCTCCGAGCTGGCCGGCACCCTCGACGCCCAGGTCGCCACCGCGCACCTGCCGCAGCTCGTCGTGCCGGCGCTGGCCGACTTCTGCATCGTGACGGTGGTGGACCCCGACGGTCCGCCCCGGGACGTGGGCTGGTGGCACGCCGACCCGGCGGCACGGCCGCTGCTGGCGCGCTACGCCGACGTCCGGCTGGACGCCATGCCCGCCACGTCGCCCGTCGCCCGGGTGCTCGCGACCGGGGAGGGGGTCCGCGAGGACGGCGCCAGGGTGCTCGACATGCTGCCGGCCGGCGAGGCGCGGGACCTGTTGCGGGTGCTGAACCCGGCGACCGCCGCCGCCGTCCCGCTGCGGGGCCGGGGCCGCACGCTGGGCGTGCTCACGCTCTACTTCCGCAGCTGGTCGTCGGTCACCGACGAGGACCTCAAGACGGCGCAGGACGTCGCCGACCGGGCGGGGCTGGCCCTCGACAACGCCCGGCTCTACAGCGCGCAGCAGCAGCTGGCCGAGGAGCTGCAGCGCAGCCTGCTGACCGACCCGCCGGAGCCCGACCACGCCGAGATCGCCGTCCGGTACCAGCCGGCGGCGGAGGCCGCCCGCGTCGGCGGCGACTGGTACGACGCCTTCCTGCAGCCCGGTGGGACGACGATGCTGGTCATCGGCGACGTCGCCGGGCACGACACGGTCGCGGCCGCCGCGATGGGGCAGCTGCGCGGCCTGCTGCGCGGGATCGCCACCTACAGCGACGCCGGCCCGGTGGAGGTGCTGCGCGGGCTGGACGCCTCCATGGCGACGCTGCAGTGGAAGACCCTGGCCACCGCCGCCGTCGCCCGGTTCGAGCAGACGCCCGACGAGCTGGCCCGCGGCGTCACGCGGATGCGCTGGGCGAACGCCGGCCACCTCCCGCCGCTGGTGGTGAACCCCGACGGCACCGTCGCCGAGCTCGCGACCTGGACCGGTGACCTGCTCCTGGGTGTGGACGCCGAGGTCGAGCGCCGCGAGTCGGTCGTGACCCTCGACCGGGGGTCGACGGTCCTGCTCTACACCGACGGGCTCATCGAGCGCCGCGACGCCGACCTCGACCAGGGCATGGTCCGGCTGCGCGACACCCTCATCGAGCTCGCCGACCTGCCGCTGCAGCAGATGCTCGACGAGCTGCTGGAGCGCCTGGTGGACGGCCGACCGGACGACGACGTCGCGCTGGTCGCCGTCCGCCTGCACCCGCAGGAGGCGCCGCTGCAGGGTCCCGGCGCGAGCTAGCGAGCGCCGGGGGGCAGCGGGGTCCTTTCACGGTCGCGGCGGACCGTCGCCTTCCGCCCCTTGATCATGGTGGCCCGCAGGGCCTGGACCACCTCGTCCGCGGCCGGCGCGGGAACCTCCACCAGCGCGAACCGCTGGTGGATCTCGATGGCGCCGATGTCGCGGCCGGTCAGCCCGGTCTCGCCGGTGATCGCGCCGACCAGATCGCCGGGGCGGATCCCCGCCTCCCGGCCCAGCCCGACGAACAGCCGCGCGGCCGGGCCGCCCGCCGCCCGCCGCGGGCGGGCTCCGGCGTCCCGCCCGTTGCCGGCCCGGGGAGCCTTGCCGGAGTCGGGGCGGAAGCCGACCTGCGGGATCTCCTCGTCGTCGTCGGCCCCTCCCCCGGCCTCGTGCGCGAGCTTCACCGCGGCCAGGGCGACCTCCATGAGGTCGAACTCGTCGCAGAGGGTCTCGACGACGACGCGGACGCCGTCCAGGTCACCGGCCAGGAGCGTCTCGCGCAGCGCGGCGCGGGTGAGGTCGAGCCGGCGCGCCCGCAGGTCGGCGACCGTGGGCACGGTCTGGACGGCGATCGGGCTGCCGGCGACCCGCTCGATCGTCTTGAGCATCCGGTGCTCGCGCGGCTCGGCGAGGGTGATCGCGACGCCCTCGCGCCCGGCCCGGCCCACGCGCCCGATGCGGTGCACGTAGGACTCCGGCGCGGACGGGACGTCGTAGTTGACGACGTGGGTGAGCTGCTCGATGTCCAGACCGCGCGCGGCGACGTCCGTGGCGACCAGCAGGTCCGCCGTCCCGCTCCGCAGCCGGCCCATCACCTTGTCCCGCTGCTCCTGGCTCATCCCGCCGTGCAGTGGCTCCGCTCGGTAGCCGCGGCCGTTGAGCGTCTCGGTGAGCGAGTCGACCTCCTCGCGGGTGCGGCAGAAGACGATCGCGGCGGTGGGGGCCTCGACGTCGAGGATCCGGCCCAGCGCGGCGGGCTTGGCCGCGCGCGGGACGACGTAGGCGGTCTGCCGCACGCGGGGTGACTCCCCCGCCGCCGCCTTCTCCCGGGCGATGGTGATCCGCACCGGGTCGCTCAGGTGCCGACGGGCCAGGGAATCGAGCCGGCGGGGCATGGTCGCGGAGAAGAGCACGGTCTGCCGCTCCTCCGGCGTCTCCTCCAGGATCGCCTCGAGGTCCTCGGCGAAGCCCATGTCGAGCATCTCGTCGGCCTCGTCCAGGACGACGGTGGCGACCCCGCCCAGCTGCAGGCTGCCCCGGTTGAGCAGGTCCAGGGCGCGGCCGGGCGTGGCGACGACGACGTCGACGCCGGACTCCAGGCTGCGCAGCTGCCGGACGATCGGGGCACCGCCGTAGACGGGCAGGACCCGGGTGCCGAGCTCCTTGCCGTAGCGGTGCAGCGCCTCGGAGACCTGGACGGCGAGCTCGCGGGTCGGGACCAGGACCAGCGCGGCCGGCGCCTTCTCCGTGCGGTGGGCGGTCAGCCGCTGCAGCACCGGGAGGGAGAAGGCGGCCGTCTTGCCGGTGCCGGTGGCGGCCTGGCCCAGCAGGTCGCGCCCCTCGACCAGCGGGGGGATCGCCTCCTGCTGGATGGGGGTGGGCTCCTCGTAGCCGAGCGCCGACAGGGCACCGAGCAGCTCGGGCCGCAGGCCCAGGTCCTCGAAGGTCTGGCCGTGCTGGTCGTCGTTCATCGTCCCCATGGTCCCCCGGACGGGGCTGCCGCCCGCGCGCGGGCTGCTGGAAGGATCGCGGGCGTGACGACCGCCACCGACGACCTCTGCGCCCGCCCGGCCACCGAGCTGGCCGCCCTGCTGCGCAACCGCGAGATCTCCGCCCGGGAACTGCTCGACGCGCACCTGGACCGGATCGAGCGGTTGGACCCCGTGGTGAACGCTGTCGTCACCGTCGACGCCGACGGCGCCCGGGCCGCCGCGGACGCCGCCGACGCGGCGCTGGTGGCCGGGGACCCGGTCGGCGCGCTGCACGGCCTGCCGGTGGCGCACAAGGACACGCACGCGACCGGCGGCATGCGGACGACGTGGGGCTCGCCGCTGCACGCCGACACCGTGCCGCTGCGCGACGAGCTCGTGGTCGCGCGGCTCCGCGCCGCCGGTGCCATCCGGGTGGGCAAGACCAACGTGCCCGAGTTCGCGGCCGGCTCGCACACCTTCAACCCGCTGTTCGGGGCGACCCACAACCCGTACCGGCACGGGCTGTCGGCCGGCGGCTCGTCCGGCGGGGCGGCCGCGGCGCTGGCCGCGGGCTTCGTGCCGCTGGCCGAGGGCAGTGACATGGGCGGCTCCCTGCGCAACCCGGCAGCCTTCTGCAACGTCGTCGGCCTGCGCCCGACGCCCGGCCGGGTGCCGACCTGGCCGGCCCCCATGGCGTGGTCGCAGCTGTCGGTGCAGGGCCCGATGGGGCGCACCGTCGCCGACGTCGCCCTGCAGCTGTCGGTGCTGGCGGGCCCGGACCCGCGGGTGCCGATCGCGCTGTCCGACGACCCCGCCGGGTTCGCCGCTCCTCTGCCGGAGACGCTGGCCGGGCTGCGGGTGGCGTGGGCGCCGACCCTGGGCGGGCAGGTCACCGTCGACCCGGCGATCACCGACGTGCTGGCGCCGTCCGTAGCGGTGTTCGAGTCGCTCGGCGCCACGGTGGAGGAGGCCTGCCCCGACCTCTCGGGCGCCGACGAGGTGTTCGGGACGCTGCGGGCCTGGCTGTTCGACGCTTCGTTCAGCGACCTGGCCCGGCGGCACCCGGACAAGGTGAAGGAGTCGATCCGCTGGAACGCCGAGCTGGGCGCGAAGCTCACCGGCGCCGACCTGGCCCGCGCCGAGCAGCTGCACACGAAGCTCTACGAGCGGATGGTCGCGTTCTTCGACACCTACGACGTACTGCTGGCGCCGACCACCCAGGTGCTGCCCTTCCCGGTGGAGATCGAGTACCCGACCGAGATCGCCGGGGTGCACCAGGAGAACTACCTGGAGTGGATGCGGTCCTGCACCGTCATCTCGGCGACCGGCTGCCCGGCGCTGTCGGTGCCGGGCGGCTTCACCCCGGACGGGCTGCCGGTGGGCCTGCAGGTCATCGGCGCCCCGCGCGCGGACCGGCGGGTGCTCGAGGTCGGGCACGCCTTCGAGCAGGCCACCCGCTTCGGCGAGCGCCGTCCCGCCCTCTGACCGCCTCTACGGCTCTCTAGCGTGGGGGCTAGAGCACCTGAGACACGTTCAGAGAAGGCCTCGCGGGCGTCGACCAGACCGTCCTGCCGAGCCCGGTAGCGCAGCCGGGCCAGGAACTCGTCCTGGTGGACGTCGGCGCCCTCGCCGGGGAACCAGTCGTCAGGCACGCCACATGATCGCCTGCCCGATGAGCGCGGCACACGAACGACGCCCCGATCGTCCCCTCATCCGCACGCGTGCTGATCGGTGTCACCAGATGTCGAAGGCCCCGACGCGTCCCGATGACCGCCCCCTGCACATCCGGGGGGCGATCTGGCCGTCGAGTGACCGCCCTCGTCCGGAAGCAGGCGGTCAGCGCGCGTCGAGATCAGCAGCGGGCCGGTCACGCAGTCGCGGGATACCGGCTTGCGCCCGATCTCGTCGTCCCGTGTCGCGCCCTGCCCGGGGGAAGATCTCGCTCGGTCACTTCTCGGCGGGGCGGGGGAGGCGGCGGGCCTGGCGGCGCCTGCGCAGCCCGCGAAGCGTGCGGACGGCCACCAGCATCTCGGCCAGCTCGTGCCGGTCGCCCGACGCGATGTCGGCCAGCTGCGCCGCGGAGCGCGCCTGGGTGGCGTCCCAGCCCTCGGCCCACGCCGCGACCAGCGCGTGCGGGTCGTCCTGGTCGGACCCGCGGGCGGTGAGCACGTCCTCGGTCAGCGACGACGTCTCCGAGGCGAGGTCGTCGCGCAACGAGGCGCGGGCCATCGACGGCCAGCGGCGGTCGCGGGGCAGCGCGGTGATCAGCTCCCGCAGCGGCACCAGGCCGAGCCGCTCCGAGATGCACTGCATCACCTGCCCGGCCAGGGGCACCGGCGCCCCGGTCCGCTCCACGACGACGGCGAGGTCGAGCGCGGCCGGCATCAGCGGCGCGGCCGCGGCCTCGGCGGCCAGGTCGGCCGGCACCGCCGCCTCGCGCAGCCGGGCCACCCGGGCGGCGTACGCCTCGGCCTCCACGCCCAGCAGCCACGTCGGCAGCCCCGCCCGCACGGCGGCGACCGGCTCGGCGAAGCGGTCCCGCACCTCGGCGATCGACGGTGCGGGATCGGCCACCAGGTCGGGCTGGCGCAGCAGCCAGCGCGTGGTGCGCTCGGCCAGGCGGGTCGCCTCGGTGCGCAGCTCGACCTGGGTGCTCGCCGGCACCTGGTTGTCCAGCGCTCCGACGGCGTCCCACAGCCGGTCGACGCCGAAGACCGCCCGGGCCACGGCGTGCGCCAGCACCACACGGTCCAGCGGCACCCCGGTCTCCTGCGCCAGCCGGAACAGCCCCGTGACGCCGGCGACGTTGACCGCCCGGTTGGTCAGCGCCGTCGCGACGATCTCGCGGCGCAGCGGGTGCTCGGTGATCGCCTCGGGGAACCGCTCCCGCAGCCGGGTCGGGAAGTAGCGGGTGAGCAGCTCCTCGAGCGCAGGGTCGTCGGGCAGGTCGCTGCCGAGGACGACGTCACCGGTCTCGAGCTTGGCGTAGGCGAGCAGCACCGACAGCTCCGGGCTGGTCAGCGCCTGACCGTCGCGGCGCCGGTCGGCCAGCGCCCGGTCGTCCGGCAGCGCCTCGACGGCCCGGGCGAGCCGGCCGGAGCTCTCCAGCGACCGCATGAACCGCTCGTGGGCGTCGAGCAGGCTGCGCGCGGAGGCCACCTCGGTGGCCAGGGTCGCGTTCTGGGCGTGGTTGTCGGCCAGGACGGCCTCGGCCACCTCGTCGGTCATCTCGCCGAGGAGCGCGGCGCGCCCCCGGGCGTCGAGCACGCCGGCCGCGACCTCGCGGTCCAGCGCGATCTTGATGTTGACCTCGTGGTCGGAGGTGTCGACGCCGGCCGAGTTGTCGATGGCGTCGGTGTTGACCCGCCCGCCGGCCAGGGCGTACTCGACGCGTCCGCGCTGGGTCAGGCCGAGGTTGCCGCCCTCGCCGACGACCTTCACGCGCAGCTGGCCGCCGTCCACCCGGACGGCGTCGTTCGCCTTGTCGCCGGCGTCGAGCGCGCTCTCGGTGGACGCCTTCACGTAGGTGCCGATGCCGCCGTTGAACAGCAGGTCGACCGGAGCCAGCAGGATGGCGCGGATCAGCTGGACGGGGGTGAGCGTCTCGACGCCGTCGTCCAGCCCGAGCGCGGCGCGCATCGGCCCGGAGACCGGGATCGCCTTCGCCGTCCGCGGCCACACGCCGCCGCCGGCGCTGATCCGGGACCGGTTGTAGTCGGCCCACGAGGAGCGCTGCAGCCCGAAGAGGCGCTTGCGCTCGGCGAAGGACGACGCCGCGTCCGGCGTGGGATCGACGAACACGTGCCGGTGGTCGAAGGCGGCGACGAGCCGGATGTGCTCCGACAGCAGCATGCCGTTGCCGAAGACGTCGCCGGACATGTCGCCGATCCCGACGACGGTGAAGTCCTGGCTCTGGACGTCGACGCCGAGCTCGCGGAAGTGGCGGGTCACCGACTCCCAGGCGCCGCGGGCGGTGATGCCCATGGCCTTGTGGTCGTAGCCGACCGACCCGCCCGAGGCGAAGGCGTCCCCGAGCCAGAACCCGCGCCCGACCGCCACCGAGTTGGCCAGGTCGGAGAAGGTCGCCGTCCCCTTGTCGGCCGCGACGACGAGGTAGGGGTCGTCGCCGTCGTGCCGGACCACCCGCTCCGGCGGGACGACCGTGCCGTCGACCAGGTTGTCGGTGAGCGACAGCAGCGCGCCGATGAACTCCTTGTAGCACTCCTGCCCGTGCGCCAGGACGGCGTCGCGCGAGGCGCCGTCCGGCGGGTTCTTGACGACGAAGCCGCCCTTGGCGCCGGTGGGCACGATGACGGTGTTCTTCACCATCTGCGCCTTGACCAGCCCGAGGATCTCGGTGCGCAGGTCCTCGCGCCGGTCCGACCAGCGCAGCCCGCCGCGGGCGACCCTGCCGAACCGCAGGTGCACGCCCATGACGCGGGGCGAGCTCACCCACACCTCGTGCGCCGGCCGCGGCTCCGGCAGGTCGGGCACCGAGGCCGGGTCGAGCTTGAGCGCCAGCGGCCCACCGGCGTAGTACGTCGTCCGCTGGGTGGCCGTGACCGCGGCGAGCAGCGAGCCGAGCACCCGGTCGGCATCCAGCGAGGCGACCTCGCCGATGGAGGCGCGCAGCGCCTCGACCAGCTCCTCCTGCCGCTTCGCCCGGCCGTTCACCCGGCCCGGGGAGAAGCGCGTCTCGAAGAGCAGCACCAGGCGGGCGACGACGTCCGGGTGGGCGGCCAGCGTCTGCTCGACGTAGGCCTGCCCGAAGGGCAGCCCCGCCTGGCGCAGCCACTGGACGTACGCGCGGACGACGGTGACCTGCCGCCAGTTCAGGCCGGCGAGCAGCACCAGGGCGCCGAGCCCGTCGTCCTCGGCCTCGCCGCGCCAGACGGCGCCGACCGCCTCGGTGAAGCGCTCGGGCAGCGAACGCAGCAACGGCAGCTCGACCGCGGGGACGGCGACGCCGAAGTCGTAGATCCAGGTGGGCGGCGCGCCGATCCGGTCGATCTCGTAGGGCCGCTCGTCGACGACGTCGACACCCATGTTCTGCAGGACCGGCAGGACCTCCGAGAGCAGCAGCCGCTGGCCGACCCGGTAGATGGTCAGCCGGCGGTCGCCCGGTGTCGCGCCGCGCGGCGTCCACAGCCGCATCGACAGCTGCCCCTCGGCCAGCCCGTCGAGGCGGTCGAGGTCGTCGACGGCCTGCTCTGCCGTGAAGTCCTCCTGGTACGCGGCCGGGAACGCGTCGGCGACCCGCGCGAACACCTTCTCCGCGTCCGCGCCGTAGCGGGTGTGCAGCGCCTCGTTCAGCTCGTCGGTCCAGCTGCGGGCGGCCGCCGCCAGCTCGGCCTGGAGCACGTCGGCGTCGACGGCCACCAGCTTCGGGCTGCGCCCGCGCCCGACGGGGACGCGGACGACGAAGTGCAGTCGGGCCAGGACCGACTCGGTGGAGCGGGCGGTGTACTCGATGCTCGTGCCGCCGAGCCGCTCGAGCAGCACCTGCTGCATCGCCAGGCGGACCTCGGTGGTGTACCGGTCGCGCGGCAGGTAGACCAGCGCCGACCAGAACCGGCCGGTCGGGTCGCGGCGGAGGAACAGCCGGGTCTGCCGCCGCTCCTGCAGGTGGAGGACGGCGCTGGCGACCGGCAGCAGCTCGTCGGCGCCGACCTGCAGCAGCTCGTCGCGCGGGTAGGTCTCCAGGATCTCCAGGAGTTCCTTGCCGGTGTGGCTGTCGGCCGGCACGTCGGAGCGCTCCAGCACCTCGGTCACCCGCCGGCGCACCAGCGGCACGTCGAGGACGCTGCTCGTGTACGCGGTGGAGGGGAACAGCCCGACGAAGCGGTGCTGGCGCAGGCCGCCGCCGTCCGCCGGGACGTTGACCGTGACGAGGTCGAGCCAGGCCCGGCGGTGGACGGTCGACCGCACGTCGGCCTTGGTGACGGAGATCAGGTGCTGCGCCGGCAGGCTCGACGCCTCGGGCGTCCCGCCCGCGCCGGTGTCGCTGCGCAGGACCCCCAGCCCGCTGCCGGCGACGGCCCGGGCGGTCTGCCGGCCGCGGCTCTGCACCAGCTCGACGTCGCGCGCGCCGAGGAACACGAAGCTGCCGTCCGCGAGCCAGCGCAGCAGGGCCGCGGCCTCCGCGGGGTCGTCGGCCGGGTCCTCCGGGGACGACACCGCCGGGCGCGCCTCGAGCACGGCGGCCAGCTCCAGGACCCGGGCCCGCAGCCGCTCGGCGTCCTCGCAGACCGACCGGACGTCGTCGAGCACGGTGCGCAGGCCGGCGACCAGGTCGTCCGCGGCCTCGTCGTCCAGGGGCCCGTCGAGGACGACGGCCATCCACGACTCGCTGAGCGCGTCGGTGCCGCAGCCGGCCGCCAGGTCGCTGTCGCAGAAGGCCTTGATCCGCCCGCGCAGGTCGCGGCGGACGACCACCACGGGGTGCACGATGTGCGCCAGGGCGAAGCCCTGGCGGACGACCTCGGCGGTGACCGAGTCGACCAGGTACGGCATGTCGTCGGTGACCAGCAGGACGATCGCCCGGCCGTCGGGGAGGGCCTGGACGTCGACGACGGCCGAGCCCGGCGGCCGGACCTCGGCGAAGCGCAGGTGGCCGACGGCGAGCGCGGCCAGGTCGGCCGGGTCCTGGCCGAGGACCTCCGCGGCCGGCTCGCTCCAGTAGTAGCGGCGCAGCAGCGACGGGAGGTCGTCGGGCGTGCAGCCCGCGGGCAGCGTGCCGGCGCCGGAGCGCGCCGCCTCCGCCGCGCGGTCGAGGAGCTGGCGTTTCTCGTCCCGGGCCGCCTCGAGGGCGGCGAGCTCGGTGAGGGAGCCCGTCGCGGAGCCGCCGTCCGGCGCGCGGAGCGCGGAGTCCGGGACGACGGTGGAGCTGGCCATGTCAGTCCACGCTACTGCGATCCGCGCCACTTCTCATGGCGGCGCGCCCCGTCCGGAGGCCCGCGCGGAGCCCGCCGGTGGCGAGGGGGCCGGCTAGCGGTCGAGCAGCTGGTCGGCCACCCAGCCGGCGACGGCCAGGATGAGACCGCCGATGATCGCGGTGCCGATGCCGTCGATCTCGAGCCGGCTGGTGAGACCGGCCGTGAGCGCGAGCAGGGCCGCGTTGACCACCAGCAGGAACAGCCCGAGCGTGAGCAGCACGAACGGCAGGGAGAGCAGCCGCAGGATCGGGCCGACGATCGCGTTGACGACGCCGAAGATCAGCGCGATCCACAGGTAGGTGCCGTAGACGCCCAGCGGCCCGTCGGGGTTCTCCACGACCTCCAGCCCCGGCAGGACGTCGTACTTGGTCAGGCCGAAGAAGACCGCGCCGAGGATGACGACCTTGAGCAGGAACTTGATCACGGACGCGACGCTAGCGGTGCGGTGGCCGCGACTGGGGGATCTCGGGCCACCTAGAGGTGTCTAGCTGCCGGCCTAGACGGTGACAGACACCGCTCGACACCGGCAGCATGCCTCCGTGACCACGACCGATGCGCCCGTCGTCCTCCGCACCCCGGGGTGGGCGCGGCTCGCCGCGGTGGCCGTGCTGGCGTCGGCACTGGTGGTGAACACGAGCGCCGTCCCGCCCGAGGACCGGCTCTTCCTCTACGTCCTCGCCGGCGCGCTCGCGCTGTTCCTCGCGTGGTCGGCCCGGGTCGGCGTGGTGGCCACGGCCGACGGCCGGCTCGTCGTCCGGAACCTCACCGGCACCCTGACCGTCCCGCGTGAGCACGTGGCATCGGTGGAGATCGACGACGCCGGTCCCACCGGTCAGGCGTTCGCGATCTTCGTCCGCACGCACGAGGACCTGCGCTTCCGGCTCGACGTCACGGTGCGGCTGTTCCCCCGCCCTCTGGAACGCCAGGCGGTGGCGTTGCGCGACTGGCGGGACGGCCGCCCGCAGCCGCTCCCCTGGGAGCCGCGCGAGGGATGATCCCTCCGTGACGCGGACCGACGAGCCGCTGGACATCCGGCCGCCGGCCTGGGTCCGGGTGCTGGGACCGGTGCTCCTCGTCGCCTGGACGACGGTCGTCCTCGTCGGTGAGCGCGCGCCCGGCGAGTTCCGGGTCCTGGGGACGGCCATCGCCGTCCTCGCGGCCGCCGTGGTCGGCCGGCTGTTCTTCACCAGCGTGATCGGCACGTCGGACGGGCGCCTCACCGTGCGCAACGTCTGGTCCACCCGCACCTTCGCGCGCGCGGAGGTCGAGGGCGTGGAGGTCGCCCGCGTCCGTGGGCGCGGCTGGGCGGTGCTGCTGCGGCTGGACGACGGCGAGCACCACCGCCTCGACGTGACCGAGGCGCCCTTCCTCGGACCGTTCCAGGCGACGCTCGAGCGGCAGGCCGCCGAGGTGCGCGCGTGGCTGGACGGCCGGCCCCACGCGCACCTCTGATCCCTCGCGACACGCGCTAGCCCGTTCTACCGATCTCTACGGATCCGGCTAGAGAACGCCATACGGTGCTCGACATGGATCCCGTGCGGAACCCGTACGCCCCCGGCGCCGGTCAGCGCCCGCCCGAGCTGGCCGGTCGCGACGGCGAGCTGTCGGCGTTCGACGTCGTCCTGGAGCGGATCGCGCACGGCCGGCCGGAGCGGTCGCTCGTCCTCACCGGCCTGCGCGGCGTCGGCAAGACCGTGCTGCTCAACCAGCTGCGGTCGGCGGCGATCTCGCGGGGCTGGGGCACCGGGAAGATCGAGGCGCGCCCCGAGCAGTCGCTGCGCCGCCCGGTCTCCTCCGCGCTGCACATGGCGCTGCGCGAGCTCGGCCCGCGCCACCCCGACCAGGACTCCATCGCCGAGGTGCTCGGGGTGCTCAAGGCCTTCGCCTCGCGGGTCAGTCCGGCCGACGCGAAGGTCCGCGACCGCTGGTCGCCGGGCATCGACGTCCCCGCCGCCTCGGGCCGGGCCGACTCGGGCGACATGGAGATCGACCTCGTCGAGCTGCTCAGCGACGCCGCCGGCGTGGCCGCCGACATCGGCAGCGGCATCGCGCTGTTCATCGACGAGATGCAGGACGTGCAGCCCGACGACGTCTCGGCCATCTGCGCCGCCTGCCACGAGCTGTCCCAGCAGGGCGCGCCGCTGATCGTCGTCGGCGCGGGGCTCCCCCACCTGCCGGCGGTCCTCAGCGCGAGCAAGAGCTACTCGGAGCGGCTCTTCCGCTACCTGCGCATCGACCGGCTCGAGCGCGAGGCCGCCGACCGGGCGCTGATCGCGCCCGCCGAGCGCGAGGGGGTCGAGTTCGAGCAGGCGGCTCTCGACGCCCTGTACGACGCCGCCGACGGCTACCCCTACTTCGTGCAGGCCTACGGCAAGGTCACCTGGGACGTCGCCGCCTCCTCCCCCATCACCGCCGACGACGTCGCCATGGCCGCGCCGGTGGCCGAGGCCGAGCTGGCCGTCGGCTTCTTCGGGTCCCGCTACGACCGGGCGACGCCCGCCGAGCGGGAGTACATGCACGCGATGGCCGAGCTCGGCGGGCCGGGCGGCGCGGCGGTGGCCACCTCGGAGGTGGCCGTCTCCCTGGGCCGCAAGCCGGCATCCCTCTCCCCCGCGCGCGACTCGCTGATCAAGAAGGGCCTCGTCTACTCGGCCGAGCGCGGCCAGATCGCGTTCACCGTCCCCCACTTCGGCCGCTACCTGCTCCGCCACCCCGACTGAGAGGCAGGGCGGGCGGCAGGATCTCCGGCCCGGCCTCCGGTGGGCGCTCGCTGTCGACCGCGTGCGCCCGGACGGCGAGCACCGCGACGTCGTCCTCGACGCCGTCGAGGAGCAGGTCGGCGAGCAGCCGGTCGGCGAGCGCCTCCAGAGGCAGGTCCGCGGAGCCGGCCAGCACCTCCGCGACGCGCGCGCGGCCCTCGTCGAGAGGGATGCCCCGGCGCTCGAACAACCCGTCGGTGAAGAGCAGGAGCGTGCTGCCCTCGGGCAGGTCGGCGACGCCGTCCGACCGCGGCCCGAGCCAGCCGATGCCCAGCGGCGGGCCGACCGGGGCGGTGAGGTCGCGCACCGTGCCGTCGGCCGCCAGCAGCATCGGCTCGGGGTGGCCGGCGGTCGCCCAGCGGAGCCGGCGCAGGCCCGCCGCCCGGTGCTCCGCGTCCTGCTCGACCCGGCAGACGAGGGCCGTGGCCAGGGCGGGCACGGCGAGCCCGACGAGGGCGTGGTCGACGCGGCGGAGGACCCCGGCGGGCTCCTCCAGCCGGTCGAAGGCGATGCCGCGGACGAGCGTCTTCACCTGGCCCATGGCCGCGGCCGCCCCGATGTCGTGGCCCATGACGTCGCCGATCACCAGGACCGTGTCGCCGTCGGGCTGCAGGAACGCGTCGTACCAGTCGCCGCCGATCGACACCCCGCGGGTGGCCGGCCGGTAGCGCACGGCGAGCTCGAGGTGGTCGGGCTGCACGGGCGGCGAGAGCAGGCTCAGCTGCAGCCGCTCGGCGACCTGCTGGTTGGCCTTGGCCAGCCGGGCGTTGTCCAGGGCGAGCGCGGCCCGGCGCGACGCGATCTCCGCCGTCCGGAGCTCGGCCTCCGTGTGCGCCCCCCGCTGCGGGCCGTTGACCAGGGTGAGGGCGCCGAACGTCTCGCCGCGCGCGATCAGCGGGAAGGTGGCGACGGCGGCCGGGCGCAGCGGCCGCAGCGCCTCCCGGGCGGCGGGGACGGCGACCATCGCCTCGATCTGCGCGTCGGTCAGCTCGGGGATCACCACCGGCCGGCTGCTGCGCAGCGCCGTCGGGACCGGGGCGGTGGGCAGGTTGGTCGCCACCCGGGCGTCGGCGTAGCGGTGCATCGCCTCGACCATCGCGGGGTCGCTGTGCGCCCGGCCCACGTCCCGGCGGGGGCCGTCGGCCTCCACGACGCTGACCAGGCACCAGTCGGCGAGCAGCGGCACCACCAGGTGGGCGAACCGGTCCACGGCCTCGTCCGTGTCGAACGTCGAGGTCATGGCCAGGTTGATGTCGCCGAGCAGCATGAGGTGCCGGCCGGCGATCTCGGCCTCCATCACGGCCCGTGCGGTCTCCGCGACCGCCTCCTCCCGGGCCGACACCGCCGCCGCCCGCTCCTCCAGGATGCGCCGGCGCTCGGTGACGTCGTCGTAGGTGACCACGAGCCCGGCATCGGTGAGGAACGCGTCGGCGCGGAACCACTTGCCGAGGGGGCCGAACCAGGCCTCGATCCCGGAGGCGACGCCGGAGGCCCGGACGCCGCGGTAGAGCTGCTCGAACGGTCCGCCCACCGCCTCGGGGAACTCCGCCCAGATGTCCCGGCCGAGGAGTTCCTCGACGGTGCGGTCGAGCACGTGGGCGCCGGCGGGGTTGATGTAGCGGAAGCACCAGTCGGTCCCCAGGACGAACAGCGGTCGGTCCATCCCCTCGACGGCCTGCAGGAGCAGGTCGCCGGGCGGTGACACCGCTCCGTCCCCGGTCATGCCCCCACTCTGCCGCACGGGGGATCCGGCTCCGCCATCTCCGCGGGAGCGCGGACCCGGAGATCACCCGTTGGCGGGGGGCCGAGCGCTCGCGATCTCCTTCACAGCACCCGTGCGCGCGGCGAGAATCGGCCTCGTCCTCGCCGGAGGACCGGAGCGACAGGTCTGGGGGCAGCCGGGTGGACGACCTCGGACTGCGGCCCCGCGAGGGAGTCGCGCACCGCTCCGGTGCGGAGGTCGTCCGCTTCCTGGAGACGATGCCCGCCGCGTTCCTCTTCCTGGACGCCGCCTGGCACCTGCGCTACGTCAACGGCGAGGCCGAGCGGCTCCTCGGCCGGCCCCGGGCCCAGATCCTCGGCGAGTCGCTGTGGGAGGCCTTCCCGCAGGTGGTCGGCACCCCGTTCGAGGCCGGCTACCGGACGGCGGCGGAGACCGGAAACCCCCTGACCTTCGAGGCCCGCTCCCCCGGCCCCCGCCCGGGCTGGTTCGAGGTGCGCGTGTGGCCGGGGGCCGACGGCCTGGCCGTGTACGTCCTCGACGTCACCGACCGCCGCGACGCCGAGGAGGCCGCCCGGCGCGCCACCGCCCGCACCGCCCTGCTGGCACGGGTCAGCGCGGAGCTCGCCGACCAGCAGGACACCCTCTCGGCCCTCGCCCGGCTGGCCGAGCTCGTGGTCCCCGTGCTCACCGACGCCTGCATCGTCACGCTCGTCGACCGGGAGGGCCGGGCGCGCGACGTCGGGTCGTGGCACGGCGATCCGGCCCGCCGGCCCCTGATGGAGCGCTACGCCCGCATCCGGCTCGACACGCTGCCCGGCACCTCCCCCGTCGCCCGCGCCCTGCAGGCGGGCACGCCGCTCACCGAGTCCGTCGACGCCGTCCTCGCCCTCATGCCGCCGGGTCCGGCCCGCGACCTCCTGGCCGCCCTGGCCCCGGCCACCGCCGTCGTCCTGCCCCTGACCGCCGGGGCGCGCACGGTCGGCGTCCTGACCCTCTACCTCGACGCCGGCCGGGTGATGACGCCGGAGGACGGCGACACCGCGCGCCAGGTCGCGGCCGAGGCCGGCCGGGCGATCGCGCGGGTGCACCGGCAGAGCCAGCAGGCGCAGCTGGCCGAGGCGCTGCAGCGCAGCCTGCTCACCGACCCGCCGGAGCTGACGGGCACCGACGTCGTGGTCCGGTACGTGCCGGCCGCCGAGGCGGCCCGGGTGGGCGGCGACTGGTACGACGCGTTCCTCCAGCGGGACGGGTCGCTGGTGGTGGTCATCGGCGACGTCGTGGGCCACGACACGGCGGCGGCCGCGGCGATGGGCCAGCTGCGGGGGCTGCTGCGCGGGATCGCCCACTACAGCGGCGCCGGTCCCGCGGGGGTCCTGCGCGGCCTGGACGAGGCGATCGCCCAGATGCACGACGAGACGCTCGCGACCGCGGCGGTGGCGCGGCTCGAGCCGGACGGGTCCGGCGGGCGGCTCCTGCGCTGGGCGAACGCCGGTCACCCGCCGCCGGTGGTGGTGGCCCCCGACGGCGCGGTCACGGTGCTCGGCGGCGAGATGGGCGAGCTCATGCTCGGCATCGACCCGACGGCGCACCGGAGCGAGTCGACGGTCCCCCTCCCCCCGGGGGCCACGGTGCTGCTGCACACCGACGGGCTCGTCGAGCGCCGGCAGAGCACCCTGGACGAGGGCACGGCCGCGCTCGTCGGCCACCTCGGGGAGCTGGCGGGCACGCCGCTGGCCGAGCTGTGCGACGGGCTGCTGCGCCGGATGCTCCGCGGGATCCCGCAGGACGACGTCGCGCTCGTGGCGCTGCGGGTGGCCGATCCCCCGGAGGAGTCAGGAACCACAGAGCCCGACGGTTGACCGCGGCGGCGGCTGGGCAACTCCCGCACTGACGTTTCCGGTGATCGGGGAGAGGGCGATGGGTCGACTGGCGTGGCCGCTGCGCCCGCTGCCGGACGGACGCGGCGAGGTGTGGCGCTGGGACCTGGGCGGGCTCTCCGAGCTCCCCGCCGCCCGGGCGGGCCTCCGCAGCCGGCTGAGCGTGGTCGGCTTCCCGGCCGCGGACGAGGACACCGCGGGCGAACGGCTGGTCCTCGCCTTCGACGAGCTGGCCTCCAACGCGCTGCGCCACGGGGAGGCCCCCGTGGTCGCCACCGTCGTCGCCGGTAGCGGGGGGTGGCTGCTCGACGTCAGCGACCGCGCGCCGGACACCATGCCGGCGCCGGCCGTCGACCGGGACCCGGCGAAGGGCGGGCTCGGCCTGCACCTGGTCGCCCGGCTGTCGGTCGCGCACGGCTGGTTCGTCGACGAGGGCTGCAAGCACGTCTGGGCCTGCCTGCCCAGCACGGTCGACGACCGCCAGCCGGCGCTCGCCTGATCGTCGTCGCACGTGCGACGACCCCCGCGCCGGAGGGAGCGGGGGTCGTTCGCGTCGAGCACCTACGGAAGGACGAGGGACAGGGCTCCCTTGCCGTAGCCGGGGACGTCGATGGCCAGGTCCAGCCGGTTGAAGTTGGCCAGCATGCCCTCGATGTCGCCGGGGAGGTCGTCCCCGGGGGCGTAGAGCTTGTGCAGCTTCGAGTGCGGAGCGCCCGGGACGTTGAACAGCGCGGAGAGCACGTTCACGACCTCGTGCAGCGCCTCGACCAGGAGCCCGGTGAGCTCGTGGTCCTCCTCCACCGCGTCCTGCGCGCCGCCGGGGGGCAGCAGGGCCAGGGCGGCGCCGGTGTAGGCCGACGCTCCCAGGTCCATGACGCAGAGGGCGTTGATCGCCATGTAGGGGTCGACGTAGACGGCGACCGAGACCGGCGAGTCGGGGGTCGGCGTGACGGGGGCGCCCGGGTTGACGCCGACCGGCTTGCCGACCAGGCCGGTCAGCATGTCGCGGACGTCCTTGGCAGCGGGCAGCTGCACGGTGCCGGCGGTCATGCGATCACCCCGTCCAGGTGCTCCTTGAAGGTGTCCTCGGTGAACGGCTTGGCGATGAGGAACAGGGCGCCGGCGTTGGCGGCCTTCTCCCGCATGTCGGGGGAGCCCTCCGAGGTGACGAAGCCGAACGGCACGGCCGAGCCGGAGGCCCGGAGGGCCTGCAGGCACTCGATGCCGGTCATGTTCGGCATGTTCCAGTCCGACAGCACCAGGTCCGGCTTCTCCGACGAGACCTTGGCCAGCGCCTCGGCGCCGTCCTCGGCCTCGACGATCTCGTGGTCGTCGTAGCCGGCCTGTCGCAGGGTGCGGATGACGATCTGCCGCATGACGCGGCTGTCGTCGGCGACCAGGATCTTCACAGTGGCACTCCGTTTCTGGTGGGGTTGCTCAGGGGGTCAGTGGGCGGCCGGCAGGGGCGGGAGCGCTCCCTGCACGGAGATGGACACCGGCTGGCCGCGCCACAGGACGTCGACGCGGCAGAGGTCGGCGGGGTTGCGGACGGCGGGGGCGGGCCCCACGTCCGGCAGGCTGAGGGCGGACGGACCGGGGAGGGCGGCCTTCACGTTGCCGCCGACCACGTTGGCGATCTCGCCGAAGGCGTCGGTGACGTCCTCCTCCTCCAGCTCCTCGGGAGCGGTTTCGCCCAGCAGCGCGCGGGTCAGCTCCGCGGCGGTCCCGGCCCCGGTGGTGAGGACCACGGAGCCGGTCCACGGGCCGACGACGTCGACCCAGCTGGACAGCGCGTCGGCGGGCAGCTCGCCCGGGAGCGGGACGAGCACCTCGTCCTCCCCGACGAGCGCGATCCACGCCTCCCCGGCGATCGACTCGACCGTGGCCGCGTCGATCAGGTCGGTGATGACCGGACGGGTGTCGGAGGCGCGACGGCGCTCACCGGAGTCGACGGTGCTCACAGGGAAGCCTCCTGGGGGAGCAGGCCGAGCAGCGCGAGCTTGTCGCGGATGGCGTCGGCGGTGAACGGCTTGATCACGTACTCGTGGGCGCCCGCGGCCAGCGCGCGCACGATCTGGGTGTGCTCGCTCTCGGAGGTGACCATCATGATCGTCACCGAGCGCCATGCCGGGTTGCTGCGCACGGCGGAGACGAACTGCAGGCCGTCCATCACCGGCATGTTCCAGTCGACGCAGACCAGTTCGGGGAGCCAGCCCTCGTCGAGGACGTCGAGCCCCTCCCGGCCGTGGCCGGCGTCGCGGACCTCGTAGCCGAGACCCACGAGGATCCCGCTGACGATCCGGCGCATCGCGCGGGAGTCGTCGATCACCAGAGCACGCACGTTCAAGCCCCCTTCAGCGGGCGGTAGGCGGAGCTGCGGCCGACGACGACCCGCTCCCATGAGTCGTCGACGCCGAGCGTGGTCTCCGCGGCACCGAGGAAGAGCCAGCCGTCGGGGCGCATGAGCTCACGCACCCGGCGGAGGATCGCCTGCTTCGTGGGCAGGTCGAAGTAGATGAGGACGTTGCGCAGGTAGACGACGTCGAACGGCCCCATGCGGGGGAGCGGGGCGGCGAGGTTGCACTCGCTGGCGGTCACCATCCGGCGCAGCGGCGCGGCCACCTCCCACTCGGTGCCCACGCGCGTGAAGTGCCGGACGAGCATGGGTGCCGGCAGGCCGCGGTTGACCTCGAGCTGGCTGAACCGGCCGGCGCGGGTGCGCTCGACCATCTCGCGGGACAGGTCGGTCGCGGTGATCGAGACCCGGCTGCTCGCGTTGGGCAGCGAGTCCTCGAGGAGCATCGCGATCGTGTACGGCTCCTGCCCGCTCGAGCAGGCGGCCGACCAGATCTGCAGCCGCTCGTTCGGACCCCGCGCAGCCAGCAGCGCCGGCATGACCGTCGAGGTGAGCGCGGTGAACGGGTCGCCGTCGCGGAACCACGAGGTCTCGTTCGTGGTCAGGGCCTCGACGATGCGGCGGGTGCTGTCGGGGTCGGGCCGGCTGCGGACGGTCTCCACGAACTGCGAGACGTCCGGCAGGCCCTTCTCCCGCGCGATGGGCAGCAGGCGCGCCTCGACGAGGTACTCCTTGCCCGGCTGGAGGACGATCGCGCTCTCCTTGTGCACGAGCTGGCGGACCCAGTCGAAGCTTGTCGTGGTGAGCGTCATCGGAGGGCTCCAGCGGTCGAGGCGGGGCGGGCGGCGACGCCTGCGAGATGGCGGGTGATGGCCTCGGGGATGCGGTCCAGCGGCAGGACCTCGTCGGCGTAGCCGGCCTGGCTCACCGCGCCCGGCATCCCCCACACCACCGAGGTGTTCTGGTCCTGGACGAGGACGGTGCCCCCGGCGGCGCGGACCTCCCCGGCGCCGTTGCGGCCGTCGGCCCCCATGCCGGTCAGGACCACGGCCAGCACGGCGCCGTCGAAGGCCGCGGCGGCCGAGCGGAAGAGCGGGTCGACGGCGGGCCGGCAGAAGTTCTCCGGCGGCCCCTGGTTGAGGCCGGTGGTGAGCCCGGTCCGGCCGTTGCGGCCGCCGCCCCGGACCACGAGGTGGTGGTCGCCGGGGGCGAGGTGGACGGTGCCGGGCGTCAGCGGCGTCCCGTCGGATGCCTCGACGACGCGCAGGGCGCAGAGGCGGTCGAGCCGCTGGGCGAACTGACGGGTGAAGACCGGCGGCATGTGCTGCACGAGCAGGACCGGGACGGGGAGGGTCGCCGGGAGCTGGGGGAGCACCTTGGCCAGCGCCTCGGGTCCGCCGGTGGACGAGCCGATCACCAGGACGGCGGGCTTCTTGCCGGGCTCGGTGCGCGGCCTTGCCGGCGGGGGAGGGGGGACGGGAGCGGCGGCGCGGGCGGGCGCCGCGGTCGGCTGCCGGCCGAGCAGCGCCTTGATCTTCGGGATGAGCTGCTCGCGGACGCTCTCCATCGACTGGCTGACGCTGCCGACGTTCGCCGGCTTCGTCACGTAGTCGTTGGCGCCAGCGGAGAGCGCGTCGAGGGTGGCGGAGGCGCCGCGCTCGGTGAGCGTGCTGAACATGATGATCGGCACCCGGTTGCGCGAGCCACGGATGGCCCGGACCGCCTCGATGCCGTTCATCTCCGGCATCTCGATGTCCATGGTCACGAGGTCGGGCTTCAGCTGCTCGAGCTTCGCGACGGCGACCTTGCCGTTGACGGCCGTGCCCACCACGTCGATGTCCGGGTCCGCGGAGAGCACGTCGGTCACGATCTTGCGGACGACGACCGAGTCGTCGACCACCATCACCCTGATCGGGTTCACGCGTGTCCTCCTGCTCACTGACCGGGCCAGCCCGGTCAGGCTGTTCACTGCTGTATCGGCACCTCCACCCGATGCTTGAGTGGGATCGGTTGCGCACGATGCGAATGGCCGGGCGGCGTTTTCCGTCGCCCCATCCGCCACAAGAGCATCGGTGGCCACAGGGCCAAAAGAAAGCGCAGCCGCGGACTCGTTACGGAATTCATCGGTGACCGTCGGAAAACGGTCGGAATGGCAATTTGGCCATCTGTCGACAAGAGTGCGCGCGCCGGGCGAACGACCGTCCGCGGCGTCGGGAGGGCGCACGCGGGGCGGCGCGCTGACCTGCGCTGTTCGCCGGACGCGGCGGCGTGAGAGGCCCGGACGGGTCAGGTCACCGTCCGGGAGGGGCGATCAGCGCCCGCCGGTCACCCGGCGCCAGGGGGCGGTCAGGACGGCGAGGGACGCCTCGTCCAGGAGGTCGGCCATCGCCATACCCTGCACGCACCCGGCCACGGCGTTCCACAAGCCCCCCGCGCCGTCATGCAGGTCGAAGCCGCCGTTGGCGAAGGCCTGGACGGCGTGCAGCTGCGCGGTGGCCAGCGCCCGGGTGCGCCCGGAGACGTGCGCCGCCCAGGATGCCTCGTGCATGGCCGTCGCCCAGGGCCGGTGCTGCGCCCGCCCCTCGTCGACGGCGGCCCGCCACGCGTCGCGCCCGCGCCCGTCGAGGGCGCGGACGGCGTCCAGCAGCCCGGCGAGCCCGTCGGCGGACGGGCCGAGGTCGGCGCCCACGGCCGGCACGGCGACGTCGCCGCGCTCGAGGCTCAGGTCGAAGGCGCCGGTGAGCTCGCGCCGCACCAGCGGCGGCAGCACGCCGGCGGCCCAGTAGCCGACCGCGGCGTCGGCGAGGACGGTCGCGACGGCGTCACGGTCGTCCTCGGGCAGCTCACCGGCGGCGGTGTGCTCCGGGCCCAGCACGTCGTCGCGCAGCAGGCGCTCGAGGGTGGGGGCGTCGCCGATCGTGCCCTGCTCGAGCTGGGTCACCAGGACCGCGGCGCGGTCGCCGGCCGCGGCGGCGTCGCGCATGTGCGGGACGGCGGCGGCGGTCTCGCGGGCACGACGGCCGCGGACGGCGAGCGCCAGGCGCTCGTCCCGGCTCAGCCCGCGACCGGGGTCGGCCGCGGCCAGCCGGGACAGGGCGGCGGCATCGGACCCCAGGGCCACCAGCAGGACGTCGGCGACCGCGCGACCGCCGGTCAGGCGGACCAGGTCGAAGCCGAGGGTGGCGGCACTGACCAGCGAGTACGGCACGGCAGCGCCTCCAACGGGATCCCGGGAGTGGGTCCGTCCATGCTGGTCGACCGGGCCGGGAAGCGCCACGCGACCGTCACCCCATCGCGGGAGGGCGAGGGGGTGACGGTCGCGTGTTCGGGGCTACTTGGTGACCGTGTGATCACTGTGTGTAGTTACGCGGAGACGGCCTTCTGGACGTCGAGCGCCAGGAGCAGCTGCCCGTGGAGCTTGTAGGCACCGCGGATGAGGTCGCGGGCCTGGCCCTCCAGCGTGTCCGGCGGGGCCTCGAAGTCGGCGGCGTCGACGTCGACGACGTCGGCGATGGAGTCGACCAGGAGGCTCACGGCCTCCCCGTGCAGCCGCACGACGATCACCACGGCGTCGGTGCCCTCGGGACGCGGCGGGCGGCCGAGACGCTCGCGCAGCTCGATGGCGGTGACCACCTGACCGCGCAGGTTGATCAGCCCGGCCACGGCGGCCGGGGCCAGCGGCACGCGGGTGAGCTGCTGGCTGCGCAGCACCTCCTGCACGTGCTCGACCTCGATGCCGTACAGGTCGCCGTCTAGCCGGAAGGTGGCCAGCTGGCCGCTCGTGGCGGGGGCGGCGCTGATGGAGGACTGGGCGGGTGCGGTCATGTCAGACCTCCAGCAGGGAGTCGGGGACGCCGGCCGGCGTCGAGGAGTTGGGGCTCGAGTAGAACGCCGGGTCGGCGGCCAGGATCGCGGCACGGACGTCGAGCAGCTCGGTCACCTTGTCGCCGAGGACGGCGGAGCCGAGCAGGCCCAGGTCGTCGATGTCGCTGCGCACGGCGGCCTCGCCGTCGACGATGTCGAGGATCTCCTCGACGACGATCGCGACGCTGCGGCCGTGGTCGGAGTAGACGATGACCTCCAGCACCTCGCGGTCGGTCTCGTTGTAGGCACCCAGGTGCCGGTCGAGCCGGACGATCGGCAGGATCGCGCCGCGGTACTGCACCACCTCGCGGTTGCCGACCTTCTCCACCGTCTCGGTCCGGACCTGCTCGAGCCGGGTGACCGTGTCGAGCGGGATCGCGACGCGGCGCCCGCCGCCGATGGCCGCCAGCAGCATCCGCTGCCGCTCGGTCTCGGCGGCCGCCGCCTCGCTCACCGTGGCGCGCGACTCCTGGCGCTCCGTGGACTCGGTGCGCAGCGCGCGCCGGGCCAGGGCCTGGACGTCGAGGATCAGCGCGACGGTGCCGTCGCCGAGGACGGTCGCGCCCGAGTACAGGCCGATCGACTTGAGCTGCCCGCCCACCGCCTTGACGACGATCTCCTCGGTGTTGATGACCCGGTCGACCACCAGGCCGAAGCGCCGGCCCTCCGACCGCAGCACCGCGATGACCACGTGGCCGTCGTGCCGCTCGGAGGCCAGGCCGAGCACGTCGGTGAGCCGGACGAGCGGGAGCAGCTCGCCGCGCAGCCGGTAGACCTGCGCGCCGCCGACCTCCTCGACCGCGTTGGCGGCCTTCTCGGCGTCCAGCGAGACGAGCTCCTGGAGGCTGATCTGCGGGATCGCGTACCGGTCGGAGGCGCACTCGACGGTGAGCGCCGGGACGATCGCCAGGGTCAGCGGGATGCGCAGCCGGCAGACGGTGCCCGCGCCGGCCTCGGACTCGACCTCGATCGTGCCGCCGATGGCCTCGATGTTGGTCTTCACGACGTCCATGCCGACGCCGCGGCCGGAGACGTTGGTGACCGCCGCGGCCGTGGAGAAGCCGGGCAGGAAGATCAGCTGCAGGATGTCGGCCGGGCTCATCCGGGACAGGGCGTCCTGGGTGAGCAGGCCGCGCTGCACGGCCTTCGCGCCGAGCTTGGCCGGGTCGATGCCCGCGCCGTCGTCGGCCACCTCGACCACGACCTGGCCGCTCTCGTGGCGGGCGCGCAGGGTGAGCACGCCCTCGGCCGGCTTGCCGGCCTTCTTGCGCGCCTCGGGCGCCTCGATGCCGTGGTCGACCCCGTTGCGGACCAGGTGGGTCAGCGGGTCCTTCACGGCCTCGAGCAGGGTCTTGTCGAGCTCGGTCTCCCGGCCCTCCATCTCCAGGCGCACCGTCTTGCCGCACTGGATGCCGAGGTCGCGGACGACGCGGGGCAGCTTGGACCAGATGTGGTCGATCGGCTGCATGCGCGTCTTCATGACGCCCTCCTGCAGCTCGCTGGCGATCAGGTTCAGCCGCTGGGAGGCACGCACCAGGTCGGTGTCGTTCGAGCGCCCGACGTACTGGACGATCTGGTTGCGGGTCAGGACCAGCTCACCGACGAGCAGCATCAGCTCGTCGAGCAGGTCGACGTCCACGCGGATCGTGCTGTCGGCGACGCCGCGGCGGGCCTGGCCGTCGGCACCGGCCGCGGCCGAGCCCTCGCCGTCGGCGGGCTCGGCGGTGTCCGGGGTGGTCGGCTCCTCGACGGTGGTCTCGGGCATGGCTGCGCTGGCCTCCTCGGCCGGTTCGACGGCGGGGGCGGGAGCGAGCTCCTCGACCACGGCCGACACGTCCTCCACGGTGCCGGCGGCGGGCGCCGCGGGCGTCGTCGCACGCGGGGCGGCTGCCTTGCGCGCGGTCGTCTTCTTGGCGGGCGCCTTGGCCGGCGCCTTCGCCGGGGCCTTGGCCGCGGCCTTCGCCGGGGCCTTCGCCTTCGCCGTGCTCTTCGCCGGAGCGGCGGCCCGGGGCGCCGGGATCGCGGCGGCCGGCGTGGCCGGCTCGTCCTCCATGGCGGCGGTGATCGCGGCCACCACGCCGGACACCTCGACGCCGCCCTCGCCGCCGGTGGCCTCGATCGAGGTCAGCAGGGAGCGCACGGTGTCGACCATCTGCAGCAGGACGCTGGTGCGCGCCGGCGTGAGGGCGAGCTCGCCGTCCCGCAGCCGGGAGAGCATGTTCTCCCCGACGTGGGTGACCTCCTCGAGCCGGTTGAAGGCGAGGAACCCGCTGGTGCCCTTGATGGTGTGGATCGTCCGGAAGATGCTGGACAGCCGCTCCCGGGAGTTCGGGTCCTGCTCGAGGGCGACCAGGTCGGAGTCCAGCTGGTCGAGGTTCTCGTGGCTCTCGACCAGGAACTCCTCGACGATGTCGTCCAGACCGTCCACGGTGTTGCCTTCTCTCTGCGTCGCGACCGGGGACATGCGTCGGCCCGGTTGGGTCATCGGCGGGCCGCCGGCGGAGTCAAGGTGAAACCGCCGGCGGCGCGGCCGTCAGTGGTGGTTATCGGCACCCGCGGAACGCGATCGACCCATGGGCGCCTGGTTCGTCAGTAGGTGAACCGGCCGACGGTGGTGCGCAGGTCCGCCGCCATCCGGGACAGCTCGTCCACGGCGGTGCGGGTCTGGGTCAGCGCCTGCGTGGTCGCGTCGGCGGCGCCGGAGACACCGGTGATGTTCTCCGCGATCTGCGTCGTGCCACCAGCGGCCTCCTGCACCGACCGCGACATCTCGTTGGTGGTGGCCGTCTGCTCCTCCACGGCGCTGGCGATCGTGGTCTGCCGGTCGCTGATCTGCGCCACGATCGCGGAGATCTCCTCGATCGCAGCCACCGCCGCCGTCGTGTCGCCCTGGATCGCCAGCACCCGCTTGGCGATGTCCTCGGTCGCCTTCGCCGTCTCCTGCGCCAGCTCCTTCACCTCGTTGGCCACGACGGCGAAGCCCTTCCCGGCCTCCCCGGCCCGCGCCGCCTCGATCGTGGCGTTCAGGGCCAGCAGGTTCGTCTGCTCGGCGATCGAGGTGATCACCTTGACCACGTTGCCGATCTCGGCCGAGGACTCACCCAGCTTGGCCACCGTGGCGGTGGTGGTCTCCGCCGCCGTCACCGCGCGGGCAGCCACCTCCGACGCCTCCGCGGCGTTGCTCGCGATCTCCCGGATCGAGGCGCCCATCTGCTCCGCGCCCGCGGCCACGGTCTGCACGCTGCGGCTGACCTCCTCGGCCGCACCGGCCACCACACCGGACTGCGCCGAGGTCTCCTCCGCCGACGCCGAGATCTGCGCCGAACTGGCCGACAGCTCCTCGGAGCTGGCCGCCACCGCATCGGCCGACGCGGCGACCGAGCCGAGCACCGACCGGAGGTTCGCCTGAGCCGAGGCCAGCGCCGCGGCCATCCGGCCCAGCTCGTCGCGGGAACGGATCTCCGGCGCCAACGTCAGGTCGCCCTCGGCGAGCGCCTCGACCGACGCCTGCACCGACCGGACCGTCGAGACGATGCGACGCACGACGACGAGCGTCAGCCCGCCCGCCACCACGACGCCGAGCGCGAGAGCCGTCCAGAGCGTGATACGAGCGCTGTCCACGATCGAGGTGGCGTCGTCGGTGTCGGCCTGCCCGGCGGCCACGCGCCGCTCCTGCATGGCGTTGTACTCGTCCATGATCAGGTCGGAGGAGTTCTGCAGCGGTCCGGTGATCAGCCGTCCGGCCGTGGCCGCGTCACCGGCAGCAGCCGCCGGGAGCAGCTGCCCGTCCGCCACCGCGTAGTACTCGTCCAGGTGCCCGCGGAAGACCTCGAACGCCTCCTTGTTCACCGTCACCGCGGCGTAGGCGTCCAGCTGCCCCTCGATCGTCTCGCGCCGTTCGGCGAGGTCGGCGCGCATCGCCTCCTGTGCCTGCGCGTCGACCAGGACGATCGAGTTGTAGCGCGAGCGGTCCCCCTGCCAGGACCGCTGGATGTTCGCCAGGTCGGCGAGCGTCACGACGTTCTCGTTGATGCGGGTGGACGCGGCCTCGACGGCACCCAGGCGCGACACGGCGAGGACGGTCATGCCGATCGCGACGACGGCCAGGACGGCGACCGCGGAGCCGATCTTGACGGCGATCGGCCGGTCCGCGAACCAGCCCGTCCTGCCGGGAGCAGTGGGGAGGGCGGATGGGGTCATGGTGGATCTCCAGTGAAAGGGCGTGAGGCCGCCCGGGGCTTCGTTGCGCCGGATCGGCCCGATCGGATCGGGCCATCGCGTGGTGCCTCTGTGACGCAGCGAAGCTAGGTGAACGCGGAACGGTTGCATTCGAATTACCGCCCGTGTCGCGGCACACCGACCGAGATTTGCCGGTGACCGCTCTTCTCCTGTCGACTCGGCGCCATTCCGGGACAGACGAGCGGGGCGGCGACCGGGATCCCGGTCGCCGCCCCGTCGTGGGAGGTGCTGGCGTCAGTACGTGAACGTGCCGACGGCGCTCCGCAGGTCGGCGGCCATCCGGGACAGCTCGTCCACGGCGGTCCGCGTCTGGGCGAGCGCCTGCGTGGTCGAGTCGGCAGCGGTCGAGACGCCGGTGATGTTCGCGGCGATCTCCGTCGTCCCGCCGGCCGCCTCCTGGACCGATCGCGACATCTCCTGCGTGGTGGCCGTCTGCTCCTCCACCGCGCTGGCGATGGTCGTCTGCCGGTCGCTGATCTGCCCGACGATGGTCGAGATCTCCTCGATCGCGGCGACCGCGGCGGTGGTGTCGCCCTGGATCGCCAGCACCCGCTTGGCGATGTCCTCGGTCGCCTTCGCGGTCTCCTGCGCCAGCTCCTTCACCTCGTTCGCGACCACCGCGAAGCCCTTCCCGGCCTCCCCGGCCCGGGCCGCCTCGATCGTGGCGTTCAGCGCCAGCAGGTTCGTCTGCTCGGCGATCGAGGTGATCACCTTGACCACGTTGCCGATCTCGGCCGACGACTCACCCAGCTTGGCCACCGTGGCGGTGGTGGTCTCCGCCGCCGTCACCGCGCGGGCAGCCACCTCCGACGCCTCCGCGGCGTTGCTCGCGATCTCCCGGATCGAGGCACCCATCTGCTCCGCACCCGCGGCGACGGTCGCGACGCTGCGCGACACCTCCTCGGCGGCGCCGGAGACGACGCCGGACTGCGCGGCGGTCTCCTCGGCCGACGCCGAGATCTGCGCCGAGCTCGCCGACAGCTCCTCGGAGGAGGAGGCGACCGCGTCGGCGGAGGAGACGATCTGACCGACCGTGGTGGACATCGCCTCGGCGGCGGTGTTCAGCGCGGTGGCCATCTGGCCGATCTCGTCGCGGCCGCGGACCGGCATCCGCACGGTCAGGTCACGGCCGGCCAGCCGCTCGAGGCCCGCCTGCACCTCCCGGACGCCGCGGACGATGCCGCGGGAGACCACCAGGGCGAGACCGCCGCCGAGCAGGAAGGCGAGCAGCGAGACGACGACCGACACGATCAGGGTCTCCCGCTTCGCGTCGGCCACGTCGGCCTCGGTCCGCGCCACCCGCGCGTCGACCGACTCCACGAGCTCGGTCATCGCCTGGTCCAGGACGTAGAACACGTCCCACTTCTCGCCGGTGGAGAGCGCGTCGCCCTCGTCGAGGCGCCCCTGGGCCCAGAGGGCGAAGATCTGGTCGTTGTAGTCGCTCATCGCCGTCCAGTTGTCCTGGATGACGGCCAGGCTGGCCTCGGCCTCGTCGTCCAGCTGGCTGCGGTCGATCGTGAACAGCTGCTCGAAGCCCTCGGCCCCGTCGCGGTAGTTGGCGAGGTTGTCGCCGTCCGGGGCGGCCGCGGCCGGACCGCCCATCGTCCGGGCGTTCCAGGCGGTGATGTTCTGCCAGTTGGCCGCCCAGAGCAGGTCGTAGCGGGCCGCCTCGACCGTGCGCTGGGCGTCGACCGCCTGCGTCGCCTCGACGTGCAGGTCACCCACCCGCTGGGTGCCGACGACGCCGGACACCGTGGCGGCCACCGTGCCCAGGAGCAGCGCCGCGCTCACGGCGAAGACCCGGGTGGCGATCCCGCGGTCGCGGTACCAGTGGCGGTCGGGCGTGGTCTTCGCGGCCCGTGCCGCTCGTGCCTGTGACATGTGCTCTCGTCCTCGTCGTCCGGGCGTCCCCGCGGGCCCGCCGTGCCGGTGTTCGCTGACGCGTACGCGCCGGAACGATGGTGAGCCATTCGAAAGACGTCTCTTAGCGTTAAGGCATGCGTGTCGCGGCACTGCGGAGAATTGATCGGCGACCTCCTCCCGATCAGCCACATGTCGACTCGGAATGGTCGCGGCAATGCGTCGGAGAAACGCGAGGAGCGCACGGCCGTCGGCCGTGCGCTCCTCGTCGGTCCGGTTTCGACGCCGGCGCCGCCGTCAGTAGGTGAAGCGACCCACCGACGTGCGCAGGTCCGCGGCCATCCGCGACAGCTCGTCGACCGCCGTGCGGGTCTGTCCCAGCGCCTGGGTGGTGGACTCCGCCGCGGTCGAGACGCCGGTGATGTTGGCGGCGATCTCGGTCGTGCCACCGGCCGCCTCCTGCACCGAGCGCGCCATCTCGCTGGTGGTCGCCGTCTGCTCCTCCACTGCCGAGGCGATGGTCGTCTGCCGGTCGCTGATCTGCGCGACGATCGCGGAGATCTCCTCGATCGCGGCGACCGCCGCCGTCGTGTCCCCCTGGATGGACTGCACCCGCCGGGCGATGTCCTCGGTCGCCTTCGCGGTCTCCTGCGCCAGCTCCTTGACCTCGTTCGCGACGACGGCGAAGCCCTTGCCCGCCTCACCGGCGCGGGCGGCCTCGATCGTCGCGTTCAGCGCCAGCAGGTTCGTCTGCTCCGCGATGCTCGTGATCACCTTCACGACGTTGCCGATCTCGGCCGACGACTCGCCCAGCTTGGCCACCGTGGCGGTGGTGGTCTCCGCGGCGGTCACGGCGCGAGCGGCCACCTGGCTCGCCTCCGCCGCGTTCGACGCGATCTCCCGGATCGACGCGCCCATCTCCTCGGCGCCCGCGGCCACCGTCTGCACGCTGCGGGAGACCTCCGCCGCCGCCGACGACACCACGCCCGACTGCGCCGAGGTCTCCTCGGCCGACGAGGAGATCTGCGCCGAGGACGCCGACAGCTCCTCCGACGACGCCGCAACGGCGTCGGCCGACGACACGACGGAGGTCATCACGGTCCGCAGCTCGACGACGGCGGCGTCCAGCGCCGTCCCCATGCGCCCGAGCTCGTCCCGGCTGCTCAAGCCGGCGGTCCGGGTGAGGTCGCCCCCGGCCAGAGCCTCGGCGACCGTCTGGACGCGCCGGACACTGGTGGCCATGCCGCGGGCCACGACCAGGCCGAGCCCGAAGGCCACCAGCGCCCCGGCGACGAGGACGGCGATCGAGACGACCCGCTGCGAGTCGGAGGCCTCGCGGGCCGCCGCGGCGGCCTCACCGGCGGCGGCGGTCTCGATGTCCACGAGGCTCTGCACCGCTGCGGTGACGTCGACGGCGATGGGGCGCAGCTGGCTCTCGTTCACCTCGAGCCAGCGCGCGAGGTCCCGGGTGAGCGCCGCGGGAGCGATCTGCTCGTCCACGACGTCCACGTAGTCGGCCATCTCGGCCTCGATCCGGTCGATCAGGGCGAGCGTCTCCGCCGGCGGCTCGATGGCGCGGTAGTCGGCGATGACCTCGTCGAGACGGGCCGTGGAGTCGGCGATGCTGTCCAGCTGCGCCTGCGCACCGGCCTGGTCGGCGGCGAGCGCGGAGTCGCGGCTGGCGATCCGGATGGTGGACAAGGTGCTGCGGAGGTCCGTGGCGTGCACGAGGCCCGCGACGTTCTCCTCGTACAGCTGCTCCGTCCGGTCGGCCGCAGCCCCCAGCGACTGCATCCCCAGGACACCGATGGTGACGGCGACCGCGGTGGCGGTGCCGACCGAGCTCAGCACCTTGGTGGCGACCGAGAGGTCGCCCCAGCGGGCGAGGACGCCCCGCGAGGGGGTCCGCTGCGCCGGAATCGCTCGGGGATTCCGCCCCGGGGAGGTGACGGTGTGGACGGCGGTGCTCATCGAGAAGTGCTCCCAGCAGTGGTGCGGACGTTCTTTCCGGGAACCACTAGAACAGTTGCGGAACGGGAGCGAGCGAAAGTGCCGTTGTCGTGTGCCCCACAAATGCTTCGCGCTTTGTCGGCGACCGCATTTCCGGTGTCGACAAAGCGTCAGAGCGAAGAGGGTCGACCGGCCCCGGAAATGGCGACGGGACACCGGTGGAATCCCACCGGTGTCCCGTCGGCCGACGTCAGTAGGTGAACCTCCCGACCGACGTGCGCAGGTCCGCGGCCATCCGGGAGAGCTCGTCGACGGCGGTGCGGGTCTGGGTCAGGGCCTGCGTGGTCGCGTCGGCGGCGCCGGAGACACCGGTGATGTTCTCGGCGATCTGCGTGGTGCCGCCGGCCGCCTCCTGGACCGATCGCGACATCTCCTGCGTGGTGGCCGTCTGCTCCTCCACCGCACTGGCGATGGTCGTCTGCCGGTCGGCGATCTGGCCCACGATGGAGCTGATCTCCTCGATGGCGGTGACCGCGGCGGTGGTGTCGCCCTGGATCGCCAGCACCCGCTTGGCGATGTCCTCGGTCGCCTTCGCGGTCTCCTGCGCCAGCTCCTTGACCTCGTTCGCGACCACCGCGAAGCCCTTCCCGGCCTCCCCGGCCCGGGCCGCCTCGATCGTGGCGTTCAGCGCCAGCAGGTTCGTCTGCTCGGCGATCGAGGTGATCACCTTCACCACGTTGCCGATCTCGACCGAGGACTCACCCAGCTTGGCCACCGTGGCGGTGGTGGTCTCCGCCGCCGTCACCGCGCGGGCAGCCACCTCCGACGCCTCCGCGGCGTTGCTCGCGATCTCCCGGATCGAGGCACCCATCTGCTCCGCACCCGCGGCGACGGTCTGCACGCTGCGCGAGACCTCCTCCGCCGCACCGGACACCACACCGGACTGCGCCGAGGTCTCCTCCGCCGACGCCGAGATCTGCGCCGAGCTGGCCGACAGCTCCTCGGAGCTGGCCGCCACGGCGTCCGCCGAGGAGACGACGGAGGACAGGACCTCCCGCAGGCTCGCCTGTGCCGAGCGGAGCGAGGCCGCCATGCGCCCGACCTCGTCGTCGGAGTCGACCTCGGGCTCCACCGTGAGGTCACCGGCGGCCATCGCCTCGGCGGCGAGCTGGGCGGACCGGACGGAGCGGGTGATCCGTCGGACGACGACGACGGTCACGGCGACGGCCAGCAGCGTCGAGAGGACGGTGGCGATGATCAGCGTCCGCGTCGCGCCCGTGGCGTCGGCGGCCGCCTCCTCGTTGCGCTCCGCTGCCACGGTGGACTGGGCGATGCCCTCCTCCTCCAGGCCGTCGGCGATGTCGGTCAGCAGCGGGCTGGAGATCTCGCGGTAGATCTGCGCGTACCCCGCCAGGTTGCCGGCGTCGGCCGCGGGGAACAGCTGGGTGGCGTTGGAGGCGAGGAACTGCTCGCGTGCGGCGGTGTACTTGTCCATCGCGGCCTGGTCGACGACGAAGGGGGCGTACTCGGCGAGCGCGGCGTCGACGTCGGCCTGCTTCTCGTCCATCTCGCCCAGCAGCTCCACCCGGCGAGCCGGGTCCGACACGGCGTACTCGAGCACGCGGGCCCGGTGCGCGGCCGTGGCGCGCTGCACGGCGGAGAGCGCGTTGAGCGGGAGGAGGTTCTCGTCGTAGATGCGCTGCTGGTCACCGGCCATCTCGTCCATGCGGGTGATGGCCAGGGTGCTCGTGCCGGCCAGGACGACGACGAGCAGCCCGACGACCGCGCCGATCTTCACCCCCAGGGGCCGATCGGCGAACCAGCCACCCGGTCGGCCGGACCGGGTGGTGCGAGCGGGGACTGTCATGACGTGCTCCAAGGAGTGGGTGGGCCGCACTGGGTGTGCCGAAAGGGTGACGGATACCACCCGCAATCCCGGAGAACGGTGAGCCGTGTCGCACTGCAATTCCAGATTGTCCGGTCAGGCGTCCGCGCCCAGCCATTTGTCGACAATTCCGTAGGCTGGTAGAAATGCGAGAGGGACGCATGACCGGCACGGTCATGCGTCCCTCTGCGACCCCTCCGAGGAGGGGGTCGTTCAGTAGGTGAAGCGGCCGACGGTGGTGCGCAGGTCCGCCGCCATCCGGGACAGCTCGTCCACGGCCGTGCGGGTCTGGGTCAGCGCCTGCGTGGTCGCATCGGCAGCGCCGGAGACACCGGTGATGTTCTCCGCGATCTGCGTCGTACCACCAGCGGCCTCCTGCACCGACCGCGACATCTCACTCGTCGTCGCCGTCTGCTCCTCCACCGCACTGGCGATCGTCGTCTGCCGATCGGAGATCTGCGCGACGATCGTCGAGATCT
The DNA here is from genome assembly GCA_004570425.1 of Bacillus sp. AZ43. Lineage (GTDB taxonomy): Bacteria > Actinomycetota > Actinomycetes > Mycobacteriales > Geodermatophilaceae > Blastococcus_B. Next base: position 148,617 of record SPQJ01000002.1, read on the forward strand.
CCTCGATCGCAGCCACCGCCGCCGTCGTGTCACCCTGGATCGCCAGCACCCGCTTGGCGATGTCCTCGGTCGCCTTCGCCGTCTCCTGCGCCAGCTCCTTCACCTCGTTGGCCACGACGGCGAAGCCCTTCCCGGCCTCCCCGGCCCGCGCCGCCTCGATCGTGGCGTTCAGCGCCAGCAGGTTCGTCTGCTCCGCGATGCTCGTGATCACCTTCACCACGTTGCCGATCTCCGCCGAGGACTCACCCAGCTTCGCCACCGTCGCCGTCGTGGTCTCCGCCGCGTCCACCGCCCGACTCGCCACCTGGCTCGCCTCCGCCGCATTGCTCGCGATCTCCCGGATCGAGGCACCCATCTGCTCCGCACCCGCGGCCACCGTCTGCACGCTCCGGCTGACCTCCTCGGCCGCACCGGCCACCACACCCGACTGCGCCGAGGTCTCCTCCGCCGACGCCGAGATCTGCGCCGAGCTCGCCGACAGCTCCTCCGAGCTGGCCGCCACCGCGTCCGCCGACCCCACCACGGTCGCCATCACCTGACGCAGGTTCGTCTGAGCGGTGTCCAGGGCAGCGGCCATCTGACCGACCTCGTCCCGGGCGGTCACCCCGGTGGCCACCGTCAGGTCACCGGTCGCCAGGGCGTCGAGCGCCTTCTTGACCGCCTGCACCGGGCGGGTGATCGAGCGCATCGTGAGCAGGCTGACCGCTCCGATGAGCAGGAGGCCGGCCACGGCGATCGCCAGGCTCACCGCCTGGGACTGCGCGATGGCGTCGTCCAGCCGCACCTGGGCCAGGTCGCTCTCGGCGTCGAGGGCGTCCTTGGCGGCGCTCACGGCGCCGTCGGTGAGGTCGTTGGCGGCCTGGATGTCCTCCCACCGCACACGCGCCGCCGCCTGGTCGGCGACCGCGAGGTTGACGAACGCGGTGATCGCGTCGGTGTAGGCCCCGTAGCTCTCCTCGAGACCGGCGACGGCCTCGGCACTGTCCCCGGTCAGCTCGATGGTGTGCAGCTCGGCCATCAGCGCCTCGGGGGTGGCGATGTCCTCGGCCAGCTCCTCGAGCTGCGAGGCCGGGTCGGGGCGGACGGTCGCCTTGAAACCGTCGACCTTGAGCTCGCTGGCCCGGGTGTCGAGCTGGAGCACCAGCGCCTGGGCGTCCTCGAGGGCGGCGAGGTCGCTGCTGGCATCGCTGACGGTGGCGTTCCCGACCAGCATCGAGCCGAGCATGCCGCCGCAGGCGAGCACGACCGACCCGGTCAGGACGCCGAACTTCACCGCCAGCGGCCGATCGGCGAACCAGCCGGAACGCCGCCCGGCAGCGGGGGAGAGGGCAGTGGAATTCATGGGAACCGTCCTGGACTGGGCATGCGATTCATGCGCCGGTGGTGAATGACACGCGAATTGTGGCGACACCAGCGACACGCGGGAAGTGCCGGGATCCATGCAGATTGAAATGTGATGCATACCGGTGGTCATCGCATTCCGAGCGATACTTGTCGACACGGCCGGAACGGTCGGATCCCCCGGCGCAGGCGGCTCCCCGCGCGCCACCTGCGGAGATGGTCACGGTGTCGACATCGGCGGGGCGACGACCTCACGGGCGGGACCTTGGTCCTCTTTCATTGCGCCCGACACGATCCCGCGCAGTTCCGAATCAGGCGAGGATCGCGGCCAGTCGCTCCAGGAGGGCGCGGACACCGGCCGGTTCGTCCACGCGGTGCGCGGCGGCGGTCTCGCCCGCGCCGACCTTGACCGTGACGTCCGCCGCGCCGAGTGCCCGGAAGGCGTCCTCGTCCGTGACGTCGTCACCGAGGTAGAGCGTCGCCGCGACGCCGAGCTCCCTCCCCAGGCGGAGGACGGCCCGGCCCTTGTCGGCGTCGGTGACGGCGAGCTCGAGCACGTCCTTGCCCGGCTTCAGCGTCAGTGACGAATCGGCCAGCCTGCGTGCCTCCGCGAGCAGCGACGCCGCCGCATCCCGGTCGGCGACCTGCCGGACGTGCACCGCGACGCTCGCGGGCTTGATCTCCAGCCGGGCGCCGGGCGTCCCGGCCACCACCGGCGCCAGCCGCGCGGCCAGGGCGTCCCGCCGGTCGGCGAGCTCGCCGGTGAGCGGTCCGTCGAACTCGGCCCCGTGGCTGCCGACCCAGCGGTAGGGCCCGGTGAGCCCGCTCGTCGTCCGCAGGTCGGCCACCCCCCGGCCGCTGACCAGGGCCACGGTCACGCCGTCGACCCCGGCCAGCCGGTCCAGGACCTCGGCGATGCCCGGTTCCGGGACCGCGGCGGACGGGTCGTCCCGCAGCCGGGCGAGCACCCCGTCGTAGTCGCTGGCGAGGAGGAGGGGACGGCGGCCGGCGAGCGCCCTGAGCGCGCGGTCGAGCCCCTCCGGGAGGGGAGTCACCCCTGCGCCCCGCCGCGACCGGTCGAGAGCGGGGCCGATTCCCGGCCCGCCACGCGACCGCTCGGCTGGTCGCGGGCCTGCTCCTTGAGCGCCTCGAAGAACGAGCTCGCCCAGTGGTCCAGGTCGTTCTTCGCCAGGTGGCGGCGCATCGCCCGCATCCGCTTGGCGCCCTCGGCCGGCTCCATGCGCAACGCGCGCAGCAGCTGGTTCTTCACCCCGGCGATGTCGTGCGGGTTCACCAGGAATGCCTGCTTCAGCTCCGCCGCGGCGCCGGCGAACTCGGAGAGGACCAGGGCCCCGCCGAGGTCCCCGCGGGCCGCGACGTACTCCTTCGCCACCAGGTTCATGCCGTCGCGGTAGGGGGTGACGAGCATGACGTCCGCGGCCCGGTAGAGCGCGGCCAGCTCCTCCCGCGGCATCGACTGGTTGAAGTAGTGCACGGCGGGCCCGGCGATCGAGCCGAAGACGCCGTTGATGTGCCCGACCTGCTGCTCGATCTGCTCACGCATGTGCACGTAGTGCTCGACCCGTTCCCGGCTGGGCGTGGCCACCTGCACCATCACCGTGTCGGGGGCTTCGACCGCGCCGTCCTCGAGCAGTTCCTGGAACGCGTTGAGGCGCACGCCGATGCCCTTGGTGTAGTCGAGCCGGTCGACACCCAGGATGATCTTGGACGGGTTGCCGAGCTCCTTGCGGATCTCCTCGGCGCGGGCCAGCACCTCGGGGGAGCGGGCCAGCTCGTCGAAGGACGCGACGTCGATCGAGATCGGGAAGGCGCGCGCGGCCACCGTGCGGCCGTCGTACTCGATGAGGTGCCGGCGGGCCGGCAGGTCGTGCAGTCGGCGGGCCAGCTGTACGAAGTTCAGCGCCGCGGCCGGGCGCTGGAACCCGACCAGGTCGGCACCGAGCAGCCCCTCGACGATGGCCGACCGCCACGGGAGCTGGGTGAACAGCTCGTAGGGCGGGAACGGGATGTGCAGGAAGAAGCCGATGGTCAGGTCGGGCCGCTGCTGGCGGAGCAGGGCCGGGACCAGCTGCAACTGGTAGTCGTGCACCCAGACGATGGCGTTCTCGGCGGCCACGGCCGCGGCCCGCTCGGCGAAGCGCTTGTTGACCTGGACGTAGGTGTCCCACCAGGTCCGGTGGTACTCCGGCTTCTCGACGACGTCGTGGTAGAGCGGCCACAGCGAGGCGTTCGACATGCCCTCGTAGTAGCGGTCGACCTCCTCCTCCGACAGCGGCACCGGGATCAGCGACATGCCGCCGGACTCGAAGGGCTCGGGCGCCTCACCGGCCGAGCCCGACCAGCCGACCCACGCGCCACCCCGGCCGGCGACGAAGGGCTCCAGGGCGGTGACCAGCCCGCCGGGGCTGCGCTGCCAGCGGGTGGTGCCGTCGGCGTCCGTGACCTGGTCGACCGGCAGCCGGTTCGCCACGACGACGACCGGGCTGTCCGCGTCGAGCGCGCCCATCGCGTCGTTCCCCGTGTTGTCCGCCATACCGGTGTCGACCCTATCCGGACAGCGCGTACCCGGCTGCCGCGGCTCCGACACCGAGCACCAGCGTGGCCGTGAGATAGGCGGCGGCGCGCGCCCCCGACCGGTCCTCCCGCAGCCGGACGGCGTCCGCGCCGAAGGTCGAGAAGGTGGTGAGGGTGCCGCAGAGGCCGGCGCCCACGAGGGCGAGCACCCACGCCGGGACGCCACCGGCGCCGACCAGGACACCCAGGACGGCGCTGCCGGCGACGTTGACCGCGAGCGTGCCGGCCGCCGGGTCGCGGCCGTCCCGCCCGGCCAGACGGGTGACCAGCAGGCGCAGGGGCGCGCCGACCAGGGCCCCCGCGACCACGAGCAGCGGCGTCACGGCGCGGCCCTCCGCACCGAGCGGCCACCGAGCACGACCGCCGCGACACCGCCGACGACCGACACCAGCAGGTACCCGGCGGCCACGGCCGCGGCGCCGTCGTCCACCAGCGCGACGACCTCCACGGCGAAGGCGGAATAGGTGGTGAAGCCCCCGAGCACGCCGACGGCGAGGAACGGCCGTGCCCACGCCGGTTCGGGGGACCGGGCGGCGAGGACGGCGAGCAGGATCCCGATCAGGAAGCAGCCGGCGAGGTTGACCAGCATCGTGGCCCACGGCCAGCCGCCGGGGGAGGCGGGGAGCGCCTCCGCCAGTGCCCAGCGGGCCAGGGCGCCCAGCGCGCCGCCGAGCGCCGCCAGGAGATACGCCACGTCCCCGCCCTCCCCGGCCGGCGGTCCCGGCGTACGGCAGCATGCGGGCAACAGGGTCGCACGGGCGCGACCCGGGGCATCGGAGGTGGAGCCGTGGGGCCGCTGCGGGGCGTACGGGTCGTCGAGTTCGCCGGGCTGGGGCCGGGCCCGTTCTGCGGCATGCTCCTGGCCGACCTGGGTGCCGACGTGGTCCGGATCGACCGGAAGGGCAGCCGCGGCGGGCTGCTCGGCTCGCTGGGGGCGACGTCGCTGCTCGACCGGGGCAAGCGGTCGATCGCGCTCGACCTCAAGGACCCCGACGACCTGGCCGTCGTCCGGGCGCTGGTGGAGCGGGCCGACGTCCTGCTCGAGGGCTTCCGGCCCGGCGTCATGGAGCGCCTCGGGCTGGGGCCCGAGGAACTGCTCGCCCTGAAGCCGGCGCTGGTCTACGGCCGGATGACCGGCTGGGGGCAGAGCGGCCCGCTGGCGCCGACCGCCGGGCACGACATCGGCTACATCGCGCTGACCGGCGCGCTGGGCGCGTCGGGCCGGCCGGACGAGCGGCCCGCGCCACCGCTGAACCTGCTCGGCGACTTCGGCGGCGGGGGAGTGTTCCTCGCGCTGGGCGCGGTGGCCGCGCTGGCGCACGCCCGCGCCACGGGGGAGGGGCAGGTCGTCGACGCCGCGATCGTCGACGGCACCGCCGTCCTCACCACGATGATCCACGGGATGCTCGACGCCGGCGTGTGGACCGATCGGCGCGGCCGGAACCTGCTCGACACCGGGGCGCCGTTCTACGACGTCTACCGCTGCGCCGACGGGGAGTTCCTCGCCGTCGGCGCGCTGGAGGAGCAGTTCTACGCGGCGCTGCTGACCGGCCTCGGCCTCGCCGGCGACGAGTCGCTGCCCGACCGCACCGACCCCCGGGAGTGGCCGGCGCTGCGCGAGCGGTTCACACAGGTGTTCGCGTCGCGGACCCGAGCGCAGTGGTGGGAGGTCTTCGAGGGCACCGATGCCTGCGTGGCGCCGGTGTGGTCGCTGCGGGAGGCCACGCGCGACCCGCACAACGTCGAGCGGGGCGTGTTCGTCGAGGTCGACGGCGTCACGCAGCCCGCCGTCGCCCCCCGGTTCTCCGCCACCCCCGGCGCGGTCGGCAGCGTGCCCGCCCCCGGCCAGCACACCGACGAGATCCGCGCCGAACTCGGCCTGTAGGGAAAGTCCGCTAGCGCCGGCGGGTCTCGGGGAAGAGCAGGTCGACGAAGCGCTCCGCGACCGGCTGGGGCTCGTGGTTGGCCAGCCCCGGCCGCTCGTTGGCCTCGATGAACACGTAGTCGGGGCCGGCGACGTCGGGCACGAGGAAGTCGATCCCGGTCACGGGGATCCCCAGCGCCTCGGCGGCGCGGATCGCCGCCTCGGCGATCTCGGGGTGCAGCCGGTCGGTGACGTCCTCGATGGTGCCGCCGGTGTGCAGGTTCGCCGTGCGCCGGACCTGCACCCGCTCGCCGTTCGGCGGCACGTCGTCCATGGCGTAGCCCGCCTCCGCGACCACCTCGGCGGTGGTGTCGTCCAGCGGGATCCGCGACTCACCGCCGGTGGCCCGCTCCCTCCGCCGGCTGGTGGACCGCACCAGGTCGGCGACGGCGTGCCGGCCGTCCCCGACGACCTCGGCCGGGCGGCGGACGGCGGCGGCCACGACCTCCCGGTCGATGACGACGACCCGCAGGTCCTCCCCGTCCACCCGCTCCTCGACCAGCACGTCGGGGCAGAACTGCAGCGCGAGGGCGACCGCCCGCTCCAGCGTCGCCTCGTCCTTCACGCCCACCGTGATGCCCCGGCCCTGCTCGCCGCGGGCGGGCTTGACCACCACGTCGCCCACACCGCGCAGCAGGGCACGCGCGTCGTCGAGGTCGCCGTCGCAGGCCAGCGCCCCCTGGGCCACCCGGACGCCGGCCCGACGCATGATCCGCCGGGTCACCCGCTTGTCGTCGCAGCGGCTCATGGCCACGGCGGTGGTGAACTCCGACAGCGACTCGCGGGTGAGGACCGACCGGCCGCCCAGCGTCAGGCGCATCTCGCCCCACTCGGCGTCGGTGACCTCCACCCGGATCCCCCGGCGCAGCGCCTCCTCGGCGATGATCAGCGCGTAGGGGTTGAGCTTCTCCAGGCCGGGCGGGCGCGCGGCGAATAGCGGCGTGTTGATGGGGTTCTTGCGCTTGACGCAGACCGCCGAGATCCGGTCGAAGCCGAGCTTGCGGTAGAGCTTGATCGCCGGGGTGTTGTCGTGCATCACCGAGAGGTCGAGGTAGGCGCGCCCCCGTGCCACGTACCGCTCGGCGAGCACCCGCACCAGCGCCTCGCCGGTGCCGGGCGGGGCGTCCTGCTTGTCGGCGACCAGGCACCACAGGCTGGTGCCGCCCTCCGGGTCGCCGAAGGCCAGCACGTGGTCGACGCCGGTGACGGTGCCGACGATCTTGCCGGTGCGGGTGTCCTCCGCGACCAGGTAGGTGAAGGTGCGGGTGCGGTGGTTGGCCCACATGGTCTCGGCGTCGGCGGCGACCATCCCGTTGCGGGAGTACAGCTCGTTGATCGCCTCCATCTCCGCCTGCGAGGTCACCGTGCGGACGAAGACGCCGCGGATCACGTCCGGCCGGGGGCGGTAGCGGTGCAGGTCCAGCCGGTAGGTGAGCGACGGGTCGATGAACAGCTCGTCGGGCGCCATGCCCACCAGGACCTGGGGGTCGCGCGGGTAGACGCAGATGTCGCGCCGCCCGGTCTCCTCGGCCCGGAGCACGTCGACGATGCGGTCCAGGTCCTTGAACGTCTGCCCGAAGGCGAGCTGCCCCCAGCCGAGGTCGACGACGACGTCGCTCGCCATGCCCTCGATCTCGTGCGCCGTGGGCTCGCGCCAGGAGCGGCTGGTCAGCTCGGGGGTGGGCGTCACCGCCGTGCGGCGGCGGTGACCGGCCAGCCGGGGTGCCATGGTCATCTCCTCAGACACCGTGCGTCTGCAGCCACAGCTCGAGCAGACCGAGCTGCCAGAGTTTGTTGCCGCGCAGCGGGGTCAGCTCGCCGTTGGGGTCGGCGAGCAGCGTGTCGACGTACTCGGGGCGGAACAGCCCGCGGTCACGGGCGGCGTCGCTCGCCAGGGCGTCCTTCACCAGGCCGAGGACCTTGCCCTCGAGGTGGGTGATCGCCGGGACGGGGAAGTAGCCCTTGGGCCGGTCGATGACCTCCGGCGGGATGATCCGGCGGCCGATCGCCTTGAGGATGCCCTTGCCGCCGTCGGCCAGCTTCAGCTCCGGCGGGCACAGCGCCGCGAGCTCGACCAGGTCGTGGTCGAGGAACGGCACCCGCGCCTCCAGCCCCCAGGCCATGGACATGTTGTCCACGCGCTTGACCGGGTCGTCGACGAGCATGATCTCGCTGTCGAGGCGCAGCGCGGCGTCGACGGCGGTCTCCGCGCCCGGCCGCGACATGTGCTCGCGGACGAACGCCAGGCTCGGGTCCTCGGACAGGGCGTAGCGGTCGGAGACGACCGAGCGCATCTGGGCGTGGTCGCGGTCGAAGAACGCCCGCGCATACTTCTCGACGGCCTCCTCCCGGCCGGCGCCGGCCAGCGGCGGGTACCAGTGGTAGCCGGCGAAGACCTCGTCGGCGCCCTGCCCGGACTGGACGACGCGGATGGTCTCGCTGACCCGCTCGCTGAGCAGGTCGAAGGCGACGACGTCGTGGCTGACCATGGGCTCGGCCATGGCCCCGATGGCGTGCCCGAGCGCGGCGGACAGCTCGTCGGAGCTCACCCGGATGCGGTGGTGGTCGGTGGCGAAGTGGTCGGCGATGACGTCGGAGTAGGCGAACTCGTCGCCCTCCCGCCCACCGACGGACTCGAAGCCGATGGAGTAGGTGGCCAGGCCGGTCTGGCCCTCCTGCGCGAGCAGGCCGACGATCAGGCTGGAGTCCAGTCCGCCGGAGAGCAGCACGCCCACCGGGATGTCGGCCACCAGCCGGCGGCGGACGGCCACCCGGAGGGACTCCTCGACCGCGTCCTCCCAGTCGCGCGCGGTCCAGTTCGCGTGCTCCGGGCGGCGCTCGTAGGTGGCGTTCCAGTAGCGCTCCTCGCGGCTGCTGCCGTCGGCCTCGATGATCCGCAGCGTGGCGGGGGGCAGCTTGCGGACGCCGGTGAGGATGGTCCGCGGCGCCGGGACGACGGCGTGCCAGGTCAGGTAGTGGTGCAGCGCGACCGGGTCGATCGAGGTGTCGACGTCACCGGCCTTGAGCAGCGCCGGGAGCGTGGAGGCGAACCGCAGGCGCCTCCCCGGCTCCTCGGAGAGGTAGAGCGGCTTGATCCCGAGCCGGTCGCGGGCCATGACGATCCGGCCGGTGTCGCGCTCGTGGATGACGAACGCGAACATCCCGTGCAGGTGGGAGACGACGTCGGGACCCCAGTGGTGGTAGCCCTTGAGGATCACCTCGGTGTCGCTGTGCGAGAAGAACCGGTAGCCGTGCCCCTCGAGCTCGGCCCGCAGCTCCTGGTAGTCGTAGATGCAGCCGTTGAAGACCGCGGTCAGGCCCAGCTCGTTGTCGACCATCGGCTGCGAGCCGCAGGTGGACAGGTCGATGACCGACAGCCGGCGGTGCCCGAACGCCACCCGCCCGTTGCTCCACGAGCCCTGCCCGTCCGGACCGCGGGGGACCAGTGACTCGACCATGCGGGCGACCGCGGTCGTGTCGGCCAGTGAGCCGTCGAACGTGATCTCGCCACAGAGGCCGCACATGCACTCTGATCTAACCCGCGAGGAGCCGTCCACGCGCGCCGAGACCAAGATCACCCCACCCGCAGGCCCCCCCTGCCGGGTCCCGCCGCGAGCGTGCGAGCGGTGGGGGGCAGGGGGGGTCCTTTCTCAGCTTCCGGTGAGCCGCGCGATCGCCGCGACGACGTCGACCAGGCCGGTGCCCTTGTCGTAGGACGTCGGGTACCCGCCCACCGTCGCGTAGGGGGCGCCGTCGGTGAACCGGTGGGTGGTGCCCTTCAGCGCGGCCTCGATCTCCGCCGGCGTCGCGGTGGGATCGGCCTCGAACAGCTGGGCCACGATGCCGGCGACGTGCGGCGCGGCCATCGACGTCCCGCTGATCGTGTTGAAGGTGCCGAGGTCCAGGAGACCGGGGCCGTTGCGCGGGTCCAGCCCGGTGGCGCAGATCGGCAGGGTCAGCCGGCAGGACGACGTGATGTTCTCGCCGGGCGCGGACAGGTCCGGCCAGGTGGACGGGTCGGCCGACGCCCCGCGCGAGGAGTACTCGCTGACCACGCCGTCCCGGGTGCCGGTGTCCTGGTCGAAGTAGGAGGCGACCGACAGGATGCCGCCGGTCGGGTCCTGGCCCGGCGGGTTGGTCAGCGAGGCCGAGCCGTCCCCGCCGTCGTTCCCCGCCGCCCAGACCGTGACGACGCCCTCGGCGGCCAGCGCCCGCTGCAGCTTCACCGTGGCGGAGTTCGGGTCGAACTCGCCGCCGCCGGAGGGGCCGTAGGAGTTGTTGGTGACCTTGATCGGCGGGCAGACGTCGGCGGGCACCCCGGCGCCGCAGGGCGCCTCGTGGTTCTCCAGGACCCAGTTCAGCGCCGCGTCGGCGCCCACGATGAGCAGCACGGCCCCGGTCGAGATCGACACGATGCTGGCGCCGGGCGCCGCCCCGGTCAGCCGGCCGCCGTCGGTCAGCGTCGTGGGCCGGCCGGCCACGATCCCGCTGACGTGCGTGCCGTGGCCGCCGACCGACAGGGTGTCGGTGTCGACGATCCCCGGCACGCGGACGACGCAGTCGGGCCCGGTGCCGGTCTCCACCAGGCACAGGCTCTTGAGGTTGGCGACGACGGCGCTGCTGCCGTCGGGGTTCCGGAAGTAGGGGTGCGTCGGGTCGATCCCGGAGTCGATGACCGCCACCGAGACGCCGCTGCCGTCGAGCGCGGTGCCGTCCGGCCCCGTCAGCGTGGACACGGCCTCGGCGCCGCGGGTCGCGGTGTTCGAGGTCTCCTGGCTGAACTCGATCGGGGCGTTGCCCTCCAGGTAGGTCACGCCCGGCTGCGTGCGGGCCGCCTCGATCTGCCCGGCGGTGCCGGACGCGACGACGACGCCGATCCGCTCGAACTCGGTGATCGTCCGCATGCCGGTGGCCGCGACAGCGGCGCGCGCCGCCGCGGCGTCGGTGCCGTGCACGAGGACGGTGGTGGTCCCGGTCAGCGCGGCCAGCTGGTCGGCCAGGAAGTCCTGGACCGGGGCGAGCGGCGCGGCCGGGGCGGCGGACGCGGGGGTGGCGGCGAGAGCGGCGACGACGACCGCCCCGCTGACGGCGCCGAGGAGTCGGCGGGACGAGCGGCGCATGGGCCCTCCAGGCGGGACACGGCGATGTGTGCCCTGCCCCAACGACGGACCGGCCGCGGGGTTACCCGCGCGTAGCGATCAGCCGTAGTAGAGGGCGACGGGCCGGCCGTCGATCTCCCGGACGTCGACCTCCGTGTCGTAGACGGTCGCCAGCACGTCGGGCCGCATGATCTCGCGCGCGGGCCCGTCGGCGACCACCCGGCCGTCGCGCATGGCCACGATGCGGTCGGCCCAGGTGGCCGCGAAGTTGACGTCGTGCAGCACGGTGACCACCCGCTTGCCGAGCTCGTCGGCCATCCTGCGCAGCAGCCGCATGATCTCGGTCATGTGCCGCAGGTCGAGGTTGTTCAGCGGCTCGTCGAGCAGGACGTACTTCGTGTCCTGGGCCAGCACCATCGCGATGAACGCGCGCTGGCGCTGCCCACCCGACAGCTCGTCGAGGAACCTGGCCCGGTAGGGCTCGAGCTCCAGGTAGCTGATCGCGCGGTCGATGTGCTCGCGGTCCTCCACCGTGAGCCGGCCGCGGGAGTGCGGGAAGCGCCCGAACTCCACGAGGTCGTGCACGGTCAGCCGTGCCGCGACGTGGTTGTCCTGGCGCAGCACCGCGAGGCTCGTGGCCAGCGCCCCGGACGGCGTCGTCGAGATGTCCAGCCCGCCGACGGTCACCCGGCCGGCGTCGGGCCGGAGCAGCCGCCCCACGAGGCAGAACAGCGTCGACTTCCCGGCGCCGTTCGGCCCGATGAGCGCCGTCACGCCCTCGCCGCCGAAGCGGATCGAGACGTCGTCCACCACCGTGGTGCTGCCGTAGCGCTTGGTCACGTTCTCGAGCGCGATCACCGCGCCCCCTTCCGGAGCACGAGGTACAGGAAGAACAGGCCGCCGGCGAAGTCGATGACCGTGGACAGGGTGCCGCCGTAGCCGAGGACCCGTTCCAGGACCAGCTGACCGCCCAGGAGGCAGAGCATCCCGAGGAGGACGGCGGTCGGGAGCGTCCAGACGTGGCGGAACGAGCCGGCGTAGCTGTACGCCAGGTTGGCGACGATCAGGCCGAAGAACAGGATCGGCCCGACCAGCGCCGTCGAGGCGGCGATCATCACCGAGACGCCGAGGAAGAGGGCCATCACGACGCGGCGGTGGTCGACCCCGAGCCCCACGGCCGCCGGTTCGCCCAGGGTCAGCACGTCGAGGGTGCGGCGCAGCGGCACGACCACGGCGGCGCCCAGGACGACGAGCAGCGCGGTGAGCGCCAGCAGCATCTCGTCGGGGCGGGTCAGGGACGCGAACATCGCGTCGGAGAGGACCTGGAAGTCCAGCGGGTCGAGCATCCGCTGCATCCACTCGGTGAGGCTGCGGAAGAACGTGCCGAGCACGATCCCGACCAGCAGCATCAGGTGGATCGACCGCCGCTTGCCCCCGAACAGCCAGGTGAACAGCAGCACGCTGAACGTCACCATCACGACGACCTGGACCACCCACAGGGTGAGCTCGTCGAACGCGAGGAACGCCGCGGATCCCGAGGCGAAGACGATCAGGGTCGAGATCAGGACGTAGAACGCGTCGAACCCCATGATCGACGGGGTCAGGATCCGGTTCTGCGTGATGGTGTGGAAGACGACGGTGGAGACGCCGACCGCCGTCGAGACGACCAGCATCGCCGCCACCGTGCGGCTGCGGATCTCCAGCGCGAACGCGAGCGAGCCCGGGACGTCGGTGAACAGGTAGGCCACGACGAGGGCCAGGACGACGCCGCCGAGCAGCGCCAACCGGACCCACGGCCGGGCCCAGGACGCCGCGAGCCGGGCACGGCCGCGGACCGGGGAGGCCGGCGCGGGAGCGGTCTCAGTGAGCACGGCTCCCCCTCCGCAGCAGCAGCCAGAGGAACAGCGCCGCACCCACGACCCCGACGACGACCGACAGCGGGATCTCGTACGGCATGCGCACGACGCGGGCGACCAGGTCGCAGGCGAGGACGAAGACCGCGCCGAGACCGGCCACCCAGGGGATCGCGCGGCGCACGTTGTCCCCCATGACCAGGCTGACGACGTTCGGGACGACCAGGCCGAGGAAGGGGATCATCCCCGCGGTCACCAGGACCGCGGCCGTGATGACCGCGATGATCACCATCCCGACGGCGACGACCCTGCGGTAGTCCAGCCCGAGGTTGGTCGCGAACTCCTCACCGAGGCCGATCACGCTGAACCGGTCGGCGGCGACCCACGCCACGACGACCATGAGCCCGGCGATCCAGAGGAACTCGTACCGGCCCTGCATGATCGTGGCGAAGCTGCCCTGCGACCACTGCTGGAGCGACTGCAGGAGGTCGAGCCGGTAGGCGACGAACGTCGTCACGGCGGCGACGACGCCCCCGAGCATGATGCCGACCAGCGGGACGAGCACGAGCTGGCGCACGGGGACGAACCGCACCACCCGCAGGAACACCCAGGTGCCGAACAGGCCGAACGCCGCGGCGACGCCCATCTTGCCGACGACGGGCAGGCCCGGGAGGAGCACCATCGTGGCGAGCATGCCGAGCGTCGCGAACTCGCTGACGCCCGTGGTGCCGGGCTCCACGAACTTGTTCCGCACGAGCATCTGCATGATCAGGCCGGCGATGCCGAGCGAGGCCCCGACGAGGACCACCGCGACCGTGCGCGGGATGCGGCTGGCGACGAGCAGGAAGGCGGCGTTGCTCTCCTCCCCGCCGGCCAGCACCGAGGCGGGGGAGACGTCCGAGACGCCCACGAACAGGCTCGTGCACGCCAGCACGGCGAGCAGCACGCCGACGAGCACCCCCACCCAGGTGCGGCGGGGCGGCACGCGGGCAGGGGTGCTCGTCAGGGGTCGGTCGAGCGCTGTCACCGGGATCAGGGACGGCGTCGTGCCGGTGCTGCCGTGGTCACCCGGCGATCTGCTTCACGTCGTCGATCATGATCGCGGTCGTCTCGATGCCGCCGAAGACGACGTACCAGGCGACCGGGTCCAGGTAGACGATCTGGTCGTTCTGGGCAGCGGTCGTCTGCTTCACGATCTCGTTGTCGAGCACGGCCTCCGCCGACTGCGCCCCTTCGGCGTTGGTGGCGGCGTCGCGGTCGACGACCCAGAGGTAGTCGGGGTTCGTCTCGAGCAGGAACTCGAAGGAGACCGGCTCGCCGTGGGTGGCGGCCCGGATGTCGTCGACGACCGGCTGCACGCCGAAGGCGTCGTAGATGAGACCGCCGCGGGCGCCGCGCGCGTCGGAGTTCTCGCCGGCCGGGGCCATCGCGCTGAGCTCACCACCGGAGATCATGAGGCCCAGGCCGGTGCCGGCGTCGGCGGTGACCGCCTTCGCCTCCTCGATGCCCTTCTCCACCTCCGCGACCGCGGCGGCCGCCTCGTCCTCGGCGCCGAGGACCTCGCCCAGGAAGGTGGCGTTGCGCTCGAGGGTCTCCGTGTAGGTGCCGCGCAGGCCGAGGTCGACCGTCGGGGCGATCTCGGCGAGATCCTCGAACAGGGCCGCCGAACGGCCGCCGATGATGATGAGGTCCGGCTGCTGCGACTCGATCTCGATCAGGTCGGCCTCGAACAGCGTGCCCACGTCGTAGGCCTCCTCGGCCAGGGCGTCCTGGAGGTAGTCGGGCACCGAGTCCAGCGGGGCGCCCGAGACCTCACCGCCCAGCGCGCCGATCGTGTCGAGGCTGGCCAGGTCGAAGACGACGATGTTCTCGGGGTTCTTCGGCACCTCGACGGTGGTCTCCTCGAGGACCGGCTCCTCGTCCTCGGCCGCCGTGTTCCGGTCCCAGGTGAAGGTCACGGTCTCCGCGTCGGCGGAGGCCCCGGCCTCGGCGTCGGCCTCGCCACCGCAGGCGGAGAGCGCCAGGACGGCGGAGACTGGCAGGGCGAGGGCGGCGAGAGGCCGGGCGGCGGGACGCATCGTGCTCCTGTTCGGAACTGAGGGTAGGTAGCCCTAACTAAGGCGCGCCTAACCTGTCATACCGGTTCCGGAACGCGCCAGGGGGGTCCCCCGGGTCGGGCCGACGGCGCGCGGGAGGATGACGCCGTGCCGTCCGCCGCCATGCCCCGTGAGCAGCGCCGGTGACGGGGTTCCTGGTCGTCACGACCACGGTCGTCGCCGTCGCCGTCGCGCTGCTGGGCCTGCTGTCGACGCTGGCCCGCCGGCGCATCGGCCTGGTGCACCTCGTGGCCACGGGGGTCCTCGAGGCCGTCCTCCTCGTGCAGGCGGTCGCCGTGGCCGTGGCGATGGGGCGCGGCGAGCGGCCCGAGGACACCCCGACGTTCGTCAGCTACCTGGTGGCGGTGCTCCTGGTGCCCGTCGCCGGCGCCCTGTGGGCCCGCGCGGAGCGGACCCGCTGGGCCGGGACCGTGCTGGCGGTCGCGGCGGCGGTGGTCGGCGTCATGGTCTGGCGGTTGCTGCAGCTCTGGGAGGTCACCGGTGCGTGAGGACCGTGCGCTGGGGGCACCCGCGGAGAGCGGCCGCGCCGCGGGACCGGGCATGTCCGGCGCCGGCCGGGTGCTGGTCGCGCTCTACGCCACCTTCGCGCTCGCGGCCGGCGCCCGGGCCGCGGTGCAGCTGAGCACCCGGTTCGACGACGCGCCCGTCGCCTACCTGCTCTCGGCCCTCGCCGCGCTGGTCTACGTCGTCGCCACGGTGGGTCTGGTGCGTGGTGGGCCCGGCGGCCGGCGCACGGCGCTGGCCGCCATCACCGTCGAACTGGTCGGCGTGCTGGTCGTGGGCACGCTGTCGCTCGCCGACCCCGCCGCCTTCCCCGACGAGACGGTGTGGTCGGCGTACGGCCGCGGCTACTACTTCGTCCCGCTGGTGCTGCCGGTCCTCGGCCTGCTGCTGCTGCGCGGAGCGGCTCAGAAGTCGCCGCCCCCGAAGTCGCCCCCGCCGAAGTCCCCGTAGTCGCCGCCGCCGTCCCAGCCGTTGTCGGCTCCCCCGGCGAAATCGGCGCCCGGGTCGCCGCCGTAGCCGCCAGCGTCGGCCCCGGCGCCGTCCTGGTACCCCTCCGCGTAGGCCTCCTCGTCGCCCCCGCCGAAGAGGCCCCCGTCGCCGAGACCGGTGTCGAACAGCGCGTCGGCCACAGCGGTGCCGATGACGAGCCCGCCGATCGTGCCCAGCAGGCTGCCGCCGATCATGCTCCCCATGCCGGGTCCGCCGTAGCCGCGTCCGTAACCGCCGCCGTAGCCGGGGCCGTAGCCACCTCCGCCGTAGCCGGGGCCGTAGCCGCCGAGCGCCCGCTCCAGGGTGCCGGGCTGGCGCATCTCGGCGCGGGTGGCCACCCGCGCCAGGGTCTGCGGGTCGTCGGTGCGTGGCCGCTCGTCGGCGGGCACGGCGGCGGCCAGCTGCGCCAGCACCTGCTGCCGCTGGTCGGTCGTGAGCTGGGCGAAGGCCTCGGCGTGCGCCTGCTCGATCTGCTCGGGCGGCGCGGTGCGCAGCAGGTACCGGTAGCGGGCGATCGCCTGGTCGTCGGGCAGCGGCTCCCCGCGCCCGGTCGTCGGGTACCCCCGTCCGGCGTACCCGCCCGGGGAGGACGGCTGCGGGCGGCGGCCGAAGAGGCGGTCGAGCAGTCCCATGGCGGTTCCTCCCGGCGTGCGTCCTGCACCCTGCCGACGAGCGGGGCCTCCCGGACGTTCCCCGGCGGCCCGCCGGCCACACCCGCGGCGGGTGCTCGACCAGGCGGTCGGGGTGCGCACGGTTAGATGGCTCCGTGCAGTCCGAGCTCGCCCGCCCGTGGCCTCCCCTGCAGGATCCGGGCCTGGACCAGCAGGCGGGGATCGTGACGGCCGCCTCCGCCGCCGTCTCGGACGCGGGGTCCGCGGCCGGCGCGCACGCCGCCCTGCCCGCGGTGCTCGTCGACGTGCCGGTCGCCGTCCTGGTGATCGACCGCGGGACCGGCTCCGTCGTCTACGCGAACACGGCCGCCGTCGCGCTGGCCGGCAACGTCGGCCTGCCGGTCGACGTCGACACCTGGGGTGCCGCCGTCGGGCTGACCGACCTGTCCGGCCGACCGCTGGCCAGCAGCAGCGGCCCGCTGTCGACGGTCGCCCAGGGGCGTCCGGTCGCGGGCGAGGCCGTCCGGCTGGCCTCGGGGGCCGAGGACCACCTGCTCTGGGTCACCGGCTTCCCGCTGTCGGGGCCGGGCAGCGAGCAGCAGCTGTCCCTCGTCGTCTTCCTGCAGCTCGACCCGCCGGAGGCGGTGGACGACCCGGACTCCTACCTCCAGGCGCTGCGCGAGCGCGCGGTCATCGCCACCGACATCACGTTCACGATCACCGACCCGCGGCAGCCGGACGACCCGCTGGTGTGGGTCAACCCGTCGTTCAGCCGGATCACCGGCTACCCGGCCGAGGAGGCGATCGGCCGCAACTGCCGCTTCCTGCAGGGACCGGCGACCGATCCGGCGGCCGTCGCCGAGATCCGCGAGGGGCTGGCGGCACGCCGGACGGTGACGACGACGCTGCTCAACTACCGCAAGGACGGCACCGCCTTCTGGAACCAGCTGTCGATCAGCCCGGTCTTCGACGGCGAGGGCGACCTGGTCAGCTTCGTGGGCGTGCAGACCGACGTGACCGAACGGGTCCGGGGGGAACGGGAGCGGGAGGCGGCCTTCGCCGCCGAGCAGGCCGCCCGGCACGAGGCGGAGCTGGCCCGCGCTGTCGCCGAGCAGGCGCGCAGGGACGCCGAGGAGGCCCGCGCGACCGCCGAGCGCGCGCAGACGCGGCTGGCGCTCATGGCGGAGGTCACCAGCGCCCTCATCGCGACGCTGGACATGGAGGAGCTGCTCGACCGGCTCGCCCGGCTGTGCGTCCCCCTGCTGGCCGACTGGGTCTACGTCACCGTGCTGGACGAGTACGGCGGCGTGCGCCGGGCCGTAGCCCGTCACCGGGACGGGCGCGAGGACGACCTGGCCGAGTTCGCGGCGCTGCACGTCATGCACCTGCCCCCGAGGTCCCCGAGCCGGCGCAGCATCACCACCTCCCGGCCGGTGCTCCTGGCGGAGGTGACCCCCGAGGTGGTGGAGGAGGCCATCACCTCGGCGCCCGCCCGCGAGGTCTTCGCCCGGCTGGGCGGGAGCACGGTGCTGACCGCCCCGATGGTCGCCCGCCGCCGCACGCTGGGCGCGATCGCCCTCGTGCGCGCGACCCCCGACCGGCCGTTCACCCCGGACGAGATCGAGATCGTCGAGGACCTCGCCGGCCGCGCCGCCCTCGCCATGGACAACGTGCGGCTCTACCAGCGCGAGCACTCCGTGGCCGACACCCTCCAGCGCTCGCTCCTGCCCGTGCTCCCCGAGGTGCGGGGCATCGAGACGGCCGCGCACTACGTCAGCGCCTCGACCGCCGCCGACGTCGGCGGCGACTTCTACGACCTGCTCGAGCTCCCGGACGGCTCCGTCGGCGTCGTGGTGGGCGACGTCGTGGGGCACGACGTCGCCGCGGCCGCCGCCATGGGCCACCTGCGCGGGCTGATCCGGGCGTGCGTCTGGGACGCCGACGACGCCGACCCGGGCCGGGTCCTCGCCCGCGTCGACCGGCTGGTCCAGGGCCTGCGGGTCGCGCCCATGGCCACGATGGTCTACGCCCGCGCCCTGCGGCCCGCGGAGCCCGGCGCGCCGTGGCGGCTGCAGGTGGCCAACGCGGGGCACCCCCCGGTGCTGGTCCGGACTCCCGCCGGCGCGGTCCGGGTGCTGTCGGAGGTCACCGGGATGCTCGTCGGCGTCGATGCCACCTCCCGCCGGGAGACGGTGACGGTGGACCTCCCGCCCGGGTCCACGCTGCTGGCATACACCGACGGGCTGGTGGAGCAGCCCGGCGCCGACCTCGACCAGGGCATCGCGGAGCTCTGCCACCGGATCGCGGCCGCCCCGGCCGCCGCCGGGCCCCGCCGGCTCTGCGATGCCGCGGTCAGCGGTGGGCTCGACGGCCGCGACGACGTCGCGCTGCTCGCCGTCCGCTTCGGCTGATCGGGCGGGCTCAGCCCTCGGGGCGGCGCAGCAGCCCGTAGGAGCCGCGGTGGAACAGCAGGGGGCGCCGGTCGGGGTGCGAGCCGAGGTCGAGCACGCGGGCGACGACGATCGTGTGGTCCCCGCCGTCGTACTCCGCCCACAGCTCCCCGTCGATCCAGGCGACGACGTCGTCGAGCACCGGGGAGCCGTGCGGGCTCGGGGTCCAGGGGACGCCGGCGAACTTGTCCGCGGCCGATCTGGCGAAGTTCTGCGATACGGCGTCCTGCCCCTCGGCCAGCACGTTGACGCAGAACCGGCCGATGTCGCGGAGCCGCGGCCAGGTCCGTGACGTCCGGGCGGGCGCGAAGGCGACCAGCGGCGGGTCCAGCGACAGCGAACTGAACGACTGGCAGGTGAACCCGATCGGGCCGTCGTCGGTCACGGCGGTGAGCACGGTGACGCCGGAGGCGAAGTGGCCGAGCACGTCGCGCATCACGCGCGGGTCGACGATCGGCGGCGCGCCGTCGGGCGCGGGGGAGCCCATCAGCCGGGGACGGGGGCCGGTCGTGGCACCGAGCGCCCACCGGCGCGGTAGAGCGAGCTGGGCAGCTCGTGGCCCACGGCGTCCTCGGTGACCTTCGCGGCGGCCAGGACGGCGTCGAGGTCGATCCCGGTCCGCACGCCGGACTCCTCCAGCAGGTACGCGAGCTCCTCGGTCGCGATGTTGCCGCTGGCCCCCGGCGCGAACGGGCAGCCGCCCAGCCCGCCGACGGAGGAGTCGAGCTGCGTGACGCCGGCCTGGATCGCGGCCAGCGCGTTGGCCTGACCGGTGCCGCGGGTGTCGTGGAAGTGCACGCCCACGGGCACCCCGGGGCAGGCCCGGCGGACCGCGTCGAGCAGCTGGACGACGCGCAGCGGCGTGGTCGTGCCGATCGTGTCGCCGAGGCACAGCTGGTCGGCGCCCGCGGTCACGGCGGCGCGGGCGACGTCCACGGTGCGCGGGATCGGCGTCCGGCCGTCGAAGGGGCAGTCCCAGGCCGTCGCGATGATGACCTCCAGGCTGCCGCCCGCACCGTGCGCGAGCGCCGCGATCTCACCCACGGCGGCGACCGCGTCGGCCGTCGGGCGCCCGGCGTTGGCCCGGCTGTGCCCGTCCGACGCCGAGACGACGTACTCGAGGTGGGCGACGCCGGCGTCGACCGCGCGCACCGCTCCACGGGGGTTGGCGACCAGCGCGGACCAGTGCACGTCGCCCCAGCGGGAGAGCTCGGCGGCCACCTGGTCGGCGTCGGCGAGGGCGGGGACGGCCTTGGGGGAGACGAACGAGGTGGCCTCGATCCGGCGGACGCCCGTGGCGACCAGCGCCTCAAGCATCGCCAGCTTGGCGTCCAGCGGCAGCGGCGCCTCCAGCTGCAGGCCGTCGCGCATGCCCACCTCGCGGACGTCGACCGCGGTGGGCAGCACCAGGTCGAACTCGTTCACGAAGGACCTCCTCGGCTGTCGGTGCTCTCCCGCATCCTGCACCCCCCGGGGAACACCCGGGCGAGTGACCCGAAACGGAACCGTGACGCCCCACGGCTCCAAAGGGGTAGCAGTCGCGCAAGATGTGCCCAGCGGAAGGGAGGTGGCAGGTGATCGAGGTCGTCGACGCGCTGCCGCCCGCCGACCGCCGGAGCGCGTTCGCCAACGCCCCGATGGGCGTGGCCCTCACCACCCCGGCCGGCGTCCTCGTCGACGTCAACCCGGCCCTGTGCGCGATGCTCGGGCGCACCGCTGCCGAGGTGCACGGCCGGTCGGTCCTCGACCTCCTGCACCCCGACTACGTGCCGGCCGCGGCCGACGCGCACGCCTCGTGGATCGCCGCGCCCGACCGGCCGATGCGGCTGGAGAGCCGGCTGATGCGGTCCGACGGCGAGGACGTACCCGTCCAGGTCACCGCGTCCTGGGTGCCCGAGGGCACCGACGGGGCGGCCGCCCACCTGGTGATGATCGTCGAGGACATCACCGAGCGGAAGGCGCTCGAGGCGCAGCTGGTGCACCGCTCGCTGCACGACCCGCTGACCGGCCTGCCCAACCGGCTGCTCTTCCAGGACCGGCTCTGGCACGCCCTGGAGCGGGGGCGCCGGGAGAACACCCCGACCTGCGTGCTGATCTGCGACCTCGACGGCTTCAAGGCGGTCAACGACGAGCTCGGCCACCCCATGGGGGACCTCGTGCTGGTGACCTTCGCCGAGCGGCTGCGGTCGGTGCTCCGGGCCAGCGACACCGCGGCCCGGCTGGGCGGCGACGAGTTCAGCATCGTCTGCGAGAACACCGAGCCCGCGGACGCCGAGGTGCTCGCCGACCGGCTGCGCGCGTCGGTGACCGACCCGCTGGACCTGGCGGGGCAGGCGGTGGAGATCGGGCTGAGCGTCGGCATCGGCTCGGTGGCCGGCGGCGACCACCCCGAGGACGTCTTCGAGCGGGTCGTCCGGGAGGCCGACGACGCCATGTACGCCGACAAGGCCCGTCGCC
The DNA here is from genome assembly GCA_004570425.1 of Bacillus sp. AZ43. Lineage (GTDB taxonomy): Bacteria > Actinomycetota > Actinomycetes > Mycobacteriales > Geodermatophilaceae > Blastococcus_B. Next base: position 170,057 of record SPQJ01000002.1, read on the forward strand.
GCCGGCCTCCCGGACCGACCGCCTAGCGGGCCGAGGTCCCCACCGGCTCGCGCGGGGTCGGCTCCGGCGCCGCCTGCAGCCGCGCGCCCTCGACGTCCAGGTCGGGGAGGAGCCGGTCCAGCCAGCGGGGCAGCCACCAGGCCGAGCGGCCCATGAGCGCCAGGACGGCGGGCACGAGCGTCATCCGGACGACGAACGCGTCGATCAGGATCCCGACCGCCAGGCCGAACGCGATGGCCTTGATGATCACGTCCTCGATCGTCACGAAGCTGGCGAAGACGGAGAACATGATCAGCGCCGCGGCCACGACGACGCGGGCGGCGTGCCGGGCGCCGGTGACGACGGCCTCCCGCGGCGCGGCGCCGTGCACGTACTCCTCGCGCATCCGGGAGACGAGGAAGACCTCGTAGTCCATGGCCAGGCCGAACAGGATGGCCATGAGCATGATCGGCAGGAAGCTGATCACCGGGCCGGTGGTGGCCACGCCGAACACGTCGGCCAGCCAGCCCCACTGGAAGACCGCGACGACGGCGCCGAACGACGCGGCCACCGACAGCAGGAAGCCCACGGCCGCCTTCACCGGCACCAGGATCGAGCGGAACACCAGCAGCAGCAGGACCAGCGCCAGCCCGACGACGACGAGCGCGAAGGGCAGCAGGGCGTCGCCGAGCCGGTCGGACACGTCGATCGCGACGGCGGTCTGGCCGCTGACCGCGAGCTCGGCCCCGGTCTGCGCCTCGAGCTCGGGCGCGAGGTCGCGGATGTCGCCCACGAGGGCGCTGGTGGCCTCCTCCTGTGGTCCGCTGTCGGGGATCACGCTGACGATCGCGGTGCCGCCGTCGGGCAGCAGGGTGGGCTGGGCGACGGCGACGTCGTCGAGGCCGCCCTGGAACTCGCCCGGCGTGCCGGTGGGCGTGCCGCCGATCGCCGCGGCGATGGTCCCGACCGACCGCTCGGCGGTGGCCGGGTCCAGCCCCTGGACCAGGACCACGAGCGGGCCGTTGAGGCCGGGCCCGAAGTGCTCGCTGATGAGGTCGTAGGTCTCCCGCTCCGGGCTGCCCTCGGCGGCCGTCGAGTTGTCGGGCAGCGCGAGCTGGAGCTGCGGCGCCGGGATCGCCAGGACCACCAGGCCGGCCAGGACGGCCAGGACGGTGAGCAGCGGGCGCCGGGTGATCAGCCGGGTCCAGCGGGCGCCCATGGAGCCCCCTGCCCCGGTGGTCTCCGCGGCGTCGGCCGCCTCGCGGCGGGCGGCGCGGGAGCCGGGCCGGGGGGCGAGGCGCGCGCCGGCGAAGCCGAGCAGCGCGGGGAGCAGGGTGAGCGCGACGAGCACCGCGACCAGGACGGTGCCGGCCGCGCCGACACCCATGACGGTCAGGAACGGGATGCCGACGACGGCCAGCCCGGAGAGGGCGATGATCACGGTGAGGCCGGCGAACACCACCGCCGAGCCGGCCGTGCCGACCGCCCGAGCCGTCGACTCCTCGGGGTCCATCCCGGCGGCGAGCTGCGTGCGGTGCCGGGACAGGATGAACAGCGCGTAGTCGATGCCGACGGCCAGGCCGATCATCAGGGCGAGGGTGGGGGCGGTCGAGGACAGCGTGACGAGGTTGGAGGTCAGCAGCAGCCCGCCGAGGCCGACGCCGATCCCGACCAGCGCGGTCAGCAGGTTCATGCCCGCGGCGAGCAGCGAGCCGAAGGTCATGACGAGGACCAGCACGGCCACGGCGACGCCGACGAACTCCAGGGGGCCGATGTGGACCCCCGTCGTCCCGAAGGCGTCTCCGCCGACGGAGACCTCCAGGCCGGCCTCCTCGGCCGCCGTGGTGGTGTCCTGCAGGGCGTCGAGAGTGCCCGGGTCGAGCTCCTCGCGCGGCACGTCGAACGAGACCGTCGCCAGGGCCGCGCCGCCGTCGGGGGCGATGGCCTGGCTCTGGAACGGGCTGGCCACGCTCTGCACCTGCGGGGTCTCCGCCGCGGTGGCGACGACCTGCTCGATGGCCGCGGCGAAGGCGGGGTCGGCGACGGTGGCGCCGTCAGGGGCGACGAAGACGATCTGCGCGCCCGCGCCGCCGGTGCCCGGGGCGACCTGCTCGAGCTGGTCCAGGGCGTCCTGGGATTCCGAGCCCGGGATCGTGAACTCGTCGTCGAAGGAGTTGCCGAGGGTGACGATCAGGGCGACCACCGCGCCGAGGATCGCCAGCCAGGCGGTCGCGACCACCCCGCGACGGCGGTAGGAGGCGCGGCCCAGCCGGGCGAGGAGTGCAGCCATGGGAAGAGGTCTCCGGATCAGTCGGTCGGTGCGGGGGTGGTGACGGCGGCGCGGAGCAGGAGCAGCAGGGCCGTCCGCTCGAGTTCGGCGGGATCGGCCGCGTAGGTCGCCCCGGCGCCCGGCAGGGCGGCGAGGACGGCGCCGTCGTGGAGGGCGGCGACGATGGCGGCGAGCTCGCCGACCGGCAGGGAGAGGCGGACGCCCGACCGGGCCGCCGCGTCCTCGATCAGCTCGGTGAGCCGGGTGCGCAGCCCGGCGGCGTGCTCCTGGAGCGCCGCGGCGGCCTCGGGGTGCCGGGCGGCGTGCAGCCGGTACTCGGTGAGCACGAGGACCCAGGTGCGGTCGGCCCGGAAGGCCGACAGGCAGCGCTCCACGGCGAAGGCGACCGGGTCGCTCTCCTGCTCGATGCCGCTCAGCTGCTCCTCGGCGCGGGCCAGCTCGCGGCTCGTCTCGCGCGCGAAGAGCGCGGCGAACAACTCGTCCTTGGTGCGGAAGCTGGAGTAGAAGGCGCCGCGGGTGAAGCCGCCGCGCCGGCAGATGTCCTCGACGCTGGCGGCGGCGAAGCCGATCTCGGCGAAGGTCTGCAGGGCGGCGTCGAGCAGCCGCTCGACGGTCTCCGCGCGGCGCCGCTTGGGCCGCGCGGCCAGCTCCTCCACGGTCACGATGCAGAACCGTATCGGATGCATCCGTGTATCCGATACAGGGATGCATCGGATGTGGCGCAGCTCTCAGCCGGCGCGGCCCCATGCCCGCGCCACCGCCGTGAAGGCGGCCGCGGCCTGGTCGAGCTCGGCGAGCTCCACGTACTCGTCCCGGGCGTGCATGACGGCGGGCGTGCCCGGGCCCCACACCACGACGGGTGCCCCGCGCACGACCGGGGCCAACACCGATGCGTCGGTGAAGTAGGTCGCGGGCGTGTCGCGCACGGGCGCGGGCAGGGTCCCCACCCACGGGTCGTCGGCCGGGGTGCCGACCGGCGGGAGGTCGACGCGCACCTCCACCTCGGCCACCTCGGGCTGCCCCCGCCACCAGTCGAGCAGCGCGGCGCCGCCGCCCACCGTGCGCTGGTCGACGAGCACCTCCGCCCGGTCCGGCACCACGTTGGGCACCGTGCCGCCGCTGATCACGCCCGGGTTCCAGGTCTCGGTCCCGAGGAACGGGTCGCTGCGCAGCGGCAGGCCCTCGCCGGCGCGGGACAGGACGGCCACCAGGTCGAGGACGGCGTTGTGCCCGCGCTCGGGGGTGCTGCCGTGCGCCGCCCGCCCGGCGGTGCGGACGGCGAGCCAGAGGGCGCCCTTGTGCCCGAGGACCACCTGGTTGCCGGTGGCCTCCGGCACGACGACCGCCCCGATCCGCTGCTCGGCCACCGCGGCGGCCGCGGCCAGCGCGCCCTTCGACCCGATCTCCTCGTCGCTGGTGAGCAGCAGCGCGACCGGCGTCCCCGGATCGGCGGCGGCCAGCGCCTCGACCGCGGCCACCAGGCCGGCCTTCATGTCGCTCGCGCCGCGCCCCCAGAGCCGTCCGCCGTCCACGTCGGCGCCGAACGGGTCGTGCGTCCAGTCCCTGGCGTCCGCGACCGGGACGGTGTCCACGTGGCAGGCCAGCAGCAGCTGCGGGCGCGCGGGGTCGGTGGGCGTGCGCAGCAGCGTCCACGGCCGGTCGGCGTCCTCGCCCCGGACGGCCTCGAGATGCGGGGCTCGCTCCCGCAGCACCTCGGCGACCATGCCCATCAGCTGCCGCTGCGGGGCCGGGTTCCCCGAGACGGTGGGCCACCGCACCAGCTCCTGCAGCAGCTCGAGGGTCTCCACGTCAGCCGCCCAGCGCCTGGCCGACCACGGCCCGGGCCTCGTCCTGGACCTGGGCGAGGTGCTCGGGGCCGCGGAAGGACTCGGCGTAGATCTTGTAGACGTCCTCCGTGCCGGACGGGCGCGCCGCGAACCAGGCGTTCTCCGTGGTCACCTTCAGCCCGCCGATCGGGGCGTCGTTGCCGGGTGCGCGGGTGAGCTTCGCGGTGATCGGCTCGCCGGCGAGCTCCGTGGCGGTCACGTCGTCCGGGGAGAGCCGGCTCAGCGCCGCCTTCTGCTGCCGGTCCGCGGGGGCGTCGATCCGGGCGTAGGCGGAGACGCCGAAGTGGTCGGTCAGCTGCTTGTGCAGCCTGGACGGCGAGCGGCCGGTGACCGCCTGGACCTCCGCCGCCAGCAGCGCGAGCAGGATGCCGTCCTTGTCCGTGGTCCAGACGCCCCCGTCGCGGCGGAGGAACGAGGCCCCCGCCGACTCCTCACCGCCGAAGCCCACCGAGCCGTCGAGCAGGCCGGGCACGAACCACTTGAAGCCGACCGGCACCTCGACCAGCCGCCGGCCGAGGTCGGCGACGACCCGGTCGATCAGCGAGCTCGAGACGAGCGTCTTGCCCACCGCGGTCGCCGGGGACCACCCGGGCCGGTGGCTGAGCAGGTAGGCGATCGCGACGGCCAGAAAGTGGTTGGGGTTCATCAGGCCGCCGTCGGGGGTGACGATGCCGTGCCGGTCGGCGTCGGCGTCGTTGCCGGTGGCGATCTGGAACTCGTCCTTGCGGTGGACCAGGGAGGCCATGGCCGACGGCGACGAGCAGTCCATCCGGATCTTGCCGTCCCAGTCCAGGGTCATGAACCGCCAGGTGGGGTCGACCAGCGGGTTGACCACGGTGAGGTCGAGGCGGTGCCGCTCGGCGATCGCCGCCCAGTAGTCGACGCTGGCGCCGCCGAGCGGGTCGGCGCCGATGCGCACGCCGGCGTCGCGGATCGCGGCCAGGTCGACCACGTCGGGCAGGTCGTCGACGTACGCGCCGAGGAAGTCGTAGCGCTGCGCCGCGGCGCGCGCCTGCTCCAGGGGCACCCGGCGCACCCCGGTCAGGCCGGCCCGCAGCAGGTCGTTCGCCCGGCCGGCGATCCAGCCCGTGGCGTCGGTGTCGGCCGGGCCGCCGTGCGGCGGGTTGTACTTGAACCCGCCGTCGCGCGGCGGGTTGTGCGACGGGGTGACGACGATGCCGTCGGCCAGGCCGGTGGTCCTCCCGCGATTGGCGGTGAGGATCGCGTGGCTCACGGCGGGCGTGGGCGTGTACCGCTCCCCGGCGTCGACCAGGACCGTCACGTCGTTGGCCGCGAGGACCTCCAGCGCCGTCGCCCAGGCCGGCTCGGACAGCCCGTGGGTGTCGCGGCCGAGGAACAGCGGCCCGTCGATGCCCTGCCCCGCCCGGTACTCGCAGATGGCCTGCGTGGTGGCCAGGATGTGCGGCTCGTTGAAGGCGGCGTCGAAGCTGGAGCCGCGGTGGCCCGAGGTGCCGAAGACGACCTGCTGCGCCGGCTCGGCCGGATCGGGCTCGACCGTGTAGTAGGCCGTGACCAGCGCCGCCACGTCCACGAGGTCGCTGGGCTCGGCGGGCCGTCCGGCGCGCGGGTCGCTCATGCGCTGATCTTGACCCGCCGGGCGGCGCCGCGCGCGCCCGGACCTAGTAGGTGGTCGCCGCCGCCAGCCCGAACACCAGCACGAGCACGAGGAACCCGATCCCCACCCAGCCGAGCACGATGCCGGCGATCGCCATGCCGTTGCCGGCCTCGTTGCGCTCGCGGATCTGGTTGCGGGCGACGTAACCGAAGACCAGCGCGAGGACGCTGCCGATCCAGTAGATCCACAGGATGCCGAGCACCATCGAGGCGATGGCGAGGCCGTTGGTGCGCTGCGGCGGCTGGTACGGGTAGCCGTAGCCGTACGGCTGGCCGTAGGGACCGGGCTGCCCGTACGGCGCGGTCGGGTAGCCCTGGGCCGGCGGGTAGCCGCCGTACTGGTTCGGGTCCTGGCCCGCGGGGGGCTGCTGGCCCCACGGTTCGGGGGCGCCGCCGTGCTGCGGTCCGCCGTGCGACGTCATGTCCTCGTCCTCCGCGTTGCCGACAGGCCGTCCGCCGGTCCGGCGGAACTGTACGAGCCGGTTCCGTCGGCCGGGGACCGACCCGCCGACGCGTCAGGCGTCCCGCGGCGCGTACATGATCAGCGCGACGCCGGCCAGGCAGACCAGGGCGCCGGCCACGTCCCAGCGGTCGGGGCGGAAGCCGTCGACGACCATCCCCCACGCCAGCGAGCCGGCGACGAAGACGCCGCCGTAGGCGGCGAGGATCCGGCCGAAGTTCGCGTCGGGCTGCAGGGTCGCGACTAGGCCGTAGAGCCCGAGCGCGATCACGCCGGCGCCGATCCACAGCCAGCCGCGGTGCTCGCGGACGCCCTGCCAGACCAGCCAGGCGCCGCCGATCTCGGCGAGCGCGGCCAGGGCGAACAGCACCAGCGAGCGGGTGACCGTCACTCCACGCGCTCCAGGAACCGGCGGAGCGTCTCCAGGAAGACCTCGGGCTGCTCGGAGTGCACCCAGTGGCCGGCGTTCTTGATGCGGACCAGGCGGGTGGCGGGGAACAGGGCGTCCATGTGCGGACGGTCCTCGTCGAGCACGTAGGTGGAGTTCGCGCCGGCGATCCAGAGGACCGGCCCGTCGAACGTCGCCCCGGGCGGCGGGTCCGGGAAGCCGCGCAGCTCGCCGAGGTCGCGCTCGAGCAGCTCGAGGTTGAGGCGCCAGCGCCAGCCGCCGTCGTCCCCGAGGCCCTCGCGGACCAGGCTCTGCAGCAGGAAGCTGCGCACCATCCGGCTGGGGACGGCCTCCGCCAGGGCGGCGTCGGCGTCCTGGCGGCTGGTGAGCGTGTCGAGGTCCATGGCCCGCATCGCGGCGATGAAGGCCGCGAACGGGGAGGCCTCCTCGTCCGGGTCGTCGGTGCGGCCGCCCTGCAGCGGGTACTCGACCGGGGCGATGTCGACGACGACGAGCGCGCGCAGCAGCTCGGGCCGGCGCAGGGCCAGCTGCATCGCCACCTTGCCGCCCATCGAGTGGCCGACCAGCGTCACCGGCTCCCCGAAGCTCTCCAGCTCGGCGGCGAGCAGCTCGGCCATGTCGAGGTAGTCGACGCGGTCGGTCCACGGCGAGTGCCCGTGGTTGGGCAGGTCGACCAGGGTGACCCGGTGGCCGTCGGCGAGCCCCTTCGCGATCGTCGTCCAGTTCTTGCCCTGGCCGAACAGGCCGTGCACGAAGACGACGCGGGGCCCGGCGTCGCCGAGGGTGCGCGACGCGAGGCGTTCGTCCTCGCCCACGTCGCCGGTCACCCGGCGATTCCACCACGTCCCGTCGGTGCCGCCGCCTACCGTGCCCGGGGACGAGGGGGAGAACCATGCCCGGACGACGGCGGCGCGGCACCACGACGACGAGCCGCAGCAGCACGACCAGGAAGCGCGGCACCACGCCTGCACGCTCGAGGAAGCCCGCGCCGGAGACGCCGGTCGCCGGCCCGGGGGAGCGGGTGTGGGTGCTGGCGGTGCCGTTCCGCGCGCCCGCGCCCGGCGCCGTGTGGCACCCGGGGCTGCAGGCGCACGTGTGGGTGGGCGCGGAGCTGCCGGCCGAGCTCGCGCCCTACGACCCGCCGCCGTACACCTTCGAGCGCTTCCTGGAGGACGAGCTCAACGACAAGCCGCGGCCGATCCCGCTGGCCCGGCCGATGACGCCGCGCGACCAGCAGTGCGACGGCGCCGACGCGGTGGCCGCGCACGCGGCGGCCGGCGGCCGGGTGTTCCTGCTCGGCGACGACCCCGGCGTCGGCAAGACCGGGACGGCGATCCTCGCGGTCAAGGCGATCGCCGAGCAGCGCGACGTCTCCACCGTCCTGGTGGTCGCCGACCGGCCCGCCGCGATCACCATCCCGCACTGGGCGCGGTCGATCGCCGGCTTCGGCGACGGCGGTCTGCGCTGGTGCATCACCACCTGGGACCGGCTGGCCAAGGTGGCGAAGCTGCGGTTCGACGTCGTCGTCGCCGACGAGGCGCACATGGTGCGGCACACGACGACGCAGCGGTGGAAGCACTGGAAGGCCGTCTCCGGCGCCGGCCGGGTGAAGGACGCGCCGTACGTGCTGGCCTGCACCGCCACCCCGGCACACACCCCGCTGGAGCTGCCGTACCTGGCGCCGGAGTTCGCCGCCGCGCACGGTGGGTCGGTCCGCGAGTGGGCCGACCTGCCCAAGCAGCTCGAGGCGCACGGGTTCCACGTGGAACGTGGCCGCTACGGCTGGCAGTGGACCGAGGACGCCGACGCCCGGCGGGCGGACCTGGCGCGGCTGCAGTCCTGGCTCACCGACGCCGACCCACCGGCCTCGCTGCACCGCCCGGCGCCCTGGGGCCCGGTGTCGGTGACCGGCGCGCCGGTCGCGCTGACGCCGGCCGAGCGCGCCTCGTACGAGGCGGAGTGGTCGGAGTTCCGGGCCGAGATGCGGCTCGCGCGCAAGGGCCGGCAGACCGCGCGCGGCCGGGCGGCGCTGCTGCGGTTCCGCCAGAAGGCGGGGCTGATCCGCGTGCAGGCCACCGTCGACTGGGTCAGGGCGCAGGTGGAGGCCGAGCGGCAGGTCGCGGTCTCGGTGGAGTTCGTCGAGACGGCGGCCGACCCGATCCGCGAGGCGCTGCTCGACGCCGGCGTCCCGGTCGCGAGCATCTACGGCCGCGACCGCTTCGACGTCGAGGCCGAGCGGCTGCGCTTCCAGCGCGGCGAGGCGCGGGTGTGCGTGTTCACCGTGACCGCGTCGATCTCGCTGCACGCCGGCGAGCTGCTGCCCGACGGCCGGAGCGCGTCGGAGACGCCGCGCGTCGGGTTGTTCCACCAGCCGCGGTTCTCCGGCATCCAGGCACGGCAGGTCACCGGCCGCACGCACCGCGACGGCAAGGCCTCGCCCTGGCGGATCGCCTTCGCCGAGGACACCGTCGAGGAGCAGATCGCCCGCGTCATGGTGGAGCGGCTGGCGATCAGCGGCTCGGCGGCCGGCGCGGACACGTCGTCGCTGCGGGAGATCGCCGAGCTGCTCGACGCCGACTGGCTGCCCTCCGCCGCCCTCAGCGACGGCTGAGCGGTCGCACGGGCGGTCGAGAGGGAGAAGGACGGGATGGACGGCGGACGAGTGCTCGCGATCGCGATGGAGAGTGCCTCGCAACTGCCGGCCGTGACGCACGAGCACCCGTTCGGGCCCGAGTGGGAGGTGTTCAAGGTCGTCGGCAAGATGTTCCTGCTCGCGACCGAGGTGCCCGGCGAGCCGGTCGTGACCCTGAAGTGCGAACCCGAGCACAGCCAGGCGCTGCAGCAGCGGTACGCGGAGATCGTCCCCGGCTACCACATGAACAAGCGGCACTGGCTGACCATCCGTGCCGGCGAGGCGGTGACGCGGGAGCTCGTCGAGGAGCTGGTGCGCAACTCGTACGAGCTGGTGGTGGAGGGGCTGCCCCGGGCGCAGCGCCCAGCCGGGGCGCGGCTTTCCTCCCGCGAACCGGGAGACGCCTGACCGGCGCCGGTCAGGCGCCGGGCGTGGCCTGCAGGTCGTCGCGCCGCATCACGCGGTCGGCGCGCAGGGGATGGTCGCCGTCCGGCGTCTCCGTCCAGTTCACCTCCACGATCTGCCCGGCGCGCAGCCCGCCGTGCAGTCGCGGATCGAGCGCGGCCGCGTCCATCCAGCAGTCGCCCGGGACGTCCGGGAGGTCGACCAGGCCGACGCCCCGGTCCTCGTCCCACCGGACGACCGTGCCCACGCTCGTCCCCCTGCGCGCCATCCGCCCAGGGTGCGCGGAACGCCGGGCGGCGGCAAGGGCAACGGGGATCAGCCCAGCCGCTGCACCAGGCGCCCCCGGCCGGGCCCGGTGAGCTCGTCGGCCACCGCCTTCCGCCCGGCGACCGCCATCAGGAGCGCCTCACCGGTGCCGTGGACCTCGGGCCCGCGGCCGAACGCCCAGTCGACGTCGGTCGCGACCAGCCGGACGTCGCGCACCCGCACGACCCCGCGCAGCACGCCGAACAGCGCGGTGCGCAGGGCCGGCCGCAGTCGGTCCTCCGGGATGGCCCGCGGCTCGCCGAGCGGTCGCCGGATGTCCTGCTGGTGGATCAGGCCGTCGGTGAGGGCGATGGCCCCGCCCAGGCCCGCGGTCAGCCCGGTCGGCGTCAGGTGCGACCTCAGCAGTTCCACCAGCTCCGCCGGGGGGCGTCCGGCGTACTCGCGCAGGCCGACGGCGTTGGTGCGGTCGATGAGGAAGAACCCGCGGGCGAAGCGGGCCGCCAGCTCCCGTGGGCCGAGCTCGTCGTAGCTCACCACGTGCGCGACGACGTCGTGCACCGTCCAGCCCTCGCACAGCGAGGGGGTGCGCCACTGCTCGGGGGAGAGCCGTTCGAGCAGCTCGAGCAGGTCCTCGCGCTCGGCCCGCGCCTGCGCCATGACGCTCATGCCCCTGCACCGTAGGCCCGGCCGGGGGTGCTGTCGCTACTCCCCGGTCTGCCCGTCGATCTGCTCGCGGATCAGGTCGGCGTGACCGTTGTGCCGCGCGTACTCCTCGATCATGTGGACGAGGATCCAGCGCAGGCTCGGCGTCCGACCGTCCGGCCAGGGCACCGCCGCCAGGCGGTCCAGGCCGCCGTCGGCCAGGGCCTCCGCGACCAGGTCGCGCGACCGGGCCACCGCCTCGGTCCACTGCTCGCGCAGCTGCTCCGGGGACTCCTCCGCAGCGGCGTTCCACTCCCAGTCGGGATCGGCATCGAAGGGTCCGCCCCGCCGCGGGTGCTCGCCGCGGCCGTGCAGCCGGTGGGCGAACCAGGACTGCTCGACCAGCGCCAGGTGCTTGAGCATCCCGCCGAGGGTCATCGACGAGGCCCCGACGGAGACGCGCAGGGCGTCGCCGTCCAGCCCGCCGGTCTTCCAGGCGAAGGTCGCGCGGTGGAAGTCGAGGAAGCCCAGGAGGGTGGCCACCTCGTCCCCGGCGACCGGCGGTTCCGGACGGCCCTGCTCGTCGATGTCGGCCACGACGGCAACCTAGCGGTGCACATCCCCGGAGGACGCGCCGCGGCGCGGCGGGTTAGGTTCGTGGCGTACGTGGCACGGGGTGTCCCGCCCGGGACTGAGATCACACCCGTCGAACCTGCTCCAGTTCGCACTGGCGAAGGGATGTCACCGGCATGGCTGCCGTCGACCTGACCGGGGCCCGCGAGGCCCTCCGCACGCAGGCGCCCCTGGTGCACTGCCTCACCAACACCGTCGTCCAGACGATCACCGCCAACGCGCTCCTGGCCGCCGGTGCCGCCCCGGCCATGGTCGACGCCCCCGAGGAGGCGGGCGACTTCGCGGCCGTGGCCTCCGCCGTGCTCGTCAACGTGGGCACGGTCCACCGGCGCACCGCCGAGGCGATGCGGCTGGCCGCCCGGTCCGCCGGGGCGACGGGGACGCCGTGGGTCCTCGACCCGGTCGCCGTCGGCGGGCTGGCGTTCCGCACGGAGCTCGCCGCCGAGCTCGTCGACCTGCGCCCCGCCGTCGTCCGGGGCAACGCCTCGGAGGTCATGGCCCTCGCCGGTACCGGCAGCGGCGGCCGCGGGGTCGACAGCACGGCGGGCGCCGACGACGCCGCCGTTGCGGCCGCCGAGCTGGCCGGGCGGACCGGCGGGGTGGTGGCCGTGAGCGGCGCCGTCGACCTGCTCACCGACGGGCGGCGCACCGTGCGCGTGGGTGGCGGGTCGGCGCTCCTCACCCGCACCACGGGCGCCGGCTGTGCCCTGGGTGCGCTCGTCGCCGCATACCTCGCCGTCGTCGACGACCCGCTGACCGCCGCCGTCGCCGCGCACGCCCACGTCGCGCTGGCCGCGGAGATCGCCGCGGACGTCGCCGACGGCCCGGGCACGTTCGCGCCGGCCTGGCTCGACGCCCTGGACGCCGTCGACGGCGACTCGCTGGCCCGGGCCGACGTCCGGGAGTGAACGGGTGAACGGGCCGCCCGACCTCCGCCTGTACCTGGTCACCGACACCGCCCTGTGCCGGCCACGCCCGGTGGCCGACGTGGTGCGCGCTGCGGTGGCCGGTGGGGTGACCGCCGTGCAGGTGCGCGACAAGACCGCCTCCCGGCGCGAGCTGCTCGCGCTGACCCGCGGGGTGCAGGCGGCGCTCGCCGGCCGGCCGGACGTCCCGGTCGTGGTCAACGACGCCGTCGACGTCGCCCTCCTCGCCGAGGCCGACGGCGTGCACGTCGGCCAGGACGACCTGCCCGCCGCCGAGGTGCGGGCGCTGCTCGGGCCCGGCCGGCTGCTCGGCCTGTCGGTCGAGAGCGCCGCCGACCTCGACGCCGCGCTCGCCCTGCCGGCCGGCACGGTCGACCTCGTCGGGCTGAGCCCGGTGTGGGCGACCCCCACCAAGCCCGAGGCAGGTGCCGGCCTGGGGCTGGCGGCGGTCCGGTCGCTGGCGGCGGCCGCCCACGCCGGCGGGTTGCGCGCCGTCGCCATCGGGGGCATCGACGCCACGCGCGCCGCCGCGGTGGCGGCCACCGGTGTCGACGGGATCTGCGTGGTCTCCGACATCTGCACGGCCGCGGACCCGGAGACGTCGGCCCGGTTGCTGCGGGAGGCGCTCGCTGCCGGGGGTGGACGGTGACCGCCACGGCGCTGACCGTCGCCGGCAGCGACCCGAGCGGTGGTGCGGGGATCCAGGCCGACCTGAAGACGTTCGGTGCGCTGGGCGTCTACGGCACCGCCGTGCTCACCGCGCTGACCGCGCAGAGCACCCGGGGCGTCACCGGTATCCACCCCGTCCCGGCCGCCTTCGTCGGCGAGCAGCTGCGCACCCTGCTCGACGACGTGGAGGTCCACGCGACCAAGACCGGCATGCTGGGCACCGCCGACGTGGTCCGCGAGGTGGCGGGCGTGCTCGCCGGGCGGCGGGCCGGGCCGGTCGTCTGCGATCCGGTCATGGTCGCCACCAGCGGGGACCGGCTGATCGACGACGCGGCGGTCGAGGCCGTGCGCGACGAGCTGCTCCCGGTGAGCGACCTGATCACCCCGAACGTCCCCGAGGCGGCGGTGCTGCTGGGCACGGCACCGGCCACGGACGCCGACGACCTGCCGGACCAGGCCCGTGCCCTGCTCGACCTGGGCCCGCGTGCCGTGCTGCTCAAGGGCGGTCACCTGGGTGGGGCGGAGAGCATCGACGTGCTCGCCACCCGCGACGGCGTCACCGTCACCCGCCGCCCCCGCGTGCAGACCACCGCGACCCACGGCACCGGCTGCACCCTGTCCTCGGCCCTGGCCGCGCTCGCCGCCCGGGGCGGGGGGTCCGACTGGCCCGCCGTCCTCGAGCGGGCCCGCGACTACCTGCAGGCCACGCTCCTGGGCGGGCGGGCGCTGCGCATCGGCCACGGGGCCGGGCCGGTGCACCACTTCGCGGAGGTGTGGCCGGCATGACCTTCAGCGAGGACGCGTGGGAGGCCACCGCCGGGGTGCGCGCGGCGATCGACGCCCTGCCGTTCCTGGCCGAGCTGGGCGAGGGCACGCTCGATCCCGCGTGCTTCCGGCACTACCTGGAGCAGGACGCGCTCTACCTGGCCGGGTACGCCCGGGCACTCGCGCTGCTCGCGGCGCGAGCGCCCGACAGCGGTGCGGCGTCGTTCTGGGCGACGTCGGCCCACGGCTGCGGCGTCGTCGAGGCGCAGCTGCACGCCGACCTCCTCGAGAGCGAGCTCCTGGGCGCCGCGCCCGCGGCCGCGCAGCCCTCCCCGACCTGCCTCGGCTACGTCTCCTACCTGGTGGCGACCGCCGCCACCGCCCCCTACGCCGTCGCCGCCGCGGCCGTGCTCCCCTGCTACTGGGTGTACGCCGAAGTCGGCCGGCGGCTGGCCCGGACCGCGCGCGCCGCCGGCGGGCACCCGTACCGGCGCTGGGTCGAGGCCTACGAGGCCGAGGGCTTCCAGGAGGCGACGCGCCGGGCGCGGGAGATCGTCGACGCCGCCGCCGAGGCCGCCCCGGGCGACCGCCCGGCGATGCTGCAGGCCTTCGGCACCGCGACGCGCTACGAGCTGGCCTTCTGGGAGGCCGCGCACCGCCGGGAGCGGTGGCCGCTCCCGCTCTGACGGCGCCGACAATGGGCACCGGCCGGCCGATCGCCGGCGGGGCGGAGGAGGTGCGGGCGTGCGGCGGGAGGCGAGTGTCCTGCACCTCGACCTCGACGCCTTCTTCGCCGCGGTCGAGCAGCGGGACAAGCCGTCGCTGCGCGGGCGGCCGGTCGTCGTCGGCGGCGTGGGCGGTCGCGGCGTCGTCGCCACGGCGTCCTACGAGGCCCGCGCCTACGGGGCCCGCTCGGCCATGTCGACGGCGGAGGCCCGGCGGCGCTGCCCGCCGGGGACGGCGTTCCTCGGCGGCCGCTTCGCGGCGTACCGACGCACGTCCGACGTCGTCATGGGCCTGCTGCGGGAGCTGTCACCGCTGGTCGAGCCGGTCTCGATCGACGAGGCGTACGTGGACCTGGCGGCCGGCGAGGGCATCGACCTGTCGGTGGACGGCGTGACCGCGCTCGCGGCGGAGCTGAAGGCGCGCATCGCCGCGGCCACCGGGGGAGTGACCGGCTCGGTCGGCATCGGGTCGTCGAAGCTCATGGCCAAGATCGGCTCGGACCTGCAGAAGCCCGACGGGTTGGTCGTCGTGCCCCCGGGCGCGGAGCTCGACTTCCTGCACCCGCTGCCGGTCACCCGGCTCGGGGGCGTCGGCCCGGCGACCGCCGAGCGGCTGCGCCAGATCGGGGTGAAGACCGTCGGCGACCTGGCCGCCAAGTCGCTCACCGACCTCGTGGCGCTCGCCGGGAAGGCGCACGGGGCCGGGCTGCACGCCCTCGCCCGGGCCGAGGACGACCGGGCGGTCGTCCCGGACCGCGAGGTGAAGTCGGTGTCGCACGAGGAGACCTTCGAGCGCGACCTCACCGACCTCGCCGTCCTCAACCGCGAGATCGACTCCATGGCAGCGCGCGTGGCGGAGCGGCTGCGGAAGTCCTCGTTCTCCGGGCGGACGGTGACCGTGAAGCTGCGCCGGTACGACTTCACCACGCTGACCCGCTCGCAGACGCTGCCGCAGCCGACCGACGACGCGCGGCTCATCGCCGGGACCGCCCGCCGGCTGCTCGCCGAGGCCGGGACCCAGGGCGGGCTGCGGCTGCTCGGCGTCGGCGTCTCGGGACTGTCCGTCTACGCGCAGGGAGACCTGTTCGCCGAGGGCCTGCCCGACCGTGACGCGGACCCGGCCGCCGACGAGGCGGACGCCGGAGCCGAGGAGCCGGCGGCCGCGGTCGAGGACCTGCCCGCCGAGCGCCGCTGGTGGCCCGGCCAGGACGTCCGCCACGACGAGCTGGGGCCCGGCTGGGTGTGGGGGCGCGGGCTCGGCCGGGTGACGGTGCGCTTCGAGGGGCCGCTGACGCCGCCCGGGCCGGTGCGCACGCTGGCCGCCGACGACCCCGCCCTGCGGCCCGCCGATCCCCCGGACTGGAGGATGCCCGCATGACGCGTTCCTGGTGGGGATGGGGCACCGTCGACCGGGCCTTGCCCGACGACGAGTGCGTGGCGCTGGCCGGGCTCGTCCCGGGCCTGCCGGACCGGCCCCGGCCGGTGCCCCGGGCGGCCGACGTCGTCCTGCCGCCGTCCCGGCTCGCCGCACCGCCGTCCCTGCCCGTGACCACCGACCACGACGTCCGGGTCGCCCATGCGTACGGCAAGGCCTACCGGGACGTCGTCCGGGCGCTGGCGGGGGAGCTGGACGGCGCGCCCGACGGCGTGGCGTTCCCCGCGGCGGAGCGCGAGGTCGTGGACCTGCTCGACTGGGCGGCGTCGGCCGGTGTCGTCGTGGTGCCGTTCGGTGGCGGCAGCTCGGTGGTGGGCGGTGTCGAGTACCGCGGCGACCGGCCGTGGCTGTCGCTCGACCTCACCCGTCTCGACCAGGTGCTCGAGATCGACCGCGTGAGCCGCGCCGCGCGGATCCAGGCCGGTGCGCTGGGCCCGGTCCTCGAGGAGCAGCTGCGGCCGCACGGGCTGACGCTGCGGCACTTCCCGCAGAGCTTCGAGTTCTCCACGCTCGGCGGCTGGCTGGCCACCCGCGCGGGCGGGCACTACGCGACGCTGCACACCCACATCGACGACTTCGTCGAGTCGATGCGGGTGGTGACGCCGGTCGGGGTCAGCGAGTCGTGGCGGTTGCCCGGGTCGGGCGCCGGGCCCTCGCCGGACCGGCTGTTCCTCGGCTCGGAGGGCACGCTCGGCGTCATCACCGAGGCGTGGATGCGCCTGCAGGACCGGCCGCGGCACACCGCCTCGGCGTCCGTCCGGTTCCCGGACATGACGGCCGCGACGGGCGCCGTCCGGGTGATCGCGCAGTCGGGGCTGAACCCGGCCAACTGCCGGCTGCTCGACCCCGGGGAGGCGGCGCTGTCGGGAGCGTCGACCGCGGGGGAGTGCGTGCTCGTGCTCGGCGTCGAGTCGGCCGACCGGCCGGTGGAGGGCCGGCTGGCCGAGCTGGTGGACCTCGCCCGCGACCACGGCGGCGTGCCGGACGTGCCGCGCGAGGGCGGCGGGGCCGCCGGCGCCTGGCGGTCGGCCTTCCTGCGCATGCCCTACGTGCGCGACGGGCTGGCGCGGATGAGCGCGATCGTCGAGACGTTCGAGACCGCCTGCACCTGGGACCGTGCCGACGAGCTCTACGCCATCGTGCAGGCGGAGATCGGTGCCGCCGTCGAGAAGGTCACCGGGGCACCCGGCCTGGTCAACTGCCGGTTCACCCACGTCTACCCCGACGGCCCGGCGCCGTACTTCACGGTGATCGCCGCCGGGCGGCCGGGCGCCGAGGTCGCCATGTGGGACGACGTCAAGGCGGCGGCGATGGAGGTCCTGGGCCGGCTGGGCGCCACGGTCACGCACCACCACGCCGTCGGGCGGGACCACCGCCCCGGCTACGACCGGCAGCGGCCCGAGCCCTTCGCCCTGGCCCTGCGGGCGGCGAAGGCCGCGCTCGACCCCGCCGGCATCCTCAACCCGGGCGTGCTCGTCGACCCCGTGTAGAACGGATCGCATGACCGAACCCAGCGCGTGGACCCGGATGACCACCGAGGACCCCGGGCACTCGGCCGCGTACGTGCAGCGGTTCCGGGACCTCGCCGCTGCCGGCCACGACCTGGTCGGCGAGGCGCGCCTGGTCGACGCCATGCTGCCCCGCGGTTCGCGGGTCCTCGACGCCGGTTCCGGGACCGGGCGGGTCGGCGGTCACCTCGCCGCCGTCGGCCACGACGTGGTCGGCGTGGACGGCGACCCGGTGCTGGTCGCGGAGGCGCGCACGGAGCACCCCGGTGCCCGCTGGCTGGTCGGCGACCTGGCCGAGCTCGACCTCCCGGCGGCCGGCATCGCGGAGCCGTTCGACGCCATCGTCTGCGCGGGCAACGTGGTCACCTTCCTCGCCGAGTCCACCCGGGTGGAGGTGCTGCGGCGGTTGCGCGCCCACCTCCGGCCCGAGGGGCGGGCGGCGATCGGCTTCGGCGCCGGTCGCGGGTACGCGTTCGACCAGTTCCTCGCCGACGCCCGCGAGGCCGGCTGGGCCGACGACCTCCTGCTGTCGACGTGGGACCTGCGGCCGTTCACGCCCGACGCCGACTTCCTGGTCGCCCTGCTGCGCCCCGCCTGATCGCCGGCGCCGGCTCAGGCGGCCGGTTCCTCCCCGTCGGTCGTGCCGCCGTATCGGTGCCGCGCGAGGGCGGGCCGCTGCTGCGTGGAGTCGTCCACGTGGTCACTCCTTCGTCCGTCGGGGCCGAACCGCCGTTCGACCTGCGAGAACTGTCGGTGGGGACCCCTATCCTCGATCACGTGTTCGACCACGACGACATCGCCGCGCTGAGGACCGCGCCCGTCGTCGTCCTGCCCGTGCCGCGTCGGACACCGGAGGAGCGGGCGAGCGAGCTGCAGCGCATCCACCGGGCGCAGGGCCGGCTCTTCGCCTACCGCGTCGAGATGGTGGCGGGACTGGCCCACGACCGCTCGGACGCCGGCGACCGGCCGCCGGGGTCGATCGGCGCGGCGTCCCCCGAGTGGGCGCACGACCAGGGAGAGGACCGGTTGCCCGGGGTGGGCGAGTTCTTGCCCGACGAGCTGGCCCTGATCCTCAACTGCTCGCGGGCCGAGGCCAGCGAGCTGGCGGAGGACTCGCTGACCCTGGTCCACCGGCTGCCGTCGACGCTGGCCGCACTGTCCGAGGGCGTGCTCGACTGGCCACGGGCCCGGGCACTCGCCCGCGAGCTCGGCTGGCCGGCGCGGGACACCGAACCCGCGATCGTCGCCCAGGTGGAGGCCGCCGTCGTGCCGCGAGCCGCGGAACTGTCGGTCTCGAGGTTGCGGGCCCTCACCCGCAGCGAGCTGATGCGGCTGGACGCCGCCGCGGCGGAACGGCGCCGGAAGGACGCGATGCGGGCCGCCGACGTGACCCTGCGCGGAGCCGGCGACGGGATGACCGAACTGCGCGCCTTCCTGCCCGCACCCGAGGCGGCCGCCGTCCTGGGCAGCGTGGACGCGGAGGCGCGAGCGGCCAAGAAGGCAGGTGATCCGCGGCCGATCGGCGTCCTGAGGGCGATGGTGCTGAGCGACCGGGTGCTGCGGCGCAGGGAAGCTTCGGGGCCGTCGGTGACGGCGGCTCTGACGGTGATCGCGCCCCTGACCACGCTGAGCCACCCGCCGTGCGACCACCCGGGGGCCGAACCGGTGGAACCCGGAGAGGTGGACGGTCAGCCGATCACGGCCGACCAGCTGCGTGAGCTCCTCGGCCAGCTCGATGCCCTCTGCCCGGGCGGCCTCCAGGCGCCGACCGGTGGCACGCTCGACATCGCTCTGGTCGACGACGACGGCACGCTCCGCGCGACCGTCACGCGGCCGGAGCTGGAGCGTCTGGCCCGCCGCGGCTGCCCGGATCACCCGGGCGGCGGGTGCGACTGCCCCGTGCTCGACCGGCCCCCGCCGGTCGACCGGTACCGCCACTCGCCCGCGCAGGAACGCTTCCTCCGCACCCGGGACCGGAGCTGCCGCCATCCCGGATGCCGCAGCCGCGCCGCGTGGGCCGACCTGGACCACGTGCTCCCGCACGCCGAGGGCGGTGCCACCGACTGCGCGAACCTCTGCTGCCTGTGCCGCCGGCACAACCGGCTGAAGACCCACGCCCGCGGCTGGCGGTTCGCGATGACCGCCGACGGGATCCTGTCGGTGACCACACCGAGCGGCGTCACCCGGACGACCCGGCCGCCGGGCACGGCGCCGCCGCCGGGGGTCGCGTCACCCACACGACCGCCCGGCGACGACCCCCCGCCGTTCTGAGCGACCCGCTCGGGACGACGGTGATCGACCGGAGGAACGGATGCGCCCAGGGTCGGTGGGGAAGCTGGCAGGCACCTGTGACCTACGTGGGATTCCGCCGGGAGAGCGCGGCGGGTCAGATGACGCCGTTGGCGCGGAGCAGGATCAGCGCCTGCACCGTGCGGTGCCCGCGCCACTCGAGCGTCGCGGCGGGGGAGTAGCTGTCGAAGTCGACGGCCCAGCCACCGTCTGCCTGCTGCCCGCCGACCAGCCGCTCGAACTCGGCGTCGACGACCCCCGGCCCGAACAGCGACCGCGCGGGGCCGTCGGGGAAGGGAGCGAAGTCGAGTGGCCGCATGAACTCGTCGTCGGCGCCGCCGGTCACGTGCAGCACGCCGTCGGCCGGGACCCAGGCCCGCAGCCGCTCCAGCGCCTCCGCCGCCTGCGGACGGGTCCGCGAGGCCGCGTCGAGGAACTGGACGGTGAACGCGAGCTCCATCGGGTGCGGGGCCGCGGGCAGATCGGCGACGACCCGCAGGCAGTGGTCGGTCGCCGTCGTCAGCCACGGGTGCTCCGCCAGCGCCGGGATGCGGGTCGCGGCGTGGTGGGCCGCACCCGCGACGACGGCGGTGATCTGCAGGGACGAGACGGTCGGGTCGGCCCCCACCCAGAACGGAGCGCACGCCGCCGGGTCGGGCACGGGCAGCGCGAAGGGCAGTCCGCCGTCGGGAAGGCCCACCGACGCCAGCCAGTCGCCGAGCTCCATGGCCCGGTAGGACGCCGCCTCCCCCACGTCCGCGAACACCTCGAACGCGTGCAAGGCCCCACCCGGTTGGCTGGTGCGCGAGCGCAGGTCGGGCTCCAGCCCCCAGCCGTAGCCGCCGTCGGGGTTCCGGTAGCCGTCGACCGCGGCCAGCACGGGCTCGGCTCCGCCGTCGCCGAACAGCAGGTCGAAGCGCCGTCGGTCGAGGACCCGCGCGTTCCCGGCGAGGAAGTCCGCGGCCGCGGCCAGGTCGACGGTCATGGGGCGATCATGCCCGGGGACCGGGCTCCACCCCCAGCGCCACGGTCAGGTCGAGCACCGTTCGTGGGTCCTCCAGGCGCCGCCCGAAGAGCTCGCGCAGCTGCCCCATCCGGTAGCGCACGGTCTGCGGGTGGACGAACAGCTCCTCGGCGATCTTCTCCCGGCGGCCGTGGTGCAGCAGCCACGCGCGCAGCGTCTCGGTGAGCTTCTCCCGCGCACCGGGGCTCAGCTCGGCCAGCGGGGCCAGGGCGCGGGCCCGGAGGTCGGCCAGCGCCGGCTCGTCGGCGCGCAGCACCAGGTCGGCCAGCCGCGCGTCGGTGTCCAGCGGTTCGCTGCCCTCGGCCCCGAGCCCCAGGTCGAGCGCCCGGCGGGCCCGCGCGTACGAGCCCTGCGCCTCGGTCCACGGCCGGGGCGGGCCGACGACGGCGTCCCGTCCCTCGAGCGAGCGGAGCAGCGCCGGCCGCGAGCGCCCCTCCGCGTCGGGCACGAGCAGCACCATCAGCTCGCCGTCGCCGGCGCGGTCGGACCCCTCGTCCGGCGTCCGCAGGGTGCGCCCGTCGAGGGACACCATCGCCCCGCGGACCTTCGGCTCCGGCAGGAGGACGGCGGTCAGCGTCCGGGGTGGCGGCCAGTCGGCGCGTTCCGCGGCCGCCACCAGGTCGTCCGCAGGGGCGCCGGCGAGCAGCAGCGTGGCCAGCCGCTCCAGGTAGCGCTCCCGCACGCGCCCGGTCGTGGTCAGCTCGTCGCTGTGCCCGGCCACGCTGGCGGCCGAGAGCTGGTCGATGAACGCGAACACCAGCTCGGCGAACCGGGCCAGCTGCTCCACCGACAGCCCCGCGCCGACGGCCGTCGCGCTCATCTCCCGCCAGGACACCCGGGCGCCCACGCGGTAGGCGGCGAGGAGCGCGTCCATGGAACGGCCGCTGCGCGCCTCCCCGCGGCCCAGGTCGTACGCCGCGGCCAGCGCCGGGCCGATCGGGGTGCCGGGGTCGACCCCGCTCGTCGCCGTCGCCAGCTCCAGGAAGCCGCCCAACGCCAGCTCGACCGCATCGGCGATCTTCTGCCCCATGCGCCCGGTGAACGCCTCCGCGTAGCTGGGCACCTCGACGATGATCTCGGCGACGGTCCGCTCGGCCACCGACGGCAGCTCGTCGCGCATCGCCTGTGCGACGTCGCCAGGAATCGCGGTCGGCTCGCTCGTCATTCCGCCCCTCTTGTTCGCAGGGAACAGAATCTACCGTTCGATTCACGTGGAACACACAGGTAACCGGCTGCTCGGCTGGACAACCTTCTACGTATGACGACCACCGATCCGAGGCCCACGCAGGCCCGGCCACGCCTGGGCGTGCGAGGTGCGGCCTTCCGGGACCGGGTGCTGAAGCTCGCCGAGTTCGTCACCACCCCGCTGCTCCCGCAGGACTACCTCGACCTCGTCGACCCGCTCCGCTCGGGCGCCGACCTGCGCGGCCGCATCGAGGCGATCCAGCACGAGACGCGCGACGCGGCCACGATCGTGATCCGCCCCGGCCGCAGCTGGCGCCCGCACACCCCCGGCCAGTACGTCCGCATCGGGATCGACGTCGACGGCGTCCGCCAGTGGCGCGCCTACTCGATCACCTCCGACCTGACCCGCACCGACGGCTGCATCGCCATCACGGTGAAGGCCATCCCCGGCGGCAAGGTCAGCAACCACCTGGTGCACCGCGCGAAGCCGGGCACGATCGTGCAGCTCGACCAGGCCACCGGCGAGTTCTGCCTGCCCGAGCAGCGCCCCGACAAGACGCTGTTCGTCACCGCCGGGTCCGGCATCACGCCGGTCATGGGCATCCTCCGCAACCACCCCGAGCTGACCGACGTCGTCCTGGTGCACTCCGCGCCCACGGCGGACGACGTCGTCTTCGGGCCGGACCTGCGCCGGATGGCGGCCGAGGGTCGGATCACCCTCATCGAGCAGCACACCGATTCCGCCGGGATGCTCGACGCCCGGTCCATCGCCGACCTCGTCCCCGACCTGCACGAGCGCTCCACCTGGGCCTGCGGCCCCGTCGGGATGCTCGAGGCGCTGGAGGAGCACTGGGCGGCCGCCGGCCTCTCCGACCGGCTCTACACCGAGCGCTTCCGGCCCACCGTCCTCGTCACGGGGGAGGGCGGCTCCGTGAGCTTCACGAAGACCGGCACCACGCTCGAGGCCGACGGGGCCACCCCGATCCTCGACGCCGCCGAGGAGGCCGGCGTCCTCATGCCGAGCGGCTGCCGCATGGGCATCTGCTACGGCTGCGTGCTGCCGCTGCGCGAGGGCGCCGTGCGCGACCTGCGCAACGGCGAGCTGACCGTCGCCGCCCCCGGCGACGGCGTCCTCATCCAGACCTGCGTGAGCGCCGTCGCCGGCGCCTGCGACATCGACCACTGACCTCCAACCCGAGGAGCCAGCCATGACCGCTCTGCAGAAGAAGTCCGAGAACCCCATCGAGCACCTGTCCGCCGAGGACATCGAGATCATCGGCAAGGAGCTCGACGAGATCCGCCAGGAGGTGCGCGACAGCCTCGGCGAGGACGACGCCAGGTACATCCGCACCGTCATCGACGTGCAGCGCAAGCTGGAGCTCGGCAGCCGCGCCGTCCTGCTGGCCTCGATGTTCCCGCCGGCGTGGGTCGTCGGCACCGTGGGCCTGTCGGTCGCCAAGATCCTCGAGAACATGGAGATCGGGCACAACATCCTGCACGGCCAGTGGGACTGGATGCGCGACCCGAAGATCCACTCCACGACGTGGGAGTGGGACATGGCCAGCCCGGCCGAGCAGTGGAAGCACTCGCACAACGAGCTGCACCACACGTACACGAACGTGATCGGCAAGGACAACGACCTCGGCTACGGCATCATGCGCGTCGACGAGGACCAGAAGTGGCACCCGCTGTACCTGGCGCAGCCGCTGTGGAACTTCATCAACGCCTGCTTCTTCGAGTACGGCATCGCCGCCTACGACCTGGAGCTGGGCAAGAACCTGGCGACGAAGAAGCGCCGGCAGAACCCCGAGTTCCGGGCCGCCGCCAAGCAGGTGCTCAAGAAGATCCGCAACCAGGCCGGCAAGGACTACCTGGCCCACCCGCTGCTGTCGGGCCCCTCGTTCCTGCCGACGCTGGCCGCGAACTTCACCGCCAACGTCGTGCGCAACCTGTGGTCGCACTCGGTCATCATGTGCGGCCACTTCCCCGAGGGCGTCGAGACCTTCGAGAAGAAGTCGATCGACGGCGAGACCCGCGGTGAGTGGTACCTGCGCCAGATGCTCGGCTCGGCCAACATCTCGGGCAGCAAGGCCATGCACATCATGACCGGCAACCTGAGCCACCAGGTCGAGCACCACCTGTTCCCGGACATCCCCAGCAACCGGTACGCCGAGATCGCGCCGAAGGTGAAGGACATCTTCGACCGCTACGGCCTGACGTACCACACCGCTCCGCTGCCCAAGCAGGTCGCGAGCGCCTGGCACAAGGTCATCCGGCTCTCGCTGCCGAACGGGTGGCTGGCCGAGACCACGCCGAGGAACGCCCCGGCCCAGCTGCTCAAGCTCGCCCGCATGACGTTCGGCGGCAAGCAGGTCCGACGGCAGCTGTCGAAGGCGCCCGCCGCCGCCTGAGCCGGCCCGTCGTCGCCCGGAGAGGCCCAGGACCCACGCGGTCCTGGGCCTCTCCGCGTCGTGCCTGCGGTTCGGTGCCCGGCGCGGCTCCGCGCGGGGATTAGCGTCCGGGTGTGGGCATCACCATCATCGCCGTCGCGGACACCCGGGCAGCGGCGGTGGACGCGTCGCTGCAGGCGCTCGTCCACGCGGTCGCCGAGGCGGAGGCCGCGGACGGGAGCGTCGAGATCGTCGTCGTCGACAGCTCCGGACGTCCCGACGTCGCCACGTTCCTCCTCGCCGTGGACGGCGCGCTGATCCTGCGGGCCCCCGGCGCCGACCGTTCGGCCGCGCTGCGCGCGGGCCTCGAGGCGGCTACCGGCGACGTCGTCTGGTTCGGCGGGACGGATTCCTGCCCCGTCCCCCCGGCGGTCATCACGATGGCCGCGGCCGTGCGCAGGGACGGCGGCGTCGTCGTCGCCGCCCCCGAGGACCCGGCGCCGCACGCCGCCGCACCGGCCGCCCTGCTGCGCCGCGCGTGGGCGGACGACGCACCGGACGGGACCGGGCACGACCCCGTCCCCGCGCTGCTCCGCTGGGCCGCCTCGGCGGGCGTCCCCGTCACGGCCGTGACCGGCGCCGGAACCGTCCGCGACCGCGTGCGCCGCCCCCATGCCCGCTGGCGGGGCGTGACCAAGGGCCCGGCGACCTACACCGGCCTCGGCGCGCTGGCCGAGACGTACTCGCCGCAGAACAGCGTCGAGCTGGGCGCCTACTGCTCGGTCGCCGACGAGGTCCGCCTCCTGGTGCCGGGCTCCCGTCTCTTCGACGAGACGGGCGAGGAGTTCCAGCTGTCGCTGCGTGGCATGCACCGTCCGGAGACCGCCACCACCTTCCCGATCGGCATCCTCGTGCCCGACGAGCCGTTCGACGAACTCCCGCCCGGCACCACCGGCGAGCGCCAGGTGATCGGCGACGACGTCTGGATCGGCTACGGAGCCACCGTCCTCGGGAACGTCACGGTGGGAACCGGTTCCATCGTGGGTGCCCGGGCGCTGGTCACGGCCGACGTGCCGCCCTACTCGGTCGTCGCCGGGGTCCCGGCGCGCGTCATCCGCAAGCGCTTCGAGGACGACGCCGTCGAGCGCCTCCTGCGCATCGCCTGGTGGGACTGGCCGCAGGCCGTCGTCGAGGGCGCGTACCAGTGGTTCCGCCGCCCCGTGACCGAGTTCCTCGACCACTACGACCCCGGATCGCTGGTCCCGCCGTCCGGCTGAGGTCCTGGGACGTCGGGGTGCGGGGCCGCGTCCTCCGTCGATGCCTCGAGCACTGCCCACAGGGCCGCCGCCGCCTGCAGCAACGCGCGCGAGCGTGCGTCCAGCGCGGCCTCCCGCTCCTCCAGGCGGGACACCACGTCTGCCCACCGCTCCGCGCTGCGCAGCTGCGGCAGCAGCTCCTTCAACGGGCCGATCCCATGGCCGGCCCACCGGAGCTGACTGACGATCCGGGCATCCCGGACGTCACGGGGCGAGTAGCTCCGCGCGCCGCCGGCCGAGACGCGCTGCGGCACCACCAGGCCCTCCGCGTCCCAGTGCCGCAGCGTGGACGGCCGGAGGCCCAGTGCGCCGGCCAGCTCCGAGATCGTCATCGCATCCGCCGGGCGGGGGTCGTCGATGCGCTCGGCCGCGATGCTGCCTGCCGCCGCCACGGCCAGCGCGAGGTCACGGCGCTGCGCATGCAGGGCCGCGTGGGCCTCGTCGAGCCGGTGCAGCAGCTCCGTCGGCGAGCGGTATGCCGCGCGCATCATGGTCCGTGCCTCCACCGGTCCGACCGCGGCCGCGAGCAGTCGGTAGGCCTGAGCCGCACGCACGTGCTCCTCCGCGTACGCGCGGTACCCGGCCGGGCTGCGCGTCGCCGGCGGCAGCACGCCGGCGTTCTCCAGGTCGCGCACCTGCTGGACGGAGTACCCCACTCTGCGCGCGACGTCGACGGTGCGGAGCGCCGACTTGCGACTTCGCGATGGACTCATGCGGCACGACGGTCAAGAAGTCCCCACAAGCACATGAGGGTCACGCTAGAGGCATGGGCATCGACGACATCATCGACCACGTGCGGGGCCTGGGCGGCGTCCTGGTCCTCGCCCCGCAACCAGCTGACGGCTCGCCGGAGATCGCGTGGGGCGACGTGTTCTTCTACTACGCGCCCGACGGGGCCGTGCCCCGCACGCAGCCGTTCGCGACCGTCGTGACCAAGGACTACCCGGACGACACCCGCTCCCGGCTCGACAGGCCGGGGGCCTTCCGGGTCAACATCGCGGCCGGCGCCACCGAGTTCCGCCGATGGATCGGGCGCGCCCCGCGCGACGCGGGCGCCGAGGACCTCGATCCGGCGACACCCGACGTCGTCATGCCGCACCCGGTGTACGGCCATCTCGGCTGGCTCGCCGTCGTCGAGCCCGGCCCGCGCACCGACGTGGCCGTACGGGACCTGCTGCGCACGGCGCACGGCTTCGCCATGGCGCGTGCGGAACGACGCCCGGACACCAGCGCCTGACGCCCGCCTCAGCGCTTCCGGCGGGCGGAGGGGTGCGCGGCCATCTCGGCGTCCCGCAGCATGGCGGCGATCCGGCCCAGCCGCTCCTGGCTGGGCGAGCCGGCGGCCCGGACGGCGACCTCCAGGACGGTCACGCCCGGCGCGACGGCGACGGACACGTCAGTTCGCCATGTCCACGAAGCGGCTGTAGTGACCCTGGAAGGCGACCGTGACGTTCGCGGTGGGGCCGTTGCGGTGCTTGACCAGCATGATGTCGGCCTCGCCGGCCCGCGGGGACTCCTTCTCGTACATGTCCTCGCGGTGGATCATCATGACCATGTCGGCGTCCTGCTCGATCGAGCCGGACTCGCGGAGATCCGACAGCATCGGCTTCTTGTCCTGACGCTGCTCGGAACCACGGTTGAGCTGCGACATCGCGATGACCGGGACCTCGAGCTCCTTGGCCAGCAGCTTGAGCGCACGGGAGAACTCCGAGACCTCCTGCTGGCGGCTCTCGACCCGCTTGCCCGACGTCATCAGCTGCAGGTAGTCGATGACCACGAGCTTGAGGTCGTTGCGCTGCTTGAGCCGCCGCGCCTTGGCGCGGATCTCCATCATCGTCATGTTCGGGGAGTCGTCGATGTAGAGCGGGGCGTCGGCGATCTCGCCCATGCGGCGGGCCAGCTTCGACCAGTCCTCGTCCGACAGGGTGCCCGCGCGCATGTGGTGCAGCGGGACCTTCGCCTCCGCCGACAGCAGACGCATGGTGATCTCGTGCTTGCTCATCTCCAGCGAGAAGATGGCGGCCGGCAGGTGGTGCTTGACCGACGCGGAGCGCGCGATGTCCAGGCCCAGCGTGGACTTGCCGACACCCGGTCGCGCGGCGATGACGACCATCTGGCCGGCCTGCAGGCCGTTGGTGAGCTCGTCGAGGTCGCGGATGCCGGTCGGCACACCGCGGCTCACGCCACCACGGGAGGCGATGGCGTCCAGCTCGTCCATGGTCGGCTGCAGGATGTCCTCGAGGCGCGAGTAGTCCTCGCTCATCCGCTTCTCGGTGACGTCGTAGATCTCCTGCTGCGCCCGGTCGACGATGTCGTCGACATCGCCCTTGCCGCCGGCCGCGCCGTAGCCCAGCTGGACGACGCGGGTGCCGGCCTCCACCAGCCGCCGCAGGACGGCCTGCTCGGCCACGATGGCCGCGTAGTAGCCCGCGTTGGCCGCGGTGGGCGTGGAGGCGATCAGGGTGTGCAGGTAGACCGCGCCGCCCATCTTGGCCAGCTGGTCGGTGCGGTTGAGCTCGGCGGCGACGGTGATCGCGTCGGCGGGCTCGCCCCGGCCGTAGAGGTCGAGGATGCAGTCGAAGATGATCTGGTGGGCGGGCCGGTAGAAGTCGGCGCCCTGCAGGGCCTCGACGACGTCGGCGATCGCGTCCTTGCTGAGCAGCATGCCGCCGAGCACGGACTGCTCGGCGGGGATGTCCTGCGGGGGCTGCCGGTCGTACGCCGGCGCCGTCGCTGAGGGCCGGCTGAGTTCGTCGGCCACTGCCACGAGGGTTCCTCCATCTCCGTGCTGGGCGCGCCCGCAGCCACCACTCCGTGGGGAAGCCGGAGCTCGGCGGGCGCCGCCGGACCGAACGTTCGTCGGTCATTGCTACCGCCGGACACCGACAGTTCTCCGGCGCCCGGCGGCAGCTGGGGAGGACGTTAGGAAGCCGGGGGGACCCGCGTCCAACACCGGTGTGCACGTCGATCTGCACAACTTGTGGACAAGTCGGTGGATTCACGCCTGTCGACATGTGGAGAGGTCGGGGGACACGAGGCGGTCACCCGCCGTCCCCCCGCCCGTCACCTGCGGGAACCGCCTCCACCGGCTGTGGACGGAAGAAAGTGCACAAGAAATTTCCGGCGCGCCGCACCACGAGTCACAGGCGCCCATCGGGCGGCCCGCGCACCCCCCGCGAGCGGCGTGGGCGGCACGGTGCGGGACGCACGCGAGCGCCCCACGGCGCCGCCGGACGGGCCAGCATCGGTGGCCCGTCGCGCACCGGCGCGACGGTCGAGGAGGGGAGCAGCAGCGATGACGCCGAGCCGCACAGCGGTCAACCCGTGGCCGTGGTCGGTCGCCATGGGGTTCAACCAGGCCGAGGTCGTGGAGGGAGCCGGGTCCTGGTGTGCTCCGGCCAGACGGCCATGTCGGCCGACGGCGTGCCGCAGCACCCCGGTGACATGGCCGCCCAGGTGGCCATGGCGCTCGACAACGTCGAGGCCGTGCTCGCCGGCGCGGGCATGACGCTCGCCCACGTGGTGCGGATGAACATCTACACGGTCGACGTCGACGGGTTCTTCGCGTGCTACGGGTCGATGGTCGAGCGGTTCCGCCGTGCCGGGGTCATGCCGGCGAGCACGCTGCTCGGGATCACCCGGCTCGCCTTCCCGGAGCTGATGGTCGAGCTCGAGGCGACCGCCGTCTCCTAGGGCCCGGCACGGACGCCGCGAGGGGCGCCGGACCGGAGTCCGACGCCCCTCGCGGGCGGTGCTGGGTCGGCTGGTTCAGCCGGGGACGACCTCGATGGTCAGCTGGGTCGAGACCTCCGGGTGCACCCGCACGGTGACGGTGTGCTCCCCCGTGGTCTTGACGCTGCTCGGCAGCTCGATCCGGCGACGGTCGAGCTCCGGGCCACCGGCCGCGGTGACGGCGTTGACGACGTCGGCGGTGGTGACGCGACCGAACAGGCGGCCGCCCTCGCCGGCACGCGCCGGCACGCGGACGGTGAGCTCGGAGAGACGACCGGCCAGGGCCTGCGCGTCCTCGAGCGAGGCCACGTCCCGGGCGGCACGCGCCCGGCGCAGCGACTCCACCTGCTTCTCCGCGCCACGGGTGGCCTTGATGGCCAGCCCGCGGGGGAGGAGGTAGTTGCGGCCGTAGCCACCCTTGACCTCGACGGTGTCGCCCGAGGTCCCGAGACCGGTGACTTCCTGGGTGAGGATCAGCTTCATCGTGCTCATGATCAGCGCGCCGTCGAGGTGTAGGGCAGCAGTGCCATCTCGCGGCTGTTCTTCACGGCCGTGGCGACGTCACGCTGGTGCTGGCTGCAGTTGCCGCTGACGCGGCGGGCACGGATCTTGCCGCGGTCGGAGATGAACTTCCGCAGCAGCGTCGTGTCCTTGTAGTCGATGTAGGTCGCCTTGTCCTTGCAGAACTGGCAGACCTTCTTCTTGACCTTGCGGATGGGGGGCTTGGGCACTGGGTTCTCCAGAGTTCAGTACAGGGGTGAGATCAGAAGGGGGGCTCGTCGGACGGCCCGGCGGGCGTCGACCAGGGGTCGCTCGCGCCGCCGCCACCGCCGCCGCCACCGGAGAAGCCGCCACCGCCGCCGCCACCGAAGCCGCCGCCACCCTCACCGCGCGAGGCACGGGTGACCTTCGCGGTGGCGTAGCGGAGCGACGGGCCGATCTCGTCGACCTCGAGCTCGATGACGGTGCGCTTCTCGCCTTCCTTCGTGTCGAAGGAGCGCTGCTTGAGGCGGCCGCTGACGATGACCCGCGAGCCGCGGGTGAGCGACTCGGCCACGTTCTCGGCCGCCTGCCGCCACACGTTGCAGCGGAGGAACAGCGCCTCGCCGTCCTTCCACTCCTGCGACTGACGGTCGAAGGTGCGGGGCGTCGACGCGACGGTGAAGTTGGCGACGGCGGCGCCCGACGGCGTGAAGCGCAGCTCCGGATCGGCGGTCAGGTTGCCGATGACGGTGATGACGGTTTCGCCGGCCATGGTCAGTGGACCTCGGGCCGCATCAGCTTCGTGCGCAGCACCGACTCGTTCAGGTTGAGCTGGCGGTCCAGCTCGGCGACCGCGGCGGGCTCGGCCTGGATGTCGATGACGGCGTAGATGCCCTCGACCTGCTTCTTGATCTCGTAGGCCAGGCGACGACGGCCCCAGATCTCGGTCTTCACGGTGCCACCGGACTTGGTGACGACGGTCAGGAACCGGTCGAGCGAGGGCGCGATCGTGCGCTCCTCGAGATCGGGGTCGAGGATGACCATCAGCTCGTAGTTACGCATGGGAGAACCCCACCTCCTCTGGTCTCGGCGGCTGCAGGGCATCTGCAGCAGGAGGGTCGTGCATGCGTCGCGCGCCCCGGCCACCTCGGACGAGAGCCGGAACGCGCGGCCCCAGGCTACCAGCGGGCCCGGGAACGGCCGCGGCCGCCGTCCACAGGGGGACGACGGCCGCGGGCCGGACGGTGCCTAGCGGGTGGCGCGCGACGCCTGGTGGGTGCGGACGAGGGCCGCGGTGACGGCGGCCAGCGCGACGACCGCGGCGAGCGCGGCGGCCGGCAGCGTCTGCGCCGGAGCGGACTGCGCCGACCTCTCGGTGACGGCGTCCGCCTCCTCCAGCGCCGTCGAGTCGAGGCCGGCGAGCTGGCCGAAGACCGGGACCGACGCGCCGTCGTAGCTGCCGGCGACGCCACCGGCGCCGCTGCCGGCGTCGGCCCGGTCGGCACCGCCCAGGCTGTTGCCCGGCACGAAGAACCGCGCCGGGTCGAAGGCCGCGGCGGCGACCACGTCGGACGGCGACATCCGCGGGGCGCCGAGGTCGGTCTCGTACGCGTAGACGTCGCCCGGCGTCGAGGAGGCCAGCGGCGCGCCACCGGTCGCGCCGGGGACCGGTCCACCGGGAGTGGGCGCCGGGCCGGTGCCCTGACCGGGGACCTGCCCGGACGGCAGCGACGGGATGGCCACCTGGGGGAGCTGGGGCAGGTTCAGGCTCGGCAGGTTCGGGGCGGCGGGCAGCAGCGTCTGCACGACGTAGGGCGTCGGCGCCGGCAGCGGCGGCAGGAGCGCGGAGACGGCGTCGACGACCTGGTTGACCAGGTTCACCGCCAGGCCGGCCTGCGGCACGATCCGGTACGTGTACGTGATGATCCCGGTCGTGGCCGGGGCCGTGAACGTGTAGGTGGCGCTCTGGTTGAGCGCCAGGTTCTGCTGTTGGCCGAAGAAGTTCACCGAGACGTCGGTGTAGACCGTCGCCGACACACCGCCGAGCAGCGGGAGCGAGATCCCCGTCTGGTTGGTCGGCGGGATGCGGTTGACGAAGGTGACCGTGCCGCCGGACTCGACGCTGGCCACCGGCGGCGTCAGGTTGCGGATCTCGATCGTCACGGCCTTCGACGGGGCAGCCGCGGCGCTGGGCGCCATGAGGATCGAGCATGCGGCCGCGACGAGCCAGCCGAGGACGGCGACGGCGATCCCGCGCCTCGCGGTTCGACGGATCCGACCGGTTGCCATCGTCTGCCCTACCTCCGTTGTGCGCTGGGACCTTCGCTCCCCTACTGGGGAGTAACCCCCGTCACGCTGCAAGAACGATGATGTGTGAGTGCGGTTACGCCTAAACCTGAATCCGGGCACGAACTAGGGTCGGCGAGCGTGGCGAGACACCCGATCGGCGTACACGTGGGACGCGGCCTGACCGACGAGAACGAGCTCGAGGGCGGCGGACCCCTCGCTCGCGCCGCGGAGATGGACGCCGACGGCGTCCAGGTGTTCCTCACCGACCCGCAGAGCTACAAGAACCCCCAGCCCCGGCCCGACCAGGCCGACCTGCTCGCCTCGGACGTCGTGGTGGTGGTGCACGCGCCCTACATGCTCAACGTGGCGACCACGAACAACCGGATCCGCGTCCCCGGCCGCAAGCTGCTGGCCGCGCACGCCACCGCGGCGGCGGCCCTCGGTGCCCTCGGTCTGGTCGTGCACGGCGGGCACGTGCTGGCCGAGGACGACCCGGCCGTCGGGGTCGACAACTGGCGCAAGACCTTCGCCTACCAGGAGAAGGACGGCGGCTTCCCGCTCCCGGTGCTCATCGAGAACACCGCCGGTGGCGGCAACGCGATGGCCCGCGACCTCGACGCCCTCGACCGGCTGTTCGACGCCGTCGGCGGGTTCGGCGCCGGCTTCGTCCTCGACACCTGCCACGCGTGGGCGGCCGGCTGGGACCTGGCCACGGTGGTCGACGACGTCCGCGCCCGCACAGGCCGGATCGACCTGGTCCACCTGAACAACAGCCGCGATCCGCACGGCTCGAGCCGGGACCGGCACGCGCCGCTGGCCGACGGCGAGATCCCCCTGGAGCTACTGGTCGAGGTGGCCCGGGCGGCGGACTGCCCGATCGTCCTCGAGACCCCCGGCGACGCGGCCGCGCACGCCGAGGAGATCGCGCTCCTCCGTTCTGCCCTGGGCGGCTGAACCCAGCCGCCACCCGCGCAGCACCCACCGGTCGCGCGCGTGGTCCAGCACCCCGCCGGCCGGGTCGTCGGTCCCCGGCCAGCTGATCCGGACGACGTCGCGGTCCGGGGAGAGCACCTCGCGCACGACGAGGGCCATGAGCACGACGACGGCGACGTCACGGACGAGCACGCCGAGGAAGAACCACTCGACCTCGATCCCGCGGTTGTCGGTGCCCAGGTAGTGCAGCATCGTGACCACCCACACCAGCACCTCGGTGGCCTGCCACAGCAGGAGCGGCCGCCAGCGCGGCAGCGCCAGCACGGCGAGCGGGAGCAGCCACAGCGAGAACTGCGGGCTCCACACCTTGTTCAGCAGCAGGAACCCGGCGACGAGCACGAACGCCAGCTGCGCCACGCGCGGGCGCACCGGCGCGGCCAGCGCGAGCCAGGCGACGCCGGCCGCGAGCGCGAGCAGGCACCCGGTGACGACCGCGTTGAGCACCGTCGGGGCCTCACCCGGGCCGAGCGGCCCGTCGAGGATGCGCCCGTCGGTGGCGTGCAGCGCGATGGCCCAGATCGACTCCGGGTTGGCGGCACGCTCCCGGCTGAAGACGAAGAACCACGACCAGTTGGTCGGGGCCAGCACCGCCACGGGCACGTTCACCACCGCCCACGCGACGGCGGCCGCGGCGACCGCCGTGGCCCAGGCCCGCAGCCGCCCGGCCCGCAGGCACAGCGCGAACAGCACGCCGAGCAGGAGCACGGGGTAGAACTTCGCGGCGACGGCGAGGCCGAGCAGCACGCCCGCGAGCAGGGGTCGGGCGCGCGCCCAGGCGAGCATGCCGAAGGTCGCCAGCGCGACGGCCAGCAGGTCCCAGTTGGTGAAGGCGTGCACGAGCAGGACCGGTGAGAGCGCCACCATCGCGGCGTCCCACGGCCGGCGGCCGGCCAGCCCGAGGACAGCGCGGACGACGAGCAGCGCGCAGGCGGAGAGCAGCAGGCAGGTCAGCACGGTGAAGACCTGGACCGACGGCCCGTCCGGCAGCAGGCCGAACGCGTCGGCCGCGCCCGCGTAGACCCGGGCGCCGGCGGCGGCGAGGGCCATGAGCGCGCCGATCAGGACGGGGTACTCCACCCGGGCGTCCAGGTAGGGCAGCGCCCCCTCCCCGAGCCCGTAGCTGCCGAACAGCGGGACGGCGTCGGAATAGCAGAGGTGCGTGTACTGGCGGGAGCCGCTCCAGTCGCCCGACGAGCACGGCGCCTGCTTGGCCCAGGCGAGGGCGAGGACGCAGGTGGCGAAGAGGAGGCACACCCGCAGCGGCGTCCAGAACGCCGCCCGGCCGGTTGCCGCGTGCCGGCCCCAGGGGCCGCCGACGGCCTCGCTGGCCTGGGCGACGACGGGGTCGGCCCAGGAGGGCACCACGCGGTCGGGGCGCGATGGCCCGGTCGTTCCACGTGGAACGCGCACGGACCCCTCCGGAGGAACTCCGGAGGGGTCCGTGGTCGTGCTCACCCGTTCAGTGTGCCGGGCGCGGCGTCAGCGGCCCTGGCCGCCCGGCTCGGCGGGTTGGCCGGGCAGGTCCGGCGCCCCACCACCGGTGCCGGGGTCCGGGTCGGGTTCCTCGCCCCCGTCTCCGGGGTCCGGCGGCTGGGGTTGCTGCCGCGGGGTCGGGATGTCCGGGTTGTTCGGCGCCGGGTCGTTCACGTCCGGCACGCCGTCACCGTCGGAGTCGAGGTTCGGGTCGGGCTGGGTCCGCGTCGGCGGGGCCGACGTCTGGGGCGCCTGCTCCGTGGGCGTGGGTTCCGGCGTGGGCTCGGGGACGCCCTCGCCGGTGTCGCCCTCGATGACCTGCTCGTCGGGCAGGTCCTCCTTCGGCGTGCCCGCCAGCACGGTGGCCATGAACTCCTGCCAGATCGCGCCGGGCAGACCCGAGCCGTAGATGATCCGCCCGCGCGCGTCCAGGATGGGCTGCCGCCCGTCGGTGCCCATCCACACCGCCGTCGAGAGGGACGGCGTGTAGCCGACCATCCAGGCGTCGGAGTTGTTCTCGCGGTCCAGGCCCTGCGTACCGGTCTTGCTGGCGACCTCGCGGCCGTCGGGCAGGGCGCGCCGGGAGTAGGACGCGACGTCGGTGAGCGCGTAGGTGACGTCGTTCGCGATGTCGGGGTCGAACACCTGCTCGCCCTGCTCACCGGTGTACTCGAGCAGCGTCGTGCCCTCGGAGTCGCTGACCTTGCTCACGAAGAACGGGTCCCGCTCGACACCGCCGGCGGCGAAGGTGGCGAACCCGTGCGCCTGGTCGACCGGGCGCATCTCGTACTCGCCGATGCCGATCGACGACGCCGTCCCGCCCTGCTCGTTGGCCAGGGTCTTGTAGTCCGCCAGGGGGCCGCTGTCCCAGACCTCGGGCAGGTCGGCGGCCTTGATGATCGTCTCCCGGACGTTCTCCGGGCCCAGCTCGTAGGCGAGGCCGTAGAACGTGGTGTTGAGCGACCGGGTGATCGCCTCGCGGAGGGTGCAGGCCGCGCACGAGGCGCCGCCGGAGTTCACGACCTCGGTCTCGCGGTCGGGGAACTCCTGCGGCGAGCTGCCGTCGCGGCGAGCGGTGACGCTGATCCCCTGCTCCAGGGCCGTGGCCAGGACGTAGGGCTTCACCGACGAACCGGGCTGGCGCTGGGCGCGCGCGTAGTCGAAGTCGGTGTCCCCGCCGTGGTAGGCGCGGATGGCACCGGTGCGCGGGTCGACGGCGACGAGGGCCTGGCGCAGCACCTCGCGGTCCTCGCCGTCCATGACCGAGCCGATGGCGGCCACCGCCGCGTCCTGGTAGCCCTTGTCCACCGTCGTGGTGACCCGCAGTCCGCCCGCGCGGATCTGCTGCTCGCTGTAGCCGTGCTTGCTCTCCAGCTCGTCGATGACGCGGTTGACGATGATCCCCTCGTGGCCGGGGGGCATGCCCAGGGACGAGCCGGCCTTCGGCAGCACCGTCGGGTACGTCGAGGCGGCCCGCTCCTCACCGGACAGCCAGCCCTCCTCGACCATCGCGTCGAGCACCCGGCCCCAGCGGTCCTGGGCGTCCTGCGGGCTGACCTCGGGGTCGTAGCGGGACGGGCTCCGGATGAGGACGGCGAGCACCGCGCCCTGCTGCGCGGTGAGCTGCGAGGCCGGGATGCCGAAGTAGGTGTTGGCCGCCGCCTCGATGCCGTAGGCGCCCCGGCCGTAGTAGATGGTGTTCAGGTAGTTCTCGAGGATCTGCTCCTTGGAGTAGTTGTTGTCCAGCTTGATGGCCAGGAACAGCTCCTGGAACTTGCGGCTGAACGTCTGCTCCGAGTTCTGCAGGATCGCGTTCTTCACGTACTGCTGGGTGATGGTCGAGCCACCCTGCGTCGAGCCACCGGTCAGGTTGTTCCAGGTGGCCCGGATGATGCCGGTGAACGAGATGCCCGGGTCGCTGTAGAAGCTGCGGTTCTCCGCCGCCAGGACGGCGTTCTGCGCGGGCTCGGCGATCTGGTCGAGCGGCACGTTGGTCCGGTTCTCGTCGCCGAGGCGGGCCATCTCGGTGGTGCCGTCGGAGTAGTAGATGACCGTCGTCTGCGCGGTGGTGATCGAGTCCGGGCTCGGCACGTCGGTGCTGGCGTAGACGACGCCGACGAAGACGCCGAGCAGCACCAGCAGGCCGGCCATGATGCCGCCGGCGATCTTCAGCCGGCGCTTGCGCTTCTGCTTCTTGCTGCGGGCCGCCGTGCCCTTGGCCTTGGTGCCGGGGCGGCCGCCGGCCGGTCGGCTGCCGGTGGGACGCGGCGGTGCGCCC
Source organism: Bacillus sp. AZ43 (assembly GCA_004570425.1). Taxonomy (GTDB): domain Bacteria; phylum Actinomycetota; class Actinomycetes; order Mycobacteriales; family Geodermatophilaceae; genus Blastococcus_B. The sequence continues at coordinate 206,736 of SPQJ01000002.1, forward strand.
GCGCCGGTCCGCGAGGCCGTCGTGCGCGCCCGCCCACCGGCCGGCGGACGGCCCGATCCGCGGCCACCCCCGCCGGTGCTCCGGGTGCGCACGGGCGCCGGTCGGCGGACCGATCCGGCGCGCGGTGCGACGGGCGAGGTCTCGTCGTGGGAGGGCACGAGGCCTCCTCTCTGTCAGTTCTCGACTGTTGGTCTTCGTCGGCGCGCCGGCGGACCGGCGCACCTGCCCACTCCAGCGTGGCCTGTTCAGCAGGCGGAGCGGGGGAGATCCCCGTCCCGGCCGGCCCCCCAGTGACTGCTGTGACGGGCGGGTCCGCCGTGACGGTGGACCCCCGGGGCGGAGCGCGCTACTCGGTGGCTGCGCGGCGCCGCCCTCGCCGGGGCTGCTGCCCCGGCACCGGCTCGTTCCCCAGGACGTACGAGCAGTCGAGGTGGTTCCAGCCGCAGCCGCGGCACACCTCGACGCAGTACACGGAGAACTCCTCCTGCGCGGCGTCCATCCGGGCCAGCTCGGCCTCGGTCTTCGCCTGGCCGGAGGTCGGGCCGAGGGTGTCGCCGTACACGTAGTTCACCAGGGTCAGCCGCTCCTTGCGGCACACCGGGCAGGTGACCGGCGTCGGTTCGCCGTGGTACTTCGCCGCCCGGGACAGGTAGGGACTGGCGTCGCAGACCTCGAACAGACCCGTGCGGCCCGCGTACACGTCGGCGAGGACGGCTCGCCGCTGCAGCGAGTAGTCCACGACGGATCGGCGTCCGGGCACGGCCGCCAGGGTACGCACCGACGCGCTCCTGAGGGGGCCTCGCAGCGGCTCCACGCATCGGGGACGGCTCCTGGTCGCGGTGCGATCCGGGGGACCGCGATGTCACGGCCCAATGTATCGTGCCGATACATCGCGACATATCGTCTCGATACATCGGGACCGCCGGACGAGGGGAGTGGCGATGCTCGAGTTCGCCATCCTCGGCCTGCTCCAGCAGTCCCCCATGCACGGCTACGAGCTGCGCAAGCAGCTCGCGGAGGTGCTCGGGGGGATGCGCAGCATCTCGTTCGGATCGCTCTACCCCGCGCTCAAGCGGATGCGTGCGGCCGGGCTCATCACCACCGACGAGCCCCATCCGCACGCTCTCCTGCCGGCCGATGCACCACCGCTCACCGGCCGGAGGGGGAAGGTCGTCTACACGATCACCGCGGAGGGCAAGGAGCGCTTCCACGAGCTCGTCGAGCAGACCGGCCCGGAGGCGTACGACGACGGCGGGCTCTTCGGCGTCCGCCTGGCGTTCTTCCGGCACACCGCCGCCGACGTGCGGCTCCGGATCCTCGAGGGTCGCCGTCGCACGGTCGAGCAGCAGCGGGAGGGACTGCGGGCCTCGCTGGCGCGGACCCGCAAGCGGCTCGACCGCTACACCCTCGAGCTGCAGCGGCACGGCCTGGAGTCCGTGGACCGCGAGGTCCGGTGGCTCAACGAGCTGATCGATACCGAACGCAGGGAGTCGTCGGGGCCGGCCACGGCACCCGACGGTCCCCCTCAGCCACGCGCGGACCGCACCCGGTCCGCGTCCACCGGACCCCAGGGGTCCAGGGAGAAGGAGAATCCATGGGGTCAGTGAAGGTCGCCATCGTCGGCGTCGGGAACTGCGCGGCCTCGCTCGTGCAGGGCGTCGAGTACTACAAGGACGCCGACGAGACGACGTCCGTGCCGGGCCTGATGCACGTCCGCTTCGGTGAGTACCACGTCTCCGACGTCGAGTTCGTCGCCGCGTTCGACGTGGACGCCAAGAAGGTCGGCCGGGACCTCTCCGAGGCCATCGTCGCCAGCGAGAACAACACCATCCGGATCACCGACGTGCCGCCGCTCGGCGTGACCGTCCAGCGCGGCACCACCCTCGACGGCCTGGGCAAGTACTACCGGGCGACCATCGAGGAGTCCGACGAGGAGCCGGTCGACGTCGTCGCCGCCCTGCGCGAGTCCGGCGCCGACGTGCTGGTCTGCTACCTGCCGGTGGGCTCGCAGCAGGCCGCCGAGTTCTACGCGCAGGCCGCCCTGGACGCCGGTGTCGCGTTCGTCAACGCGCTGCCCGTGTTCATCGCCGGCACCAAGGAGTGGGCGGACAAGTTCACCGCCGCCGGCGTGCCGATCGTCGGTGACGACATCAAGAGCCAGGTGGGCGCCACCATCACCCACCGCGTGCTGGCCAAGCTCTTCGAGGACCGCGGCGTGCAGCTCGACCGCACCATGCAGCTGAACGTCGGCGGCAACATGGACTTCAAGAACATGCTCGAGCGCGAGCGCCTGGAGTCCAAGAAGATCTCCAAGACCCAGGCCGTCACCAGCCAGGTCGACCGCGACATGGGCACCGACAACGTGCACATCGGCCCGTCGGACCACGTGCCGTGGCTGTCGGACCGCAAGTGGGCCTACGTCCGCCTGGAGGGCCGCGCGTTCGGCGACGTCCCGCTGAACCTGGAGTACAAGCTCGAGGTCTGGGACTCGCCGAACTCGGCCGGCATCATCATCGACGCCGTCCGGGCCGCGAAGATCGCCAAGGACCGCGGCATCGGTGGCCCGATCCTGTCGGCGTCCTCGTACTTCATGAAGTCCCCGCCGGTGCAGTACGACGACAGCGAGGCGCGCGACGCCGTCGAGGCGTTCATCCGCGGCGACATCGAGCGCTGAGGCCGTCCGCTCCGGTAGGTCACGAGGGGCCCGCTCCCATCGGGGGCGGGCCCCGTCGTGTTCTGCGGGGTGTGTCGTGTTCTGCCGGGTGTCCGGCGTCCGGCTCCCTAGGCTGCACCGCATGCCCCACCGCGCCCGACGCCTCCTCGTCACGGCGGGCCTGGGACTGGCCCTGGTCGGCGGCTGCACCAGCGACGGCACCACCGGCCGGGCGGTGGGCGACCCGGTCACCGAGGACGAGGCCCGGACGCTCGCGGGCCTCCTGGAGCGCAACCGCGAGCGCGGCGGCGCCGACTTCGTGGTCACCGCCCCCTACGCCGAGGACCGGCTGCTCACGCTCACCGGCGCGGTCGACTTCCGCGAGCGGGTCGGCCACGCCCAGGCGGTGACCAGCTTCGACGACGGGCGCCCCGACGACGTCCGCACGCTCTTCTTCACCCCGGAGGAGATCTGGGTCGGCGACGTCGCCGGCCTGGCCGACGCCCTGGCCGCGGACGGCGCCCCCGGGGCGGCCTACCTCCGCCGGCCCACGACCTCGGGCAGCGAGGACGGCACGCCCCTGCTGGTCGACGTCCTCACCGAGGTGCTGCTGAACCTGTCGGCCAGGCGGGCCGACGACCCGCGGGCCTTCGTCGACGGCGGCTACAGCTGGGCCGGGCAGCGCTCGATCGACAGCCGGCTGACCACGCTGTACCGCATGCCGGAGGGCCGCACGGTGGCCGTCGCCTCGACCGACGACACCCTCACCCAGTTCGTCACGACGGTGGCCGGTGCCGGCTTCGACGTGACCGTCACCCTGTCCGACCACGGGCCGCGGCGGATCGAGCTGCCCGCCGAGGAGCAGACCGCCGAGGCGGGCGACCACCCGGACGTCGCGCGGGCCCTGGGCGTCTGAACGCAACAGGAGAGGGCGGCCTCTTCCCCAGACCGCCCTCTCCCGCGTCCTTCCTACCAGATCCGCGGCGATCCGGGCACCCTCAGTTGACGGATGGGTCTGCTGGGGCGGTCGAGAGCACCGCGAGACGCCCGGACTGCCGTCCCATGACCGCGCGCCACAGCTCGGGACCCGACATCGGGCCGAGGACGTCGTCGGCCCGGCCCGGCACGCACGCCCAGGCGCCCTCGTCGATCTCACCGGCGAGCTGTCCGGCCGACCAGCCCGCGTAGCCGGCGAAGACCCGCAGCCCGGTCACCTCCTCCTGCAGCTCGGCCGGGTCGCTGTCGAGGTCGACCAGGTGGACGTCGCCGGCCACCCGCCGCAGCGGGCTCCCGTCCCGCGCGTCCACGACGGGGGAGACCGCCAGGCAGAGCGCGGTGTCGGTCTCGCACGGGCCGCCCACGTGGAACACCTCCGGCGTGACGGCCAGCTCGCTCCAGCCGGGCAGCACGTCGCGGATCTCGACCTGGCTGGGCCGGCCGAGGACGACGCCGAGCGTGCCGCTGTCGGAGTGGTCGAGGACGAAGACCACCGTGCCGGCGAAGGTGGGGTCGCTGAGCGCCGGCATCGCCACCAGGAGGCTGCCCGGCCGGACGTCGTCCAGGTCGCCGATCGACAGCGCGGGGACCGCGGGTGCGCGCCGCCGGCCGGTCGCGGGCCGCACGGGGGGCCCGGACTCGGGATCGGGTGACGAAGGCACCGGGGTCATCCCGACCAGTGTGCCCCACCCCGCCGCGGCGGGCAGGGGTTCGCGCCCTCTCGTGGAGAACGTCCGTCCGTAGGGTGACCCCGTGTCGGCGACCGGGACGGAGGAGCTCCCCGGCAGGGGCCGCACGGTCGGCCGGCTCCTGCGCCGCGGCGACTTCCGGCGTCTCCTGGGCACCCGCCTGCTGGGTCAGTTCGGGGACGGCGTCCTCCAGGCCGCGCTGGCGGGCACGGTGCTGTTCAACCCCCAGCGCGCCGCCGACCCGGTCGACGTCGCCGCCGCCTTCGCGATGCTGCTGCTCCCCTACTCCCTCGTCGGCCCGTTCGCCGGCGTCTGGCTGGACCGGTGGAGCCGCCGCCAGGTGCTGCTCGTCGCGAACCTGGTCCGCGCGGTGCTGGTGACCGTCCTCGCCGGGCTCGTCCTCGGCGGGGTGACCGGGGTGGCATTCGCCGCGTCCGGTCTCGCCGTCGTCTCGGTCAACCGGTTCGTCCTCTCCGCGCTGTCCGCGGGGCTGCCGCACACCACCGAGGCGAGCCGGCTGGTCCCGGCCAACGCCCTGTCCACCACGGCCGGCACGGTCGCCACCGTCGCCGGCGGCGGCGCGGCCCTCCTGCTGCTGCAGCTCACCGGCCCGGGGGACGCCGGCTACGCCACGGTGACCGTGGCGACGGCGCTGCCCTACCTCGCCGCGGCGGCCGTCGTCGCCGGCTTCTCGCGGGACCACCTGGGGCCCGACGCCGCGACCGCGAGCGCGCGGGCCACCGCGCGCGAGACCTTCGCCGGTCTGGTCGCCGGGCTGCGGCACGTGGCCGACCGGCCGCCGGCCGCCGCGGCGCTGCTGGTCATCGGGGTGCACCGGCTCTGCTTCGGCGTCCTCACGCTCATGACGCTGCTGCTCTACCGGAACACCTTCCCCGCCGGTGGCGGGGCCTTCCCCGGCGGGATGGTCGGGCTCGGCCAGACCGTCGCCGCCGGCGCCGCGGGGGCGCTGCTGGCCGCCGTGCTCACCCCCCCGGCGGTCGCCCGGCTGGGCACGGCTCGGTGGGTGGTGCTGCTGCTGGCCTGCTGCGGGCCGGCCCAGCTGGCGCTCGGGCTGCCGTTCACCCCGGCCGGCGTCGTCCTGGCCGCGTTCGTGCTGTCGTTCGTCGGGCAGGGGGTGAAGATCTGCGTGGACACCACGCTGCAGGAGAGCGCCGAGGACGACTACCGCGGCCGGGTCTTCTCCGTCTACGACACCCTGGTCAACGTCACGTACGTGGTCGCGCTGGTCGCCGGGGCATTCGTCCTGCCGCCGTCGGGGGTCTCGGCCACCGTGCTGGCCGTCGTCGCGGCGGGCTACCTGGCGACCGCCCTCGCCCTGGCCCGCGCGGCCCGTTCGCTCAGAGCTCGGGGACGCAGCGGCCCGCGCCCAGCGCCGCCAGCCCGGTGAGGTCGCCGGAGGCGAAGTCGAGGACCTCGCGGCGGGCCTCCGGGTACATCAGCTGGGACGGGTCGTCCACGTGGCCCAGCCCGACGAGGTGGCCGAGCTCGTGCAGCACGATCGCCCGCGCGGTCTCGGTGCCGTCGCGGAAGCCGAGGATCTCCGGCATCCGGCCCGCGTCGAGCGAGACGGTGCCGCTGACGAAGATCTGCGGCCCCTTCCCGAGCGAGACCGAGACGCTGCCGGCCTGCCCCACGGTGTCCCCGGCGAGCGCGGGGTTCTGCTCCTCGGTCTCCCACGCGACGAGCACCGGTGCCCAGCGGTCGCCGTAGCGGTCGGGCTGGAAGACCTGCCGGTCGGTGGTCGACGGCTCGTCGGTCGTGCCGTCGTGCACGAACCGCAGACCGGTGATCTGCCCGATGCGGGCGAACGCCTCGTGCACGATCTGCTCCCCGCCCTCGGGCGCGTTGTCCGGCCGCACCACGTAGTGCACCGGACGGCACGGGTCGTAGGCGACGGGCGTGACGCCGTCGGCCTGGAACGCGACGAACACGTGCGGGCCGCCCTCCGGGGGCGCGGGCAGCGGCCGGCCCAGGGGAGCGCGGGCGGACCCGACGCCCGGGGTCGGCCGGTCCAGCGGGGCGGCGGAGGTGGGCGGGGTGGCCGAGGGGACCGCCGTCCCGTCCGGGGAGACGGTGGTCCACGACCAGGTTCGCGGCCCGACCAGGACGGCGGCGCCGAGCGCCAGCAGCACGACCAGGGGCACGACGAGGAGGGCGCGCAGCACGCTCCGCAGCCGACGTCGCCGGGGCGGGGGCGGCGGGGCCGGCGCCCGCCACGGGACGGGGTCGACGCGGACCCCGGCCGCCTCGTCGAGGACCCACTGCGGAACCCGGCCGCTCGGCGACGCCGGTGTGCCCGGGGGGCGGTCGAGCGGTTCCACGTCAGGATTGTCGGCCGCGCCGCGAGGGTTCTGGAGTCCGGCGCGCGGAACCGGGCGGGATCAGCCCTGCTGGGCGGCCCACCACTCCCGGAGCGCGGCCTCGGCCTCGTCGCGCTCGAGCGGACCGCGCTCCAGCCGCAGGTCCTTGAGGAACCGCCAGGCGCGGCCCACCTCCGGTCCCGGGGGCAGCCCGAGCAGCTCCATGATCGCGTTGCCGTCGAGATCGGGCCGGACCCGTGCGAGGTCCTCGTTGGCCTGGATCTCGGCGATCCGCGCCTCGAGGGAGTCGTAGGTCGCCGAGAGCGCCGCGGCCCGCCGCCTGTTGCGCGTCGTGGAGTCCGAGCGGACCAGCTTGTGCAGCCGGGGGAGCAGGTCTCCCGCGTCGGTGACGTAGCGGCGGACGGCGGAGTCGGTCCACTCGCCGGTGCCGTACCCGTGGAAGCGCAGGTGGAGGAACGTCAGCCGGGACACCGCCTCGACGATCTCCTTGGAGTACCGCAGCGCGGTCAGCCGCTTGCGCACCAGCTTCGCCCCGACCACCTCGTGGTGGTGGAAGGACACCCGGCCCCGGGGCTCGTGCCGGCGGGTGGCGGGCTTGCCGATGTCGTGCAGCAGCGCGGCCAGCCGCAGCACCAGGTCCGGCGAACCGGACTCCGGGTCCGCCTTCTCCAGCGCGATCGCCTGGTCCAGCACCGTGAGCGAGTGCGTGTAGACGTCCTTGTGCTGGTGGTGCTCGTCGATCTCCATGCGCAGCGCGGGGAGCTCCGGGAGGACCACGTCGGCCAGGCCCGTGGCGACGAACAGCTCCAGCGCCGCCCGGGGGGCGTCCTGCAGGAGCGTCTTCGACAGCTCCGCCTGCACCCGCTCCGGGGTGATCCGGGCCAGCTCGCCCGACATGGCGGTCATCGCCGCGACGACGTCGTCGGCGGGGGTCAGCCCGAGCTGGGCCACGAAGCGGACGGCGCGCAGCATGCGCAGCGGGTCGTCGGCGAAGGAGTCCTCCGGCGACCCCGGCGTGCGCAGCCGTCCGGCGAGGAGGTCGCCGAGGCCTCCGAAGGGGTCGGTGACCGTGCGGTCCGGTCCCAGCGAGACCGCCATCGCGTTCACCGTGAAGTCACGGCGCACCAGGTCGTCGAGCAGCGAGTCGCCCCACGCCACCTCGGGGTTGCGGGACTCCCGGTCGTAGCGGTCGGCGCGGAAGGTGGTGATCTCCACGCGGGTGCCCCGGATCTCCGCGCCCACCGTGCCGAACGCGATGCCGGTGTTCCACGTGGAACCGGCCCAGCCGCGGAGCAGCTCGAGCACCTGCTCGGGCCGGGCGTCGGTCGTGACGTCGAGGTCGCCGGGGACGCCGGGGCGACCGCGCCCGGCGGACAGGAGGGCGTCGCGCACCGATCCGCCGACCAGGTGCGCCTCGAAGCCGGCCGCGGCGAACCGCCGGCCCAGCTCGTCGAGCACGGGGGAGAGGTCGACCAGCTCCCGCACCGTCTCCTGCACGGCCGGGGGGACCGGCTCGGGAGAAGGAGGACGCGCACGCTCGTCGGACACGACGAGTCAGGGTAGTGCCGCGGCTCGCGCTACCCTCCTGGCATGGCTGGGACGGGCGGGCGCGGGCGCCCCGGCCGCCGGCTGCGCCGGGTCGACGAGACGTCGGCCGGTGGCCTGGTGGTCGCCGACGACGGTGTGACCGGGCCCCGTGCCGCCCTCATCGGCCGCACCGACCGGCGCGGCCGCCTGCTCTGGTCGCTGCCCAAGGGCCACATCGAGGAGGGCGAGACCCCCGAGGACACCGCCGTCCGCGAGGTCGCGGAGGAGACCGGCATCATCGGGGAGGTCGTCGCGCCCCTCGGCATCATCGACTTCTGGTTCGTCGCGGACGGGCGCCGCGTGCACAAGACCGTCCACCACTTCCTGCTCCGCGCCATCGGTGGCGCGCTCTCCGACGCCGACGTCGAGGTCACCGAGGTGGCGTGGGTGCCCCTGGACGAGCTGAGCGCCCGGCTCGCCTACGCCGACGAGCGGGCCCTCGTGGAGCGGGCGCCCGCGCTCCTGGCCGACAGCGCGTGAGCCGGACGGCGCTGCCGCGCGCCGCCGTCGTCCCCCTGTTCGTCACGGCGCTCGGTCTCGCGGCGCTCGGGGGACCCGTCGGGACCGCCGTGGCGGCCCCCGCCCCGGTCCTCGCCGCCCCCGGCGAGGAGGACGTGACCGACCAGGAGCGCCCCGTGCGCATCGAGGTCGGGCGGTTCGAGCCGCGCACCATCACCCCCGGGTCGCTGGTGACGGTGACCGGGACCCTGACCAACACCGGCCCCGCCACGATCACCGACCTCAACGTGCGGCTGCAGCGCGGCGAGGTGCTCACGACCCGGGAGGCGCTGGCCGCCGACCAGCAGGACCCGGACCCCTCCACCACCGTCCTGCCGCCGTTCGAGCCGGTGGCCGGCGAGCTGGCGCCCGGGGAGGAGCAGGACTTCAGCTACACCGTGCCGGCGGAGGAGCTGGAGCTCACCCGGGACGGCGTCTACCCGGTGCTGCTCAACGTCAACGGGGCCGTGGACGGCACCGACCAGCGGGTGGGCGAGCTGTCCACGTACGTCGTGCAGCAGCCCGCGGCGGCGCCCCGCACCGCCGTCGCGTGGCTGTGGCCGCTGAGCGAGTCCTCGCACCGCACGCCGTCCGGCAGCTTCCGGGACGACGGCCTCGCGGAGTCGGTGGCCCCCGGAGGCCGGCTCGACCGCGCCCTGTCGGTCATCGAGCGCCTCCCCGGCGGACTGGGCGCCGACGGCACGGGCGCGGCGCCGGCGCTGCGGGTCACCCTGGCCGTCGACCCGGCCCTGGTCGAGGAGCTGCAGCTCATGGCCGACGGCCCCTACGAGGTCGACGGCACCCCGGGCGAGGGGACCGACGACGCCGCCGCGTTCCTCGACCGCCTCGCCGACGCGGCCGCCGTCCACCCGGTCGTCGCGCTGCCCTACGGCGACGCCGATGCCGACGCCCTGACCGCGGCGGGCCTCACCTCGGTGCTCACCCGCAGCCTCCCGGGGACCCCGGCCGGCACCGCGCAGGACCCCCCGGGCAGCACCCGCGTCGAGGACGGCGCCGCGGCGACCGCCACCACCGGCGCCACCGCCACCGCCCTGCCCGAGTCGACGCCGGACGGCCGCAGCGCCGGCGCGGCGATCCTCGCCGGCGCCCTCGACGTCGAGCCCCGCACCGACCTGGCCTGGGCGGCCGGCGGCTCGCTGCGCCCCGACACCCTCGCGACGCTGCAGGAGAACGGCGTGGACCAGGTCGTCCTCGGCGCCGGCGGGCTGACCGGCGGTGACGACGCCGTGGGGCTCACCGACGCGACGGCGACGGCCCGCACCTCGGTGGCCACCGGCAGCGGGCCGGTGGACGTGCTGGTGGCCGACCCAGTGCTGAGCGGCCTGGCCGCCTCCGCGGAGCAGGCCGCGGGGGGCGCCCGCATGGCCGAGCAGCGCTACCTCGCCGAGCTCGCCGTCCTCGGCCTCCAGGCGCCGGCCGACACCGAGCAGACCGTGCTGGTCGCGCCGCCCCGGGAGATCGACGCCGGTCCCGAGGGCGCCGGGGCGATGATGGCCGACACCACGAGCCTGCCCTGGCTGCGGGCGGCCGGTGTCGCCGACCTGGCCGCGGGCCCCGCCGCCCCGGCGGGCGACCTCACCGATCCCACCGACGTGCCCGGCCTCGACCCGACCGGGATGGGCGACGTCCTCGCCGCCGCCGGGGTCCGGGAGGACCTCGCCAGCGCCGTCGTCGGGGACGACGCGACGGCCCTGCGCAGCTACGACGCCGCGATCTCGCGGGCGGCGTCGGCCACCCGCCGGGACGACCCCGAGGAGTTCCGCGAGGTCGCCGCCGCGCTGCGCGCGGCGATGGACCGGGTGCGCGGGCAGGTGACCCTGCTGGCCCCCGCCGACGGCACCTACAGCCTCGGCTCCAGCGACGCCCCGCTGGTCCTGACCGTGCGCAACGACCTGCCGATGACCCTGCAGGTCCGCCTCGACATCCGGACGCGGGGCAGCCGGG
>SPQJ01000030.1 GCA_004570425.1 Bacillus sp. AZ43
ACCCGGCCGACGCCGTCGCCCTGCTGCGCGCCGGGCTCGAGGCCGCGGCGCCGCCGGCGTGCTCCGGCACGCCGCGCCTCGCCGTCCTCTCGGCCGGGGACGGCGACAACGCCTGGTTCGAGCACCGGCTCCTCGCCGAGGTGCTGGGCGTCCCGCTGGTGCGCGCCGCCGACCTGTGGCCGCGCACCGACGGGGGAGTGGCGGCCGCGGTCGACGGCGACCGGGTGCCCGTCGACGTCCTCTACCGGCGGTTCGACGACGGGCTGATGGCGGGTTTCCGGACCCCGATCGGGCAGCCGCTGGACGTGCTGCTGACCGAGGCGGTGCGCAGCGGCCGGCTCGGGCTGGCCAACGTGCCGGGCAACGAGCTGGCCGACGACGGCGCGCTGTCCGCCTGGGTGCCCGACCTGATCGGCTTCTACCTGGACGAGAAGCCGCTGCTGCCCGGGGTGCGCACCTGGGTGCTGGCCGACGACGGCCAGTGGGCGCAGGTGCGCGACCGGCTGCACGAGCTCGTCGTCGTCCCGGTGTCGGGGTACGGCGGTCGGGAGGCCGTGGTCGGCCCGGAGTGCTCGGCCGAGGAGCTGGCGTTCCTCCAGGCCGAGGTCGCCTCGGCCCCCTACCGGTTCGTCGCGCGCGAGCCCGTGGTCCCGACGACGCTGCCCACCGTCCGGGACGGCGGCGCGCTGGCGCCGCGGTACGTCGACCTGCGGGTGCTGTCGGTGGCCGGCGCGGGGGACCGCTCGACGGCGCTGCCGGCGCCGCTGACCCGTGTCGCCGAGCACCCGCACCCGGCGAGCTGGTGGGCCGGCGGCACCAAGGACACCTGGATCCTGCGGTAGGACCTCAGCCCGCCCGGCGGCCCGCGACCTGGCTGGTGATCACGACCGTCGTCCCCTCGGCGCTCGGCGTCGCGGTGATCTCGCCGACCGCGCTCATGAGCGTCGAGCCGCGGCCCCGGTCGAGACTCGGGACGCGCTGCCGCCACTGGCCGTAGTCGCGCACCGTGATCCTCAGCTCGTCGCCGTCGATCCGGGCGGTCACGTCGACGAACGGCTCCGTCGGGTCCTGGGCGTGCTCCACGGCGTTCGTCGCCGCCTCGCACGCGGCGAGCAGCACGTCGTAGGCCTGGTCGTCGTCGACGCCGGCGTCGGCCAGCCAGGTGCGCAGCGCGCGGCGCAGTGTGGGGATCGCCGCCGCGGTCGACGGCAGCCGCCAGCTGCCACCCGGCGACGCGGTGACCTCCCGTGGACCGCGCTGCGCCGGGGGCCCCGCGTAGGGGGCGGGGACCGCCGCGGGCGGTGCGGCAGCGGCGGCAGGGGGCGCAGGAGCGGCCGCGGGGCGCGCCGCGGAGGTGCGGCCCGCGGCGCGCTCCAGGGCCACCCGCACGCGGGCGATGAGCTCGTCGGCGCGGAACGGCTTGGCGAGGTAGTCGTCGGCGCCGGCCTCCAGGCCCTCGACCGAGGCCTCCTGGCCGGCGCGGGCGGTCAGCATGATCACCGGGATGGCCCGGGTGCCCGGGTCGGAGCGCAGTGCCCGGAGCAGCTCGAAGCCGTCGACCCGCGGCATCATCACGTCGGTCAGGACGATGTCGGGGTGCCGCTCGGCGACCGCCGCCAGGGCCTCCTCGCCGTTGGCCGTCGTCCGCACCGTCCAGTGGGGGGCCAGCAGCCGGGTCAGGTAGGCGCGCATGTCGGCGTTGTCGTCGACCACCAGCACGGTCGGACCGCCGGAGCCGGTGGCCGTCCCGTGCGGGCGGGCGGTCTCCTCGGCCCAGCTCTCGGCCTCGCCGCGGGCGGCCTCGGACGGGCTCGCCGTCCGGCGGGGCTCGTCGGGCGCGACGTCGGGCTCCCCGTAGGGGAGGGCCACCGTGAAGGTGCTGCCGACGCCGGGCTCGCTGGTGACGGCGACGGTGCCGCCGTGCAACGCGGCCAGCTCGTGCACGAGGGCCAGCCCGATGCCGGTGCCCTCCCGGGTGCGGGCGGTGGCGCCGGCGACCCGGTGGAAGCGCTCGAACAGGTGCGGCAGCTCCTCGGCGACGATGCCGACCCCGGTGTCGGAGACGGTGAGCCGGATGCCCGCGTCGTCCCCGCCGAGGCGGACGTCGATGCCGCCGACGAAGGTGTACTTGACCGCGTTGGCGAGCAGGTTGACGACGACCTTCTCCCACATCCGCGGGTCGACGTGGACCGGCCGGGGCAGCGGCGGGCAGTCGACGGTCAGCCGCAGCCCGGCCCGCTCGGTGGCCGCGCGGAAGATGCCGGCCAGCTCGGCGGTGAAGGAGGGCAGGTCGGTCTCCACCCGCACCGGGTTGGCCCGGCCGGCCTCGATGCTGGCGAAGTCGAGCAGGTCGTTCACCAGCCGCTGGAGCCGCTGCCCGTTGCGCAGGGCCAGCTCCAGCTGCTGCGTCACGCCGGGCGGCAACGGGGTGGAGGCGTCGCCGAGGACGGCGCCGATCGGGCCCAGCAGGAGCGTCAGCGGGGTGCGCAGCTCGTGGCTGACGTCGGAGAAGAACGTCGTCTTCGCCCGGTCGAGCTCGGCCAGCGACTCGGCCCGCCGCCGCTCGTCCTCGAAGGCGCGGATGTTGACGACCGCGCCGGCGAACTGGGCGGCGACCAGCTCGTGGAAGGAGCGGTACTCGGCGTCCAGAGCGCGGTTGGGGCTCGTGCCGGCGACGAGCAGGCCCACCGGATCCGCGTCGCGGGCAGGAGCCAGCGGCAGCACGACCGCGTCGGTCACCGGGTCCCCGAAGGGGCCGCCGGTGAGTCCCAGCCCGTCGACGCGGGTGGGGAGTTCCCCGGGGGCGGTCACCTCCCCGGGCAGGACGGCGGCGTCGCACCCGACGGTGGCCACGAGCCGGTACCGCCGATCCCGCGGGTCGGAGAGGTAGACCGCGGCGAACGGGATGTCCAGGGCGTCGCCCTCGAGGGCCCGGCACATGGCGGTGACCGTCTCGCCCTCGTCGCCGAGCTGCCCGCCCACGATCGACAGCTGGTGCAGCAGCCGCTGCCGGCGCTCGCCGAGGATCTGCCCGGTCATCTCGGTGCAGACGGCGTGCATGCCGGCCACCCGGCCGTCGTCGTCGAACGCCGGCGCGTGGGAGACGGTGAAGTACGTCTCCTCGACGTACCCCGAGCGCTCGAGCCGGAGGAGCAGCCCGGGGAGCCACGAGGCCTCCAGCGTCCGCATGGCGTGCTCGATGGGCGGGCCGAGGGCGTCCCAGCCCTCCGCCAGCGTCTCGCGGATGTCCTCGCCGATCGCGGGGTGCTTCGCGCCGATGAAGGGCGCGTAGGCGTCGTTGTAGAACTGGGTGAACCGCGGCCCCCACGTGAGCACCATGGGGAACTTGGACACGAGCACGGTGCGCACCGCGTGCCGCAGCCCGGCCGGCCAGCCCTCGACCGGGCCGACGGGTGTGGCCGACCAGTCCAGGGCCGCCATGAGCCGGCCCGCCTCACCGCCGGCGGCGAACAGGTCGCCGCCGAGGGGCCCGGACGGGACATCGGGGGCCACGTTCACCTCCGGCCGAGGACAGGGATCCACCGCGGATCAGGGCAAGGGGTGCGCCGGGTCGGCGACCACGACCAGGGTCCGACGGCGCGTCCCGAGGACGCTACCCGGCGTCCCTGTGAGCGTGCGCGGGGTCCCTCAGAGACGCTCGACCACGTAGTCGATGCAGGCGGTCAGCGCGCTCACGTCGTCGGGGTCGACGGCCGGGAACATGCCCACGCGCAGCTGGTTGCGGCCCAGCTTGCGGTACGGCTCGACGTCGACGACGCCGTTGGCCCGCAGGGTCTTCGCCAGGGCCGCGGCGTCCACCGACTCGGCGAAGTCGACGGTGCCGACGACGAGCGAGCGCTGGGACGGGTCGGCGACGAACGGCGTGGCGTACTCCGACTTCTCGGCCCAGCCGTAGAGCCGATTCGAGGAGTCCGTGGTGCGGGCCACGGCGCCGGACAGGCCGCCCAGGGAGAGCAGCCAGCGGATCTGGTCGGCCAGCAGGAACAGCGTGGCGACGGCCGGGGTGTTGTAGGTCTGGTCCTTGCCCGAGTTGTCCACGGCGATCGACAGGTCGAGGAAGCCCGGGATCCAGCGCCCGGAGGCCTTGATCTCGGCCACCCGGGCGAGCGCGTCGGCGGACATGACCGCCACCCACAGGCCGCCGTCCGCGGCGAAGGACTTCTGCGGCGCGAAGTAGTAGACGTCGGTCTGGCCGATGTCCACGGGCAGGCCGCCGGCGCCGCTGGTGGCGTCGATGAGCACCAGGGCGTCGTCGTCGGCGCCGGAGGGGCGCACGACCGGCGCCATCACGCCGGTCGAGGTCTCGTTGTGCGCCCAGCCGTAGGCGTCGATGCCGGCCTCGCCGCGGGGGAGCGCGAGGGTTCCCGGCTCGCCCTTGGTGATCACCGGGTCGCCCAGGAAGGGCGTCTCCTTCACGCCGGACGCGAACTTGGCGGAGAACTCGCCGTAGGTGCCGAAGGCCGCGCGGTCCCGGATGAGGCCGAAGGCGGCGGCGTCCCAGAACGCCGTCGTCCCCCCGTTGCCGAGGACGACCTCGTAGCCGTCGGGCAGGTCGAAGAGCTGCCGGAGGCCCGCGCGGATCTCGCCGACCAGGTTCTTCACCGGCGCCTGGCGGTGCGAGGTCCCCATGACGGCGGCGCCGTCGCCGGCCAGCGCCCGCAGGGCCTCCGGCCGGACCTTGGAGGGTCCGCACCCGAACCGCCCGTCGGCAGGCAGGAGCTCGGCGGGGATCTGGATGCTCATCCGGGGGGTGCCTTCCGGTTGGTTGCGGTCCGCTTTCAGTTCTTCGGGAGCTGGGTCGTCGTCGTGGTCTTGATCGTGTCCCAGCCCTCGACCTCCTCGGGCTTGCGCGGCTCGGGCCCGATGTAGCGGGCCGAGGGGCGCACGAGGCGGCCGGTGTTCTTCTGCTCGAGGATGTGCGCGCACCAGCCGGCGGTGCGGGCGCAGGTGAACATCGAGGTGAACATGTGGCTGGGGACCTCGGCGAAGTCGAGGACGATCGCGGCCCAGAACTCGACGTTGGTCTCGACCGGACGGTCCGGACGGCGCTCCCGCAGCTCCTTGAGGGCGGCGTTCTCCAGGGCGAGGGCGGCCTCGAAGCGCGGGGCGCCGAGCTCCTCGGCGGAGCGGCGGAGCACGCGGGCGCGGGGGTCCTCGGCGCGGTATACCCGGTGGCCGAAGCCCATGAGCCGTTCCTTGCGGTCGAGCAGGTCCTTGACGTACTTCTCGGCGTCGCCGGACTTCTCCACCTCGTCGAGCATGTGCAGGACGCGGGAGGGGGCGCCGCCGTGCAGCGGGCCCGACATGGCGCCGATGGCGCCGGAGAGGGACGCCGCGACGTCGGCGCCGGTGGAGGCGATGACGCGGGCGGTGAAGGTGGAGGCGTTCATGCCGTGCTCGGCGGCCGACGTCCAGTAGGCGTCGACGGCGGCGACGTGGCGGGGGTCGGGCTCGCCGCGCCAGCGGATCATGAAGCGCTCGACGATGGTGGACGCCTCGTCGACCCGCTTCTGGGGGACGGCGGGGATGCCGATGCCGCGAGCGGACTGCGCCACGTAGGACAGCGCCATGACGGCGGCGCGCGCGAGCTCCTCGCGGGCCTCCTCGGCGTCGATGTCCAGCAGCGGCCGGTAACCCCAGATCGGGGTCAGCATCGCCAGCGCGGCCTGGACGTCGACGCGGACGTCACCGGTGTGCACCGGGATGGGGAACGGCTCGGCCGGCGGCAGGCCGGGGCCGAACTTGCCGTCGACCAGCAGGGCCCAGACGTTGCCGAAGGTGACCTTGCCGACCAGGTCCTCGATGTCGACCCCGCGATAGCGGAGCGCGCCGCCGTCCTTGTCGGGTTCGGCGATCTCGGTCTCGAAGGCGATGACACCTTCCAGGCCGGGTACGAAGTCGTCGGCCATCTCGCATGCTCCTCTGCGCGCGGGACCCGTGCGCCGTGGATCACACGCGGCACGGGATTGCGGGACGACCCTAGGCCGTGCGGGCACGCCGGGCACACGGGGCCCCGTCCCGGGCGGCTCCGACCGCCTGCGCGGGGCGCGCCCGCCGGTGCCAGCATGGCGGCGTGCCCGACCTCTCCCGCATGCGCAACGACTACACGCTGGGCCGGTTGAGCGAGGAGGACCTCGCGCCGACCTGGGTGGAGCAGTTCGACCGGTGGTTCGCCGACGTGGTGGCCGCGGAGCTGCCCGAGCCCAACGCCGTGGTGGTCGCCACCGCGGACGCCGACGGGGCGCCGGACGCGCGCATCGTGCTGATGAAGGGGTACGACGCCGACGGCATCGTCTTCGGCACCAGCTACGCCTCGGCGAAGGGCGCCCAGCTGGCGGTGAACCCGCGGGCGGCGCTGGTCTTCCCGTGGCACGCGCTGCAGCGTCAGGTGCGGGTCACCGGGCGGGTGGAGCGGATCGGCGGCGCCGCGTCCGACGCGCTCTGGGACCCGCGCCCCCGCGAGGCGCAGCTGGCCGCGGTCGCGTCGATCCAGTCCACCGTCGTCGACTCCCGGGAGGAGCTGGTCGAGCGGGTGCGGGCGCTCGACGAGGCGACCCCGGGGGAGAAGGTGCCGCGGCCGGAGGTGTGGGGCGGCTACCGGGTGGTGCCGGAGACGGTCGAGTTCTGGCAGGGCGGGGCGGGGCGGCTGCACGACCGGCTGCGGTTCGTCCGCGACGACGCCGAGGGGGGCGGCTGGGTCGTCCAGCGGTTGGCCCCATGACCTCTCCGGTCGACCCGGTCGAGGGAGGCAAGGCGGTCGAGGAACCGGTGCCGGTGCGGCGCGACTGGGCCATCGACACCACCCCGCTGCGCAACCCGCACTACCGGCGGCTGTTCTGGGGCGTCGCCGCCACGATGCTCGGCCAGCAGATGACGCTGGTCGCCGTCCCGTTCCAGGTCTACGCGCTGACCGGGTCGTCGCTGCTGGTCGGCGTCACCTCGATCGTCGCGCTGGTGCCGTTGATCGTCTTCGGCCTGCTCGGCGGCGCGATCGCGGACGCCATGGACCGGCGGCGGCTGATGCTCATCACCTCCTACGGCGCCGCGGTCACCAGCGCACTCCTGGCGCTGCAGGCGCTGCTGCCCGGTGGCGGGAACGTGTGGCTGCTGTGGCTGCTCACCGCCTTCGTCTCGGGGTTCGCCGCGGTCAACCAGCCCACCCGCAGCGCGGTCATCCCGGCGATCGTCGGTCCCGCCGGGGTACCGGCCGCCAACGCGCTGGCCATGACCGTGCGGCAGGTGGGCGTCATCGTCGGACCGCTGGTCGCCGGGGTGCTCATCGGGATGGGCGAGCTGTTCCTGGCCTACGCCGTGGACGCCCTCGGGTTCCTCGTCGCCGCGCTGCTGCTGAGCGGCCTGCCGTCCCTGAAGCCCGAGGGCGTCGCGGGACGTCTGCGGCTCGGCGCGGCCGTCCGCGGGGTGGGGGAGGGGTTCGCCTTCCTGCGCACCCAGCCGGTGCTGCTGATGACCTTCGTCGTCGACATCATCGCGATGGCGTTCGCCTGGCCCAACGCCGTGCTCCCGGAGCTGTCCGAGACCCGGTTCGAGGGCTCGCCCAACAGCCTCGGCTGGCTGTTCGCGGGGGTGTCGATCGGCGCCCTGGTGTCGGGGCTGACGTCGGGATGGGTGTCCCGCGTCGACCGGCAGGGCGCGGTCGTGCTCGCCGCCATCGCCGTCTGGGGCGTGGCGATCATCGGGTTCGGGCTGGCCCCCACCCTCTGGCTCGCCGTCCTCTGCCTGGCCGTGGCCGGGGCGGGGGACATGGTGAGCGCGGTGCTGCGGTCCTCGATGCTGCAGCTGGCCGCGCCCGACGACATGCGCGGGCGGATGCAGGGCGTCTTCATCGTGGTCGTCGCCGGCGGCCCGCGGCTCGGGGACCTGCGTGCCGGGGCGCTCGCGAGCGCGGCGTCGGTGAGCGTGGCGATGGTGTCCGGCGGCGTGATCGTGGTCGTCGCGATGGCCGTGGTGGCGCTCGTCGTCCCGTCGTTCTGGCTCTTCCGGGCCTCGCGCACCTCGGCCTGACGAGAACCGTTCCAGGGGCTCACCAGGGCCCTTCTGCGGGGGAAGAGGGCTCAGCGATCCGTATCGGAGGCCCGATTCCCCGCACGAGGGTCCGGGCAGGTGGTCGTCGAGGCCCGGCCGGGCTCGCCCGCCCCCGAGAGTGGCGAGGACCGGCCGGGTCGGTCGCGATACTGGCACGGTCCGGTACCGCTTTCGGTGTCGATCCTGTGACGATCGGACACGGATTCAGGCCAGGGCGCCCGCGACCACCTTCAGATCGTCGACCAGGGCCGCGAACGCGGCGTCCCGTGCCTCGTCGGGCGTGCGCAGGATCGCCGAGGGGTGCGTGGTCGCGAGCATCCACGTCTGCGACGGCGCGTCCTCGTCCTCGTCGGCCGGCTCCACCGGCCCGGCCCCCGGAGGCGTCCAGGGCAGGAGCTGCCCGCGGTCCTTCGTGATCCGGAAGGACGGCGAGATGAGCGCCTTGGCCGCCGTCGCGCCGAGGCAGACGACGACCTCGGGCTGCAGGACGGCGAACTCCGACTCGAGCCACGGCCGGCACGCGCGCAGGTGCTCGGGACCGGGGGTCTGGTGGATCCGGCGCTTGCCCTTGGGTGTGAACCGGAAGTGCTTGACCGCGTTGGTGACGTAGGCGTCCCGGCGGTCGATGCCGGCCTCGACCAGCGCCTTGTCGAGCAGCCGCCCGGCCGGCCCGACGAACGGCTCGCCCTTCCGGTCCTCCTGGTCGCCGGGCTGCTCCCCGACCAGCACGATGCGCGCCGTCTCCGGCCCCTCGCCGAACACCGTCTGCGTGGCGGGCTCCCACAGCTCGCACGCCCGGCAGCCGGCCGCGGCGCTGCGCAGGCCATCGAGACCGACGCCGGCGGGCGGCTCCGCGATCCCGTTGCGTTCGCTCATGCGGTGATGACACCGCAGCGGCGTCCCGGCCGCGAGGCGGGCGGCCGATAGGTTGGCGACAGCAACGGCCACCGACACGTGGGGGAGATGTGCTCGAGTTCGACGGGCTCCGCAAGAGCTTCGGCGACAACCAGGTGCTCGACGGGGTGGGCTTCACCGTGGCCCCCGGGTCGATGTTCGGCTTCTGCGGCTCCAACGGGGCCGGCAAGACCACCACCATGCGGATCGCGATGGGGCTCGTCCGCCCGGACGCCGGCGAGGTGCGCTGGCGGGGGCGCGCGCTGGACCAGGCCGGCCGCCGGCGGATCGGTTACATGCCGGAGGAGCGCGGGCTCTACCCGAAGATGAAGGTCGGCGAGCAGGTCGCCTACTTCGGCCGGCTGCACGGCCTCGACGGCCGGGCGTCGGCGAAGGCCGCGGACGAGTGGGTCGAGCGGCTCGGGCTGGGCCCCCGGCGCGGCGACGCCGTCGAGAAGCTGTCGCTGGGCAACCAGCAGCGCGTGCAGCTGGCCGCGGCGCTGGTGAGCCGCCCGGAGGTGCTGATCCTCGACGAGCCCTTCTCCGGCCTCGACCCCATCGGCGTCGACTCCCTCGCCGAGGCGCTGCTCGACCAGGCCCGTGCGGGCGTGCCCGTCGTCTTCTCCAGCCACCAGCTCGACCTGGTCGAGCGGCTCTGCGACTCGGTCGGGATCCTCGCCCGCGGCCGCATGGTGGCCACCGGCACCGTCGACGAGCTGCGCCGCCGCGAGGCCGGCCGGCTGCTGCGCGTCGTCGTCCCCGATGCCGCTCCGCACTGGGCGGCGCAGCTGACCGGCGTCCGGGTGGTCTCCGAGCAGGCGGGGGACACCCTCCTGGAGCTCGCCGACGGCGCCGACGACCAGGCCGTGCTCGCCGCGGCCCTGGCGACCGGCCGGGTCACCCACTTCGCCTGGCAGCAACCCACGCTCGTGGAGCTGTTCCGGGAGGCCGTCGCCGTCCCGACCGCGCAGGAGGTGGCGGCGTGACCGAGCCCCGCACGCTGAGCAGCTCGGCCCTGGTGCGGCTGGTCGCCGCCCGGGAGATCTCCGCGCGCATCCGCGACAGGAACTTCATCATCAGCTCGGTCGTGATCATCGTGCTCCTGGTCGGTGCCCTCGGGCTCCAGGTGGCGCTGGGGTCCGGCGGCGAGTCCACCCGGGTCGGCGTCGTCGACGCCCCGGCCGGGCTGGAGCAGGCGCTCGAGGCGCAGGGCGAGGCGCTGGACGTCGACGTCACCGTCGTGGAGCTGGACGACGAGGACGCCGCCCGCGCGGCGGTGACCGACGAGGACGTCGACGGCGCCCTGCTCGCCGACGGCGCCGAGCCGCAGCTGCTGGTCCAGCAGTCCGCCGACGGGGCGCTCCAGGCCGTCGTCCAGGGCGCGGTCGCCCAGCTCGCCGTGGCCGAGCAGTTGGCCGAGGCCGGCATCACCGGGCTGGCCGCACCGGAGGTCGCCGTCGAGGCGCTGGACCCCGACGCCGACGAGGACGGCCAGCGGGTGATCGCCGCGATCATCGGCATCGGCATGCTCTACGGCCTGCTCATCCTCTTCGGCCAGTTCGTCGCCCAGGGCGTCGTGGAGGAGAAGGCCAGCCGGGTCGTCGAGCTGCTGCTGGCCACGATGAAGCCCTGGCAGCTGCTCGCCGGCAAGATCCTCGGGCTCGGTCTGCTGGGGCTCGCGCAGATCGTGGTCATCGCCGTCGTCGGGGTCGGCGGCGCGCTGACCTTCGACATCGTCGACATCCCCGGCGACCTGATCGGCACCGCCGTCTCGGTGGTCCTGTGGTTCGTGCTGGCCTACGCCTTCTACGCGGCCATCTTCGCCGTGGGCGCCTCGCTGGTCAGCCGGCAGGAGGACCTCGGCACCGTGCTGATGCCCACCACCATGGTCCTGGTCGTGGCCTTCGTCGTCGGCGTCCAGGCGTCCGGCGAGCCCGACGGCACCCTGGCGACGGTCACCTCGTTCGTGCCCGGCCTCTCGCCGATGGTGATGCCCGTCCGCCAGGCGGCCGGGGACGTCGCCGCCTGGGAGATCGGCCTCGCCGTGGTCCTGATGCTGGTGGCGATCGCGTTCATCGTGCGGCTGGGCGGGCGGGTCTACGCCGGCGCCCTGCTGCGCACCGGCGGCAAGATCAAGATGAAGGAGGCGCTCCGCTCGGAGCGCGCTTGAACCCCTCGGAGGGCCGCCGGGGGGCCCGACCTCACCCTGCGGTGCCCGACCTCGCCCCGCACGGTGGGGACCGGCACGGCGGGGCGAGGACGACGACGCGCGGCCCACCGCCGGGACCGGTTGGCCGCGATCGGCCCCGGGTAGCGCGGCCGCATGGCGATGCAGCTGGGCTACACGATGATGACCGAGCAGGCCGGGCCGAAGGACCTGGTCGCGCACGTGGTCGGGGCCGAGGCGGCCGGCTTCGACTTCGCGGTGAGCAGCGACCACTACTTCCCGTGGCTCGACGAGATGGGGCACTCGCCCAACGCCTGGGTGACCCTCGGCGCCGCGGCGCAGGCGACCAGCCGCATCCCGCTGATGACCTACGTGACCTGCCCGACGTTCCGGTACCACCCGGCGGTCGTCGCGCAGCAGGCCGCGACGCTGCAGATCCTCTCCGACGGCCGGTTCACCCTGGGGCTGGGCGCGGGGGAGAACCTCAACGAGCACGTCGTCGGTGCCGGCTGGCCGCCGGCCGACGTGCGCCACGAGATGTTCGTCGAGGCGATCCGGATCATCCGCGACCTGTTCGACGGCGAGGGCTACACCAACTTCCGCGGCGAGCACTTCGACGTGGAGTCGGCGAAGCTGTGGGACCTGCCCGAGAAGCGGGTGCCGATCGGCTTCGCGGCCGGCGGCAAGCAGGCGGCCACGATCGCCGGCGAGCTGGCCGACGTCCTCATCGCCACCGACCCGGAGGCCGAGCTGGTCGAGCAGTTCGAGTCGTCGGGGGGCGCCGGCAAGCCCAAGGTCGCGCAGATGCCGATCAGCTACGGCACCGACAAGGCCGCCGCCGTCACCCGGGCGCACGAGCTGTTCCGGTGGTTCGGCCTCGGCTGGAAGGTCAACGCCGAGCTGCCCGGCCCGAGCGCGTTCGACTCGGCCAGCTCGTTCGTCCGCGAGGACGACGTCGAGAGCTCCATCCCGTGCGGCGACGACGTCGGCGCGGTGCTCGAGGGCGCGAGGAAGTACGCCGACGCCGGCTTCACGCACCTGGCGCTCGTGCAGATCGGCGGCGACCAGCAGGCGCCCTACCTCGAGTGGGCGGAGACGACACTCCTGCCGGCCTGGCGGGAGGCCTTCGGCGGCAGCTGAGCACACCTTGGGGTGAGGTCACCCGCACGAGAGGCGCGGGGAGGGCCCGGCTGCCGCGATCATCAGCGGCATGACCGAGGACCTGGACGACCGCCTTGCGCGGCTGCAGGCCTCCGACGACGTCTACGCGCTGATCGACCTCGGCTGCGACCTGGCCGACGTCGGGAGGCAGAGCGACGCCGAGTGGTGCTTCCGCCGCGCCGCGGACCTCGGCGACACGGTGGCCTCGTTCAACCTCGGGAACGCCCTCGCCGCCCAGCAGCGCTTCGCCGAGGCGGTCGACGCCTACGAGGTGGCGGTGGCCGGCGGCGAGGCCGACGCGTGGCGCAACCTCGGCAAGGTCCTCGAGGACCTCGGCGACCTGGCCGGTGCCATGCGCGCCTACCGCGGCGCCGTCGACGCCGGCGACCTCGAGGGCGGTCTGCAGCTCGCCTTCCTCCTCCGCGAGCAGGGCGAGCGGCACGCCGCCATGGACGTCGCCATGGAGATCGCCGCCAAGGGCGACCAGGAGGCCGCGGCCGTCGTCGCCTGCTGGCGCTGGTGCGCCACGCTCGACCCGGCCCTGGAGCCCGAGCTCCGGGCCGGTGCCGACTTCTTCCCGGCCGCCCGCGCGGACCTCGCCCACCTGCTGCGCGAGACCGGACGACCGGACGAGGCGCGCTTCGTCCTGGAGAAGGGCGCCAAGCTCGGCGAGGCTGTCGCCTGGCTGCCCCTCGGCAACTTCTACGCCGACGAGATGGGCGACGACGAGGCGGCCGAGGAGGCCTACCGCGGCGGCATCGCGGCCGGCGAGGCCTACTGCCACCACAACCTGGCCGTCCTGCTGGCCGAGCGCGGGGACTTCGACGGCGCCGTCGAGCAGTTCCGACTCGGCGCCGCCGCCGGCGACCAGCTCGCCGCCGACGCCCTCCGGGAGCTCGAGCGCGGCTGAAAGAGGACCACCCTTCCCCCACGCCTCGCACGCTCGGCGCGGGCCCCTGACGGGTGGCCGTTCCAGTACCTCCCGACATGAAGCCGTCACACGGGGGCCGGATACTGCCCGCGTGTCCGAAGCCACTGTCGACGTCGCCGACCTCCGCTCCTCCGGCTCGCCGGGGGCCGGCCGGGCCGACGACGCCCCCCTCCGCGACGACATCCGCCTGCTGGGACGCGTCCTCGGCGAGGTGATCGGGTCGCAGGCCGGCCAGGACGTCCTGGACCTGGTCGAGTCGACCCGCGTCGAGGCGTTCAAGATCCGCCGCTCGGAGGTGGACCGCGCCGAGCTCGCGCGGCGGCTGGCGGGGCTCGACATCCGCTCGGCCAACCACGTGATCCGGGCGTTCAGCCACTTCTCGGTGCTGGCCAACCTCGCCGAGGACATCCACCACGAACGGCGGCGCCGGTTCCACCGCCGCGAGGGCTCGCCGCCGCAAGCCGGCAGCCTCGCCGCCACGATGGCGCTGCTCGACGAGGCCGACCTCGACGCCGACGTCGTCGCCCGGGAGCTCGCCGGCGCGCTGGTCTGCCCGGTGGTGACGGCGCACCCCACGGAGGTCCGCCGCCGGACCATCTCGCAGGTGCAGCGGCACATCACCGACCTGATCCGGCAGCGCGACCGCGCCGCCGGGGGCGAGCTGGACGAGGGGCAGTGGTCGGCGCAGCTGTGGCGCTCGGTGCTCACGCTCTGGCAGACGGCGCTGCTCCGGCTGTCCCGGCTGCGGCTGCAGGACGAGATCGACGAGGCGCTGCGCTACTACGACCTGTCGCTGTTCGAGGTCGTGCCGGCCATCAACGCCGAGCTGCGCCGCGAGCTGGAGCGGCGCTGGCCCGACGCGGGGCTGCTGCCGCGGCCGATGCTCCTGCCCGGGTCGTGGATCGGCGGCGACCGCGACGGCAACCCGTTCGTCACCGCCGACGCCCTGCGACGCGCGACCGGCCGGCAGGCCGCGACGGCGCTGGGTCACTACCTCGACGAGCTCGACGCCCTGCGCGGCGAGCTGTCCATGTCCGACCGGCTGGTCACACCCACCCCGGCGCTGTACCACCTGGCCGAGGCGTCCCGGGACGACTCGCCGTTCCGCGCCGACGAGCCCTACCGGCGCGCGCTGGGCGGCATCTCCGCCCGCCTGGCGGCCACCGCCCGCGGCGTCCTCGGCAGCGTGCCCGGGCCGGCGCCGGAGACCCCGCTGCCGCCGTACGAGTCGCCCGACGAGCTGCGCGCCGACCTCGACGTCGTCGACGCCTCGCTGCGCAGCCACGGCGCCGGCCCGCTCGCCGACGACCGGCTGCGGCGGCTCCGGGAGGCCGTCGAGGTGTTCGGCTTCCACCTCTGCGGGCTGGACCTGCGGCAGAACTCCGCCGTCCACGAGGAGGTCGTGGCGGAGCTGCTCGCCTGGGCAGGGGTGTGCGACGACTACGCCGCCCTCGACGAGCCGGCCCGGGTGGAGCTGCTCGCCCGCGAGCTGACCATGCGCCGCCCGCTGGTCCGCCCGGACGCCGAGCTGTCCGACACCGCGCGCGGTGAGGTCGACGTCCTGGTCGCCGCCGCGGAGCAGGTGGCGCTGCTGGGCCCGCGGGCGATCCCGAACTACGTGATCAGCATGTGCGAGTCGGTCAGCGACGTCCTCGAGGTCGCCGTCCTGCTCAAGGAGGTCGGACTGCTCGATCCCGGCGCCGACGGCGGGCCCACCTGCTCGGTGGGCATCTCGCCGCTGTTCGAGACGATCGACGACCTCAAGGCGGCGGCGACGACGCTGTCCGCCGTCCTCGACCAGCCGCTGTACCGCTCCCTGCTCGCCTCCCGCGGCGACGTCCAGGAGGTGATGCTCGGGTACAGCGACAGCAACAAGGACGGCGGCTACCTGGCCGCGAACTGGGCGCTGTACCGGGCGGAGCTCGAGCTGGTCGAGGTGGCGAAGGCGGAGGGGATCCGGCTGCGGCTGTTCCACGGCCGCGGCGGCACCGTGGGGCGCGGCGGCGGCCCCAGCTACGAGGCGATCCGCGCGCAACCGCCGGGGGCCGTCGCCGGGGCGCTGCGGATCACCGAGCAGGGCGAGGTGATCGCGGCCAAGTACGCCGACCCCGATCTCGCCCGCCGCAACCTCGAGGCCCTCGTGGCCGCCACCCTGGAGGCCACGCTGCTCGACATCGAGGGGCTGGGTGCCGACGCGGAGCCGGCCTACGCGCTGCTCGACGACCTGGCCGGCCGCGCGCAGCGGGCCTACCGCGCGCTGGTGCACGACACCCCGGGCTTCGTCGAGTGGTTCCGGGCGGCCACCCCGATCCGCGAGCTGGGCGAGCTCAACATCGGCAGCCGCCCGCCGTCGCGCAAGGCCGGGGACAAGATCTCCGACCTGCGCGCGATCCCGTGGGTGTTCAGCTGGTCGCAGGCGCGGATCATGCTGCCCGGCTGGTACGGCACCGGGTCGGCGCTGGAGAGCTGGGTGGACGGGGACGAGGGCCGGCTGGAGCGGCTGCGGGAGCTGCACCGCACCTGGCCGTTCTTCCGCACGGTGCTGTCCAACATGGGCATGGTCCTGGCCAAGACGGACCTGGAGCTGGCCGCCCGCTACGCCGAGCTGGTGCCCGACGAGGCGCTGCGGGCCCGCGTGTTCGACCAGATCACCGCCGAGCACGAGCGCACCTGCCGGATGCTGCTGGCCGTCACGGGGGACGACGAGCTGCTGGCCGACAACCCGTCGCTGGCCCGCTCGATCCGCAACCGCTTCCCGTACCTGGAGCCGCTGCACCACCTGCAGGTGGAGATGCTGCGGCGCCGCCGCGGCGGGGACGACGACGAGCTCACCCGGCGCAACATCCAGCTGACGATCAACGGCATCGCGACCGCGCTGCGCAACAGTGGCTGACCACCGCGTCGCCGCCGGCGGGGTGGAGCTCGCGCGGGCGGCGGAATCGCTGGAGCTGGCGCCCGCCGCGCTCGCCCCCGCGGTCAGCGACCCCGCCTACCGGGTCCTCGCCGGCGACGACGGCACGGCGGTGCTGCTGCGCCGGCAGTGGACGGCCGACGGCGTCTCCGAGGCGGTCCTGCTCGCCGACTCCGGCGTCGGCCCGGACGCACCGGCGGTGCTGGCCACGGCGTCGGCGTGGGGCTGCGAGCGGGTGCGCGACCGGCCGGGCGGGCGCGGGGTGCTGCCGGTCCCGGCGCCCGCGGAGGACACTCCGCTCGCCGACCGGTTCCTCCACCTCGCCGCGCGGGCGGCCACCCGCGTGGAGACCGCCGTGGCGCTGGCCCGCGGCACCGGCGAGGACCGGGTGAAGGCCGACGGCAGCCCGTCGGTGGCCGCGGACGAGGCCGCCCACCTCGCCGCGGAGGACGTGCTCGGCGCCCTCGGCGTGCCCGTGCTCAGCGAGGAGCGCACCGACGGCGTCGTGGCCGCCGACGAACCCTGGGTCGTCCTCGACCCGCTCGACGGAACCGGCAACTTCCGGGCCGGGCTCCCGCCGTGGGCGTTCTCCGCGGGGCTGGTGCGGGCGGGCCGGCCGGTCGCGGGCGTCGTCGTCGACCTGTCGTCGGGCCGTCGCTGGTGGTCCGACGGCGTCGGGGCATGGCGGGACGGCGTGCCGGTCTCGCCCCGGCCGGGGAGCACGGTCGTCGTCCCCTCGGCGCCGGCCGGGGGCACGGTCGTGGTGCCCGGACCGGCGCACCGGGTCCGGGTCACCGGCTGCACCGCCGTGGAGCTGTGCCTGGTGGCCGACGGGTCGGCGGCCGCCTGGCACGACATCGACCGCAGCGGCACCCACGCGCACGACGTCGCGGGGGCGCTGGCCGTGCTGCTGGCCGCCGGTGGCGCGGCGCTCGCCCCGGACGGCACCCCGGTGCGGTTGCTGCCCGACACCGACGCGCGGATCCGGTTCGTCGCGGCGTCCTCCACCGAGGCCGCGGCCGCGCTGCTGCGCGCCGTCTCCTAGCGAGCGGCGGCCGCGCGCACCGCGGCCAGCAGGGCCTCCCGCTCGTGCAGGGTCGTCCGGGCACGGCCGCGGGTGGCGCCGAGTGCGGCCTCGGCGGCGTCGATCGCCCGCCAGTCCTCCAGCAGCACCGGCTCGAGTCCCCGCTGCTGGAGCTCGGCCACGAGATCGCCGACCGGTCCGCGCGTGCGCAGCACGCCGGTGGCGACGTCGTCCAGCAGCGCCGCGACCGTCTCGCGGGCGTCGTGCTTGTTGTGCCCCACCACCCCGCTGGGCCCGCGCTTGATCCACCCGGCCACGTACTCGCCGGGTGACGGCCGGCCGCCCCGGAGCACCCGCCCGGCCTCGTGCGGCACCGTGCCGGAGCGCTCGTCCACGGGCAGGCCGGGCAGCGGGGTCCCGAGGTAGCCGACCGAGCGCACCACGAGGTCGGCCGGGATCACCTCCAGCTCGCCGGTGCCCATGGCGCGGCCGTCGCCGTCGACCGCGGTGCGCTCCACCTCCACGCCGGTCACCCGGTCGGTGCCGAGCAGCCGCACCGGACGGCGGAAGAACCGCAGCCGCAGCCGCACCCGGCCGTCGGTGTCCGCGTGCTCCGTCCAGCCGCGCAGGACGGCGAGGTTGCGGCTGACGTTCCGGTCCGCGGCGGCCCGCTCCTCGCTGCCCGGGTCCAGCTCGAGGTCGGCCGGGTCGACCAGGACGGTGGCCGCGGCCAGCTCGTCGAGCTCGCGCAGCTCCTGGGTGGTGAAGGTGGCCTGCGCCGGGCCCCGCCGGCCGAGCACGGTGACCTCCTCGACCGGGGCGGCGGCCAGCACGTCGAGGACGTGCTGCGGCATGTCGGTGGGCTCGAGCTCCTCGGGCGCGCGGGACAGCACGCGGGCGACGTCGAGGGCCACGTTGCCCACGCCGATCACCACCACGGACCGCACGCCGGCCAGCGCCGCCTCCACCCGCTTCCGGTCGGCGTCGGGGTGGCCGGTGTACCAGGCGACCAGCTCGGTCGCGGCCAGGCTGCCGGGCAGGTCCTCGCCGTCGATGCCGAGGCGGCGGTCCAGGGAGGCGCCGTAGGTGTAGATCACCGCGTCGACGTGGCGACGGAGGTCGTCGAGGGGGATGTCGACGCCGACGTCGACGTTGCCCACGAACCGGACCAGCGGGTGGTCGAGGAACCGGTGCAGGGTGTCCCGGATGGCGCGCATCTTCGGGTGATCGGGGGCGATGCCGTGCCGGACCAGGCCGAACGGCGTCGGCAGCCGGTCGACCAGGTCGACGGCGACGGGGACGGCGTCCTGGCGGGTCAGGGCGTCGGCGGCGTAGATGCCGGCCGGGCCGGCACCGACGACGGCGATCCGCAGCGGGTGCGCGGCCGACGGGGGAGCGGGGGCGTCGTCGGCGGGCACGACTGGCATCCTGTCCCGGCCCGGGCCCTTCGCACCAGTGCGAGCGGCCGGTCCAGTTCCTCAGGAGGCCCCGTGTCCGTCGTCGTCGTCGCCACGATCGTCCCGAAGCCCGACCAGGTCGACGCGGTGCGCGAGGCGATCCTCGCCGCCGTCCCGAAGGTGCACGCCGAGCCGGGGTGCGAGCGGTACGCCCTGCACGAGGGCGACGGCCGGTTCGTGATGGTCGAGCGCTGGGAGAGCCCGGAGGCGCTGAAGGCCCACGGCCGCGCGGAGGCGCTCACCACGCTCGGCGGTCAGCTGGCGGACACGCTCGCCGCGCCGCTCGACGTCCAGCGGCTCACGCCCGTCCCGGCGGGCGACCCGGACAAGGGCGTCCTGTAGCCGTCAGCGGCAGGAGGCGTTGCGGTCCCACTCGTCGCGCACGTACTGGCTGAGGACCACCTCGCCGCCGGGGACCAGCGGGTCGTCGTCGCAGGCCTCCTCGGCCTGGCGCACGGTGACCGAGCCGGCCAGCCAGCTGTCGAGACCGGCCAGCACGCTGTCGTCGTCGACGCCCCCGACGATCTGCCGCCACTGCTGGCCCGTGGAGTAGATCCCGACCTCTGCGCCCTGGCCGAGGAGGTACTCGGTCATGCCCTCCAGGGCCGCCCGGTTGCGCGCCAGCGCGTCGACCGAGCCGACCTGCCAGGTGTTCATCGTCTCCACGTCCAGCCACCACACGTAGCGGGACGGCTGGCTGTCCAGGCGCGCGGCCCGGGCGGCCGGGCGGAAGAACGACACGACGCTGTTCTCCGCGCGCTCCCAGCCGTACTCCCACGAGCAGGCCATGGAGTTGGTGCCGTCGCACGTGCCGTAGGGAGTCACGCCGGTGTCGGGCCAGGTGGTCACCTGGTCCAGCAGCTGGCCGGGGTTGGCCGTGTTCAGGTACAGCTGGGCGCGCGGCTGGTCCTCGACCTCCCCGGAGGACTCCCAGGCCCACTCCAGCTGCTCCCGCAGGCACGGGTTGGCGCGGGTGGAGAGCCCCCCGTTCACCCCGACGACGACGAAGGCGCGCTCCCGGGGGAGGTCGGCGCCGCACTGCGGATGCGAGACGTCGTAACCGACGTCGTCGGAGTCGGCCGACGCGATCCCGGGCACCAGGAGGCCCGCCACCGCCCCCACGGCGATGACGGCGATCCTCCACGCTGACGATGCCATCGGCGGCAACGTACACGCGCCGCGCGCCGTGTGTCTCCGGGTCGCAGGTGCCCGTGGCCAGGACGGGGCAGTTCCGGGAACGGCCTGGTCAAAGTGCCTGGCAGACCGGGCACCAGTACAGGTTTCGGCCGGCCATCACCTCGGTGCGGATCTCCGTGCCGCAGACCCGGCACGGCAGCCCGGTGCGCCGGTAGACGTAGTGGGCGTCGTCGCGCCGGACCGCCCCGCTGCGCCGCGAGCGGTCGGGCGGGCGGGTGGAGACGATGCGTCCCATCCGCACCCCGGCGCGCAGGAGCACGACGAGGTCGGCCCACATCGCCTGCCAGAGCGCGCGGTCGACGGCGCGCCCGGGCCGGAACGGGGACACCCCGTGCCGGAACAGCACCTCGGCGCGATAGACGTTGCCCACACCGGCCAGCACCGACTGGTCCATCAGCAGCGCGCCGATCGCGGTCCGGCTGCCGGCGATGCGGCGGTAGGCCCGCCCGCCGTCGGCGCGCGGTCGCAGCGGGTCGGGGCCGAGCCGGGCGAGGACGGCCTCCACCTCCGGAGCGGCCAGCACCTCGCAGGCGGTCGGCCCGCGCAGGTCCGCCCAGGCGCCCGCGCCGTCCGGCCCGTCGGCCACCCAGCGCATGCGCAGGGCGCCCTTGGCCGGTGGCGGGTCGCCGGTGCCGCCGGCGAACGTGCCGTACAGCCCGAGGTGCACGTGCAGCGAGTCGCCGCCGAAGTCGGCGAACAGGTGCTTGCCGTAGGAGTACGCCTCCTGCAGCACCCGGCCGTCGAGCAGCGCAGCCCCCGCGGCGAACCGCCCCTGCGGGCTCGTCACGTGCACCGGCCGCCCCGCGAAGGTCGCCTGCAGGTCGCGCGCCAGCCGGAAGAGGGTGTGCCCCTCAGGCACGGCGGCGGCGGGGGAGCGGGGACGACGGCACGCGCGGAGCCTAGGTGGGCCGTGCGACGCGCACGGTCAGCGGTCGGCCGTCGCCAGGCCGAAGTGCGGCCGGTCGTCTGCCGCGACGAGATCCACGAGCTCGGGATGCTGCTGGATGTAGTGGCGGACGAAGGAGCAGTAGGGCAGGACGGTGAGCCCGCGCTCGCGGGCGGCGTCGAGCACGCCGGCGACCAGCGCCGTGCCGATGCCCTTGCCGCCCATGCTCGGGTCGACCTCGGTGTGCGGCAGCGTCATCGTGCTGCCGTCGACGTGGTAGCTGGCCAGACCGACGACGCGGTCGTCGACCCGGATCTCGAAGCGTCCCTTCTCGGGGACGTCCACCACCTTCGTGTCCATCCGTCTGCGTCCTTCCATCCCCCGACGCCGTTGTCGAGAACTGACGTGTACCCGGCACGGTAGCCCGCGCATGCGGACCTGCGTCTCACTTCTCGTGACGAGTCGGGTGTGGCGGGTGTTCCCCGGGGGACCGGATAGCCTCTCCTCCGGCGCGGCGACAGCACGTCTCCGCGACGAGGAGCCCCCGTAGCTCAGGGGATAGAGCATCGGTTTCCTAAACCGTGTGTCGCAGGTTCGAATCCTGCCGGGGGCACCTGCACTTCGTCGGCCGGAACGACGGGCGTCGGTCGGACGTTGCCGGGAGGGGCGCCTGCCCCGCCCCCTTCGTCGAAGAGAGCCATGAGTCCCGATCACAGTCCCCAGGCCACGACCGCTGACCCGCGAGGGGCGGTGCGTGGCCGGTGACCGAAGTGCTCTCCCTCCTGCTCGGCGTGCTGGTGGTCGTGGCGATCACCGCCGTGACCGGCTACTTCGTCGCCCAGGAGTTCGCCTACATGGCGGTCGACCGGGCGACCCTGGCGGCTCGCGCGGAAGCGGGTGACGCGGCCGCGGAGCGCGCGCTGCGCGTCACCAAGCGGACGTCGTTCATGCTCTCGGGTGCCCAGTTGGGCATCACGGTCACCGGGCTCCTGGTCGGCTACGTGGCCGAGCCGCTCATCGGGGAGTCCCTCGGGACCCTGCTGGGCGGCGTCGGCGTCCCGACGGCCGTGGGTGTCGGGGTCGGCGCCGTCCTGGCCCTGCTGCTGTCCACCGTGGTGCAGATGCTGTTCGGGGAGCTGTTCCCGAAGAACCTGGCCATCTCCCGGCCGGAGCCGGTCGCCCGGTGGCTGGCCGCCTCGACCGTCGTCTACCTGAAGGTGTTCGGCTGGCTGATCTGGGTGTTCGACCAGGCGTCGAACATGCTGCTGCGGGCGCTGCGGATCGAGCCGGTGCACGACGTCGAGCACGCGGCCACCGCGCGCGACCTCGAGCACATCGTCGAGGAGTCCCGCGAGAGCGGTGACCTGCCGGCGGAGCTGTCGATGATGGTCGACCGGATCCTCGACTTCCCGGCCCAGGACGTCGAGCACGCGATGATCCCCCGCCCGCGGGTGGACACCGTGAGCGACACCGAGACCCTCGGGCGCCTGCGGGAGCGGATGGCGTCCGGCCACTCCCGCTACCCCGTGCTGGAGTCCGGCACGGGCGACGTCGTCGGTGTGGTCCACCTCGCCGACGTGCTCACGACCATCGCGCCGGACACCGCGCCGGTGACCGCCATCGCCCGCGAGTGCCTCGTGTTCCCCACCTTCACCCGCCTGCCGGACGCGCTGCGCCGGCTCACCGACAGCGGCAACCAGCTGGCCTGCGTCGTGGACGAGTACGGCGGCTTCGCCGGGGTGATCACGCTGGAGGACCTCGCGGAGGAGCTGGTCGGCGAGATCACCGACGAGCACGACACCGACGTCGACGGCGGCTACGAGCCCGTCGAGGACGACGGGGTCTGGGAGATGGCCGGGGACGTGCACGTCGACGAGGTGGAGCGGGCCCTCGGCGTCGACCTGCCCCGCGGGCACTTCGAGACGATCGCCGGACTGGTCATCGCCGTCGCCGGCACGCTGCCCGACCCCGGCACCTCGCTGGACGTCGAACTGCCGCCCGATCCCGGGGACCTGGTGCTCGTCGACGACCCGGCGCCCCGCCACCTGCACGTGCAGGTGCTGGCCGTCGAGCGGCACGTGCCGTCCCGGGTGCGCCTCGAGCTGCGCGACCGTTCGGACGCCGCGGTCACGACGACCGACGAGGAGCGCCCCCGATGAGCGGCGACCCCTGGGTGGTCGTCGTCGCCACCGTCGCCATCGTCGCCCTGTCCGCGTTCTTCGTCGCCGTGGAGTTCGCGGCGCTCGCGGCCAAGAAGCACCGGCTGGAGGAGGCCGCGCCGAGCAGCCGCGCGGCCCGGGCGGCCCTGCGCAACTCGTCGGAGCTGACGCTGCTGCTCGCCGGTTCCCAGCTCGGCATCACCGCGGCCACCCTGGCGCTGGGCGCGATCAGCAAACCGGCGGTGCACCACTGGCTCACCCCGCTGTTCGAGACGTGGGGCCTCCCGCTGGTCGCCGCCGACGTCGTCGGCTTCGTGCTCGCACTGCTGGTCGTCACCTTCATCCACCTGGTGGTCGGGGAGATGGCCCCCAAGTCCTGGGCGATCGCCCACCCCGAGCGCTCCGCCACGCTGCTCGCGGTGCCGATGCGCGCCTTCATGGCGGTGTTCCGGCCGCTGCTCCGGGCCCTGAACGCGGCGGCCAACCGCCTGGTCCGCGCGGTGGGCGTCACGCCGTCGGACGAGCTGGCCGTCGGGCACAGCCCCGATGCGCTGCGGCACCTCGTGGAGCACTCGGCCAACGTCGGCGCCCTGGACGCCAGCTTCTCGGACCAGATCGCCGGGGTCCTGGAGCTCGAGCGGCTCACCGTCCGGGAACTGATCGGGCCGGCGGCGCCGGCCGGCGTCCGCGCGCACGCGACCGTCGGCGAGGTCCGGGAGTTCACCCGGCGCTCGGGGCACCTGCGGGTGCTGCTGGGCGCGGTCGACGGGGAGGAGATCACCGGCGTCGTCCACGTCCGCGACACGCTCACCGCGCCCGACGAGGCACCGGCCGAGCCCTACGCCCGGCCGGTGTTCGCCCTGGACGCCGCCACCACCGTGCACGCGGCGCTGAAGGCGATGCGGGAGACCCGCAACCACCTGGCCCTGGTCACCGGGTCGGGTGCCGTCCTCGGTGTCGTCACGCTGTCCGACGTGCTGCGCCGGCTGTTCCCGCAGCGGGGGGAGAACCCGGTCGCTCCTCCGGTCTGACCGGCGGGTTCCGTCCCTGCCGGGGATACTCCTCCCGTTAGGTTGCGCGCAACGGAGGGGGACGACGGACGTGCGGAGGACGGGCCCAGGGTCCGCCGTCGAGGGTGGCCGGGACGTCGTCGGGATGCTGGAGCGGTTCGACGACGTCAGCGGGTTCCTCGACTCCCTCGTCCGGTGGGCGGTCGAGCAGATCCCCGGCGCCGAGGCGTGCGGGCTGACCCTCGAGCGGGCCGGCAGGGGGACGACGGTGACCTACAGCGGCGAGCTCGCCGCGCGCGGCGACGAGCGGCAGTACGACCTCGACGACGGGCCGTGCCTGGAGGCCATGCGCACCGGCCGCGTGGTGGCGGTCCAGGACATGACGCAGGACGGCCGCTGGGGCGGGTACCCGGAGCGGGCGGTGGAGGCCGGGGTGCGCTCGAGCCTCTCGTTCCCGCTGGCGCTCGGGGAACTGAGCCGCGGCGCGCTGAACCTCTACGCGGGCCGCCCGCAGGCGTTCACCGACGCCGACGAGGCGCCCGGTCGGTTCTGGGCGGGGCAGGCCAGCGGCGCGGTGACGGTCGCCTGGCGGATGGCCGAGCGTGAGCGGATGGTCGACGACCTCACCCAGGGCATGGTCAGCCGGCAGGAGATCGGCCAGGCGATCGGGCTGCTGATGGCCCAGCGCCGGTGCACCGCCGACGAGGCGTTCGAGCTGCTCAAGGGAGCCAGCCAGCGCAGCAACGAGAAGCTGCGGGACATCGCCCGACGCCTGGTCGCCGGGCACGAGGAGGCCGTGCGCTCCGCGCGCTGACGACCCGCGGGAACTAGCGTTCGGCCATGGTGCTGGCCGTCGTCGAGCTCGTGGTGATCCTGGCCGTGATCGCGGTGTTCGTCGTCGTCGGCCGGGCCCTCTGGACGTCGCTGCAGAACGCGACCCCGGCGCTGCCGGACCGGCAGCGCGCCGAGCTGGCCGCCGCCATCTCGCGGGCCCGGTGGGTGCCGGGGCACGACGAGGTCGACGGCACGACCCGGGTGCTGGTGCGCCGGACCTACACCGGTCTGGACGGTCGACCTGCGGTCCTCGACGAACGGGTGATGCAGACCTTCCCCGCGCACGATCCGGCGTGGGAGGCCCGCTTCACCGAGGCGATGTCCGCCGCCCGCTTCCGCTGCGACTACCTCAACGCGGAAGAGGCGCAGTAGCGGGGCAGGATGAGGGCATGAGTGAGGTCGTCGCCACCGCAGAACGAGTCGTCCGCGCCCCCGCCGAGCAGGTCCGGGCGGCGCTCGCCGACTACGAGGGGGCCCGCCGGAGGGCGCTGACCGAGCAGTTCAGCGACTACCGCGTGGAGGCCGGCGGCCAGGGTGCGGGCACCCGGGTGCACTGGCGGTTCGCCGCGACCTCGAAGCGGGTCCGCGACCAGCTGATGGTGGTCACCGAGCCGACCGCCGACTCCCTGGTCGAGTCCGACGCGAACTCCTCCATGGTCACCACGTGGACCGTGCTGCCGGCCGACGCCGGTGTCTCCACCGTGCGCGTGCGCACGACCTGGAACGGAGCGGGCGGTATCGGCGGATTCTTCGAGCGCACCTTCGCGCCGAGGGGGCTGCGGCGGACCTACGAGCAGCTGCTCGAGCGCCTCGAGGCGGACCTCACCGCGCGCTGATCGCGGCGCCGGTCGCGCGCGGAGGGGACCATGGTCTCCGTGACCGCCGCGCCCTCCGCCGACCGCCGCCAGGAGACCGGCCTGGACGCGCTGGGCGACCTGGTCGCCGAGGGGGACGTCGTCGTCCTCTCCGGGGCGGGGCTCTCCACCGACTCCGGCATCCCCGACTACCGGGGCGCGACCGGGAGCCTGCGCCGGCACACCCCGATGACGTACCAGACGTTCACCCGCGACCCCCGTGGCCGGCACAGGTACTGGGCGCGCAGCTACGTCGGCTGGCGGCAGATCCGCGGGGCGCGGCCCAACGACGGACACCGCGCGGTGGGGGCGCTGCAGGCGGCCGGACTGGTCGGCGGGGTGATCACCCAGAACGTCGACGGGCTGCACCAGGCCGGCGGGGCGCGGGACGTCGTCGAGCTGCACGGCGGCCTGGACCGCACCGTCTGCCTGGGCTGCGGTGACGTCGCCGGGCGGGCCGAGCTCGACGAGCGGCTGCGGGTGGTCAACCCCGGTTTCGGGCCGCGTACCGACGAGATCAATCCCGACGGCGACGCCGAGCTGCCCGACGAGGTGCTCGACGGGTTCGTGATGGTCGACTGCCTCGCCTGCGGGGGCGGGCCGCTCAAGCCCGACGTCGTCTTCTTCGGCGAGACCGTGCCGCGCGACCGCGTCGAGCACTGCTTCGGGCTGGTGGAGCAGGCGGGCAGCCTGCTCGTGCTGGGCTCGTCGTTGACCGTGATGAGCGGCTACCGGTTCGTGCTGCGGGCGGCGAAGCTCGGCATCCCCGTCGCGATCGTCAACGTCGGGCCGACCCGCGGCGACGCGAAGGCCGACGTCCGGGTCGACGCGCCGCTCGGCGAGGTGCTCCCGGCGGTGGCCGCCCGACTGGCCGGCTGAGCCGACCGGCGGGGCGGCCCCGGCTGACCGAGACTGGAGGCGATGCAGACCTTCCTGCCCGTCGCCGACTTCGAGGAGAGCGCCCGGCTGCTGGACTCGCCGCGGCTGGGCAAGCAGCGGGTCGAGACCCTCCAGATCCTCCGCGCGATCGAGCTGCCCGACTACGGCTGGGCCAGCCACCCCGCCGTGGTCATGTGGCGCGGCCGCACGCCGGCCCTCGTGGCCTACGGGCTGGCGATGGCGCGGGTCTGGCGGGAGCGCGGCTTCGCCGACACGACCGAGGCGCAGATCGGCGAGTTCGCGCCCGACGTCGTCGGCCGGCCGCAGGCGGAGCTGGCCGCGGCCGGGCTGCTGCCCTCGTGGCTGGGGGACGAGGAGCTGCACCGCTCGCACCGCTCCAACCTCGTCGCCAAGGACCCGGGGTTCTACCGGCACCGGTTCGCCGAGCTGTTCGGGCCCGAGCCCGACGACCTGCCCTACGTCTGGCCGGGGCCGGACGACGTGCCGCCGGTGCCGGAGCCGGAGGGGGAGCGCGTCTGGGTGGTCCGGCCGCGCAACCACAACGAGCTGGGGGCCTGCCTGGCGGCCGGCGTCGTCGGGCTGGGGGTCCAGTCGGGCGTCGACGTCGACGCCACCGGCCTGACCCCGGCGGAGCTGCGCGCGCTGGCGAAGGAGCTGTCCGGACGGCGCCCGGCCAAGGACCTGCGCCAGCTGTCGGCGTTCCTCGACGAGATGGCTCCCGGCGACCGCGTGGCGCTGCCCGTCGAGCACGGTGCGGGGCTGCTGCTGGGCGAGGTGGTCGGCGGCTACCTGTTCCAGGGGCGCGAGCTGCTCCCGCACCGCCGGCCGGCCCGCTGGGAGAAGGTCGTGCCCCGCTCCGCGGCCCTGCCCCCGGCGACGCTGCAGGACCCCCGCGCGTTGTTCCGGGTCACCCTCGACCCGGCCGCGCTCGGCTAACCCGGCAGCGGCACGTTCTGCAGCCGCACCTGGCCGCGGGCGACCAGCTTGCCGTCGTCGGCCCGGGTGAGCAGCACCTGCCACAGCTGCAGGGTGCGGCCCTGCTGGACCGGCTCGGCGACCACGTCGACGCGGCCGGCGGTCATCGGCCGCAGGAAGTCGGTGTTGTTGTTGACGCCCACGGCGAACCGGCCGCTCTCCTGCACCGCGAGGCTGGCGCCGATGCTGGCGGCGGACTCCACGACGGAGCAGTAGACGCCGCCGTGGACGACGCCCCACGGGGTGTGCTGGTCGGGCCCCAGCTCGACGTGGCCGGTGACCCGGGCGCCGCTCGCCTCGGCGACCTCGAACGCCATCGCCGCGACGAACGGGCTCCTGGCCGTCAGGTCGACCGGCCGTCCGGCGGTCACGCGTCCCAGACCAGGCAGAAGGGGTGGCCGACCGGGTCGGCGTACACGCGGAAGTCGCCGCCGCCGCCGGGCAGCCGGCGGGCGCCCAGCGCCAGGACCTTCGGCTCGGCCTCCTCGACGTCGGCGACCCGGATGTCGAGGTGGAACTGCTGCGGTCGGTCCGGGTCGGGCCAGTCCGGCGGCTGCAGGTCCGGCGCCTGCTGGAAGGCCAGGCGGTAGCCGGCGCCGGTCACGACCACCCAGTCGTCGCCGGGACCACCCTTGGTGATCTCCATGCCGAGGAGCTCGGCGTAGAAGCCGGCGAGCGCGTGGGCGTCGGGCGCGTCGATGACGACGGAGTGGAGCTGACCGATCATGCGGCCATCCTGTCGCGGCGGGGGTGCCTCCGACCAGCCGGGATGCGGACGTCGACCGCCGGGAACCGGCCATCCGGTCGGTGTGGTCGCGGTCCGCGCCGTACCGGAGGATCGAGGGGTGACCACCCCGACGTCCCCCCGGCTCGGATCCCTGACCTGGCTGCCCGCGGCCGAGCGGCCCGACCTCCTCGCCCCGCCGGTCGCCGCCGCGCTGCCGGCCCTGGGCGGCACGGCGTGGGTGGCCGAGATCGACGACGAGCTCGCCGACACCGCCGCGTTCAGCGATGCCTACGGCGTGCCGCTCGAGGCCTCCGCCAACTGCGTCGTCGTCGCGGCCCGCCGCGCCGGCCGGACGTCCCTGGCCGCCTGCCTGGTGCTCGCCACCACACGGGCCGACGTCAACGGCCTGGTGCGGCGCCACCTCGACGCCCGGAAGGCCTCCTTCGCGCCGCAGGACGTGGCGGTCGCCGAGTCGGGCATGGCCTTCGGCGGCATCACGCCGATCGGCCTGCCGGAGGGGTGGCCGGTGCTCGTCGACGCCGCCGTGGCCGCCGCGGACCTCGTCGTCGTCGGGTCGGGCAGCCGGGGCAGCAAGCTCGCCGTGCCCGGGGCCGCGCTCGCCGGTCTCCCGTCCGCCGAGGTGCTCGAGGGGCTGGGGCGGCCGGTCGACCCCGCCCCCGCCCCGCCCGCTCCGGGGCCCGTACCGGTGCGGGCGCCCGACGACCGCGACGTCGGCTGGGGCGAGCGGCCGGCCGACCCCTCGGCCGACGACCGCCGCTACCTGGAGGACCGGCCGCCCCACTGGGGCAGCGACTGAACCCTCAGAGCTGCCCGGGCAGCGTCGTCGTCCCCGGGCCGATCGGGTCGGGACCGGCCCCCTGGCCCTGCTGGGCGCGGAGCAGGTCGCGGATCTCCACCAGCAGCTCGACCTGGGTCGGGGCGACGGGTCCGGCCTCCTCGCCCCGCTTGCGGCGCTCGAGGATGAGCTTCATCGGCACCACGACCACGAAGTAGACGACCGCCGCGGTGAGCACGAAGGTGATGACCGCGTTGACGAAGTCGCCCCACGCGAAGGTCTGGCCGTTCACCTCGAACGAGCCGCCGGTCTCGCCGCCGCCGCCGAGCAGTCCGATGAGCGGGCGGAGGAACGACTCGGTGAACGACGTGACGACCGCCGTGAACGCCGCACCGATCACGACCGCGACGGCGAGGTCGACGACGTTGCCGCGGAGCAGGAAGTCCTTGAATCCCTTGATCATGGGGTCCATCCACGCACATCGGCGCCGTGGCGTCACGGCGGGCGAGGCAGGCTGAGGGTCAGCGTCGCGCCGGCCGACGCGGCGGCGAGCGCGGCGGCGGTCGCCGGGTCGACGGCGAGCAGGAGCAGGCCCGCGGCGGGATCGTCCGTGCTGCCGCCCGGGGCGGCGAGGACCAGCGCGGAGGCGGCGACCCGCTCGGCCGCGGCGGCATCGGGCCGGGTGGCCAGGACGTCGACGCGATCACCGGTGCCGACGAGGGCGGCGACGCTCAGGTCCGCCAGCCGGACCGGTGCGGCGACCTGCCCCTCGGGGAGGCGAGCGGTCACCCCGGGGCCGACGAGGCGCGCGTCGGTCACCGGTTCGCCCCTGCGCACGGGGCCGGCCAGCGCCCGGCCGGCCAGGGCCGCGGGGTCGGGGGCCGTGCCGTCGGGCCGCAGCCCGGGCGGGAACCGGGCCACCACCAGGTCGGAGCCGGTGAGCACCGCGCCCGCGTCCAGGTCGCCCGCGGCGACGACGACGGGTTGCGCCTCCGGCGGCTCGGCCGACGCCGCCGGGGGGTCCGGCCGCACGGCGAGGGCGAGGGCGACCACGAGGAGCAGAGCCGCGGCGACGCGGCGCGCGGTGTGCACCCGCAGGCGCAGCGGACGGAAGCGCGGCATGCGTCCAGCCTGCGGTGGGCGAGCGGCGGCCGGTGGGCCGCGGCTCAGCCTGTGGAGACAGCCAGCTGCTGTGGATGCGGCCCGCGATCGGGGGACGTCAGTCGGCGGCCTTCGACGAGCTGCCCGCCGTCGACGAGCTCGACGAGGACGAGGTCTCCTTGGACGACGACGAGCCGGCCGACGAGCTGCTCGAGGCAGAGCTCTCGGAGGACGAGGAGCTCTTCCGGCTGTCGGTCCGGTAGAAACCCGAACCCTTGAAGACCACGCCGACCGAGCCGTAGACCTTGCGCACCGCGGCGCCGCACTCGGGGCACTCGCTCACCGGTGCGTCGCTGAACGACTGCACGACCTCGAACTCGTGCTTGCCCTCGGGGTTGGTGCAGGCGTACTGGTACGTGGGCACGGCGATGGCTCCCTGGTCGTGCGGAAGGTCTGCTGCGGGTTGGCACTCTCACCCGTCGACTGCCAATGATGCGCCATCGGCCCGCCGTCCGTCCACGCACACGGGGGCAGGTCACCCTCGCGCTGCTGCCGGGGCACGAGTCGGGCGCCGCTGGACGCCTCCCGCGAGCCCCTGACCAGTACGGTTGCACCGTGGCGGACCAGTGGCTGGACGACGAGCAGCAGCGCACGTGGCGTGCCTGGCTCGCGGTGTCCGAGCTGCTGCCGCGCGTCCTCGACGCCCAGATGCAGCGCGATGCGGGCATCAGCCACGCGGCCTACGTCGTCCTGGCGATGCTCTCGGAGTCACCGGCCCGCAGCCGGCGGATGAGCGACCTGGCCCGGCGGGCCAACCAGTCGCAGAGCCGGCTGTCCCACACCGTCGCCCGGCTCGAGGAGCGCGGCTGGGTCCGCCGGGAACGCGCCGCCGACGACGGGCGCGGCAACCTCGCCGTGCTCACCGATGCCGGTTGGGAGGTCGTCGTGGCGGCGGCTCCCGGGCACGTCGCCGCCGTCCGGGAGGCCGTCTTCGAGTCCCTCACCGAGGAGCAGGCCCGCGTGTTCGGCGAGGCGCTGCAGGCGATCGGTCAGCGCCTCGACCCCAGCGGCACCGAGCGCGTGTACGGCGCCACCGACCGTCCGGAGTGACGCCGGTCAGGTGAGGTGGCGCAGGTAGGCCTGCGGCGCCGCGAGGAACTCCCGCCAGCTCGCGGTGAGCTCGAGATCGTCCCAGCGCGCCTCCCGCAGCCCCCACGGCCCGACCTCCAGCAGGCGGGCCCCGGGCAGCGCGGCCAGCACCGGTGAGTGCGTGGCGATGACGGCCTGGGCGCCTCCGGCCACCAGCTCGGCGAGCTGCGAGACCAGTGACAGGGTGCCGGTGAACGACAGCGCCGCGTCCGGCTCGTCGAGCAGGTAGATCCCCCGCGGTGAGACCCGGGACCCGAACAGCGACAGGAACCCCTCGCCGTGCGAGAGCTCGTGGAACCGCGGCTCGGGACGGTACGAGCTGCTGTTCTCCTCGAGGTAGCTGTAGAGGCCGTGCAGCGTCTCGTCGCGCAGGAAGTAGGCCCAGCGGTCCGCGCCCGGCGACCGCTCGACGATCAGGTCGAGCGAGCCGGGCTCGCTGGCGCGGGTGACGTGCCGGGAGTTCACGGATCCGCCCTCGGCGTTGAGGCCGAGGGCGGCCGCCAGGACCTCCAGCACCGTCGACTTGCCGGACCCGTTCTCGCCGACCAGCACGGTGGCGCCCGGACCGAGCTCGAGGCCCTCGCGCAGGATCTGGGCGATCGCCGGCACGGTCACCGGCCAGCCCTCCCCGGGAGGCGGCGCCTGCGGGTCCGGCTTGAGCCGGCGCACGGGTCGGCGGTCCACGCCCGCATCCTGTCTCACGGCCCCGTCGGCCCCCTCCAGGGCACCGCCCCGCGCGTGCGAGGGGCGGGTGGGAGGGGGTCCTCTTTCACCGGCCGAGGTGGCGGTAGCGGTGCAGCCGGCTGCGGTGCCGCTCGGTGTCGTCGCGTCCCAGCAGCCCGGCCAGCTCCTCGCCGAGCACCCGGCCCAGGCGCAGGCAGAACTCGGTGGGCTCGTCGGCGGCGTCCGGTCGCTCCGGCACCACCCGGTCGACGATCCCGGCGCGCCACAGGTCCGTGGCCCGCACGCCCTGGTTCGCCGCCATCTCGTCGGCGCGGTCGACGGTCCGGTGCACGATCGCCGACGCGCCCTCCGGGGGCAGCGGGCCGAGCCACCCGTTCGCCGCGGCCAGCACCCGGTCGGCGGGCACCAGGGCGAGCGCCCCGCCGCCGGTGCCCTGACCGAGCAGGACGGCGAGGGTCGGGGCCCTGAGCACCACGAGGTCGTGCAGGCAGCGGGCGATCTCGCCGGCCAGCCCGCCCTCCTCCGCCTCCCGGGAGAGCGCCGCGCCCGGGGTGTCGATGAGCGTCACGAGCGGCAGCCGGAGCTGCTCGGCCAGGTGCATCCCGCGCCGGGCCTCGCGCAGGGCGGCCGGCCCGAGCGGGGCCGACATGCTCTGGCCGCGCCGGTCCTGCCCGAGGACGACGCACGGCGCGCCCCCGAAGCGGGCCAGCGCGAGGAGCAGCCCGGGGTCCTTCTCCCCGGCGCCGGTGCCGGAGAGGCCGACGACGTCGGTGGCCGCGGTCCGCAGCAGCCGTCGCACGCCCGGCCGGTCCGCCCGCCGCGACGCGGTGACGACCTCCCACGCGGTGCGGCCGTCCTCCGGGTCGTCGGCGTCGGTGCCGTCCTCGGCCGTGGGCCGCTCCGCGCCCTGCACGTCGACGTGCCAGGTCTGCCGGGCGGCCAGCACCCGCAGGGCCCGGTCGGCGACCTCGGCGATCTCCTCGTGGGGGACGACGGCGTCGATGAGGCCGCGCTCGGCCAGGTGCTCGGCGGTCTGCACCCCCTCGGGGAAGGGCTCGCCGTAGAGCGCCTCGTAGACCCGCGGGCCGAGGAACCCGATGGCGGCGCCCGGCTCGGCGATCGTCACGTGGCCGAGCGAACCCCACGAGGCGAGCACGCCGCCGAAGGTCGGGTTGCGCAGGTAGACCAGGTAGGGGAGCCCCGCCTCCTTGTGCCGGGCGATGGCCGCGGTGATGCCGATCATCTGCAGGAAGGCGACCGTGCCCTCCTGCATGCGGGTGCCCCCGGACACCGGGGCGGCCAGCAGCGGCAGGCCCTCGTCGGTCGCCCGCTCGACGGCGGCGATCAGCCGCTCGGCCGCGGCGACGCCGATGGAGCCGGCGAGGAAGCCGAACTCCCCGGCGACGACG
Organism: Bacillus sp. AZ43; assembly: GCA_004570425.1. GTDB lineage: Bacteria > Actinomycetota > Actinomycetes > Mycobacteriales > Geodermatophilaceae > Blastococcus_B. Next base: position 33,291 of record SPQJ01000030.1, read on the forward strand.
GCCACCCGCCGGCCGCGCAGCCTCCCCTCGCCGGTGATGATCGACTCGTCCTGACGGCTCTTCTCCGCGGCGGCCCGCAGCTCCTCGGCGTATCCGGCGGAGACGTCCGGGCGGACGATCGGCGCGTCCCAGGACTGCCACGACCCGGCGTCCAGGACCAGGTCGCGCAGCGTGCGGGCGTCGACGCGGGCGGGCGTGCCGCTCACGACTCGAGCCAGGCGCGGATCGCGTCGCCGTCGGCGCCCAGCACCGGCGGTGCGGCGTGGTCGCGGCGGGTCGTCTCGGTCTCGCCGTCCGGACCCGGGGTGAAGAACCGCAGCGGCGGCCCGGGCAGCTGCAGCCGGCCGAGCGTGGCGTGCTCGACGTCGACCAGCAGCCCCTGGGACAGCGTCTGGTCCCAGCCGTAGACCTCGTCGATGGTGCGGACCTTGCCGGCCGGGATGCCGGCGGCCGCCAGCCGGGCCAGCAGTTCCTCGGGGTCGATGTCGGCGAAGGCGCCCTCGAGCAGCTCGATCACCTGCTGGCGGTGGTCCACCCGCTCGCCGTTGGTGGCCATGCCGGGTGCGTCGGGGTCGAAGCCGAACTCCGCGCAGAGCTTGCGCCACAGCCCCTCGGAGCCGCAGGAGAGCTGCACGCTGCCGCCGCGGCAGTGGAACAGGCCGTACGGCGCGATCGACGGGTGGTGGTTCCCCTGCGCGCGGCCGACCTTGCCGGCCACCGTCCACGCCGTCCCCTGGAAGGCGTGCACGCCGACGATCGCCGCGAGCAGCGAGGTGCGCACGACCTGCCCGCGTCCGGTCCGCTCCCGCTCCATGAGCGCGGCGAGCACGCCGTACGCGCCGTACATGCCGGCGAGGAGGTCGCCGATCGGGACGCCGACCCGCTGCGGGTCGTCGGGGCCGGAGCCGGTCAGCGACATCAGCCCGCCCTCGCCCTGGGCGATCTGGTCGTAGCCGGCGCGTCCGCCCTCCGGCCCGTCGTGCCCGAACCCGCTGATCGCCAGGGTCACCAGCCGCGGGTTGAGCTCGGCCAGCACGTCGGTGCCGAACCCGAGCCGGGCCAGCGTGCCGGGCCGGAAGTTCTCCATCAGCACGTCGGCGCGGCGCAGCAGCTCGGTCAGGGTGGCCTTGTCCGCCTCGTCCTTGAGGTCGAGGGTGATCGACTCCTTGTTCTTGTTGGTCGAGAGGAAGTACGTCGACTCCCGGTCGCCCGACTCCGGCTGGACGAACGGCGGGCCCCACCCGCGGGTGTCGTCACCGCTGCCGGGGTTCTCCACCTTGATGACGCGGGCGCCGAGGTCGCCCAGCATCATCGCGGCGTGCGGGCCCGCCAGGGCGCGCGTTAGGTCGACGACGAGCACGCCGTCGAGAGGTCCGGGCATCGCAGTCTCCCTCGCTCCGCGCCACCGGCTCCGGCGGCGGACCCGCAGAGTGTCTCAGCGCTGAACTATCGGTGACCAGCACCCCTCACAGCCAGCCCGGGACGACGAACACCAGCCAGGCCAGCAGCGGCCCGACGGCGACGACGATCCCGGAGTAGCCGAGGATCTGCTTGTAGAAGCGGTCGCGGTCGACGTCCTGCGCGTTGGCGAGGACCAGCGCGCCGTTCGTCGAGAACGGGCTGACGTCGACGATCGTCGAGGCCACCGACAGGGCCACGATGACCCCCACCGTGCCGATGTCGCCGTCCTGCAGGAACGGCACGGCGAGCGCGATCGCCACGCCGATGATCGCCGTCGACGACGCGAACGCCGAGACGATGCCGCCGATGTAGGCCAGCAGGAGCGCGATCAGCAGCGGTACGCCCAGGCCGATGACCGCCTCGCCGACGTAGTCGATCGTGCCGGCCTCCTGCAGCACGAAGACGTAGCTGAGGACGCCCGCGATGAGCAGCACCGTCGACCAGCTGATCTGGCTGACCGCGCCCTTGTGCCGGGCGGCGGCGAACAGCGCCAGGACCGTCGCCACCGTGATCGCGAGGAAGCCGATGTTGATGTCGAAGACCAGGGCCAGGACGGCGACGGCGGCGAGCCCCACGAGGGTCAGGACCTGGTCGAAGGTGACCGGCTGGGGGCGGCCCGCGGCGTCGTCGGCGCCCACCCCGCGGTCCTGGTCGTCCCCGCCGCCGACCGCCGGGCCGGGTGGGGCGCCGTGCCCCCGCACGGTGGTGGACTCCGCGTGCTCGCCGGTGTCCGCCGTCACCACCTCGACCTTCCGGCCCAGCAGCCCGCGGCCGCCGAGCGCGAAGAAGAGGACGAGGGCGATCGCCAGGTTGAAGAACAGGCTCCCGAGGAAGACGGTGACCGGGCTGCTCGTCAGCCCCTCGTCCTCGACGATCGTGTTGACCGTGACGCCGTAGACGCTGATCGGCGAGAAGCCACCACCCTGCGCGCCGTGGATCACCATCATGCCCATGAGCAACGGGCTGATCCCGTGCCGCGCGGCGAAGGTGAGCGCGATCGGCGCGATGATCGCGACCGCCGCGGGGGAGAGCGCCCCGATGGCGGTGAGCAGCGCGGTGACGGCGAACATGATCCAGGGGATCGCCGCGACGTGGCCGCCCACCAGGCGGACCGCGCCGCGGACGAGCAGGTCGACGGTGCCGTTGTTCTGCGCGATCGCGAACAGGTAGGTGACGCCGATCAGCGTCACCACCAGCTCGGCGGGGAAGCCGCCCAGGATGTCGTCGGTGCTCAGGCCGACCGACAGCGTTCCCACGATGAAGGCTGCCGTGAAGGCCAGCGCCCCCATGTTGATCGGGAGGAACGTGGCGACGGCGAAGATGACGACCAGCGCCAGGATGGTGACGATCTCGGGGGACACGGTCCCTCCCACGGCGTCGAGGGACGAGGTCCGTCCACTGTGTCAGTGACCCGCGGGTAGCGCCTGCCAGCCGCCCGAGGGGGTCACCACGGCGGTGACCCGCTGGTCGTGGGGCTCCGAGGGCAGCTCGTCGAGCAGCTCGTCGTCGAAGACCACGGCGACGAGCGCGGCGCCGGGGCGCGCGTGCCGCAGCGCCCGGTCGTAGTAGCCGCCGCCCCGGCCCAGCCGGATCCCGTCGCGGGCGACGGCCACCGCGGGGACGACCACCACGTCCGCCGTCCCGACGGCGGTCGGCCCCAGCCGGGGCCCGACCGGCTCCAGCAGGCCGAAACGGCCCGGCGCAAGCCGGCCGGTGTCCACCGCCCAGCGCAGCTCCGGCTGTCCGTCGACCACCACCGGCAGCAGGACGCGGGCGCCGAGCTGGGTGAAGGCGGCGGGCAGCCGGCCGTGGCCCGGCTCGGTGTCCTCCGGCGCGAACGCCGCGATGGTCCGCGTGCGGCCCAGGCCCTGGAGGAGCGCCGTCGTGACCGCGGCCGCGGCCGCCCGGCGCTCGGCGAGCGGGCGCGCCAGGCGGCGGGCGGCGCACCGCTCGCGCAGGGCGGCCTTGGCGGCGGCCACGTCGGGGAGCGGGGGCATTCCGGCAGGCTAGCTAGGCTGCCGACATGTCCAGCCCCACCGCGCGCCCGGCACGCAAGGCCGTCATCCCCGTCGCGGGGATGGGCACCCGCTTCCTGCCTGCCACCAAGGCGGTGCCCAAGGAGCTGCTGCCGGTCGTCGACCGGCCCGCGCTGGAGTACATCGTCGAGGAGGCCGCCCGGGCCGGCCTGCCCGAGGTGCTGATGGTGACCGGCCGGAACAAGGCCGCGATCGAGGACTTCTTCGACCGCACCCCGGAGCTGGAGGCCGCGCTCGAGAAGAAGGGCGACGCCGACCGGCTGGCCGCGGTGCACGCCTCCACCGACCTCGCCCACGTGCACTTCGTGCGCCAGGGCGAGGCCAGGGGGCTGGGTCACGCGGTGCTCCAGGCGGCGGCGTTCGTCGGCGACGAGCCCTTCGCGGTACTGCTCGGCGACGACCTCATCGACACCCGCGACCACCTGCTCGAGCACATGCTCGCCGTCCAGGCCGAGCACGGCGGTTCGGTGATCGCGCTGCTCGACGTCGGGCGGGAGAACATCGACAAGTACGGCGCCGTCGCGATCGAGCCCGGCGAGCAGCCGGTCATCGACGGCGACGAGGTGGTCCGCGTGACCGGCCTGGTCGAGAAGCCCCCGGTCGACGAGGCGCCGAGCAGCCTGGCGATCATCGGCCGCTACGTGCTCGCGCCCCCGATCTTCGAGGTCCTCCGCGAGACCCCGCCGGGCCGCGGCGACGAGATCCAGCTGACCGACGCGCTGGCCACCCTCGTCGAGCGCGGCGAGCCGGTGCACGGCGTCGTCTTCAGCGGCCGGCGCTACGACACCGGCGACCGGCTGGACTACCTCAAGGCCGTGGTCCGCCTCGCCAGCGAGCGCGACGATCTGGGCCCGCCGCTGCGCTCGTGGCTGCGCGAGTTCGTCGCCGACCTGCCCACCGAGGGCGCGTCGCCGTCCTGACGGGGCGCGACGAGGGCACCATCGAGGTCATGGACGGCGAGGACAGCACCGGCGCGTACCGCGGCTACCGGGACACCGCGCAGGTCGACATGCCCATGGCACCGCCGCGGCCGAGCGTCCCCGTCCGCGGGACCCGCCGCGTGACGCCGACCCAGGCCTCCCGACCGGTGCCCGGTCCCCGCGCGGTGGTCGACGGGCCGATCCCCCTGCCCGCGGCCGAATCGGTGCCGCTCGACCGCATCTGCACCGTGGAGCGGCACCTCGACGAGATCCTGGGCGCGGTGCCCCAGCCGCACCCGATCGAGCTCGCCGTCCTCGACGCCCAGGGCCTGCTCTGCGCCGAGGACGTGGAGAGCCAGCGGGCGCTGCCGGCCTTCGACCAGGCCGCGCTCGAGGGCTACGCCGTCCGGTCCGACGACGTCGCCGGTGCCCTCCCGCAGGCCCCTGTCGAGCTGGCGGTGGTGGGCGAGAGCGTCGCCGGCGCGGGCACCCCCTCGTCGATCGGCCCCGGCATGGCCATCCGGGTCGCCGCGGGCTCGATGATGCCGGCCGGCGCCGACGTCGTCGTCCCGGCCGTCTGGACCGACCAGGGCACCGTCCGGGTCGCCGTCCACGCCGGCCCCCCGGCGGGCGGGTACGTCCGCCGGACCGGTGACGACGTCGCGCCCGGCGACGCCGCCGTGCAGGTCGGCACCCCGATCGGACCGGCCCAGATCAGCCTGCTGGCCGCCATGGGCCGCGAGCGCGTGCTCGTGCGGCCGCGGCCCCGGATCGTCGTGCTCAGCGCCGGACCGGAGCTGGTCGACATCGGCACCGTGCCCGCGCCCGGGCAGGTCGTCGACGTCAACAGCTACGCGCTGGCCGCGGCCGCCCGGGACGCCGGCGCCGAGGCCTACCGCTCGGGCATCCTGCCCACCGACCCGCGGCGGCTGAGCGAGGTGCTGGAGAGCCAGCTGCTCCGCAGCGACCTGGTGCTGATCGCCGGCACGTTCGCCGACGGCGGGTTCGACCAGGTGCAGGAGGCGCTGGCCGCGCTGGGTGACATGCGGTTCCGCCAGGTGACCATGCACCCGGGGCCGGCGCAGGGCTTCGGGCGGCTGGGCCGCGACCAGATCCCGGTGATCTGCATCCCGGGGGAGCCGGTCGCCGCCCTCGTCGCCTTCGAGGTGTTCGTCCGACCGGCCATCCGGTTGATGCTCGGCAAGCGGCAGCTGTTCCGCCGCACGGTGCAGGCCGTGGCCGGTCAGCAGCTGTCCTCGCCGCTGGGGTACCGGCAGTACCTGCACGGCACCGTCATGCGGCACCCCGACGGCGGCTACGTCGTCGAGCCGGTGGGCGACGGCACCGAGGCGCTGATGGCGCGCATGGCGCGGGCGAACTGCCTCATCGTGATCGACGAGGACGTCACCGAGGTGGCCGCCGGCGGGCTGGTCACCGTGATGCCGCTGCTGCTCGGCGGCTGACCTGGACACCCTCCTGCACCCGGGCTGGCCGGCGCGGCTGACCTCCGGGCCGGTGGAGCTGCACCCGCTCCGCCGGCGCGACGCGGGGGAGTGGAGCCGCCTGCGCCTGGCCAACGAGGACTGGCTCAAGCGCTGGGAGCCCTCGCACGGGCTGTCCTGGCAGGACCGGCACACACCCGCGGCCTACCGCGCGATGCGGCGCGTGGTCGCCCGCCGCGCCCGCCAGGGCACCTCGCTGCCGTTCGCGCTGCGCGTCGAGGGACGGCTGGCCGGGCAGGTGACCCTGGACAACGTGGTGCGCGGCGCCCTGCGGTCGGGGTACCTCGGCTACTGGATCGACCGCTCGGTCGCCGGGCGCGGGATCGCGTCGCTCGCCGTCGCCCTCGTCTGCGACCACGCCTTCGGGGCCGTCGGGCTGCACCGGGTCGAGGCCGACATCCGCCCCGAGAACCTGCCCAGCCGCCGGCTCGTGGAGCGGCTCGGGTTCCAGCAGGAGGGCCTGCTGCGCCGCTACCTCGACATCGACGGCGACTGGCGCGACCACGTCGCATACGCGCTCCTGGCCGAGGACCTGCCCGGGGGAGTGCTCGACCGGTGGCGCCGGCACATACCAGGCTGAGCAGCGACGTCCGGGGACGGCGCCCGCGACACGCCCCTGTCGTCACACCGGCCACAGAACTCGATCCGCGACACACCGCGCGCCTCCCCGTCCGCGCCCCCTGCGCTGCTTAACCTCGCCCCTGCGAGTGACTCATGTGACAGGTGGTGTTCGAATGGGATCGGGCGTGCTCTTGGCCGCTCTGGTCGTGCTGTGGTTCGTCGTGCTGGTGCCCATGGTGGTGACCCGCGGCGACGCGCACAGCGGCCAGGTGGGGCTGGCTGACTCCGGTCGGACGCTGCAGCGCCGTCGGACCGTGGACCCCGTCGTCCACGCCGACACCGAGCGCGTCTCGATCGACCGCGACCTGCTGCGCACCAGCGGGGAGCTGCACGTGGACGTGCACGCCCTGCGGCGGCGCACCCTCGGCGGCCTGGTCGCCCTGGCGGTCCTGTCGCTGGTCGGTGCGCTCGTCCTCAGCGCCTGGCTGTGGCCGGTGCAGGCGCTGCTCGACCTCGCGGTCGTCGGCTACGTGCTGGTCCTCCGCAAGGTGGCCCGCCGCGAGCGGATGGCCGCGCGCCGGGCCGCCCGGGCCGCGGCGCGGGCCGCGATGCGGGCCCCGGTCGTCCCGGCCCAGCGGGAGATGCCCGAGGTGCAGGAGACCGTGGCGCAGGAGGCCCTGCCCCAGCTGCCGCACCCGAGCGTGCCGCTGGCCCCGGTGCACGCCTTCCCGATCGGCCGCCGCGTCGTGGCCCGCACCCAGCCGCCGGCGGCCGGGTGGCAGCACAGCGCCGTGGTCGGCCTGGACGACGACGACATCGGGTTCGCCGACATCGACGAGTACCAGCCGCGCCGGGTCGCGAACGCCTGAAACCGGCCTCCTGCTCCCCGGTGCTGGCATCGGGGAGCAGGACCGGTAAACTGCTCGGCGAAGGGGCTGTGGCGCAGTCCGGTAGCGCACCTCGTTCGCATCGAGGGGGTCAGGGGTTCAACTCCCCTCAGCTCCACACCTTCACAGCAGGTCCAGCAGACGCCGTCGGGGCAGCGCCCCGGCGGCGTTCGCCGTCCAGGAGAGGAACTCCCCGCGTGGCCGCAGACGACCCCACCCCGCAGCCGGCGCCGCAGGAGTCACGGTTCCGCTGGGTGGCCCGGGGTGTCGTGGCCGCCATCGGCCTCTGGTTCGTCGCCGACGGGCTGAGCGGCGACTCGACGACGGCGCTCGTGGTCGTCGCCGTCGTCGTGGCGGTGGTCCTGCTCGCCGTCGGCGTCGTGCACCTGCGCCGGCGCTGACCTCAGCGGGCGTTGCGGAAGTCCGGCGCCCGCTTCTCGACGAACGCCCGCACGCCCTCGCGGCCCTCCGGGTCGGCGGCGGACTCGGCGATCAGCTGCGCCTCGTCGTCCAGCTGCTCCTCCAGCGTGCGCGTCGCGGCCCGGCGCACGAGGGCGCGGGTGCGGACCATCGCGCGCACGGGCCCCTGGGCGATGTCGCGGGCGACGGCGACCGCGGTGTCGCGCAGCTCCTCGTCCTCCACCAGCCGGGCCACGAGGCCGGTCAGGTGCGCCTCGGCGGCGGTGAGCGACCCGTTGCTCAGCATCAGGTCGAGCGCGCGCGGGGCGCCCAGGGAGCGGGCCAGGGCCCAGGAGGTGCCGCCGTCCGGCGAGAAGCCGATCGCGCGGTAGGCCGGGCGGATCTTCGTCGTCCGGGCGCAGATGACGATGTCGCACGCGCCGATCAGCCCGACGCCGGCGCCGGCGACCGCCCCCTGCACGCCCGCCACCACCGGGACCGGGCAGTAGAGCACCGCCTTGATCACCTCGTGCCAGTCGTGCGCGAGCTGCCCGACGAAGGCGCCGGGGTCATCGGCGTCGGCGAACGAGCGGACGTCGCCGCCGACGCAGAACCGCGGCCCGTTCGCCAGGAGCAGCACGGTGCGGGTCTGCTCCGGCCGGGCGGCGAAGGCCGCGCCGAGCTCGGCGGCGAGGGCGGGGGTGAGGGCGTTGCCGGTCTCGGGGCGGTCGAGGGTGATCCGCCAGACGTCGCCGTCGACCTCGGTGAGCACGTGCGGCCGGTCCATCGTCGTCCCTTCGTCGGGGATGCCCCGCCCACCGTAGAGCGGGAGATCAGAACCAGGAGGGGAACCACATCCGCAGCAGCCACTCGGAGTGCGAGAGGGGCTGCCCGGTGAGCACCGGGTAGAAGAAGACGAACGTGGCCCCCACCAGCGCGACGTAGAGGCACACCGCGCCGAGGCCGATCTGCCGCCGGAGGCTGTCCGCACCGGCCTGGCCGAGGACGTCCTGCAGCACGAGGACGACGGCCAGCACGAAGAACGGCAGCGCCGGGGCCATGTAGAAGATGAACATCGTGCGCTCGGGGTTCATGAACCAGGTGAGCCAGCCGGCGGCGATCGCCACGGCCACCGGCACCGAGGACGGGTCGCGCCGAGCGACGATCCGCCACGCCAGCCAGACCAGGGCCGGCACGAACGCGAACCACAGCGTCGGCGTCCCGACCATGAGGATGTAGCGGATCACCTGGTCGCCCGCCGAGTCGGTGAGCCCCTGCGGGTTCCACAGCAGGATCGGCCGGCCGTTGACCAGCCACGACCACGGCCCGGACTCCCACGGGTGCGGCGAGGACAGGCCACCGTGGAACTCGAGCCACTTCGCGTGCTCGTGCCACAGCGACCGCAGCGCGTCCGGGATCCACGGGAAGGCGGTGTCCGGGTTCTGCTGCGCCCACGCCTTGCCCTGCGACGTCTCGCCCAGGAACCAGCCGGTGAACGAGGCGAGGTAGGTGAGCACCGGGACGACGGCCAGTGCCCAGAGCGCGCCGGGCAGCCCCCGCCGGATCGTCGTCCGCGTGGGGCTCGGGACCCCGGCCTCGCGCCAGGCGGCCCGGTCCCAGACGACGCTGAGCACGGCGAAGAACGCCAGGAACCAGATCCCGCTCCACTTCACCGCGCACGCGCAGCCGAACAGCACGCCCGCCGCGATCCGCCAGCCGCGCGACCCGACCCGGGTGGGCGCGTCCATGGCCCGGATCCGCGCCCGGACGACGTCGCGGTCGACCACCAGGCAGGCGACCGCCGAGACCACGAGGACCTGGAGGAAGACGTCGAGCAGCCCGATGCGCGCGAGGGTGAACGAGAACGCGTCGAGGGCGAGGAGCAGGCCGGCCAGCAGGCCGAGCAGCGTCGATCCGGTCAGCCGGCGGGCCAGCCGCACCAGGACGACGACGGCGATCGTGCCGGCCACCGCGGAGGGGAATCGCCAGCCGAAGGAGTTGTAGCCGAACAGCTGCTCGCCGACGGCGATGAGCCACTTGCCCAGCGGCGGGTGGACGATGAAGGAGTACCCGCGGTTGTACTCGAACCCCCAAGTCAGCAGCTCGTGCGCCTGGGGCGGGTAGTACGCCTCGTCGAAGAGCAGGTCCTTCGGGTAGCTGATGCCCCAGAGCCGGACGGCGAGCGTCAGCGCGCCCAGCACCCCGGTGAGCAGCCACGACAGCCGGGCGTCGCCGGGCAGGGGCGGGGTGGTGTCCCGGCGGGGGCGCGGGAACGGCAGCCGGCGCGCCCGCGGCGTCGGTGAGGGGCGCCCGGGCGTCGCGTCCGCCCGCTCGGGTGCCAGCACCGCCATGAGTGCAGGGTATGGGACGGCGCGGCCCCACCGACGTGACAGGCTCCTCCCGTGGACGGACGGCTGGTGCTCGGTGGCGCGCCCCTCGGCCAGCCGGGCGACGTCGGCCCCCGGCTGCGCCAGGTGCTGGCGTCGGCCGACGTGCTCGCCGTGGAGGACACCCGGCGGCTGCACCGGCTGGCCTCCGATCTCGGCGTCACGTTCGCCGGCCGGGTGGTCACCTTCCACGAGTCGGTGGAGCAGGCGCGGCTGCCCGGGCTGCTGACGGCGTTGAGCGAGGGCGCCACGGTGCTCCTGCTCACCGACGCCGGCATGCCGTCGGTCTCCGACCCCGGCTACACGCTGGTGCGCGCCGCGATCGAGGCCGGGGTGACGGTGACCTCGGTGCCCGGCCCCTCCGCGGTGACGACGGCGCTCGCGGTGTCGGGCCTGCCGGTGGACCGGTTCTGCTTCGAGGGGTTCCTGCCGCGCAAGGGCGGGGAGCGGCGGTCCGCGCTGGCGGCGCTGGCCGACGAGCGCCGCACGATGGTCTTCTTCGAGTCGCCGCACCGGCTGGCCGACGCGCTGCTCGACGCCGCGGCCGCCTTCGGCGACGACCGGCCGGCCGCCGTCTGCCGCGAGCTGACCAAGACCTACGAGGAGATCCGCCGCGGCCCCCTGCGCGAGCTCGCGGCCTGGGCGGCGGACGGTGTGAAGGGCGAGATCACCCTCGTGGTCGGTGGCGCGGTGGCGGCTCCGGTGTCGCTGGAGCCCGCCGAGCTGGCCGCCGCCGTCGCCGCGGAGGAGGCCGCCGGCGCGACGCGCAAGGACGCCATCCGCGCCGTCGTCACCCGCACCGGCCTGCCCCGCCGCGCCGTCTACGACGCCGTCGTCCAGCACAAGTAGCCCCCGTTGTGCGCTGATCCACCTCATTCGGCGGGGACGAGGTGGAGGAGCGCACAATCACCGTCCCTGTGGACAGCCGAGGCGGCGCGGGGCGACGTTCCGGCACGGTCTCCTGGTGCGACAGGCGGCCGTTCCCGAGTCCCTGCGCAATGACGTCTTCCGAGGATCGGAGGTCGTGGCGGCCGGCCTGCTCACCCGCCGCCAGCTGGACGGATCGACGTGGCGCCGCCTGATCCAGGACGTGTACGTCCACGCGGCGGTGCCCGTCACCCACCAGTTGCGGACCGAGGCGGCGTGCCTGCTGCTCCCGGACGCGGTGGTCACCGGGCGCAGCGCTGCCGTCTTGTGGGGGGTGGACCTGGCAGGTGCGGGGGACGACGTCGAGGTGACGATCCCGCCCGCACACGGGCCCCGGCGGCTACCGGGGCTACGCGTCCGGCGGGCCGATGTCCCGCCCCAGCACCGTAGGCGACGTGCCGGGCTGCCGGTGACGACGCCGGAGTTCACCACGGTGTCCCTGGCGGCCTCGCTGCCCGGGGACGACGCGGTCGTGGCCGTGGACCAGATGATCGACTCCGGCATCGTGGACCTGGGACCGGTGCGCGCCCTGGCCGATGCGTGGCGGGGGTCGGGATCCGCGCGGGCGCGATCAGCGTGCGACCTGGCCGACGGGCTGGCCGGCTCGCCGCAGGAGACCCGGCTCCGCCTGCTGATCCACCGCAGCGGCCTGCCCCGCCCGGTAGCGCAGTTCCGGGTGATGGAGGGGGATCGCTTCGTCGCTCGCGTCGATTTCGCCTGGCCGGAGCGGAGGGTGATCGTCGAGTACGACGGGCTCTGGCACGCGGAGGAGGGGCAGTTCGCCAAGGACCGCCGGCGGCTCAACCGGCTGCGGGCAGCGGGATGGACGGTCGTGTTCGTGACTGCGGCGGACATGCACCGCCCCGTGGAGCTGATCGCGGCCATCGGGGCAGCGTTGGCGCGGTGATCGTGCGCTGGTCCACGTCATCCAGACGGTATGGCGTGGGTGGGCGCACAACGAGGGTGGTCAGAGCCAGCCGTTGCGCTTGAAGCCGCGGTAGAGGAAGAAGCAGGACCCGAGGATCACCAGCCACACCAGCAGGTAGCCGAACCGCCACTCCAGCTCCGGCATGTGCTCGAAGTTCATGCCGTAGATGCCGGCGATCGCGGTGGGGACGGCGATGATGCCCGCCCACGCCGAGATCTTCCGCATGTCCTCGTTGTCGGCCAGCGTGGTCCGCGCCAGCGACGCCTGCAGGATCGACGACAGCAGCTCGTCGAGAGCGGCGACCTGGTCGCGCACCCGGATGGCGTGGTCCTGGACGTCGCGGAAGTAGGAGCGCATCGCCTCGGGCACCGGGTCGACCTGGCGCTCGGCCAGCTTCTGCAGCGGCAGCTCGAGCGGGGTCACCGCCTTGCGCAGGCTCATCAGCTCGCGCTTGAGCTGGTAGAGCCGGCCGATGTCGTCGGTCCGCTCCGGGCTGAAGACGGACGTCTCGAGCTCGTCCACGTCCTCGGTGACGGCGCCCGCGACGTCCACGAAGGTGTCGACGACGAGGTCCGCGACGGCGTAGAGGACCGCCGAGGGGCCCAGGCACAGCAAATCGCGCTGCTGCTCCAGCCGTGCGCGCAGGCCGGTCAGCCCCGAGTGCTCCCCGTGCCGGACCGTGATGACGTACGACGGCCCGAGGAAGACCATCACCTCGCCGGTGTCGACCACCTCGCTGGTCGCGGTCAGCTCCTCGTGCTCCACGTAGGTCGCCGTCTTGAGCACCATGAACAGCCCGTCGTCGTACTGCTCGAGCTTGGGGCGCTGGTGGGCGTAGACGGCGTCCTCGACGGCGAGGGGGTGCAGGCCGTACCGCTCGCTGATCGCGGTGAGCTCGCTCTCCGTGGGCTCGTAGAGGCCCAGCCAGACGAAGCCCCCCTCGGCGCGGGCCGACTCGAGCGCCTCCTCGGGGGAGACGGGCGCCTGCCGGACCCCCCGCACGTACACCGCGCAGTCGACGACGACGTCCTCGCCGGCGGGCCGCGGCGGACGCGACCTGGGGGCGCCCGCGGGACGGGGCCGGAGCGTGGGGACGTGGGCCGGGGGAGGGCCCGCGGGCAGGTCGGCCGGCGTGTGGCTGTCGGACATCTGCCCACCTCCCTGGGGTCGGACCCGGTGCGATCCGGCGCCTGCAGCGTAGGCATGCGGCGCGCCGCGACCCGTCACCCCCGATCCGTCACCCCCGCGGGTGACTTCTCCCTCCCGCCCCTACAGCAACACCCGCAACGCGACGAGCTGACCGGTGACACCAGCAACCGGTCAGGGAGAGTTCCGTGGCGATCAGCGTCCTCGACGCCCGCGATGCGTTCGCGCCGCAGCAGATGCGCGTGCCGGCCGTCGCGACGCCCACCACCTCCCGCCGGATCCCGGTCGCCGTCGTCGCCGCCGGTCTGGTCGGCGTCCTGCAGGCGGTCGGCCTGCTGGCGGTCGCCCTCTCCGGCCTGGACGACGTCCTGCGCCCGGCGGGCCGCCCGGCCGGGTGGCTGGCGGCCGGTGCGCTGGTGGTGCTGGCCGGCTGGATCGTGCTCTGCGCCGGCAGCGCCGCGGCGCTCGTCGACGGCAGCGGCCGCTCGCTGCTGCGCGGCGTCGCCTGCGCCGAGATGGCCCTGGTGGCCGTGCTGCTCGTCGTCGCGACGATCGCGTCGGTGCCCAACCCCACGCCGGTCTCGCTCCCGGCGCTCGGCCTGCTGGCCCTCGCCGTCCCGGTCGGGAAGCTGCTGCTCGCCGGCGCCCCGTCCACCACGCGCTGGATCGCGCAGGGGCCGCGCACCCGTGTCCGCCGGCCCGACCCGGTGCAGGCCCACCGCGTGCTGGCGACCGTCACCCTGGGCGCCATCGGCGCCGCGCTCTGCGCGCTGACGATCCTCGCCCCGGTCCCCGCCGGCCAGGCCGGCGATCCGAGCGAAGCGGTGTTCACGCAGGACTGACCCGGTCCGGGTGGACGGTGCTCCGTACTGTTGACCCGTGAGTGATCGGCACATCCTGACCGCAGTCGCCTGGCCCTACGCGAACGGGCCGCGGCACATCGGCCACGTCTCCGGGTTCGGCGTCCCCTCCGACGTCTTCAGCCGCTACCACCGCATGGCCGGGGACAAGGTCCTCATGGTCAGCGGCACCGACGAGCACGGCACCCCGATCACGGTCGCCGCCGACGCCGAGGGCATCACGCCCCGGGAGATCGCCGACCGGAACAACCGGATCATCGTGGGCGACCTGCAGTCGCTCGGGCTGAGCTACGACCTGTTCACCCGGACGTCGACGGTCAACCACGCGCGGATCAGCCAGGAGATCTTCCTCGGCCTGCTGAAGAACGGCTACGTCTTCCCGAAGACGACGCTCGGCGCGATCAGCCCGTCGACCGGCCGCACGCTGCCCGACCGCTACATCGAGGGCACCTGCCCGATCTGCGGCTACGACGGCGCCCGCGGCGACCAGTGCGACAACTGCGGCAACCAGCTCGACCCGGTCGACCTGATCAACCCGGTCAGCAAGATCAACGGCGAGACGCCGAAGTTCGTCGAGAGCGAGCACTACTTCCTCGACCTGCCGGCGTTCACCAAGGCGCTCGGCGACTGGCTGGCCACGCGCAAGAGCTGGCGCCCCAACGTCCTGAACTTCAGCGTCAACCTGCTGGAGGACCTCAAGCCGCGCAGCTACACCCGAGACATCGACTGGGGCGTGCCGGTGCCCCTCGACGGCTGGCGCGACCGGCCCGACAAGCGCATCTACGTGTGGTTCGACGCCGTCGTCGGCTACCTCTCGGCGTCGATCGAGTGGGCCCGCCGCTCCGGCGACCCGGACGCGTGGCGGCAGTGGTGGCAGGCACCGGACTCCGACGCCTACTACTTCATGGGCAAGGACAACATCGTCTTCCACTCCGAGATCTGGCCCGCCCAGCTGCTCGGCTACAACGGCGAGGGCGACAAGGGCGGCACGCCCGGTGACCTGGGCCGGCTCAACCTGCCCACCGAGGTGGTCTCGAGCGAGTTCCTCACGATGGAGGGCCGCAAGTTCTCGAGCAGCCGCCAGGTCGTCATCTACGTCCGCGACTTCCTCGCCCGCTACGACGCCGACGCGCTGCGCTACTTCATCGCCGTCGCCGGCCCGGAGAACCAGGACACCGACTTCACCTGGGAGCAGTTCCGCCGGCGCAACAACGAGGAGCTCGTGGCCGGCTGGGGCAACCTGGTCAACCGGAGCGTCTCGATGGCCGCGAAGAACGTCGGCGCGATCCCGACGCCGGGCGAGCTCACCGACGACGACCGCGCGCTGCTGGCGACGACGTCCGGGGCGTTCGGCACGGTCGGCGAGCTGCTCTCGCGCAACCGGCAGAAGGCCGCGATCGGCGAGGCGATGCGGGTCGTCGGCGAGGCGAACAAGTACCTGTCGGACCAGGCGCCGTGGAAGCTCAAGGAGGACCCGGCCCGCCGGGACACGGTCCTGCACACGGCGCTGCAGGCGATCAAGGACTGCAACGGCCTGCTGACGCCGTTCCTCCCGCACTCGGCGCAGCAGGTGCACGAGCTGCTGGGTGGCGACGGCGTGTGGTCGGTGGCGCCCGAGGTCCACGAGGTCACCGATCTCGACGACGGCTCGCCGTACCCGATCATCACCGGGCCCTACGACCAGGGGCAGGCGGTCTGGGCGTCGACGCCGCTGGCCGCTCCGGGCACCCCGCTCGCGCCGCCGAAGCCGATCTTCACCAAGCTGGACGAGTCGGTCGTGGAGGAGGAGCTCCGGCGCCTGGAGGAGGGCGGCGCATGAGCCGCTCGGCGGCCTCCCGCGCGAACAGGCGGGGCGAGGCGCCGCCGTCCCCGGAGCCGTTGCCGGCCCCGGCGCTGGACAGCCACACGCACCTCGACATCGTCCTGGGCGAGCGGCCGGCCGACGGCGAGCACGGCGACTGGGCCGGCGACGAGGCGGTCGACGCCGAGATCGCGGCCGCGGCCGCGGTGAACGTGACCCGGCTGGTGCAGGTCGGGGTGGACGTGGCGTCGTCCCGCTGGTCGGCCGAGCTGGCCGCGCGCCACCCGAGCGTGCTGGCCGCCGTCGCCCTGCACCCGAACGAGGCCGGCGCCGGCCGGGCCGACGACGACGCGCTCGCCGAGATCGACCGGCTCGCCGCGCTGCCCCGGGTGCGCGCGGTCGGGGAGACCGGGCTCGACCGGTTCCGCACCGGGCCGGAGGGGTGGGCCGCGCAGGAGGCGTCGTTCCGCGAGCACGTCCGCATCGCCAAGCGGCACGGCATCGCGCTGGTCATCCACGACCGGGACGCGCACGAGGAGATCCTCCGCGTCCTGGACGACGAGGGCGCCCCCGAGCGCACGGTCTTCCACTGCTTCTCCGGGGACGCCGTCTTCGCCAAGGCCTGCGTGGAGCGCGGGTTCGTCCTCTCCTTCGCGGGCACCCTGACCTTCGGCAACGCCGCCTACCTCCGCGAGGCCGCGGCACTCACCCCCGCCGACCAGCTGCTCGTGGAGACCGACTCGCCGTTCCTCACGCCCGTCCCGCACCGCGGCCGCCCGAACTCCTCCCGGCTCGTGCCGCACACCGTGCGGGCGCTGGCGGAGGTCACCGGCATCGAGCTGACGGAGCTGTGCGCGCAGCTGACCAGCACCGCCGAGCGGGTCTTCGGCCCCTGGCAGCTCGACGTCGTCACGTAGCGGCGAACCGGGGGACACTGAGCCCGTGGGCCGTCTCATCGCCGTACTGCTGTTCATCGCCGTCCTGGTGCCCGGTGTCCTGCTGGCCCGGGCCTGGTGGCTGGCCGCCGGGCGTCGCGCGGTCGCCGCGGGCAGCGTGGAGCTGGCCGAGCCCACCGCCGAGGGGCTGCGCACCCTGCACCGGCAGGCGGTGTTCGGGCGGCGGGTCCGCCTGCTGGGCCTGCTGCTCGGCGTCGCCGGCGTGATCGGCAGCGTCGTCGTCCTCGCCGAGGCGTCGGTGTTCCTGTGGGTGCCGGTGCTCGTGCTCGGCCTGCTCGCCGGGGTGCTGCTGGCGGAGGCCACCCGGCCCCGGCCGCGGTGGACGACCTCGACGCCGCCGCGGCGCCCGCGGCAGTCCGAGCTCATCTCCGGCTGGCTGGTCTGGACCATGCGCGTGGTCGTCGCGGGTCAGGTCGCGGCCACGGTGTCGCTCTGGCGGTCCGGCGAGCTCTCCGACGCGGTGGCCGGCGCCGTGCTGGTGGCCCCGGTCGCCGCCTGGCTGCTCGCGGAGATCGCGCTGCTGCGGGCCGTCCTGCGGGCGCTGCCGGCGCAGGGGGCCGACGTCCCGGTCGACGAGGCATTGCGCACCTGGACCGCGCACCTGGTCACCGCTGCCACCACGGTGCTGGCGCTGCTGCCGCTGGGCACCCTGCTGCTGCGCGCCGGCATCGATCCGGACGGCGTGAGCGAGGGCTTCGACGTGCTGCCGGTGGCCCTCGTCGCGGGCGGCTTCTCGGCGCTGGCGGCGGCGGTCGCGGTCGCCGGATTCCTGCTCACCTGGCTGCGCCCCGTGCGGTCGAGCGCACGCGCCCTGACCGGCTGAACGGGGCTTCCTGCCCGATCCCGGGCGGAACCACCCTGTGGTCTTGCTCACCGGTCACGGGCAGGTCACGCGGAGTGCTCACCTGCACCTTCCGGGATTGATGTCACGCACTGTGTCGGCGCGCCCACGGACAGCTTGTGAATTCCCCTGGTGTACTTCCTGTGCAGCATTGCCACACGCACCGTGTTCGTTATCGTGTCGTGACCGACAGCCGGGGTGGAGTACGACCCGGGCGGCGATCCGGCCGGGCGCTCCCGCTCCCGACCGGCTGCCGGCCGAGCTCCTGCCCGGGTTCTGCCAGCCCGTGGAAGTGTTCGTGCGCCGCTCCATCCAGCTCGGCCTGTTCGCCGTCGTCCTCCTCGGACTGATCGGCGGCACGCTCGCCTACGTCGCCGCCCAGAAATCCGTGACGCTCACCGTCGACGGGCAGGTCCGCAGCGTCGGGACGTACGCCGGCACCGTGGGCGAGATGCTGGAGGACGAGGGCCTCGAGCCGGCGGCGCACGACGTCCTGCTGCCGGCCGCCGGCCAGCCGGTCGCCGACGGCGACGCGGTCGTCCTGAACCGCGCCCGCCCCCTCGAGCTCACCGTCGACGGCGTCTCCCGCGAGGTCTACGTGACCGCGCTGTCGGTCGAGGAGGCCCTGGCGCAGCTGGGCTACCGCGCCGACGGGCTCGTCCTCTCCGCCAGCCGCAGCGAGCGCCTCCCGCTCGACGGCATGCAGCTGACCATCGCCACGCCGAAGGACATCGTCCTGGTCGCCGACGGCCAGGAGCGCGTCGTCAGCACCACCGCCGCGACCGCCGGCGACCTGCTCGCCGAGCAGGGCATCGCGCTGGGCGAGAGCGACCGGACCAGCCTCTACCTGGGCCAGGGCCTGCTCAACCGGATGCGCCTGCAGGTGTACCGGGTCGGCGTCTCGGAGGTCACCGAGACCACCGCCATCGCGCACGAGCGGGTGGAGACCCAGGACCCGAACGCCTACAAGGGCACGAACACCGTGACCCAGGAGGGCCAGGACGGCGAGCAGGTCACCACCTACCGGGTGACCGTCACCGACGGCGTCGAGACCTCCCGCGAGGTCGTCAGCAGCACCGTCACCCGCGAGGCCGTCGCCGAGCACGTCACCGTCGGCACCAAGGAGCGCTCGAGCAGCGCCCTGAACTGGGCCGCGCTCGCGGCCTGCGAGTCCGGAGGACGGGCGAGCGTGGTCAGCTCGAACGGGCTCTACCACGGGCTCTACCAGTTCTCGGTCCAGACGTGGCGGTCCGTGGGTGGCTCCGGCGTCCCCTCCGCCGCGTCGCCGGAGGAGCAGACCATGCGGGCGCAGCTCCTCTACGAGCGCTCCGGCGCCGGTCAGTGGCCGCACTGCGGTCCGCGCCTCTTCCGCTGAGCGATCGACGCTGAGCACGCTCCCTGAGCAGCCGGACGGGCTGCTGGGTCCCGCCGCCATCCGCGAACTGGCCCAGCGGCTCGACCTGCGCCCCACCAAGACGCTCGGGCAGAACTTCCTGCACGACGCGAACACGATCCGGCGCATCGTCCGGACCGCGGGCCTCCGCCCGGACGACGTCGTCCTCGAGGTCGGGCCGGGGCTGGGTTCGCTGACCCTCGGGCTGCTGCCCACGTCCGCCGCGGTCCTGGCGGTCGAGATCGACCCGCGGCTGGCCGACCTGCTGCCGGAGACGGTCGCCGACCGGCGTCCCGACCTCGCCGGCCGGCTGACGGTCGTCACCGCCGACGCGCTGCGGGTGACGGAGCTGCCGGGGCCGCCGCCCACCGCGCTGGTCGCGAACCTGCCGTACAACGTGGCGGTCCCGGTGCTGCTGAACCTGCTGGAGCTGCTGCCCACGCTGGACCGGGCGCTGATCCTGGTGCAGGCGGAGGTGGCCGAGCGCCTGGCGGCCGGACCCGGGGAGCCGGCCTACGGGGTGCCGTCGGTGAAGGCCGCCTGGTACGGCGAGGTGAAGCGGGCCGGCGCCGTCGGCCGCAAGGTCTTCTGGCCCGAGCCCAACGTCGACTCGGGGCTGGTCGCCCTGGTGCGACGGCCCCCGCCCCCGGGCGACCGGGCCGCCACCTTCGCCGTCGTCGACGCGGCGTTCGCGATGCGCCGCAAGAGCCTGCGGGCGGCGCTCGCGCGCTGGGCGGGCAGCCCCGCGGCCGCCGAGACCCGGCTGCGGGCGGCGGGCATCGACCCGGGCCTGCGCGGCGAGCAGCTCTCCGTGGCCGACTTCGCCCGGCTGGCCGCGACCGAGCCGGTGGCGCCGTGACCGCCGTCGTGGCGCGGGCGCCGGCCAAGGTCAACGTGCACCTCGGCGTCGGGCCGCTGCGCCCCGACGGCTTCCACGAGCTGCGGACGGTCTACCTCGCCGTCTCGCTGTTCGACACCGTGACCGCCGAGCCGGGCGACGGCCTGGCGCTGACGGTCACCGGGGAGGGGGCCGACGGGCCGCCCGGCGCCGACCGCGTGCCGACCGACCGGCGGAACCTGGTGTGGCGGGCCGCGGAGCTGCTCGCCGAGTCCGCGGGCGTGCCCGCGGACGCCACGCTGGCGATCGACAAGTCGATCCCCGCCGCGGCGGGGCTGGCCGGTGGCAGCGCCGACGCCGCGGCCGCCCTGGTGGCGCTGGACGCCCTCTGGCGCACGCGGGCGAGCCGGGAGGACCTCCTGGACCTCGCCGCCCGGCTGGGCAGCGACGTGCCGTTCAGCCTGCTCGGCGGGGTCGCGCTGGGCGCCGGTCGCGGGGAGCAGGTGACGCCGGTCCTCACCGGGGACCGCTGGCACTGGGTCCTCGGCATCGCGGGGGAGGGGCTGTCCACCCCGGCGGTCTACGGGGAGCTCGACCGGCTGCGCGCGGCCGGCCGCGTCCCCGACGTCGCCGAGCCGCCGTCCCCGGAGCCGGTCCTCGCCGCTCTCCGCAGCGGTCCGGTCGCGGCCCTCGCCGGCGCGCTGGCCAACGACCTGCAGGCACCGGCCCTCGCCCTGCGGCCCCGGCTGGGGCGGGCGCTGCGCGCCGC
>SPQJ01000068.1 GCA_004570425.1 Bacillus sp. AZ43
GTGGCGTAGCGCTCCCGCGGATCGGCAGCGGCGGCCGCCTCGGCCAGCCCGCGGTGGGCCTGGTCGAGGAGGCTCGCGGCCGCGGCGGGCAGCGCGGGCGGCAGCGGCAACTGGCCGGCGGGGACGGCCCGGGCGGCGCCCATCAGTCGTGCACCCGGACGAGCCACCAGCGGTTGGCCGCGGCGTCCCAGGTCAGGTCGAAGACCCCGGCGAAGTCGGTCCGGGAACGCCCGGCACGCACCGCCTCCACCCGCCAGACCTCCCGGCCGGCGACGAGGTCGGCCGAGGCGCCGGCGACCGCGTCCCGCCGCCACCACGGCGCGGTCTCCACCCACGAGTCGAGCAGCTCGCCGACGAGGTACCGGGACTGGCCGCGCCAGAACTGCACCGGGCCCAGCGGCCCGCGCTCGACCTGGACCTCCTCGCCCACCCGGTCGACTGTCTCTCCGAGCACCCGGCTCATGACGGACCTCCCCACGCTCGCGCCCCGCCCCGGCCGCCGGGCCACCACCCCGGCGGGGAAGGGCCGGGAGTGGTGGCGGTACCGACGATCGGGGACCGTGTTCGAACGTCTGTTCGAACACGTCCAGTAGACCGGAGCCCACTCGCGCCGTCAAGACGACACGGAGGGCTGTGGACGACCGTCGACGGCGGAGCACCACGGCGGCACCGCCCCGTCCCCGGTGGCAGGATCGGGCCATGTCCACACCGACCTCGCCGATCCCACCGGAGCACCCCCGGGTCGCCGAGGTCGCCCGCCTGCTGCGCGCCGCCGGGGCCCCCGGTGTCGTCCGCCACCTGCCCGACAGCGCGCGGACCGCCGCCACCGCCGCCGCCCAGCTCGGGGTCGAGGTGGGCGCGATCGCCAACAGCCTGGTCTTCGACGTCGGCGGCAACCCGCTGCTCGTCCTCACCAGCGGCGCCCACCGGGTCGACGAGACCCTGGTCGCCGGCCTCCTCGGGGTGCCGCGGATCAGCCGCGCCACCCCCGACTTCGTCCGCCGGCACACCGGGCAGGCCATCGGCGGCGTCGCCCCGATCGGCCACCCCGAGCCGATCGGCACCCTCGTCGACATCGAGCTGGCCCGCTACGACCAGGTCTGGGCCGCCGCCGGGCACCCGCACACGGTCTTCCCCACGACCTACGACGAGCTGCTCCGCCTCACCGGCGGCACGGCGGCCGAGGTCAGCACCGACGCGGTCGCCCGATGACCGACACCCGGCCGGCCACCCGGATCGTCGAGCTGCCCACCCCCTGGCTCCGCGAGCACATGAACGAGGCCCTGACCATCTACGGGCTGGCCATGGGCTACGGCTCGGCGGTCGTCGCCGGCCGGTACGGCTACGCGATCCAGCACACCGAGCGTCCCGGCTTCAAGGCCGTGGGAGCGTTCGCCGAGTCCGGGGCGGGCGGGGGCGAGCCAGCCGAGCAGCTCGTCGGGTTCGGCTACGGCTACGTCGTCGCCCCGGGTCAGTGGTGGCACGACCAGGTCCGCGCGGCGCTGGACCGGCGGACGGCGAAGAAGTGGCTGCCCGACGCCTTCGAGGTCTGCGAGCTGCACGTGCACCCCGACCACCAGAGCCGGGGGCTGGGCCGCCGGCTGCTGCACGCACTGGTCGCCGACCTCCCCAACCCGGCGGCCCTGCTCTCCACCCCGGACGCCGACACCAAGGCATTCCGGCTCTACCACGCCGACGGCTTCGTCGACCTCGCCCGCGGCTACCACTTCCCCGGCGACGCCCGCCCGTTCGCGATCCTCGGCGCCCGGCTGCCGCTGCATCCGCCCCGGCAGGACCCG
The DNA here is from genome assembly GCA_004570425.1 of Bacillus sp. AZ43. Lineage (GTDB taxonomy): Bacteria > Actinomycetota > Actinomycetes > Mycobacteriales > Geodermatophilaceae > Blastococcus_B. The sequence continues at coordinate 1,800 of SPQJ01000068.1, forward strand.
GCGAACAGCTGAGGTGACCCCGCTCCCCGACACCGCCGTCGACGTCGTCGTCATCGGCTCGGGCCACAACGGCCTGGTCGCCGCCTGCTACCTGGCCCGCGAGGGCCTCCGGGTCGAGGTCGTCGAGTCCGACGACGTCCTGGGCGGCGCGGTCTCCACCGTCGAGCGCTGGCCCGGCGTGCGGGTCGACCGCGGCTCGAGCGCGCACGTGATCATCCGGCAGAGCGGCATCGTCGAGGAGCTCGACCTGGCCGCGCACGGGCTGCGCTACGTCGACTGCGACCCCTGGGGCTTCGCACCGGCGCCGTCCCCGGGTGCTCCCGGCCCCGACGGCCGGCCGATCGTGTTCTCGGTCGACCTGGACGCCACGTGCGCCTCGATCGCGGAGGCCTGCGGCGCCGACGACGCCACGGCGTACCGCCGGTTCGTCGAGGTCTGGGGCCCGCGCAGCCGCGCGGTCGTCGCCTCCTTCGGGCGGACGGCCGGCCCGGCCGGGCTGATCCGCTCCTTCTGGCCGCTCGGCGCGCCCGTCGAGGGGCGCCCGCGCACCCCCGGCGGGGAGCTCGCCGTCGACTTCCTGGGCTCGGGCAACGCGCTGCTCGACCGCTGGTTCGCCAGCGAGCGGCTCAAGGCGGCCCTGGCCTGGTTCGGCGCCCAGTCCGGCCCCCCGATGTCCGAGCCCGGCACCGCCGCCATGGTCGCCTGGGTGGCGCTCCTGCACGACGTCCCACCGGGCCACCCGGTGGGCGGATCCGGTGGGCTGACCGCCGCCCTCCGGAGGCGGCTGGAGTCCGACGGCGGCCGGGTGGTGCTCGGCGACGGCGCGGCACGGCTGCTCACGTCCGACGGCCGGGTCACCGGCGTGCAGACCGTCTCCGGACGTCGGATCGCGGCCGACGCCGTCGTCGCCGCCTGCCACGTGCACGCCACCCGGCAGCTCGCGGGTGACGCCGCCCCGCCTGCCCTCGCGGACGCCGACCCGCCGCTGGGCAACGGGTTCGGCCTCGTCGTCCGGGCGCTCACCGACGCTCCGCCGACCTATCCCGGCGTCCCCCCGGAGCAGGCGCTCGGCGGGCTGCAGCTGCTGTGCACCGACCGGGCCGAGCTCGCCTCCGCGCACGGCGACTGGGCCGCGGGGCAGCTCCCCCGGACGCCGGTGCCGCTGGCCATGTGCTTCTCCGCGAGCGACGACACCCTCGCCCCGGCCGGGCAGCACGTCGTCACGGTCTGGGGCCAGTGGTACCCGTACGAGCTCGCCGACGGCGGCGACTGGGACGACCTGGCCGACGCCGAGGCGCGGCGCCTGATCGCCGCCGTCGACCGCTACGCCCCCGGGTTCAGCGACTCGGTACAGCGACTGCACGTGCAGACGCCCCTGGAGCTGGAGCGCGAGCTGTCGCTGCCGCGCGGCAACGTCATGCACGTGGAGATGGGCCTGGCCAGCATGTTCGGCTTCCGGCCGACCCCGGCGCTGTCCGGCTACGGCGTGCCCGGCCTGCCCGGCCTCTACCTGGCCGGCGCCTCGACGCACCCCGGCGGCGGCGTCTCGGGGAACTCCGGCCGGTCGGCCAGCAGCACGCGCGCCGCCCGGATCGGCCGGCGGCCGGCGTGACCACCGCGGTCGGCGCGCCCGCGCGCCCCCGGAGAACCGCGCGGCAGGCGCTGCCGCTGGTCCTCGCGGTCGCACTGGTCCTCACCGCCATCGCGTACCCGCTCACCTCGGGCGGGGCCCGGGACGCGGTGAGCTGGACGATCGTCGTCCTCGGCTCGCTGCTCTCGGTGGTCCACGCCGGGGTCTCGCGGGGCGCGCGCACGGCCGCCGGCCTGCTGGCCCTGGTCGCCGTCACGGCCATCGCCTTCGAGTCGGTCGGGCTGGCCACCGGATACCCCTACGGCAGCTACCGGTACAGCGACGCCCTGGGGCCGACGCTGCTGGGCGTGCCGTTCCTCGTCCCCCTGGCCTGGCTGATGATGGCCTGGCCCAGCTGGGTGCTCGCCGACGTCCTGGCCCGGCGGCGGACGGCGCGGGTCGCCTGGGCCGCCGGGATCTTCGCCGCCTGGGACGTCGTGCTCGACCCGCAGATGGTGCAGGCCGGCTACTGGACCTGGGAGCACCCGCGGCCGTCCCTGCCCGGCATCGACACCGTGCCGCTCACCAACCTCGCCGGCTGGCTGCTCGCCGGGCTGGTGCTCATGACCCTGCTCGACCTGCTGGTCGCCCGGACCGCCCTGCCCCCGCGGGCCGGTCCCGCCGCGCCGCTGCTCGCCCTGGGCTGGATGACCCTGGGCGGCGCGCTGGCGCATGCCGGCTGGCTCGACCTGCCGGGGTCGGCCGCCTGGGGCGTGGTGCTGGCGCTGCCCGTGCTGGCCACGCTGGCCGTGCGCGTCCTCCGGGCACGGCGGTGAGCGGCTGGCCGGTCCGCGCGCTCGCGGGGCTGTCCCTGGTCGGCGCGGCGCACGCCGCGCTCAACATGGCCCTGCTGCGCCGGCCACCGGCCGACCCCCCGGTGGTCGGGCGTCCGGTCACCGTGGTCGTCCCGGCCCGGGACGAGGAGCGGCTGATCGCCGGCTGCCTCGCCGCCCTGCTCGACCAGCGGGGTGTCCCCGACCTGCGGATCGTCGTGGTGGACGACGGCTCGACCGACGGGACGGCGGCCGCGGTCGCCGCCGTCGGCGACCCGCGGGTGCGGCTGGTCCACGCTCCTCCTCCCCCGGCGGGCTGGCTGGGCAAGCCGCACGCCTGCGCCGTCGGCGTGGCCGCATCCCCCGCGCGGGCCGCCAACGAGGTGCTCGTCCTCGTCGACGCCGATGTCTGCCTCTTCCCCGACGCCGTCGCGGGCGCCGTCGCCGTCCTGGAGCGGCATGGCCTGGACCTGGTCTCCCCGTGGCCCCGGCCGCTCGCCGACGGGGCGGCGGAGCGCCTGGTGCAGCCGCTCGCGCCGTGGCTGTGGGCCACCACGCTGCCGCTGCGCCTGGCCGAACGCTCGCCCCGGCCGTCGCTGGCCGCCGCCAACGGCCAGTTCCTGGTCATGGGCCGCCGGGCCTACGAGCGCGCGGGTGGCCACGCCGCCGTCCGGGGCGAGGTGCTGGAGGACATCGCGCTGCTGCGGGCGGTGAAGCGGTCGGGCGGGCGAGGTGTGCCGATCGACGGATCCCGCCTCGCTGCCTGCCGGATGTACGACGGGTGGCCGGCGGTGCGCGAGGGCTACGCCAAGTCGCTCTGGGCGGCGGTCGGCGGCCGCCCCGCGGCCGGGGTCGCGGCCGGGTCGGTGCGAAGCGCCGGGAACTGGGCGAGCTCACCGTCGGGCACGGCGTGGCGTTCGGGTTCGCCCAGGCGGCCGCGCTCGTCCCCGAGATC
>SPQJ01000069.1 GCA_004570425.1 Bacillus sp. AZ43
GGCGGGGCCGCGGGCGCGCCCGTCGCCGCGACCGGGAACACCGCCGTCCGGGGCGGCGCCGCCGGCGCGAGCGGGGCTCCGGCGAGCACCGCGTCGATCGCGTCCAGCAGGGCGGCGCCGTCGGGGTACCGGGCCGACGGGTCCTTGACCATCGCGCGCTCGACGAGGTCCCGCACCGCCTCCGGCACGTCGGCCGGCAACAGCGGCGGGTGCTCGCGGATGTGCTTGACCGCCACCTGCACCGGGCTCTCGCCGTCGAACGCGCGCCGGCCGGCGAGGCACTCGTAGCCGACCGCCCCCAGGGCGTAGACGTCGCTGGCCGGGGTGGCCCCCTGCCCGGCCGCCTGCTCCGGCGACAGGTAGTGCGCCGTCCCGATGACCTGGCCGGTACCGGTGACCGCGGCGCTGGTGGCCGATCGGGAGATGCCGAAGTCGGTGAGCTTGACCGTGCCGTCGGCGGCGACGAGCAGGTTCGCCGGCTTGATGTCGCGGTGCACCACCCCCGCCGCGTGCGCGGCCGCCAGCCCGGAGGCGGTCTGCCGCAGCACGGAGAGCGTGAGGTCGGGGGGGAGACGGCCTTCCCGCCGCAGGATGTCGGCGAGCGACTCCCCCTCGACCAGTTCCATCACCAGGTACGCGACGGCCGGCGACCGCGGACCGGCCGGCGTCTCGCCGTAGTCGAAGACCGCGGCGATGTTCGGGTGGGCGAGCAGCGCGGCGTGCTGCGCCTCGGCCCGGAAGCGGGCACGGAAGACCGGGTCCTCGGCGAACTGCTCACGCAGCAGCTTCACCGCGACCGCCCGGTCCAGCAGCGTGTCGCGCGCCCGCCAGACCTGGCCCATCCCGCCACCGGCGATCAGCGACGTCAGCTCGTACCGGTCCGCGAGCAGCCCCGGCTGCGGCCTCATCCTCGCTCCTCCCGACGTCGCCGACTCCTCCGTGCCGGTCGTTACCGTGTCACCCGGTGCCCGCCCCGTGCCAGTCAGCGACGGCGGGCGGTGGTGTACCTGGGCCGCCCCGCCAGGTCGGGATGGTCCTCCACGTCGGTGAACGCACCGTGGGCGCGGACCACGGCCGGCAGCGCGACGCCCTGCTGGTCGGCGTGCTCGATGCCGATCCACCCCCCGGGGTGCAGCAGCCGCGCGGCGACGTCCAGCATGCCGCGGACGACGTCGAGCCCGTCCGGCCCGCCCCACAGCGCCAGCGGCGGATCGTGGTCGGCGACCTCGCGCGGCAGCACGGCGTCGTCGGGCACGTACGGCGGGTTCGAGACCACGACGGTCACCCGGCCGTCGAGCTCCGACAGCAGCGAGGGGTCGGTCATGTCCCCCTCGACGACGCCGACCGGCGAGTCCCCCGCCCCGACGCGCGCCAGGGCGTTGTGCCGGGTCCAGGCGATGGCGGCGGGGTCGCGCTCGACGGCGGTGACCCGCGCCCCTGGGTGCTCGTGCGCGATGGAGAGCGCCAGCGCGCCGGACCCGCTGCCGAGGTCGACGACGATCGGACCGTCCGTCCCGGCCAGCCGCTCCAGGGCCCAGCCCGCCAGCTGCTCGGTCTCCGGGCGGGGGACGAAGACTCCCGGCCCCACCGACAGCTCCAGGTGGCGGAACGGCGCCCGGCCGGTGAGGTGCTGCAGCGGAACCCGGTCGGCGCGCTGCTCGACGAGCGCGGCGAACCGGGCGGCGGCGTCGTCGGCCGGCTCGTCGAGGGTGAGCAGCCGCGCCCGCGGGACGTCGAGGGCGTGCGCCAGCAGCAGCTCGGCGTCGACCCGCGGCGACTCGACGCCGGCGGCCGCGAGGCGGCGGGCGGCGTCGGCGAGCAGCTCCCGGACGCTCAGGACCCGGCCGCCAGCAGCTCTGCGGTGTGCGCGCTGACCAGCGCGTCGATGACGGCGTCGAGGTCGCCGTCGATCACCTGGTCGAGGTTGTGCGCCTTGTAGCCCACCCGGTGGTCGGCGATCCGGTTCTCCGGGAAGTTGTAGGTGCGCACCCGCTCGCTGCGGTCCATCGTGCGCACCTGGCTGCGGCGCTGGTCGCTGGCGGCCGCCTCGGCCTCCTCGCGGGCCGCGGCCAGCAGCCGCGCGCGCAGCACCCGCAGCGCCGACTCCTTGTTCTGCAGCTGGCTCTTCTCGTTCTGCGAGCTGACCACGATCCCGCTGGGCAGGTGGGTGATCCGGACGGCGGAGTCGGTGGTGTTCACGCTCTGCCCACCCGGGCCCGACGAGCGGAACACGTCGATGCGCAGGTCGTTCGGGTCGACGGTGACGTCGACCTCCTCGGCCTCGGGCAGCACCAGCACGCCGGCGGCCGAGGTGTGGATGCGGCCCTGCGACTCGGTGACCGGCACCCGCTGCACGCGGTGCACGCCGCCCTCGAACTTCAGCCGCGACCAGATGCCCTCGTCCGTGCGTGACTTGATGGCGACGGCGACGTCCTTGTAGCCACCCAGCTCGGCCTCGACGGCGTCGAGGACCTCGGTCGACCAGCCGCGCCGCTCCGCGTAGCGCAGGTACATCCGCAGCAGGTCGCCGGCGAACAGCGCGGACTCCGCGCCCCCCTCCCCCGCCTTGATCTCGAGGATGACGTCCTTGTCGTCGTCGGGGTCCTTGGGCAGCAGCTGCTCGCGGAGCCGGGCGGTGAGCTCCTCGATCTGCGCCTCCAGGGCGGTCGCCTCGGCGGCGAACGAGGCGTCCTCGGCCGCCAGCTCGCGGGCGGTGCCGAGGTCGGCACGGGCCTGCTCGAGGGCGCGGGAGGTCTCGACCAGCGGGGCCAGCTGGGCGTAGCGGCGGCTGAGCCGGCGGGCCCGGGACTGGTCGGCGTGCACCGACGGGTCGGCCAGCTCGCGCTCCAGCGAGGCGTGCTCGTCGAGCAGCACGGCCAGGCGCTCCGGCGTCTCGGTGCTGGTCACGGTCGAGCCTCTCGGTCGGGTGGGGGTCCGGACATGACGACGGCGCCCGCCCCACCGGAAGGTGGGCGCGGGCGCCGTCGGGGGTGCTACTTGTCGGCGCTGGCGCCGGCAGCGCGCTTGCCGAACCGCTTCTCGAAGCGGGCGACGCGGCCACCGGTGTCCAGGATCTTCTGCTTGCCGGTGTAGAAGGGGTGGCAGGCCGAGCAGACCTCGACGGTCAGCTGACCGGTGGGCGAGGTGCTGCGGGTCTGGAACGTGTTGCCGCAGCCGCAGGTCACGGTGGTGACGTTGTAGGCCGGGTGGATGTCGGGCTTCATATCGCCTCTTCTGCGGAAAGTCTGTGTCGTTCGGTGGGTCGAACGCCGGCGGCCGGCCGTTGATTCCGGCCGCGCAGCGGGGGCTCGGCCGACCAGTCTCCCAGATCGGGGGACCGGCCGGCCGGCCGGGTGCTACTCCTGGCCGGGGCCCAGCGTCGTCTTCTGGATCTGCATGAGGAACTCGACGTTGTTGCGCGTCTTCTTCAGCTTGTCCAGGAGCAGCTCGAGGGCCTGCTGCGGCTCGAGGGCCGCCAGCACCCGGCGGAGCTTGATCACGATCGCCAGCTCGTCGGCGTTCATCAGGATCTCTTCCTTGCGGGTGCCCGACGCGTTGACGTCGACCGCCGGGAAGACGCGCTTGTCCGCCAGGCGGCGGTCGAGCTTGATCTCCGCGTTACCGGTGCCCTTGAACTCCTCGAAGATGACCGTGTCCATCGTGGAGCCGGTCTCGACCAGCGCAGAGGCGATGATCGTCAGGGAGCCGCCGTTCTCGATGTTGCGGGCCGCGCCGAGGAAGCGCTTCGGCGGGTACAGGGCCGTGGAGTCGACACCACCGGAGAGGATGCGCCCGCTGGCGGGGGCCGCCAGGTTGTAGGCGCGGCCCAGGCGGGTGATCGAGTCCAGCAGGACGACGACGTCGTGGCCCATCTCGACCAGGCGCTTGGCCCGCTCGATGGAGAGCTCGGCGACCGTCGTGTGGTCGGCCGGCGGCCGGTCGAAGGTCGAGGCGATGACCTCGCCCTTCACCGAGCGCTGCATGTCGGTGACCTCTTCGGGCCGCTCGTCGACCAGGACCACCATCAGGTGGCACTCGGGGTTGTTGGTCGTGATCGCGTTGGCGATCGACTGGAGCACCATCGTCTTGCCGGCCTTGGGCGGCGACACGATGAGGGCGCGCTGCCCCTTGCCGATCGGCATGACCAGGTCGATGACGCGGGTGGTGAGCACGTGCGGCTCGGTCTCCAGCCGCAGGCGCTCCTGCGGGTAGAGCGGCGTCAGCTTGGTGAACTCGGGACGGTGGCGGGCCTGCTCGGGGTCGAGGCCGTTGACCGTGTCGAGCCGGACCAGCGCGTTGTACTTGTCCTTGCGCTCGCCCTCGCGCGGCTGCCGGACGGCGCCGGTGATCGCGTCACCGCGGCGCAGCCCGTACCGGCGCACCTGCGACAGCGAGACGTAGACGTCGTTCGGTCCGGTCAGGTAGCCCGACGTGCGGACGAACGCGTAGTTGTCCAGGACGTCGAGGATGCCGGCGACGGGCAGCAGGACGTCGTCCTCGCTGATGGTCGGCTCGCCCTGCTCGAAGCGCTCCCGGCCGCCACCGCGCTTGTTGCGGTCGCGGTACCGGCGACCGCGGCGACCGCGGCCGCCCTCGAAGTCGTCGTCCTCGTCCTCGGCGGGACCGTTGCCCCGGCCGTCGGCACGGTTGTCGCCCCGGTTGTCGCCCCGGTTGTCACCCCGGTTGTCGTTGCGGTTCTCGGGGCGGCCACCGCGGTCGTTCCGGTCGGGGCCGCGATTGCCGTCCCGGTTGCCGGCGGCGTCGCGGTTCCCGCCGTCCCGGCTGCCGCCGTCGCGGTTCCCACCCTCGCGGTTGCCGCCGTCGCGGTTGCCGCCGTCGCGCTCCCCGCGGGTGCGGTTGCGATCGCGGTCGCGGTTGCGGTTGCCGCGGTCGCCGTCGGCGCGCTGGTCGCCGTCGGACGGCGCGGAGTCGGTGTCGGTGTCGACCTCGGCGGCGCGGGGCTCGGCCGGCGCGTCGACGGCCGGCGAACCGGCGGGACGGCTGGCACCGCGGCGGGTGCGCTGCGGGCGGCCCGCCCCGGCCTCGGTCGGGGCGTCGGTCAGCGGACCGCCGTTGGCGC
>SPQJ01000031.1 GCA_004570425.1 Bacillus sp. AZ43
CCGGGCGGTGGCGCGGGCGGGCGGGCTGCGGCGGGCTGCAGACCCCGACCCGCGACGGGCTGCGCCGCGACGGGTGCGGCGCGGTCGTCCGCCGCACGCCCTCGGGGACGTCCGCGACGAGGGTCAGCCGGGGGCGCCACGGCGCCTGGATCTCCTCGTCGAACTCCAGCACGGCCTGCTGCAGGTTGCCCATGGCCCGACCCCTCTCGTCCCGTGTGACCCGTCGAACGCCTGTTCGATTCGAACGACTGTTCGATGTCTACCGGACAGGTCCGACGAAAGCCACCGGACACGGCTCCGACTTCGAACATGTGTTTGATCGCGAGGCCCGGAGGCGCTACGGTCGCTGGGACGGACACAGACGCCGCGGGAGCGGCGGACGAGGAGGCGACGTGGCGGAGAAGAGCGGGAGCTCGGGGAGCCGCAGGGCGTCCGGCGACGACGGCGGTGCCACGACGGCCGCCGTCCGGTCGTTCCCCGACCGTGCGGCCGACGGTGACGGGCTGACCCAGCGGCAGCGCCGGGTGCTGGAGGTCATCCGCGACTCCATCGAGCGCCGCGGCTACCCGCCCTCGGTGCGCGAGATCGGCGAGGCGGTCGGGCTGTCCTCGGCCTCCTCGGTGGCCCACCAGTTGTCGGTGCTGCAGAAGAAGGGCTGGCTGCGCCGCGACCCGAACCGCCCGCGCGCGCTCGACGTCCGCCTGCCGGGCGACTCGCCGCACGCGGTGCCCGCGCCGGCCGAGACCGGCCTGGCCGACGACACCCAGGTGCCGGCGGCCACGTACGTCCCGCTCGTCGGCCGGATCGCCGCCGGTGGCCCGGTGCTCGCCGAGCAGGCCGTGGAGGACGTCTTCCCGCTGCCGCGCGAGCTGGTCGGCGAGGGCACGCTCTTCATGCTCAAGGTGGTCGGTGACTCGATGGTCGAGGCCGCCATCTGCGACGGCGACTGGGTCGTGGTCCGCCAGCAGCCGACGGCCGAGAACGGCGAGATCGTCGCCGCGATGATCGACGGCGAGGCCACGGTCAAGACCTACAAGCGGCGCGACGGCCACGTGTGGCTGCTCCCCCACAACCCCGCCTACGAGCCGATCCCGGGCGACGACGCCACGGTCCTCGGCCGCGTGGTGAGCGTCCTGCGCCGGGTCTGACCACCGCACGAGACGACGGGCCCCACCTGCGGAGGTGGGGCCCGTCGTCGTTGCGGGGCGGGTGACGGAGCGGTCAGCGCCGCTGGTAGTCCCCGTCGCGCTTCTCGAAGAACGCCCGCAGCGCCTCCTGGTGGTCGTCGGTCCGGAACATCTCCAGGAAGCGTTTGGTCTGGAGCGCCTGCCCCTGGGCGAAGTCCATCTCGAACGCCCCGGTCACCGCCTCCTTCGTCGCCTCCACCGACAGCGGTGCGCGGGTGGCGATCCGCTGCGCCTTGGCCAGCGCGGCGGTCATCAGGTCCTCGGGCTCGTGGACCTCGGTCACCAGCCCCCAGTTGAGCGCCTGCTGCGCCGAGTACCGGGCGCCGGTCAGCAGGATCTCCTTGGCCGGCCCCAGTCCGATCACCCGCGGCAGCCGCCAGAAGCTGACGATGAGGCCGACGTTCACCCCCGCGGCGACGAAGAAGGCGTCCGTCGAGGCGATCCTGATGTCGCAGCAGAGGGAGAACTCCAGGCCACCGCCGATCGTCGCCCCGTTGATGGCGGCGATCACCGGCGCCCGGAAGTTCTGCACGCCGTTGAGGACCCGGCCGAACTCGGCCAGGTAGTCCTCGAGCTGCTCGTCGCTCATCGACTGGTCCTCGCCGAGGTGTGCCCCGGCGGTGAACGCGCGCCCCGTACCGGTGATGACCAGGCAGCGGACCTGCTCGTCGGCGTCCAGCAGGTCCAGTGCCCGCATGAAGGAGCGCCGGCTCTCCCAGCTGAAGGTGTTCGACGGCGGGCTGTCGATGGTGAGGACGGCGATGTGCGGCGTCTCGTAACGCAGGTGGACGCCGGTGCCGACGTCGATCGTGGACACGGTCATGCGGTTGCCTCCGTGGGTGCGTGGGGATCGGCGGACTGGGGGTCCCGACGCCGGGACTCACCCGGTCGCCGGTCGAGCAGGCGCATGGCGATCACCGCCACGACGATGTTGATCAGGAGGATCACGACCGACAGCGCACCCACCCGCTGGTAGAGCGACTCGTTGGCGAGGTTGTAGAGAACGGTGGCGATCGTGGGGTTGGCGCCCGTGTAGAGGAACACCGACATCTCCAGCTCGCGGAAGAGCAGGACGAAGTTGAGCAGTCCGGCGGCGAGCAGCGACGGCCGCAGCAGCGGCACGGTGACTCGCCGCCAGGTGCGCGCCCACGACGCACCCAGGCTCCGCGATGCCTCTTCCACCTCTGCGCCGATCTGCCCCATCCCCGCGTGCACGTACGCAAAGGTGAGGGGCAGGGCGCTGCCGGCGTAGGCGATGAGCAGGATGGTCATGGAGCCACCCAGACCGAAGGGCTGCCCGGCGTAGGCGATGATCAGCCCGATCCCGAGGACGGCGCCCGGGAACGCCAGCGGTGCCGCCATGGCGGGAGCGATGACCGCGTTGCTCCGTGCCCGTGTCCGGTGCACCAGCCAGGAGGCCAGCAGCGCCAGCAGGAGGGCCAGCACCGTCCCCGCCAGCGCCAGGAACAGGCTGTTGCCCATCGCCGCCGTGATCAGCGGCTGGCTGAAGACCTGCTCGTAGTTGCCGAACAGCGTGAAGTTGTCGCCGCCGAACGGCCGACCGAGCGCCTTGCGGAACGACGTCATGAGCAGGACGCCGAACGGCAGCACGATGCTGAGGACGACGACCAGCGAGCAGAACGCCACACCGGCCACCCGGGCGAGCGGCCGGAGGTGGGTGACGTCCTGCCGCCCCGGCTTGCCGCCGATCACCGTGAACTTCCGGCCGCCCAGCAGCCGGCGCTGGACCAGCAGCAGTGCGGCGATGATGAGCAGGATCGGCACCGAGATGACCGCGGCGGCCTCGATGCGCGGCGGGAACTGCATGAGGCTGAGCAGCACCGTCGGGATGGTCTGGAACCCGGTGGGCGCACCCAGGATGGCCACGGGTCCGAAGATCACCGCGGCGCTGACGAACACCAGGATCGAGCCGGCGATCAGGGCCGGGGCGATCACCGGGAACGTCACCGTCCGCAGCACCCGCCACCGGGACGCCCCCAGGCTGGCGGCCGCCTGCTCGAGCGCCGGGTCGATGCCCTCGAGAGCCGCCGAGACCGGCAGGAAGACCAGGGGGTAGAGGAACAGCGAGAGGACGAAGATGATCCCCCACGGGCTGAAGATGTCGAACGGTGCGGACTCGAGCCCGAAGAGGGACATGAGCGCGGTGTTGAGCATCCCGTTCCGGGGCCCCAGCAGCAGGATCCACCCCAGCGCGGCGATGAAGCTCGGCGCGGCGAAGGTCAGCACCGCGGTGCCGCGGAAGAACCGCCGGAACGGCAGGTCCGTCCGCACCGCGAACCATGCCACCGGCAACCCCAGCAGCAGGCTGCCGACGACGGTGCCCGAGGCGATCCAGAGCGAGTTGACGATCGCCTCGACCAGCCGCGGCTCGTTGGCGAGCATCGCGTAGTTCTCCAGCGTGAAGCCGCCGTCGTCACCGACGAAGCTCTGGCCGAAGACCTGCGCGACCGGGTAGCCGATCAGCGCGACGATGGCCAGGACCCAGACGAGGCGCATCGCGCGCTCGAACCCGGTGCCCCTCCGCCCGCCCGCCGGCCGTCGGCCCGGGCCGCTCTCCGCCGGCGGCGTCGCCGCCGCGTCGGTGACCGACGCGGCGGTGACGACCGAACTGGTCACGGACACGGCGGACGCCCCTCGGCCTGTCGGGTGAGGTGGACCGCGGTCATCGGTTGAACAGCTCCGCGAACCGGGCCACGATCTCCGAGCCGCGGCCCTCGATCTCGTCGAGGCCGGCGGTCAGCAGCGTGGCGTCGGAGAGGTTGGCGCCGTTCGGCGGCTGCGGGCCGCCGCTGAGCACCGAACGACCGCCCTGCTCGGCCAGCGCCTGCTGGAAGTCCTCGCTCAGGTGGTACTGGACGAGCAGCTTGGCGGCGTTCGGGTGCGGAGCGTCGGCGAGCATGGCCAGCTCGGAGGCGAACGTGGGCACGCCGTCCTCCATGAAGGCGATCTCGAGGGGCTCGCCCTCCTCGGCGGCGCTGATGACGGCCGACTCGATCGCGGGGATGCCGATGTCGGCCTCGCCGGTGAGCACGAGCTGGGCGAGGGCGAGGCTGCTGTCGGTGACCGAGATCTGCCGCTCGGACAGCTGCTGCAGCCACTCCTCACCGTGCAGGCCGGCGATCATCGTGTAGTAGGCCAGCGCGGTCCCGGAGGCGCCGGGGTCGGCCGTGATGATCGCGCCGGCGTCCTGGGTGGCCAGCTCCTCCCAGGTCTTCGGGAGGTCCTCCGGGTCGGTGTTGGCGGAGTTGTACATGATCCCGAGCGGCACCAGGCTGTACGGGACCTGCGGGTTGTCGGGGTCGTCCAGGCCCTCGGTCACGTCGTCGAGGTTGGGCACCTCGGCGTCGGCGATGACGCCCTCCTCCGCCCAGGCCTGCATGGTGCCGGGATCGGTGAGGCTCACCGCGTCGGCGTTGACGGTCCCGCTGGCGAGCTCCGCGGAGACGGAGTTGGCGATCGCGCCGGAGTCCTCGCGGGTGAAGGTCACCTGGATGCCGAAGAGCTCCTGCATCCGCTCCTGCAGCAGTTCCAGACCCGGCCGCGTGTGACCGCCGGCGTAGAGGACCACGCCGCCCTCCTCCTTGGCGGCGTCGATCAGCTCCTGGCTGATGCCCTCGATGGCGGCGTCGCCGCCCCCACCTCCCGATCCGGAGTCCGACGTCGTGGAGCCGTTCCCGCACGCCCCGACCAGGACGGCGGTCATGGGGAGAGCCAGGAGGGCGAACGAGCGGCGAGCAGGACGGTGCGTGATCACAGTGCCTCTTCTCGGGGTGGTGGAGCGGGGGGATCGGGGGGACGTGCCGACGGTCATGCCGCGGGCCGGTCCGCGGTCGGGGGCGGCGTCGAGGCGGCCTCGGAGGGTGCGGGGCTCCCCGCGGCGGCCGGCGCGGGGTCGTCGACCACCGCGACCGCGCCGCGGTCGACGTCGAGCACCACCGGATCGCCGGCCCGGAACCGTCCGGCGCTCGGGCCGGTGGCCTTCACGGGCACGCGCAGACCGGCGACGTCCACCGCGTACTGCACGTGGTCCCCGAAGAACAACGCCTCGCGGATCCGGGCGCGCTCGGGTGCGCCGGGCGAGGCGGCGCCGAGGCGGATGTCGCCCGGGCGGACCGACACCATGACGGTGTCGCCCTCGCGCAGCGTGCCCTCCGCCGGACGAGCGGCCTCCACGACCACGTCGCCGGGGAGCCGCAGCGCGACCGCGTCACCAGGGGCCGACCCGCACACGGTGGCCGGCAGCACGTTGGTGGGACCGAGCGCCCGGGCGACGAAGCCGGTCCGCGGACTCCGGTACACGTCCTCGGGGCGGCCGACCTGGACCACGCCGCCGTCCTGCATGACCACCAGGCGATCGGCGAGCGAGAGCGCCTCGGCCTGGTCGTGCGTGACGTAGACCATCGTCACGCCCATCGACTGCTGGATCCGCTTGATCTCCGATCGCATCTCCTCGCGCAGCCGGGTGTCGAGGTTCGACAGCGGCTCGTCGAGCAGGAGGAGGGCCGGGTCGTTGACGAGTGCGCGGGCCAGCGCGACCCGCTGCTGCTGGCCACCGGAGAGCTGGTGGGCGTAGCGGTCGGCCAGGCCGTCCAGCTGGACCATGGCCAGCGCCTCGTCGGTCCGGCGGCGGACCTCGGCCCTGCCCACCTTGGCGGTGGTCGGGCCGTATCCGACGTTCTCGCGGACGCTCAGGTGGGGCCACAGGGCGTAGCTCTGGAAGACCACCGACATGCGACGGCGCTCCGGGGGCACGAAGGTCCGCCCGCCCACCAGGACCTGGTCCCGGAGCCGGATCTCCCCGGTGTCCGGGCGCTCGAAGCCGGCGATCATGCGCAGGCACGTCGTCTTGCCGCAGCCGCTGGGGCCGAGCAGGACGACCGACTCCCCTTCCTCGATGGAGAGGTCGAACCCGTCGACGACGCGGGCCGTCCCGAAGCTCTTGGTCAGGCCGGACAGCACGAGGTGGGTCACGCGGAGACCTCCGTGGGCTCGAGGGTGGTGGGCGCGGTCCGGGTGTCGGTCCCGGGACCGTCACCGACGGGGGTGGTCAGGAGCACCCCCGCGGAGAGCAGGTCGTCGATCTCGGCCGGCGACATCCCCGCCTCGGCCAGCACCTCGCGGCTGTGCTGGCCGAGCAGCGGCGCCGGTCGGCGCACCCTGGACGGCGTGGCCGACAACTTCACCGGCGCACCGATGTGGCGCACCGTCCCCATTCGGGGGTGGACGGTCTCCACGACCATCTCGCGAGCCTGCACGTGCGGGTCGGCGTAGACCTGCTCGATGTCGTACAGCGGACCGCTCGGCACGCCCGCCGCGTGCAGCACCTCGAGCCACTGGTCGGTGGTGCGACGGCGCAGGAGGGTGGCGAGCTCGCCGGCGAGCTCGATCCGGTGCTTCATCCGGGCGGGGTTGTCGGCGAACCGGGGGTCGGCCGCCAGTGCGCCGGCACCCAGCGCCTCGCACAGCCGCTCCCAGTTCCGCTGGTTCGCCGCTCCGATGGCGATCCACCCGTCGGCGGTGGGCAGCGCCTCGTACGGGGCGGACAGCCGGTGCGCCGAGCCCATGGGCCGGGCGACCTCGCCCAGGCTGAAGAACATCGCCGTCTCCCAGACGGTGTAGGCGATGCCGGACTCCAGCAGCGACGTGTCGACGAACTGCCCCTCACCGGTCCTCAGCCGGTGGATGTAGGCCGACAGCACGCCGTACGCGGCGAACACGCCGGCGTTGAGGTCGCAGATGGGGACGCCGACCTTCGCCGGCGCGCCGTCCGGCTCCCCCGTCATGCTCATCAGGCCGCTCATCGCCTGGGCGACGAGGTCGTACCCCCCACGGCCCGCGTACGGGCCGGTCGCGCCGAAACCCGAGATGGAGCAGTAGACCAGCGAGGGGTTCTCGGCCCGCAACGCCTCCTGGCCCAGGCCGAAGCGGTCCAGCAGGCCCGGGCGGAAGTTCTCGACCAGGACGTCGGCCCCGCGCGCCAGCCGCCGGACGACGTCGGCACCGCGCGGGTCCTTCAGGTCGACGGCGATGCCGCGCTTGTTCCGGTTCATCGCGTTGAACGCGGGAGACAGCTCGACGTCGGAGCCCCGCGACATCCGTCGGGTGTCGTCGCCGCCCTCCGGCCGCTCGACCTTGATCACGTCCGCGCCCATGTCGGCCAGGAGCATGGAGCAGTAGGCCCCCGCCATGACCTGGGTGAGGTCGAGGACCCGCACGCCCGACAGGGCGCCCGGCGGAACGGGGTCTGACACGGAAGCTCCCAGCTGTTGACGACTGTGCCACTGTGTGGAACGCTTTGCCGCACTGTGGCACGGTATGACGCCGGCCACACTAGGAGTAAGCGAAGGGTGACGTCAACCACATGAGATCGGTGTCCGTCGCGCTCGCCGTCCTCGAGGCCGTGTCCGAGCGCCAGCCCGTCGGCGTGAGCGAGCTGTCCCGGGCCATGGACCTGCCGAAGTCGACGACCCAGCGGATGCTGCTGACCCTGGGGGGCCTCGGGTGGATCCGGTCCAGCGACGACGAGCCCACCCGGTGGTCGCTCACCGCCAAGGCCATGGCCATCGGGTCGCGGCATCGCGCCGACCAGGAGATCCGGCGCGTCGCCGAGCCGGCGATGCACACGCTGTCGGCCGCGACCGGCGAGACGGTCCACCTCTCGGTCCCGGAGGAGCGGCAGATCGTGCTCCTCGACAAGATCGAGGGCCGGCACCCCGTCCGCACCCACACGACGGTGGGCCACGGCGCACCCCTGCACACGACCGCCTCCGGCAAGGCGGTGCTCGCCGCCATGCCCGAGCCGCAGGCCGCCGCGCTGCTGCGAGCCGCCCCCCTCGAGGCGCTGACGGCACAGACGGACACCGACGTCGACGATCTGCTCAAGGAGCTGGAACGGGTGCGCCGGCAGGGTTACGCGGTCACCGTCGGTACGCGCCACCCGGACGTCGCCGCGGTGGGCGCCGCCATCCTGGACGCCCAGCAGCGACCGGTGGCGACGCTCAGCCTCTCCCTGCCGGTCCAGCGGTTCCCCCGGCGCATGTGGCCGGTGTACGGCGCCCAGGTCGCCCGCGCCGCCGAGGAGTGCAGCCGGCAGCTGGGCTGGACGCCCGCCTGAGCGGTCTCAGGGACTCTTCCGGAACTTCCCGCCGATCCAGACGGCCAGGGTGGCCACGACGGCGGCGATCGCCGCGGACGTGAACGGCGACATGCCCGAGCTCGCCAGGTCGGTGAAGGCCGGCACGGCCGACGCCGGGGCCGACGCCCCCGCCGTGACCTCCGCGCTGAGCGGGACGCGGGTCAGGTCGCTCGGTACCGACTCGCTGGCCACCAGCAGGTGCGCGCCGTCCGCGGCGAAGGTGACGGCCTCGCCCTGCGGGGAGTCGGGCAGCGGGATCCGCACCGGGGGCGCGGCCAGCGCGCCGGCGACGTCGCTGCCGGTCAGGGGCCAGACGTAGGCGTCGGTGTAGGTGCGCAGCGCCAGGTGCCGACCGTCGCCCGACACCGCGCCGCCGGTGACCAGGAGCTGGCCCGCCTGCCCGACGGGGCCGCCCGGGGTGCCCGTGAAGGTGAGGTTGACCGACGCGACCTTCGCCAGGGCCACGGTGCCGCCGTCGACGAGCGGCGCCGTCGGGCTGTAGACGCCACTGGCGCCCAGCACCTCCTTGGTGACGACGTACGGCGTCCCGTCCGGCGCCAGCAGCAGGGCCTCCGCGTCGTGCGGCCCGTCCGGGTAGGTGAGCCGGTGCACGCCGGTCGACCCGTCGGGTCGCATGGCGAGCAGCGCCACGGTCGCACGGGCCTGGTCGTTGTCGCCGGTGTCGGCCAGCCACACGGTCCCGTCGGCGGCGACCGCCATGTCCTCCGGGTCGTAGGGGTCCACGGCGGCGGTCTGCACGTCGATGACCTGGCAGGCGGCGTCGAGCAGGTAGACGGCGAGCTCCTCGCCGCCGTCGTTCATCGCCAGCAACCGGTCCCCCACCGCGACCAGGCCGGAGAGCTCGGCGAGCCGCTCGTCGGTGATCTGGCACTGCACGGTCGGCGCCGCGTCCCCGTCCTGGGCCCAGGCGGGCACGGCGGAGCCGAGGACGAGGCCGGCGCCGAGTGCTCCTCCGGCCGCCAGCAGTCGTCCCCGCACGCCGCTACGCGGTCTGCCGGCCCCGGGCACGTACCCAGCGTGACAGAACGACTCCATCCAGTCGGTGAACCACGCCCAACAGCACGATCCCGACGGCGGCGCCCACGACGGCGTCGGTGACCCAGTGGAAGTTCAGGGAGACCATCGCGAGGCCGGTGACGACCGGGCCGCACACGGCCAGGACCCAGAAGGCGCGCTGCACGCGGGCCGGCAGCCGGTACTCGACCGCCAGCCAGCGGGCGACGCCCCACATGAGGACGGCGTTGGCCACGTGGCCGGAGGGGAACGAGACGCCCTCGTCGGTGAAGAACAGCTCGTCGGGGTGCCCCGGGGCGAGACGCCCGGTGCCGTGCTTGAAGGCGTAGACGACGAGGGTGAGCAGGACCAGCGCCAGCAGCACCCGCAGCAGCGGCGCCCAGGTCCGGCGGCGCCAGGCGAGGTAGCCGACGAGGCCGGCGAGCACGACCAGGATCGTGGCGCGGCCGCCCACCTGCGTGACCACCCAGACCGCCGGGTAGGCGGCCGAGTCGCGCAGCCCCCAGCCGCCGATCGCGTCGGAGATCCGCAGGTCCAGCCGCTCCAGCACCCCGCCGGTGAGCAGGTCGGCGGTGATCAGCGTGCCGGCGACCAGGGCGACCAGCAGCAGCCACCAGGGGGGCCGCCCGGCCGACACGACGCGGGTGCGCTCGGGCACGCCGACGTCCCGCACCGCGCCGCTGGTCACCCCGTCACCGTACCGGCCCGTGACCGGATCGTGATCCGGTCACGGGCGGTGTCCCCCGGTCAGGCGGCGGGGACGGCGAACCCCTCCAGCGCCGCGGCCAGACCCCCGTCCACCCGTGCGCTGAGCCGGGTCCCGCCGTCCTCGTGCCGCTCGCTGAGCACCTCGCCGTCCCGGTGGACGCGGGCGACCAGATCGCCGCGGTCGTAGGGCACGAGGACCTCGACGTCGATGTCCGGGTGCGGCAGCCGGGTGGCGATCAGCTCGCGCAGGGCCTCGATGCCGGTGCCCGTGCGGGCCGAGACCCACGCCGCTCCGGGAAGGGCGCGCCGCAGGGTGAGGATGTCGTCCTCGGTCATCGCGTCGACCTTGTTGACGACGATGACCTCGGGCACGGACGCGGCGTCGATCTCGCCGAGCACCACCCGGACGGCCTCGATCTGACCCAGCGGGTCGGGGTCGGAGCCGTCGACCACGTGCAGCAGCAGATCGGCCGCGGCGACCTCCTCCAGCGTCGAGCGGAACGCGTCGACCAGCTGGTGCGGCAGGTGCCGGACGAAGCCGACCGTGTCGGTGAGGGTGTACTCCCGGCCGTCGGGGGCCTGGGCCCGGCGGACGGTCGGGTCGAGCGTGGCGAACAGCGCGTTCTCGACGAGCACCCCGGCCCCGGTCAGGGCGTTGAGCAGGCTCGACTTGCCCGCGTTGGTGTACCCGGCGATCGCCACGCTGGGGGTGGCGTTGCGGTCGCGGCTCGAGCGCTGGGTGGCACGGGCGGTCGCCATGCCGGCGATCTCGCGGCGCAGCTTGCTCACCCGCGACCGGATCCGGCGGCGGTCGGTCTCGATCTTGGTCTCACCGGGGCCACGGGTACCGATGCCCCCACCGCCGGCGACGCGACCACCGGCCTGCCGGGACATCGACTCACCCCAGCCGCGCAGCCGCGGCAGCATGTACTGCATCTGCGCGAGCTCGACCTGGGCCTTGCCCTCCCGGCTGGTGGCGTGCTGGGCGAAGATGTCGAGGATCAGCGCGGTGCGGTCGACCACCTTGACCTTGAGCACCTTCTCCAGCTGGTTGAGCTGGCCCGGGGTGAGCTCGCCGTCGCAGATCACCGTGTCGGCGCCGGTGGCGGCCACGATGTCGCGGATCTCGCTCGCCTTGCCCGAGCCCACGTACGTGGCGGCGTCGGGCTTGTCACGACGCTGGCTCACGGCCTCGAGCACCTGCGAGCCGGCGGTCTCGGCCAGCGCCGCGAGCTCGGCGAGCGAGCGGTCGGCGTCGGCCTGGGTGCCCTCGGTCCAGACACCGACCAGCACGACGCGCTCGAGGCGCAGCTGCCGGTACTCGACCTCGGTGACGTCGGCGAGCTCGGTCGAGAGGCCGGCGACCCGGCGCAGCGCGCCGCGCGCCTCGAGGGCGTAGGAGCCGGTCGTGTCGTCGGGCTCGTCCCACTGACCGGCGGGAGTGGAGCGGGTCGAGGGCGCGGTCGGCTCCTCGAACGGGGTCTGCGGGGCGGTCGTCATCGTCTCCAGCGTGGCACGGTCCTGCGCGCGGGTCACCTGAGTTGTCATCGCCGGGTACAACGCATCGGACCTCCTGGTGCATCCCGGTGCCCCGCACGGGTAGGGCGTCGGGTGACCACGTGCGACGACGAGGAGGCCCTCATGAGCGAGAGCGGATCGAGCAGCCTGGGATCGGGCAGCGAGCTGGACGACCCGGGCCGCGACCCAAAGGGCCTCGGCGGCCCGCCGCGCAACCCGCTGGGCGGCGGCCCGGACCAGGACAGCGGCAGTGGCCGTCCCGACCCCCAGCCCGGCATCGAGGGGCAGTCGATGATGCCCGAGTCGCCGTCGGAGGACGACGACCGCGCCTGACGGCTCAGCCGGCCAGCCACTCCGCGCAGAGCTCGCCGGCCGCCACGAGGACGGCCGGGCCGGTGAGCACCGTCGTCCCGGGGGTCACCTCGACCGAGAGGCGGCCCCCGGGGACGTCGACGACGACCGTCCCCTCGGAGCGCCCGGCGGCCGCGATCGCCGCGTACCCGGCGGCGCACGCCCCGGTGCCGCAGGAGCGGGTCTCCCCCACCCCGCGCTCGACGACCCGCAGCCGCACGTGCGCGCCGGGCTCGACCACGTTCACCAGCTCGACGTTCACGCCCTCGGGGAACAGGCCGGTGTCGAAGCGAGGTGTCCCGCTGAGGTCGAGGCCGTCCACGTCCACGTCGGTGAGGCAGGCCAGGTGGGGGTTGCCCATCGACACCGCCACGCCGGCGAACGTCCGGCCACCCAGCTCCGCCTCGCCGGCGCCGAACTCCCGGGCCGGCCCCATGTCCACCCAGTAGCGCCCGTCGGTGGTGGCGCCCACCCGCCGGGGACCGCCCCGGGTGCCGACGAGGACACCCGACTCGCAGGAGGCACGGTCGAGCAGCCCCTCGCTGACCAGCACGTGCAGGAAGAGCCGGATCCCGTTGCCGCACATCTCAGCGGTGGAGCCGTCGGCGTTGCGGTGGTCCATGAACCACTCGCACCGGTCCAGGTCGTCGCCGAGCACCGCCGGCGCGTCGGGCACGTGCCGGCTGCGCACCACGCGGAGGACGCCGTCGCCGCCGAGCCCGGCCCGCCGGTCGCAGAGCCGCCGGACGAGCGCGGCGTCCAGCCGGTCCTCGGGCCAGACGGTGCCGTCCGGGTCGGGCAGGACGACGAAGTCGTTCTCCGTGCCGTGCCCGAGGAGCACACGCGGCGGGGGCTGGTTCACGCCTCGATCGTACGGGCGGTGATCACGCCGCTGACCGCGTCGGCCAGGTCGGGGCGCGCGGCCTCGAACCAGTGGACGGTCGCGTCACGACGGAACCACGACCGCTGCCGCCGGACGAACCGGCGCGTCGTGGTCACCGTCCGCTCCCTGGCCTCGTCCGGGGTCAGCTCGCCGTCGAACTGGGCAAGGACCTGCGCGTAGCCGAGCGCGCGGGACGCCGTCGGCCCGTCGCGCAGCCCGTCGCCGGCCAGCGCGGCCACCTCGTCCACGAAGCCGGCCGCCCACATCCGGTCCACCCGGGCGGCGACCCGCTCGTCGAGCTCGCCGGGCTCCCGGTCCAGCCCGACCACGACGGCCGGGTAGTGCGGCGCCGGCTCGGGCAGCTGGGCGCGGAAGGGCCCCCCGGTCAGCTCGATGACCTCGAGGGCCCGGACGATCCGCCGGCCGTTGCTGGGCAGCACGGCGGTCGCCGCGGCCGGGTCGAGGGAGGCCAGCCGGGCGTGCAGTTCCGCGGGCCCGACGGCGGCGAGCTCCTCCTCCAGCCGGGCCCGGATCGCCGGATCGGTGCCGGGGAAGTCGAGGTCGTCCAGGACGGCCCGCACGTAGAGCCCCGAGCCCCCCACGAGCAGCGGGACGACGCCTGCGGCCCGGAGCCGGTCGATCTCGGCGCGGGCCCGCTGCCGGTACTCGGCCACCGAGGCCGCCTCGCGGACGTGCCAGAGGTCGAGCAGGTGGTGCGGCACCCCCTCGCGCTCGGCCAGGTCGGGCTTGGCGGTGCCGATGTCCATGCCGCGGTAGAGCTGCATCGAGTCGGCGTTCACCACCTCCCCGCCCAGGCGGTGGGCCAGGGCGACGGCCAGGGCGGTCTTGCCGGTGGCGGTGGGGCCCACGACCGCCACGACCGGCGGGGCGCTCACGCGACCGCCCACGAGGCGACGAGGTAGCCGACCCCGTACGGCGCGGCGTCGTGGTGCAGCGTCGCGGCGATGCGGCGCCCGGTGAGCGCGGCGCCGACCGACCGCCAGACCGGCACCCCGGCGGCGAGCAGGCGCGCGCCCTCCCCGGCATCGAGCGCGGCGAGCGCGGCGGCGTCCCCCGTCCGCAGGGCGCCCGCGACCGCGGCGTCGAACGGCTCGGCGGCGTCGTCGAGGTAGCCGGGCGCCTTGACGCTCCGTCGGGCGGAGCCGTCACCCATCGCCAGCACGGCCACCGGCGACGGCAGGTCGCCGACCAGCTGGCCGACGTCGGCCGGGCCGACGCCCACCCGGGTCCCGGCGAAGCCGGCCTCGTCGAGCAGCCAGGCGCCGAGGGCGTGCGGCAGCGGGACCCGCCGACCGCCGGGCCGGACCCTGCCCTCGAACGGGACCCGGACGTCGACGCCCAGGCCCCGCAGGTCGCCGGCGTCCCCGGCCCCGTAGCGCTCGCCGGGCCCCCCGCCCTCCCCGACCACCACGACGACGTCCGGGCGGGGCGCGAGCATCGCCGCGACCGCCACGGCGCACGCGGCGCGCAGGGCGGTGGTCGCGGCGTCCGCGCGGACCTCGACCGCCGGGTGCAGCAGGGGCGGCGCCGGGCAGAACGCCACGGTGGCCCGGGCGCGGGACCCGGCGGGGGGCGGTCCTTCGGCTGACGCACTCACGCCGGTCAGTCTCCCGGATGCGACGTGGGACACTGCCGACGTGTCGAGCACGGACAACCCCGGGAACGGGGCGCAGCAGGACTCTCCGCCGATTGCGGAGAACTCGGAGACGGTGGCCGCGGACGCGGCGAGCACGCCTGCGGAGACGACGTCGCAGGCGGTGACCGCGGAGGCCGGGACACCGGAGGCTCCCGCACCCGGGGACGCCGCCGTCGCCGACCCGACCACCGACGCCCCGGTCGCGGCGCCGCCCAAGCCCCGGCCGATGGCGCCCCGGCCGGTGCCCCGCCCCGCTCCGCAGCCCGCCGCCGCCCCGGCGGCCGCCGCCGACCCGGTCGTCGAGGTGCCGGCCAGCGACCCGACCCAGTGGGGCCGGGTCGACGAGGAAGGCACCGTCTTCGTGCGCACCGCCGAGGGCGAGCGCGCCGTCGGCTCGTGGCAGGCCGGCGAGCCGGCCGCGGGGCTGGCGCACTACGGGCGCCGCTACGACGACCTCGCCACCGAGGTGGCGCTGCTCGAGGCGCGGCTGAAGGCGCACACCGGCAACCCCGCCGAGATCCGCGCCAAGGCCCAGGGGCTGGCCGAGACCATCCCGACCGCCGCGGCCGTCGGCGACCTCGACGGCCTGGCCGCCCGGGCCCGGGCGATGGTCGAGACCGCCGACGCCGCCGCCGAGGAGTACCGCGCCGGCAAGGCCGCCGCCCGCGCCGCGCAGGTGGCGCGCAAGGAGGCGCTGGCCGCCGAGGCCGAGCAGATCGCCGCCGAGTCGACGTCGTGGAAGGCGGCCGGCGACCGGCTCAAGGCCATCGTCGAGGAGTGGAAGACCATCCGGGGCATCGACCGCAAGACCGACGAGGCGCTGTGGTCGCGCTTCGCGGCCGCGCGCGACGCCTTCGGCCGGCGGCGGGGCGCGCACTTCGCCTCCCTGGACGCCCAGCGCGGCGAGGCCCGCGCGGCCAAGCAGGAGCTCATCAAGGAGGCGCAGAAGCTGGCGACCTCCACCGAGTGGGGCCCGACCAGCGCGGCCATGCGTTCGCTGATGGACCGCTGGAAGGCGGTGCCGCGGACCGGCCGCGACGGGGACGACGACCTCTGGAAGGAGTTCCGGGCGGCCCAGGACGTCTTCTTCGCCGCCCGCGCCGAGTCGGACAAGGCCCGGACGTCCGAGGAGCTGGCCAACCAGAAGCTCAAGGAGGAGCTGCTCGCGGAGGCCGAGAAGCTCGACCCGTCGAAGGACCTGCGGGGCGCCCAGAACGCGCTGCGCAAGATCCAGGAGCGCTACGACGCCATCGGCCACGTGCCGCGCGGCGTGATGCGCCAGCTCGAGGACCGCATGCAGGCCGTCGAGCAGAAGGTGCGCGGCGCCGCCGACGCCGGCCGGGTGCGGACCGCGCCGGAGAACCCGATGGTCGCCTCCATGCGCGCCGCCGTCACCAAGGCCGAGGAGCAGCTGGCCAAGGCCGAGGCCGCCGGCGACGCGAAGCGGGTCGCCGAGGCCCAGGCCAACCTCGCCACCCGCCGCGAGTGGCTGGCCGAGGCGGAGAAGTCCGCCGGACGCCGCTGACCCGGGAGCCGGCGCAGCCGACCGGGCTGCGGGTGCGCACGGCGGACGACGGCGACTCCGCCGTCGTCCGCCGGATGCTGGCGGCCTACCACCTGGCGACCGAGCGGGAGAAGGGCTGCGCCGTCGACGACACCGACCGGCTCCCCGCCGCCTACCGCGCCGAGATCGACGCGGCCGGCCCGGCGACCGGCTCGCTGTTCCTCCTCGACGCCGGCACGAGCGCTGCCGGGATGTACGTCCTCGCGCCGACGTCGGCCCGGGGAACCGTGGAGCTCAAGCGCCTGTGGATCGAACCGGGGTGGCGGGGCCGCGGGTTCGGGGAGCTGGCGGTCCGCGACGCCGTCCGCCGGTGCCGCGAGGCCGGGGCGACGACGGTGCGCCTCAGCGTGTGGGAGTGGCGCTCCGGCGCCGCCGCCCTCTACCGCCGAGCCGGGTTCGTCGACTGCCCGTCGTGGGATCCCCGGCCCGGCCTGGTGTGCCTGCAGCGGCGGGTCGGCTGACGGGCGGCCCGGTCAGCAGCTGCCCGTCACCACCGGGAGCGGGTCCGGGACCCCGATGCGCGGCATGCCCAGCGCGACACCGGGCGTGGTCGGGCGGGTGCCGGCCTCGCTCGCGTCGCCCGCCCGGGTGCGGCGGTGCGACAGCAGGGCGCCGTCGGCGATGAGGTGGTGCGGTGCGGCCTCGGTGACCACGGTCTCCACGACGTCGCCGGGCCGGACGCCCTGGACGTGCGTGAAGTGCACGAGCCGGCCGTCGCGGGCCCGGCCGGAGAGCCGCCCGCGCTGCGAGTCCTTGCTGCCCTCGCCCGCCGCGACCAGCAGCTCGACGGTGCGCCCGATCTGCGCGCGGTTCTCCGCCCAGCTGATCTCGTCCTGCAGCGCGGTCAGCCGCAGGTAGCGCTGCTGGACGACCTCCTTGGGGAGCTGGCCGTCCATCTCGGCGGCCGGCGTCCCGGGGCGCTTGGAGTACTGGAAGGTGAAGGCGCTGGCGAACCGGGCCTGCCGGACGACGTCGAGGGTCTGCTCGAAGTCGGCCTCCGTCTCGCCCGGGAAGCCCACGATGATGTCGGTGGTGATCGCCGCGTCGGGCATGGCCGCGCGGACGCGGTCGATGATGCCCAGGTAGCGCTCCTGCCGGTAGCCGCGCCGCATGCGGCGCAGGACGTCGTCCGACCCGCTCTGCAGCGGCATGTGCAGCTGGTGGCAGACGGCGGCGGTCTCGGCCATCGCCTCGATGACGTCGTCGGTGAACTCGCGGGGGTGCGGGCTGGTGAACCGCACCCGCTCCAGGCCCTCGATGACACCGGTCGCGCGCAGCAGGTCGGCGAAGGCGCCCCGGTCGCGGAACTCCACGCCGTAGGCGTTCACGTTCTGCCCGAGCAGGGTCACCTCGAGGACGCCCTGGTCGACCAGCGCCTGCACCTCGGCGAGGATCTCGCCGGGACGGCGGTCCTTCTCCTTGCCGCGCAGTGCCGGGACGATGCAGAACGTGCAGGTGTTGTTGCAGCCCACGCTGATCGAGACCCAGCCGGAGTAGGCGGAGTCCCGCTTGGCCGGCAGCGTCGACGGGAAGACCTCGAGGGACTCGACGATCTCCACCTGCGCCTCGGCGTTGTGCCGGGCGCGGTCGAGCAGGGCGGGCAGCGAGCCCACGTTGTGCGTGCCGAAGACGACGTCGACCCACGGGGCGCGGCGGACGATCTCGCCGCGGTCCTTCTGCGCCAGGCAGCCGCCGACGGCGATCTGCATGCCGGGGTTGGCGTCCTTGGCCGGCCGGAGGTGGCCGAGGTTGCCGTACAGCCGGTTGTCGGCGTTCTCCCTGACCGCACAGGTGTTGAGGACGACGACGTCGGCGTCGCTGCCCTCGGGTGCCGCGGTGTAGCCGGCCGCCTCCAGCAGCCCGGACAGGCGCTCGGAGTCGTGGACGTTCATCTGGCACCCGTAGGTGCGCACCCGGTACGTGCGCGGGACGGGGACCTCGGTTGCGCTGCTCATGACAGGAGCGAGGGTACGGCGCGCCGTCCGGATCACCCGCGAGCGTGAGTTCCGGTCGGTGACGTCCGGTTCGTTACCCCTTCGTGATCACGCCGATCACTGGACGTGTCCGACGGCGCTTAGGGTGCCCAGGGTGACCAGCCGTCCGAACGGAGAGCCTCTCGTCCGCCTGTCCGGCGTCAACAAGTGGTTCGGCGACCTGCACGTGCTGCAGGACATCGACCTGGAGATCGCCCGCGGGGAGGTCGTCGTCGTCATCGGCCCCTCGGGGTCGGGCAAGTCGACGCTGTGCCGGACGATCAACCGCCTCGAGTCGATCGAGCAGGGCGAGATCACCATCGACGGCCAGCGGCTGCCCGAGGAGGGCAAGGCGCTGGCCCGGCTGCGCAGCGACGTGGGCATGGTGTTCCAGAGCTTCAACCTGTTCGCGCACAAGACGATCCTCGAGAACGTCACCCTCGGGCCGATCAAGGTGCGCGGGATGTCCAAGGCCGACGCCGAGAAGCGCGCCCGCGAGCTGCTGGACCGCGTCGGGGTGAGCGCCCAGGCCGACAAGTACCCGGCGCAGCTCTCGGGCGGGCAGCAGCAGCGGGTCGCCATCGCCCGCGCCCTGGCGATGGAGCCCAAGGTCATGCTCTTCGACGAGCCGACCTCCGCGCTGGACCCCGAGATGATCAGCGAGGTCCTCGACGTCATGGTCTCCCTCGCCCGCGACGGCATGACCATGGTCGTGGTCACCCACGAGATGGGCTTCGCCCGCAAGGCGGCCAACCGGGTCGTCTTCATGGACGGCGGCCGCATCGTCGAGACGGCCGACCCCGAGACCTTCTTCACCGCACCGCGCTCGGACCGGGCCAAGAGCTTCCTGTCCAAGATCCTCAACCACTGACCGTCCGACGGAAGGACCATCCATGCGCATCACCCGCTACGCCGCCGGCCTGGCGGCCGCCGGTCTCCTGCTCACCGCCTGTGGCGGCAGCGAGGCCGGCAACCAGGCCGAGGACGCCGCCGAGAACACCGCCGAGGTCGCCGAGGAGGTCGACTTCCCCGCCGGCAGCACCATGGCCGAGCTCAACGAGGCCGGCACCATCACCGTCGGCACCAAGTTCGACCAGCCCGGGTTCGGTCTGTTCAACCCGAACGAGGAGGTCCCCGAGGGCTTCGACGTCGAGATCGCCAAGATCATCGCCGCGGAGCTGGGCATCGCCGCCGAGGACATCGAGTGGGTCGAGACCGTGTCGGCCAACCGGGAGCCGTTCATCCAGAACGGCGACGTCGACATCGTCGTGGCGACCTACACGATCAACGACACCCGCAAGCAGCTGATCGACTTCGCCGGCCCGTACTACGAGGCCGGGCAGGACATCATGGTCGCCGAGGGCAACCCGGAGGGCATCGAGGGCCCCGAGGACCTCGCCGGCAAGAACGTCTGCTCCGTGGAGGGCTCGACGCCCGCGCAGAACATCCGGGACAACTACCCGGAGGCGACGCTGACCCTGTTCGACGTCTACTCGAAGTGCGCCGACGCCCTGGCCGCCGGCCAGGTCGACGCCGTGACGACGGACAACGTCATCCTCACCGGTCTCGTGGCCGGCAGCGACGGCGCGTTCGAGCTGGTCGGCAACCCCTTCACCCAGGAGCCGTACGGCATCGGCCTGGCCAAGGGCGACGACGAGTTCCGCGACTTCATCAACGACGTCCTCGAGGAGTCGTACGAGAACGGCACCTGGGCCGAGGCGTGGGACCGCACCGCCGGTGCCATCAGCGGCACCGAGGCGCCCGAGCCGCCCGCCGTCGACCGCTACTGATCCCCGCCGCGCCGCGGGGCAGGGACTCCCCTGCCCCGCGGCGCTGTCCTGACCTGCCTCGAGAGGAGGCGTCGTGCAGTTCCTCGCCGACAACTTCGGCCTGTTGTGGGACGCCTTCCTCACGACCCTCTGGTTGTCCTTCCTGGCCGGCCTGCTCGCCCTCGTGCTGGGCACCCTGCTCGCCGCCGGCCGGGTCAGCCCCATCCCGCCGCTGCGCGGGCTGTCGACCTTCTACGTCGAGGTCTTCCGCAACACGCCGCTCACGGTGGTCTTCTTCTTCCTGATCTTCGGGCTCCCGCAGATCGACACGAGCGTCGGCTTCTTCACCGGCGCCGTGCTCTCTCTGGGCCTGTACACCGCGGCGTTCGTCTGCGAGGCGGTGCGGTCGGGCATCAACGCCGTCTCCGCCGGGCAGGCCGAGGCGTCCCGGGCCATCGGCCTCACCTTCGGCCAGTCGCTGCGCGAGGTGGTCCTGCCCCAGGCCTTCCGCACCGTGGTCCCGCCGCTGGGGAACGTCTTCATCGCGATGGTGAAGAACAGCTCCATCGCGGCCGGCTTCGCGACCAGCGAGCTGAGCTCCCTGCTGCCCCGTCTGGTCAACGCCGACGCCGGGCAGCTCACCGCCGTCCTCCTGGGGGTCGTCGTCGCCTACATGCTGATCACCGTCCCACTGGCCTTCGGCGTGCACCGCCTCGAGAAGCGGGTGGCGATCCTGCGATGACGACCCCGGTGCTCTTCGACGTCCCCGGGCCCAAGGCGCGCGCCCGCATCCGCATCGGGACCGGGATCGGCTCCCTGCTGATCCTCGGGCTGCTCGCGGTCGTGCTCATCCGGCTGGCCGGCAACGGGCAGCTGGAGGGCCAGCGCTGGGCGGTCCTGTTCGACGCCCGGACCGGTGTCCCGCAGACGCTGGGCCGGACGCTGCTCAACACCCTCGAGGTGGCGGCGGTCGGCATGGTCGTGGCCACGGTGCTCGGCCTGCTCCTCGCGGTCGGCCGGCTGTCGGACCACCGCGTCGTCCGCTGGCTGGCCGGCACCTACATCGAGTTCTTCCGCGCGATCCCGCTGCTCGTGGTGATCTTCGCGCTGTTCTTCCTGCTGCCGAAGTACGGCATCCGGCCCTCGGCCTTCCAGGCGCTGGCCGGGGGGCTGATCCTCTACAACTCCGCGGTGCTGGCCGAGATCTTCCGGGCCGGCATCCTGTCGATCGACAAGGGACAGCGCGAGGCCGCCTACGGCATCGGGATGCGCAAGTCTCAGGTGATGACCCTCGTCCTGCTGCCGCAGGCCACCCGGCGGATGCTGCCGGTGCTCATCGCCCAGCTCGTCGTGCTGCTCAAGGACAGCTCGCTCGGGTTCATCATCGGGTACTTCGAGCTCCTGCGCGGGGCCAGGAGCCTGGTGGAGTACTTCACCCCCCGCTTCGGCAGCGAGTACACCTTCCAGCTCTACGTGGCCGCCGCGGTCATCTACATCGTGGTCAACGTGCTCCTGTCGCAGGTGGCCAAGATCGTGGAGCGGCGCACGCGGCGCGACGTGAAGGCCGCCGCCACCCCCGCCGCCGAGCTGCCGGCCGACGTGCAGATGGGTGGCGGCGGGGGCGTCGTCCCCGTCGACTGATGCAGGTGGGAGCCGCCGACACCGCCATGGGGCACCTCCTGCCGCCGGTCCCGCGGTCAGGTGACGCCGCCCAGGAGTTCGTGGCCGCGGTGCGCGCCTCGGCGGCGGCCTTCGCCGCCGCGGCCGGCGCCTCCACGGCAGTCGTCCGGGAGGCGGTGCCCCCGGCCCGCCACCGCCGCGCGCGTTGCCGGGTCGTCCTGCGGGCGCCCGACGGCGCGGAAGCCGATCTCACCGTCCTCGGGGCGGCAGGGCGGGCCGACGCCTCGGCGGGCCGGGACTTCGACCGGCTGATCCGCCGGTGGCTGGCCGCCGGGCGACCCCGTGCGGCCGCGTGGCTGGTGGCCGATCCGGGCGTCCCGGGCGGCGCGGCCGTCGACCTCGCCGCCTGGTCGTCCGCCGACTGACGAGCCGGGCCCGCTCGGCTTTCGCTGCGTCCGGGGATGCGCCACGATGGCGGTGCCGCCCGCGCAGCGAGACCGGGGAGCCGCAGATGTCCCGCACGGTGCACGTGCCCAGCCCAGGAGGCGCGGCATGACCGCGATCGCGCCCCAGCCGATCATCAGCCGGCCCAGTCCGGCCCACGTGCCGGCCAAGGGCTCCCGGCTGTCGAACCTGCTCCGCACGACCGATCACAAGACGATCGGCCTGATGTACCTGACGGCGTCGTTCGGCTTCTTCATCCTCGGCGGCCTCATGGCGATGCTGATCCGCGCCGAGCTGGCCCAGCCCGAACTGCAGTTCCTCTCCCCGGAGCAGTACAACCAGCTGTTCACGATGCACG
The DNA here is from genome assembly GCA_004570425.1 of Bacillus sp. AZ43. Lineage (GTDB taxonomy): Bacteria > Actinomycetota > Actinomycetes > Mycobacteriales > Geodermatophilaceae > Blastococcus_B. The sequence goes on from SPQJ01000031.1 coordinate 22,224, forward strand.
GCACGCTGATGCTGCTGATGTTCGCGACGCCGCTGTTCTTCGCCTTCGGCAACCTGATCATGCCGCTGCAGATCGGTTCGCCGGACGTCGCGTTCCCGCGGCTGAACGCCTTGTCGTTCTGGCTGTTCCTCTTCGGCAGCCTCATCGCCGTCTCCGGGTTCCTCACCCCGGGCGGTCCGGCCGACTTCGGGTGGACGGCCTACACGCCGCTGTCGAACGGGGTGCACTCCCCCGGACCCGGCGGCAACCTCTGGATCGGTGGCCTCGCCGTCAGCGGTCTGGGCACGATCCTCGGTGGCGTCAACTTCATCACCACGATCGTCTGCCTCCGCGCGCCGGGCATGACGATGTTCCGGATGCCGATCTTCACCTGGAACACGCTCATCACCAGCGTGCTGATCCTGCTGGCCTTCCCGATCCTGACCGCCGCGCTGTTCGCCCTGCTGGCCGACCGCAACCTGGGCGCTCTCGTCTACTCCGACGAGATGGGCGGCCCGATGCTGTGGCAGCACCTGTTCTGGTTCTTCGGGCACCCCGAGGTGTACATCATCGCGCTGCCGTTCTTCGGCATCGTCACCGAGATCGTCCCGGTCTTCAGCCGCAAGCCGCTGTTCGGCTACAAGGGGATGGTCGGCGCGACGATGGCCATCGGCTTCCTGTCGCTGGCGGTGTGGGCCCACCACATGTACGCCACCGGCGCGGTGCTGCTCCCCTTCTTCGCCTTCCTGACCTACCTGATCGCCGTGCCCACCGGCCTGAAGTTCTTCAACTGGATCGGCACCATGTGGCGCGGTCAGCTGACCTTCGAGACGCCGATGCTGTGGTCCATCGGCTTCATGGTCACGTTCCTGCTCGGTGGCCTGACCGGCGTCCTGCTGGCCAGCCCGCCGCTGGACTGGCACATCACCGACTCGTACTTCGTGGTGGCGCACTTCCACTACGTCGTGTTCGGCACGGTGGTGTTCGCCGCCAACGCGGGCATCGCGTTCTGGTTCCCGAAGATGTGCGGCCGGATGCTCGACGAGCGGCTGGGCAAGCTGCAGTTCTGGATGACGTTCATCGGCTTCCACGGCACGTTCCTCGTCCAGCACTGGCTGGGCGCCGAGGGCATGCCACGCCGCTACGTCGACTACCTGCCGACCGACGAGTTCACGACGCTCAACCTGATCTCGACGATCTTCGCGTTCGTGCTCGGTGCGTCGATCATCCCGTTCCTCTACAACATCCGGCGGTCGTGGATGTACGGGGAGCTGGCCCTGCGCGACGACCCGTGGGGTCACGGGAACTCCCTGGAGTGGGCGACCTCCTCCCCGCCGCCCCGGCACAACTTCGTCGAGATCCCGAAGATCCGCTCGGAGCGGCCGGCGTTCGAGGCGCACTACCCGCACCTCGTGGAGCGACTGCAGCTGGAGGCCCACGCGGGCAAGCGGCACGAGCCCTACGGAGGGGTCAGCGAGGTCGTCGGCGGGAGCGGCCCCCGGCAGGGGCCCAACGACCCCGACCCCACGTGAGCCGCCGGGCGTGAACCGCTGCGGCCCTGGACCGGCAGGCTCCCGGGACTCAGTGGCTCAGTCCTCCACGAGGAGGTCGTCGACCGTGTCGTCGTCGAGCACGTCGCGCACCACCGCGGCGGCCAGACCGCCGTTGTAGCCCTTCCGCGCGAGCATGCCCATCAGCCGGCGCGTGGCGGTGGCGCGGTCGAGCCGGCGCATGCCGGCCGCGCGCCGTTCCACGAGCCGCCGGGCAGCGGCGCGCTCGTCCTCGTCGTCGACCTCGGCCACTGCCTCCGCGGCGACCTCGGGATCGACCCCCTTGGCCCGCAGCTCGGCGCTGAGCGCCCGCCGGGCGAGGCCGCGCCCTGCCTGCCGCGAGTTCACCCAGGCCCGGGCGAAGGCGGCGTCATCGATGAGGCCCACCTCGGTGAACCGGTCGAGCACCGTCTCGGCGGCGTCGTCGGGCACGCCGCGCGTGGCGAGCAGGTCGGCCAGCTGCTGGCGCGTCTTCGGCGCCCCGGTGAGCGCGCGCAGGCAGATGCCTCGGGCCACCGACTCGGGGTCGCCCATCTCGTCCTCGGGCGGGCCGGGGACGGCGTCCGGATCGAGCGGATCGCCGTCCCCGGCGGCCGCCCGCCGTGCGCCCGGGCGACCGCCCGGGCCACGGCGGGTCGAGGAGAACCCTCCCACCGACCGGCTCAGAAGTCGGCGGGGGCGTCGGCCGGGGTGCCCAGCTGGGGCCCGATGCCGAGCTTCTCCTTGATCTTCTTCTCGATCTCGTCGGCGAGGTCGGGGTTGTCCTTCAGGAAGTTGCGGGCGTTCTCCTTGCCCTGACCGAGCTGGTCGCCGTCGTACGTGTACCAGGCACCGGACTTCTTGACGAAGCCCTGCTCGACGCCGACGTCGATGAGCCCGCCCTCGCGGCTGAAGCCCTGACCCCAGAGGATGTCGAGCTCGGCCTGCTTGAACGGAGCGGCCACCTTGTTCTTGACGACCTTGACGCGGGTGCGGCTGCCGACCGCGTCGGTGCCCTGCTTGAGGGTCTCGATGCGGCGGACGTCGAGCCGGACCGACGAGTAGAACTTCAGCGCGCGACCACCGGTGGTGACCTCGGGCGAGCCGTAGACCACGCCGACCTTCTCGCGCAGCTGGTTGATGAAGATCGCCGTCGTCCCGGAGTTGCTCAGGGCACCGGTGATCTTGCGCAGCGCCTGGCTCATCAGGCGGGCCTGCAGACCCACGTGGCTGTCGCCCATCTCGCCCTCGATCTCGGCGCGCGGCACCAGGGCGGCGACGGAGTCGATGACGATGATGTCGAGGGCGCCCGACCGGATCAGCATGTCGGCGATCTCGAGCGCCTGCTCACCGGTGTCGGGCTGGCTGACCAGCAGCGCGTCGGTGTCGACACCGATGGCGCGGGCGTACTCCGGGTCGAGCGCGTGCTCGGCGTCGACGAACGCCGCGATGCCGCCGGCGGCCTGGGCGTTGGCCACCGCGTGCAGGGCGACCGTCGTCTTGCCGGAGGACTCCGGGCCGTAGACCTCGATGACGCGGCCGCGCGGCAGACCGCCGACGCCCAGCGCGATGTCGAGGGAGATCGACCCGGTCGGGATGACCTTGAGGGCCACCTCGGGGGTGTCGCCCAGCCGCATGACCGAGCCCTTGCCGAACTGCTTGTCGATCTGGGCGAGGGCCATGTCGAGGGCCTTGTCGCGGTCGAGCGTTGCCATGATGGCCACCTTCGGAAGTTCTGGGGAAGTTGTCGCGGTCGACGCTAGGGCGGGGGTCCGACAATTCCCGGGCTTCGGCGGATCTGTGGAGAGCGGTCCGGCCTGTGGACGCCACTGTAGGGCGAACACCTGTTCGATCGCCAGGTCGACACGCCGCCGTCCCCGGTGACGGCGGTCAGCGGTCCTTCGGCGGCACCTCGTACTCCTCGCAGATGGCCAGCCACACCTTGCGCACCGGGAGCCCCGCCTCGATCGCGTCGATCGCGGTGCGCCCGCCGAGGGCGGAGAAGACGTGGTCGCGCGCCACGCTGTGGGCCCGCATGGGCCCGAACTGACGGTCGAGGCTGGACCAGAACTCCTGCAGGCGCACGGTCCGACGCTAACCCGATCGGCGCCCTCCGTGCGGGGACGGGCCTAGGCTCGGACCATGATCCCCGGCACGGGCTCGGCGGCACTGGACGTGGTCCTGCAGATCGGCATCGCCCTCGCCATGCTCGTGGCGGTCGTGCTGACGATCAAGAACTACCGGGACCGCTGACCCGCGGCCGGAGGCCCGACACCCAGACGACGGCCAGCGGCAGCACCAGCGCGGCGGACACGGCCGCGACCAGTCCGAAGTCGCCGACCGCCAGCAGCGGCCCGCCCACGGCGCCCGCCACCGCGGCACCGAGACCCATCAGCAGGTCGGTGCCGCCCTGCGCGGTGGGCCGCAGGTCGACGGCGACCGCCTCGGTCACCAGCGTCGACCCGGCGATGAGACCGCACGACCACCCCAGCCCGAGCAGCAGCAGCCCGGCGCCGAGCTGGACGGAGGCATCGGGGGCCGCGGTGCCGGCCAGCCCTGCGGCGGCCAGCAGCAGCAGGGCCCCGACGGCGACGGTGGCCCGCCGGCCGGCCCGGTCGGCCAGCATCCCGACCAGCGGCGAGAACAGGTACATCCCCGCGACGTGCACGCTGATCACCAGGCCGATGACCCGCAGCGTGGCGCCGTCGGAGTGGCCCGCGTGCCCCATGTGGACCGGGGTCATCACCATGACGCCGACCATGACGGAGTGGGCCACGATCACGGCGGTGAGGCCGAGCCGGCCCTCGGGCGAGCCCCACACCGCCCGCAGCGCCGTCCCCGTCGCGGTGCGCGGCCGCGGTCCGTCCCCTCCGCCCCCGAGCCGTCGCGCGAGGAGCAGCGGATCGGGGCGGAGCAGCAGGAGCAGGCCGACCGCCACGACGGCGAAGACCACGGCCGACACCGCGAAGGCCCCGCCGAGGGCGGGCAGGCCCAGCGCTCGCCCGACGTCGGCCCCCGGCCCGGCGAGATTGGGGCCGAGCACCGAGCCGACGGTGGTCGCCCACACCACGAGCGAGAGGTCGCGGCCCCGGCGCTCCGGCGTCGCGAGGTCGGCCGCGGCGAAACGGGCCTGCAGGCCGCACGCCGTCGCCGCGCCGAAGGCGAACAGGCCCAGCAGGAGGAGGGGGAGGGAGGAGATCGCCGCGGCGACGACGGCCACGACCGCGCCCAGCACCGCCACCGCGTAGCCGGTGGCCAGCCCTGCCCGTCGACCGGCGCGGTCGCTGATCCGGGCGAGCGGCAGGGCGATCACGGCCGCACCCAGCACCCCGGCGGTCTGGCCGAGCCCGGCCGCGGTGTCGCTGCCGGCGACGTCGCGGGCCAGCAGGCCGCCGACGGTGATGCCGACCGTCACCCCCAGGCCCGCCAGGGTCACCGCCCCGCTGAGCACGGCGACGGTGCGCGGCTGGACGGTGCCCGCGGCCGGGTCGAGGTCGTGGGAGAGCGGCGCCGGGGAGGGTTGCACGCGCGCAGTCTGCCCGATCGCCGTCCCCGGACGGGTGGTCCGGACCCGTCGGCGCGGTCCGGACCGGCGGACTGTCGTACCCGCCGGGGACACTGGGGTCGTGTCCGCACTCGACCGGTTCTCGGAGGCCACCCGGGCCTGGTTCACCGGTGCGTTCGTGCGGCCGACCGACGCCCAGGAGGGCGCCTGGACGGCGATCAGCAGCGGCGAGCACGCGCTGGTCGTCGCGCCGACGGGGTCGGGCAAGACGCTGGCGGCGTTCCTGTGGTCGCTCGACCGGCTGGCCGCGGTGCCACCGCCGGCGGACGAGAAGCTGCGCTGCCGGGTCCTGTACGTCTCACCGCTCAAGGCGCTGGCCGTCGACGTCGAGCGCAACCTGCGGGCGCCCCTGGCCGGCATCGGCCAGGCCGCCGCGCGGCTGGGCCTGGAGCGCCCGGAGATCCGGGTCGGCATCCGCTCCGGCGACACCCCGGCCGACGAGCGGCGCGCGTTCGCCCGCCGGCCCACGGACATCCTGATCACCACGCCGGAGTCGCTGTTCCTGTTGCTGACCAGCTCCGCGCGGGAGGCGCTGCGCGGCATCGAGACCGTGATCGTCGACGAGGTGCACGCGGTCGCCGACACCAAGCGCGGCGCCCACCTCGCCGTCTCCCTCGACCGGCTCGACGAGCTGCTCGAGCGCCCGGCCCAGCGGATCGGCCTCTCGGCCACCGTGCGCCCCATCGAGGAGGTCGCCACCTACCTCGCCGGCGGCCGGCCCGTGCAGGTCGTCGCGCCGCCGGCGACCAAGCAGTGGGACCTGTCCGTCGTCGTCCCCGTCGAGGACATGAGCGAGCTGGGCCAGCCGACCGGGGAGCTGGAGGGCTCGGCGGCCGGCAACCAGCCGCGGACGTCGATCTGGCCCGCGGTCGAGGAACGGGTCCTCGACCTGGTGCAGGCGCACCGCAGCACCATCGTGTTCGCCAACTCCCGCCGGCTGGCGGAGCGGCTGACCAGCCGGCTCAACGAGCTCGCCTACGAGCGGGCCACCGGCGAGACCGTCCCGCCGGGTACCAACGCCGCAGCGCTGATGGCCCAGGCCGGGTCCGGCGGGGGCGTGCCCGACGGCGTCCAGCCGGTCGCCGCGGCGCACCACGGCTCGGTGTCCCGCGAGCAGCGCGCGATCGTCGAGGAGGCGCTGAAGTCCGGCCGGCTGCCCGCCGTCGTCGCCACCTCCAGCCTCGAGCTCGGCATCGACATGGGCGCGGTCGACCTGGTCGTCCAGGTGGAGGCGCCGCCCACCGTCGCCTCCGGACTGCAGCGCGTCGGCCGGGCCGGGCACCAGGTCGGCGCGGTCAGCCGGGGCGTCTTCTTCCCCAAGTACCGGGGCGACCTGGTCGAGACGGCTCTGGTCGCCGAGCGGATGAAGGCCGGGCTCATCGAGTCCATCCGCTACCTGCGCAACCCGCTCGACGTGCTCGCCCAGCAGATCGTCGCCATGGTGTCCGAGCGGCCCCAGACCGTCGACGAGGTCGCCGCCGTGGTCCGCCGGTCGGCCGCCTTCGCCTCGCTGCCGGACTCCGCGCTGCACGCCGTCCTCGACATGCTCGCCGGGCGCTACCCCTCCGACGCGTTCGCCGAGCTGCGGCCGCGGCTCACCTGGGACCGCGTCACCGACACCCTGACCGCGCGCGCGGGGGCGCAGCGACTGGCCGTCACCAGCGGCGGGACCATCCCCGACCGCGGGCTGTTCGGCGTCTTCCTCGTCGGCGCCGAGGGCACCGGTGGGCGGCGGGTCGGCGAGCTCGACGAGGAGATGGTCTACGAGTCGCGGGTCGGCGACGTGTTCCTCCTGGGGTCGTCGTCGTGGCGGATCGAGGACATCACCCACGACCGCGTCCTCGTCACGCCGGCGCCGGGACAGCCCGGGAAGATGCCGTTCTGGCACGGCGACGCACCCGGCCGGCCACTGGAGCTGGGCCGGGCGCTGGGCGCCTTCCTCCGCGAGGTCGGCTCGGCGACGCCGGAGGCCGGCCTGGAGCGGGCCCGCGCCGCCGGGCTGGACGAGTGGGGCGCGGCGAACCTGCAGGCCTACCTCGCCGAGCAGAAGGCGGCGACCGGCCACCTGCCCGACGACCGGACGCTGCTGGTCGAACGCTTCCGCGACGAGCTCGGCGACTGGCGGCTGGTCGTCCACTCCCCCTTCGGCGCGCAGGTGAACGCCCCGTGGGCGCTGGTGCTGGCCGCCCGGCTGCGCGAGCGGTACGGCGTCGACGTGGCCTCCATGCACTCCGACGACGGCATCGTGCTGCGGCTGCCCGACACCACCGGCGAGCCCCCCGAGGCCGACCTCGCCGTGCTCGACCCGGACGACGTCGAGCGCGAGGTCACCGCCGAGGTCGGCAGCTCGGCGCTGTTCGCCAGCCGGTTCCGGGAGTGCGCGGCCCGCGCACTGCTCCTCCCCCGCCGCGACCCGCGCAAGCGGACGCCGCTGTGGCAGCAGCGCCAACGGGCGGCTCAGCTGCTGTCGGTCGCCAGCGAGTTCTCCTCGTTCCCCATCACGCTCGAGGCGGCCCGCGAGGTGCTGCAGGACGTCTACGACGTGCCGGGCCTGGTCGAGCTGATGAGCGACGTGCGCTCGCGCAAGGTCCGCGTCGTCGACGTGCAGACCGACACCGCCTCGCCCTTCGCGCAGTCGCTGCTGTTCGGCTACGTCGGCCAGTTCCTCTACGAGGGCGACGCCCCGCTGGCCGAGCGCCGCGCGCAGGCGCTCGCGCTCGACACCGGCCTGCTCGCCGAGCTGCTCGGGCGCACGGAGCTGCGCGAGCTGCTCGACGGCGAGGCCATGGCCGAGATCGAGGCCGAGCTGCAGCGGCTGCCCGAGCAGCGCCACCCCCGGGACGTCGACGGCGCGTCCGACCTGCTGCGCGGGCTCGGCGACCTCACCGCCGCGGAGGCGGCCGCCCGCGGTGTGCCGCAGGAGTGGCTGGACGAGCTGGTGGCGTCCCGCCGCGCGCTGCAGGTACGCATCGCCGGCGAGGAGCGCTACGTCGCCATCGAGGACGCCGGGCGGCTGCGCGACGCCCTGGGCACGGCCCTGCCCGTCGGCGTCCCCGAGGTCTTCACCGAGCCGGTCGCCGACCCGCTGGGCGACCTCGTCGGCCGCTACGCCCGCACCCACGGCCCGTTCCAGCCCGCCGAGGCCGCCACCCGCCTCGGGCTGGGCGTCGCCGTCGTCACCGCGACGCTGCACCGGCTCACCGGCACCGGCCGGCTGGTCTCCGGCGAGTTCCGGCCCGGCGGCAGCGGTCAGGAGTGGTGCGACGCCGACGTGCTGCGCTCGATCCGCCGGCGCAGCCTGGCCAGGCTCCGGCAGGAGGTCGAACCGGTCCCGATCGGCACCCTCGCCCGGTTCACCCCCTCCTGGCAGGGGGTGGGCGGCCGGCTGCGCGGGGCCGACGGCGTGCTGGCGGTGGTCGAGCAGCTCGCCGGTGCGCTGGTGCCGGCCAGCGCGCTGGAGTCGCTGGTGCTGCCGTCACGGGTCCGCGACTACTCCCCCGCGATGCTCGACGAGCTGACCAGCGCCGGCGAGGTGCTGTGGGCCGGTGCGGGCGGCCTGCCCGGCGGCGACGGCTGGATCAGCCTCGTCCCGGCCGACCTCGCCCCCCTCCTGCTGCCGGAGCCGCTGGAGGTACCCGGCGAGGGCGAGCCGCTGCTCGACCTGCTCGCCGGCGGTCAGGCGCTCTTCTTCCGCGGCCTGTCCGACGCGCTCGGCGCCACCGACGACGCCGCTCTGGCCGACCTCGTCTGGGACCTCGTCTGGGCCGGGCGGCTCACCAACGACACCCTCGCACCGCTGCGCACCCGGCTGCACGGTGGCGGCACCCACAAGCGCACGCCGGCCGCGCCGCGGGTCAGCCGGAGCCGGTACGGCCGACCGCGCGTCGGCCGACCGGCGATGCCGTCCCGCACGGGGCCCCCGACGGTGGCCGGCCGGTGGTCCCGGCTCCCCGACCGCGAGGCCAACGCCACCCGCCGGACGACGGCGCGGGCCGAGGCGCTGCTCGAACGGCACGGCGTGCTGACCCGGGGCGCGGTCATGGCCGAGCAGGTGGCCGGCGGCTTCTCGGCGGTCTACCCGGTGCTGCGGGCGTTCGAGGAGAACGGCCGGGCCCGCCGCGGCTACTTCGTCGAGACCCTCGGCGCGGCGCAGTTCGGCACGCCCGGGTCGGTCGACCGCCTGCGCAGCTTCGCCTCCCCCGACCGGGTCCCCGGCGGCGCCGTCGTCCTGGCCGCCACCGACCCGGCCAACGTCTACGGCGCCGCCCTGCCGTGGCCGGACCGGCCGGGCGGGGCCGACGCCGAGGCCGTCGACATCGGCGAGGGAACCGGACGGAAAACCGCGGGGCACCGGGCGGGGCGCAAGGCCGGCGCGCTGGTCGTCCTCGTCGACGGCGAACTGGTGCTCTACGTCGAGCGCGGAGGGAAGACGCTGCTGTCCTGGACCGAGGACGAGCAGGTGCTCAAGGAGGCGGCGACGGCCCTCTCCGGGGCGGTCTCGGCCGGAGCACTCGGTCGCATGGTCGTGCAGAAGGCCGACGGCGCGTCGGTGCACGAGTCGACCCCGCTGTCGGCGGCGCTCCAGGCGGCGGGCTTCGCCGCCACCCCGCGAGGTCTCCGCCTGCGGGCCTGATCGGAAGCGATCAGTCGCGGCGCGGGCGGAGCCAGCGGGCGAGCAGCCGGGTCAGCGCCGGCATGACCACGTGGCCGAGCAGCAGCACGACGACGCAGGCCGACAGCAGCAGCCGCAGCTCCACCGGCCACGCCCCCAGGTGCGGCGTGACCAGCAACTGGAACAGCGAGGTGATGGCGAAGACGGCTGCGATGGTCAGCACCGTCAGCCGCCACCGCGGGCCCGCGACGGCCGGGCGGGTGAAGAAGCTGTCCAGGCCGGTGACCTTCGCGTAGCGCTCGTCCTCGACGATGTCGCGGAGCTGCTCGAGGAACGCCCGGCGCTGCGGCGAGCGCTCCCACACGGCCAGCGACGCGTCGTCGCCGAACCGGTAGACGAGGTGGTACTCCGAGCTGCCCGGCCCGGGGTGCAGCAGCGTCGCGCCCAGGTTGCCGGGGAACGTCGACGCGACCCGCAGGATCGCCGCCGCCTCCCGCTCGAAGGCCTCGCGCCGGTCGGGGCGCACCACCCGGGCGACGGTCACGGTCACCGGCTCGGCGTTCGGGGTCGACGGCTCACCGCCCGACCGGGCGCGACGACGCAGGGGGACGCTCACGGGAACGTGCAGCACCGCACCCGGCCGCGCTCATCCCTGTTGTCGGTCGTCTCACACCATCGGAGCAGGAGGGACACTGGGCCCGTGCCCGAGGGAGACACCGTCTGGCTGGCCGCGCAGCGGATGAACACCGCCCTGGCCGGCGGCACGCTGCGCCGCGGCGAGTTCCGCGTGCCCCAGTTCGCCACGCTCGACCTCACCGGCGCGACCGTCGAGGAGGTCGTCCCCCGCGGGAAGCACCTGCTGATCCGGCTGGCCGACGGCCGCACCCTGCGCACCCACTTCCGGATGGACGGCAGCTGGCACATCTACCGGCCGGGGGCGCGCTGGCACGGCGGCCCCGCGTACGACGTCCGCATGGTGCTGGCCACCGACGACTGGGAGTGCGTCGGCTACCGGCTGCACGACATCGACCTGGTCCCCACCGCCGAGGAGGACCGGCTGGTGGGGCACCTCGGGCCCGACGTCCTCGGGCCCGACTGGGACCTCGACGAGGCGCTCCGCCGGCTGCGCGCCCATCCCGACGAGCAGGTCGGCGTCGCCCTGGTCGACCAGCGCAACCTCGCCGGGATCGGCAACCTCTACAAGGTCGAGTCGCTGTTCGTGCTGGGCGTCCACCCGTGGGCGCGCGTGGCCGACGTCGACCGGCTGCCCGCGCTCGTCGAGCGGGCCCGCGCGCTGATGCGGGCCAACCTGCACCATCCCGAGCAGAACACCACCGGCGATCCGCGCCGCGGCCGGGACCACTGGGTGTTCGGCCGGCGGGGCAAGCCGTGCTTCCGCTGCGGCACCCCGATCCTGCTCGGCGAGCAGGGTCCACCCGCGCAGGAACGGGTCACCTGGTGGTGCCCGACGTGCCAGGCGGCCCGCTCACCCATCGACCCGCAGGCGCGCACCGGCGAGCCGGACCGACCGCAGCCGGTGACGCTGTACCGCTGAGTCACACCCAGAAGGTGTCGTGGCGGAGGAAGAACTCCGTCCAGTCCTCCGGCGACATCGCCCCCCGGCGGGCGGCGTCGGCGATGGTCTCGAAGTACTCCTCGCGCGGCGCGCCCGGCGTGAACAACAGGAGCATGGACGCCGGCTCCCCCGACTCGTTCTGGAAGCCGTGGACGCCGCCCTCCGGCACGTGGAGGAAGTCCCCCGCCGCGCCGTCGAGCCAGCGCTCGCCGTCGTAGAGCCGGACGGTGCCGCTGAGCACGTAGAAGGACTCCGTGATGCCGCGGTGGAAGTGCGGGCCGGGCCCCGTGGGCGCCGGCCCCATCTCCCAGCGGTACAGCCCGAAGGCTCCGCCGGTGGTGGCGCCGGTCGCCAGGTAGTGGGCGGCCCCGCCACCGCCCAGGGACAGATCCGGAGACGCCGCGGCCCGGCGCAGCGAGGCGGTGACCTCGCCGGCCGGGCCGGTGTAGCGATCAGGCGGGTAGCCCGGGCCGGACATCGTCGTCTCCCCGGCCCGGGTCCGCCGTCAGGCCGTCTGGTCGGGCCGCTCGGCCGGCTGGGCCTCGCGCTGCTCGGCGGCCGGCTGCGACACCGTCGGGGCGCCCTGCTCGATGGCAGCGGCCGGCTGGCCGCTCTCCACCGCGGCGGTCCCGCCGCCCATCGAGGCGCGGATCTGGTCGAGCCGCGAGGCGCCGGCGACGTCGAGGGTCGCCTTCTGCACCTCGAGCATCCGGCCCTCGACCGAGGTCTGGGCGAGCTCCGCCTGGCCGAGCGCGTTGGCGTACCGCGCCTCGATCTTGTCGCGGACCTCCGAGAGGCTCGGGGTGTTGCCGGGCGCGGAGAGCTCGTTGACCTGCTTGAGCGAGGAGGCGACGTGCTCCTGCATCTTGGCCTGCTCCAGCTGGCTCATGAGTTTGGTGCGCTCGGCCAGCGTCGTCTGCAGCCGCATGCGGCTCTGCTCGACGGCGCCGCGGGCCTGCTCGGCGGCCTGCAGCGCCTCGTCGTGGCTGCGCTTGAGGTCCTCCATCGACTGCTCGGCGGCCACCAGCTGCGTGGCGAAGGCCTGCGCGGCGTTCTCGTACTCGGCGGCCTTCGCCGCGTCACCGGAGGCACGCGTCTTGTCGGCCAGGACCAGCGCCTGCCGGGCGGAGGCCTGGAGCTTCTCCACCTCGCCCAGCTGGCGGTTGAGCCGCATCTCCAGCTGCCGCTGGTTGCCCAGCACCGCGGCGGCCTGGTTGGCCAGGGCCTGGTGCCGCTGCTGCTCGGCTTCGATGGCCTGCGCGATCTGGATCTTCGGGTCGGCCTTCTCGTCGATCTTGGCGTTGGCCGAGGCGGTGAGGTACTTCCACAGCTTCACGAACGGGTTGGGCATGGGTCCTCCTGCTCCGGCGCACGGCCGGCCCGGTGATGCGCGCATCGCGACGTCGTCGTCCCATCGTCCCAGGTGATGCACCTCCTGGGCCAACACGGGCGGCCGGTTCGCCTCCGCGGCTAGGGTTCCCCCGTGCCCGACACCCCCGTCCTCGCCGTCCTGGGCGAGCTCGTGGTCGACCTGCTCCCCGTTCCGGGGGCGGATGCAGGCCCCGAGGGGACGGCGCCGCAGTACGTCGCCCGCCCCGGCGGGAACGCCCTCAACGTCGCCGTCGCGGCCGGGCGGCTGGGCGCCCCCGTGCGGCTGATGGCGCGACTGGGCACCGGGCCGCTGGCCGCCAACCTGCGCCGGCACGCCGAGCTGTCGGGCGTCGACGGCGCCGGCTTCGTCCCGGCCACGGAGCCGGTGAGCCTCGCCGTCGTCGGCGTGGGTGCCGACGGCTCACCCGACTACGGGTTCCACGTCCTCGGTGCGGCCGACTGGCAGTGGACCGACGACGAACTCGCCGGCGTGCTGCCCGAGCGCACCGGGGCGCTGCACGTCGGATCGATCTCGAGCTGGACCGCGCCCGGGTCCGAGCCGATCGCCCGGCTGGTCGAGCGCCTGCACGGCGGGGGCGAGACGCTGATCAGCGTCGACCCCAACATCCGCCCCCCGCTCGCCGAGGGTCCGGTCGGCGAGGTCCTGGGCAACGACCGCGCGACGGTCCAGGGCCGCCTCGACCGGCTGGTCGCGATGGCCGACGTCGTCAAGGTCAGCTCCGAGGACCTCGCCTGGCTGGAGGGCCCGTCCGACCTCGACGAGACGGCCCGGCGGTGGGCCGGCCGCGGGCCGGCGCTGGTGCTGCTCACCGACGGCGGCGCGCCGCTGCGCGTGGCCCGGCCCGGCAGGCCGCTGCTGCACCGGCAGCCCCCGGCTGTCCGTGTCGTCGACACGGTCGGCGCCGGCGACTCGCTCGCCGCGGGGCTGCTGGCCGGGCTGCTCGCCGCGGGCGTCACGACGCGGTCGGCCCTCCAGGCCCTGACCGACGACGAACTCCTCGCCCTCGTGGACGACGCCGCGCTCGTCGCCGCGCTGAACTGCACGCGGGTCGGCGCCGATCCGCCGACCCGGGCGGAGCTCGACGCCGCGCGGACCGGCCGGTGACCGCCACGGACATCACCGTCGTCGGCTTCGCCGAGCTGTCCGCGACGACGGTGCGCGCCCGGTTGCTCGGGGCCCACGACCGCTTCTGGGACGCCGACACCCGGGCGCTGCACCATCCGGTGTGGTTCCACCAGTTCGGTGGCTTCGGCGCCCTGGCCCGCAGCGCGGACGGCGAGGACCTCGGGTACGTGCTGGGCGTCGTCACCGCCGACCGGCTGGCCTACCTGCACCTGCTCGCGGTGCGGGACGACGCGCGCCGCGCCGGCCTGGGCCGGCGGCTGGTCGGCTGGTTCGACGCCCTGGCGGGAAGCACCGGCGCCCGCGTCGTCCAGGCGGTGGCCCGGCCGGCCGACACCGCGGCCGTCGCCTTCCACACCGCGCTCGGTGCCGGCGCGCACCTGTCCCGCGACCACGCCGGCCCGGGTGAGGACCGCCTCGTGCTCACCCGGTCACTGCGCCGCGGCTGACCCCGCGAAGAGCAGGGCGGCGAGGCGCGCCGCGTGCCGGTGCCGTGTCAGGGAGCGTCCCGGCTGGAGGACGACGCCCACCAGCCACCGCCCGGCGAGCTCCGCCTCGTCGACGTCCACCCCCAGGGCACCGGCCAGGCGGCCGACGAGGTCGCCCCACCGCTCGGCGCCGACGGTCAGCAGCCCGCTGAGCAGCTCCGGCTCGCTGACGGCGAGCCGCCGCAGCACGGGGTGGGCGCCGAGCTCGTCCGAGAGGGCCGCGAGCGCCCGATCGGGAGGCAGGCCGGCCGCCAGGGCGGTCAGCCGGGCGAGCTCGGTCTCCAGCAGCTCGGCGGCCACCTCGTCCTTGGTCCGGAAGTGGTTGTAGAGCGTCGCCTTCGAGACGCCCGCGGCGGCCGCGATGGACTGCATCGTGCTCCGCCGGACGCCGGCGTCGGCGAAGGCCCGGGCGGCGCCGGCGAGCAGGCCCTGCCGCGTGCGGTTCAGGGTCGCCGGCTCAGGCGGCGAGCGACACGGCCTCGCCGCGGCGCAGCGCCGAGCGGGCGGGCTGGCCCGCGCCGACCAGGGCCAGGGCCGGCTCGGGAACCGGCTGCTCGGCGGCCGGCGGCTCCTCCGTGGCCGGGGCCAGCGGGCGGACCGCCCCGCCGTCGGCGACCCGCAGCTCGAGGCTGACCTCGGCCAGCAGGTCGGCGAGCTCGAGGTCGAGGGCGTCGCAGATCGAGGCGAGGAGCTCCGAGGAGGCCTCCTTCTGCCCGCGCTCGACCTCCGACAGGTACCCGAGGCTCACCCGCGCGGCGCCGGAGACGTCGCGCAGCGTGCGGCGCTGGCGCAGCCGGTGGCCCCGCAAGGTGTTCCCGAGCTGGGTGCGCAGCAGCGTCATGGCCGTCTCCTGTCCTGCGAGCGGGGAAGCGCCGGTTCCCCGGGGGGAGCCGTGCGCTCACGGTACGCGGCGTCCGCCCTCGACACCGAGCCGACCGGCACGCGTCCGCTCATGGCGTAACGCCGTCCCCCGTCCGGGCGTTCCCGTCAGCCCAGCCGGTCGAGCAGGCCGGTCATCGCCGCGGCGACGGCAGCGGCACGGACCTCCGCCCGCCCGCCCGGGAGGTCGAGTTCCCGCACGTCGGTGCGCTGCCCGTCGCCGATGCCGAGGTAGACCCGCCCGGGCCGGTGGCCGTCGACCGGCTCGGGGCCGGCGACGCCCGTGAGCCCGATCCCCCACGTCGACCCGCACCGGTCGCGCACCCCGGCGGCCAGCGCACCGGCGGTCTGCGGGCTCACCGGTCCGTACCGGTCGAGGAGGTCGCGGGGGACGCCGGCGAGCGCCGCCTTGAGCTCCGTCGCGTAGACGACCACACCTCCGCGCAGGGTCGCGCTCGCCCCGGGCACCGAGGCGAGGGTGGCGCAGAACAGCCCCGCGGTCAGTGACTCCGCGGCCGCGACCGTCTCCGACCGCGAGCGCAGAGCGGCGTGCAGGCGGGCGGCGAGGTCGTCGGGATCCACCCCGCCATCCTCGCCGGTGTACCTCCGCGGGCGAGCCGGACCTCCCCCGAGTGGACCCGCCCCACGGAGGGACGGGCCGGCCCGGGAGGACGCGATGCCCGAGACTCCCCCGTCGGTGCCGCGGGTGCGGCTGCTCGGCGGCCTGGCCCTGCTGCGCGACGGACGGCGCACCCCGCTGCCGGCGGGCAGTCACCGGCTGCTGGCCCACCTCGCCCTGCACCCGGAGGGGGGCGACCGCCGCGCCGTCGCGCACGCCCTCTGGCCGGACGCGGGCGAGAGCCGGGCGGCGGGCAACCTGCGGACGGCGTGGTGGCGACTGCAGCAGGTCGGCTGCCCACTGGCCCAGGAGGACGACGGCACGCTGGCCCTGCGCCCGGAGGTCGTCGTCGACCTGACCCGCCTCGACGGGTGGATGACCCGGGTGCTGACCGGCTCGGCGACACCCGCCGATCTCGCCGTCGACCCGGCGGCCATCGCGGAGGCGGACCTGCTGCCGGGCTGGCAGGAGGCCTGGGTCGTCCGCGCGCGGGAACGGCTGCACCTGCGCCGGGTGCACGCCCTGGAGCGGCTGGGCGTGCTGCTGCGCCGAGCGGGGCACCCGACGGCGGCGGTGGAGGCGGCGCGGCTGGCCGTGGTGGCCGAGCCGCTGCGGGAGAGCGGGCAGCGGGCGCTCATCGAGGCCCACCAGGCGGCCGGCAACTGGGCGGTCGCCCGGCAGCAGTTCGACGTGTTCCGGCGCATCCTGCGCCGGGAGGTCGGCGCGGAGCCCAGTCCCGCGCTGGCGGCGGTCGCCACCCGCCGGCGCGGCTGACGCGAGCTACGCGGCGGCGTCGGTCCGGGTGCCCCCGGCCCCCGAGGCGCGGCGCGCCGCCGCGGCGCGCATCGCCCGGGCGCTGGTCCGGCGCAACCTGACCGCGCGGACGACGTAGTCGAGCCCGGTGACGACTGTGAGGGCGACGGCCAGCGCCATCACCCACCAGCGCGCGCTGGCGAGGGCCCCGGTGAGCGGCAGGATGTAGAGGGCGATCGCCAGCGACTGGACGACGGTCTTCGCCTTGCCGCCCCGGCTGGCCGCGATCACGCCGTGCCGGATGACCCAGAAGCGCAGCAGCGTGACCCCGACCTCGCGGACCAGGATCACCACCGTCACCCACCACGGCAGGAGCGCGAGGACCGACAGCGCGATCAGCGCGGTGCCGGTGAGCGCCTTGTCGGCGATCGGGTCGGCGAGCTTGCCGAACTCGGTGACCTGACCGGTGCGTCGCGCGATCATGCCGTCGTATCGGTCGGTGATGATCGCCAGCCCGAACACCACGGCCGCCCACCACCGGTCGGCCGCGTCCACGCCGCCCTCGTGCAGCAGCAGGACGGCGAACACCGGCACGACGGCCAGTCGCAGCACGGTCAGGGCGTTGGGCAGGTTGACCAACCGCGCCGACGACGGCGGGGTGGCGGCCGGGTCGGGCGCGACGTCGGTCACGGGGTCACCGGCCGGCCGGCGTTCCGGCGGGGACCAGCGCCCGGGCCACCAGGTCGATGCCCTCGGTGTCGACCACCTCGGCGTCGAGGACCTGGCCGGCGCGGGCGTCCGCGGGCACCCCGGAGATCGTCGTCGTGCCGTCGGCGTCGGGGTCCTGGTGGGCGGCGTGGCCGAGCCACACCCCGGGGCCCTCCTCCGCGGAGAGGTCCTCGGTGAGCAGCACCTCGACCCGCTCGCCGATCCGCTCCTCGGCGCGCTGGGCGGTGAGCTCCTCGACGAGGTCGGTGATCCGGCGGACGCGCGCGTCGATCTCGGCCTGGTCCAGCTTGCCGTCCAGGCCGATCGCCTCGGTGCCCTCCTCGTCGGAGTAGCCGAACACGCCGACGGCGTCGAGCCGGCCCTCCACCAGGAAGCGCTCCAGCTCGGCGACGTCGGCCTCGGTCTCACCGGGGAAGCCGAGGATGACGTTGGTGCGGAAGCCGGCGGTCGGCGCCAGCGCCCGGGCCCGCTCGATCAGCTGCAGGAAGTCGTCGGTCCCGCCGAATCGGCGCATCCGGCGCAGCAGCGTCGGCGACGAGTGCTGGAACGACAGGTCGAAGTAGGGCGCGACACCCGGCGACGAGGCGATCAGCTCGAGCAGGCCGGGGCGCAGCTCGGCCGGCTGCAGGTAGGCGACCCGCACGCGAGCGATGCCCTCGACGGCGACCAGCGCGGGCAGCAGCTTCTCCAGCGAGCGCAGGTCGCCGAGGTCCTTGCCGTAGGACGTCGAGTTCTCGCTGACGAGCACCAGCTCGGTCACGCCCTGCGACGCCAGCCACTGCGCCTCGGCGAGCACCTCCGCCGGAGGGCGGGAGACGAACGCGCCGCGGAAGGTCGGGATGGCGCAGAAGGCGCACCGGCGGTCGCAGCCCGACGCCAGCTTCAGGGCGGCCGTCGGACCCGAGGCCAGGCGCTTGCGGCGCAGCCAGTCGTGGCCGGGGATCGACGGGGCGTCCGCGGCCGTGACGGCGGCGGTGCGCTGCACCGGGCTGATGGGCAGCAGCGTGCGCCGGTCGCGCGGGGTGTGCGGCACCAGCGGGCGGCCGGCCAGCACGTCGTCGAGCCGGTCGCCGATGGCCCCGTAGTCGTCGAAGCCCAGCACGGTGGCCTCGGGCAGCGCGCCGGCGAGCTCCGAGCCGTACCGCTCGGCCATGCAGCCGACGGCGACGACGGAGGCTCCCGAATCGGTGGCGGCGAGGATGGCGTCGACCGAGTCCTTCTTGGCCGACTCGATGAAGCCGCAGGTGTTCACCAGGACGGCGTCGGCGCCGTCGGCGTCGTCCACCAGCTGGTAGCCCTCGGCGGCCAGCCGACCGGCGAGCTCCTCGGAGTCGACCTCGTTGCGGGCGCACCCGAGGGTCACCACCGCCACGGTCCGGGCAGGGGTGGGCGCAGCTCTCACCGGTCCATCGTAGTTGACGGACCCCCGTGCCCCCCGTCACTCGCACGCTCGCGACGGGCCCCTGCACGGGGGCCGATCAAGCTTCTCCGCCGCGGAGGGTGAAGAGCACGGACTCCAGCTCGTCGGGCTTGATGAGCACGTCGCGCGCCTTGGACCCCTCGGACGGGCCGACGATGCCCCGGCTCTCCATCAGGTCCATGAGCCGGCCGGCCTTGGCGAAGCCGACGCGCAGCTTGCGCTGCAGCATTGACGTCGAGCCGAACTGGCTGGTGACGATGAGCTCCACGGCCTGGACGAGCAGGTCGAGGTCGCCCCCGATGTCCTCGTCGATCTCCTTCTTCTCGCCCGCGCCACCGGCGGTGAAGACCTCTTCCCGGTACTCGGGCTCGGCCTGCCGCTTGGTGAACTCGACGACGGCCTCGATCTCGGCGTCGGTCACGAAGGCACCCTGGACGCGCATCGGCTTGCCGGCGCCGATGGGCATGAAGAGCGCGTCACCCATGCCGATCAGCTTCTCCGCGCCGGGCTGGTCGAGGATGACCCGGCTGTCGGTGAGGCTGGACGTCGAGAAGGCCAGGCGCGAGGGCACGTTGGCCTTGATCAGTCCGGTGACGACGTCGACCGACGGTCGCTGCGTGGCCAGGATCAGGTGGATGCCGGCGGCACGCGCCTTCTGCGTGATGCGGACGATGTGGTCCTCGACGTCGCGCGGCGCCACCATCATCAGATCGGCGAGCTCGTCGACGATCGTGAGGATGTACGGGTAGGGCCGGTAGACCCGCTCGCTGCCGGGCGGGGTCGCGATCTCGCCCTTCTCGACCTTGCGGTTGAAGTCGTCGATGTGCCGGACACCGGTCGACTTCATGTCCTGGTAGCGCTGCTCCATCTCCTCGACCAGCCAGGCCAGCGCGGTGGCGGCCTTCTTGGGGTCGGTGATGATCGGCGTGATCAGGTGCGGGATGCCGTCGTAGGGCGTGAGCTCGACCATCTTCGGGTCGACCAGGATCATCCGCAGCTGGTCGGGCGTGGCCCGCAGCAGCAGCGAGGTCAGGATCGAGTTGACGCAGCTGGACTTACCGGCGCCGGTGGCGCCGGCGACCAGCAGGTGCGGCATCTTCGCGAGGTTCGCGCAGACGAAGCCGCCCTCGATGTCCTTGCCGAGGCCGACCAGCATCGGGTGCGGGTCCTGCTTGGCCGCGCCGGACCGGAGGACGTCGCCCAGCGACACCTTCTCGCGGTCGGTGTTGGGCACCTCGATGCCGACGGCCGACTTCCCCGGGATCGGCGCCAGGATGCGGATGTTGTCGTTGGCCACCGCGTAGGCCATGTTCTTGGTCAGCTGGGTGATCTTCTCGACCTTGACGCCCTGGCCGAGCTCCACCTCGTAGCGGGTGACCGTCGGGCCGCGGGTGAACCCGGTGACCGCCGCGTCGATGTTGAACTGCTCCAGCACGCCGCTGATCGCCTCGATGGCGACGTCGTTGGCCTTGGACCGGGCGCGCGGAGGGTCGCCGGGCCGCAGGGTCGACAGGGAGGGCAGGACGTAGTCGCCCTCGACCGGCTGGATGGACAGCTGCTCCGGCTCGGTGATCGGGGGCAGGTCCTCGGGCGGGGAGGTCCGGTCGACCACCGGCGGCCGCGTCGGGGCGTGCAGCTGCGTGTGCTCGGGCTCGGTGGTGAGCGTGGCCTCGGGGGCGGCGTCGTACGCGGCGTGGTCGATGGGGCCGGTGGTGAGCAGGTCCTCCGACAGCGACTTCCGCCCGAAGCGCCGGCCCTTCGGCGCCTCGTCCTCCTCGTCCTCGTACTCCTCGTCGTCGTACTCGTCGTCGTCGTACTCGTCGCCACGGCCGAGCAGCCAGTCGCCGAGCGCGCCGAGGCGCTGGGGGATCTGGTGCACCGGCGTCGCGGTGATGACCAGGACACCGAAGAAGGCGGCGAGGACGAACAGGACGACGGCGACGGCCATGCCGACGCCCGCCTCGAGCGGGGCGCCGACGGCGAACCCGACGAGGCCGCCGGAGCCGGGCTCCTTGGCGGCCGGGTCGGCCTCGGTGCCCAGGACCTGCGCGATGCCGAGCACCGCCGCGATGGTGCAGAGCCAGCCGATGGCCAGCCGGCCACGCGCCTCGGGCCGGGGCCCGCGCCGCAGCAGCCGCAGGGCGGCGAAGAACAGCACGACCGGCAGGACGAGGACGAGCGATCCCACGACCCAGCGGACGCCGTCGGAGAGAGCCTCGCCGACCGGTCCGATGCCGTTGCTCCAGACCGCCGCGCCCAGCACGATCGCCAGGCCGAGGACGGCCAGGCCGACGCCGTCCCGGCGGTGCTCGGGCGCCAGCGGCTCGGCCTCCTCCGGGCGGGCGACCGAACGGGCCAGCCCGCCGGCCCCGCGCGCGAGCAGGTTCCAGCTGCCGGCGACGACGCCCCACAGACCGGAGGACTGCTGCTTCTTCTTCGCGGCGGGCCGGCGGTTGGCGGTGGTGCGCTTGGCGGCCGGCCGCTTCTTGCTCGCCGCCGTCGAGCCGGACCGGGTCCGGGTCGCGGGTCGACGCGTCGACGTGGTGCGGGCAGGCATGCGTCGGACGATAATCGCCTCCGGCGCTCCGGTCCGGCAGGCCGGGCCTCGTGTCCCTCACCTCGACCCGGTGCACCTAACGTCACACGCATGGTTCCCACCCCCCTCCCCCACGGCTCGTGGCCCACCGCGATCACGTCGGAGTTCGTGGTCCGCGCGGCCGCCGTACTCGGCGAGGTCGTCGTCGACGGCGAGGAGGTGTGGTGGTCGGAGTCCCGCCCGGCCGAGGGCGGCCGCTCGGTGATCGTCCGGCGGAGCGCCGACGGCACGGTCTCCGACGCGCTGCCGGCGCCGTGGAACGCGCGCACGCGGGTGCACGAGTACGGCGGGGCGGCGTGGACCGTCTCCCGGGGGACGCTGTGGTTCACGGAGTTCACCGACCAGCGGCTGTACCGACTGGACGCGGGCAGCGACACACCCGTCGCCGTCACCCCCGAGCCCGCCGTCCCGGCCGGCGTGCGGCATGCCGACCTGCGGGTGCTGCCCGACGGTGGCGTGCTCGCCGTCCGCGAGACCCACCCGGCCTCCGGCGGCGCGGCCGACGTGGTCGACGAGCTCGTGCGGATCCACGACGACGGCACGGAGCTGCTCGTCTCCGGCCCCGACTTCGTCTCCGACCCACGACCGTCCCCGGAGGGCGACGCCCTGGCCTGGCTGCAGTGGGACCACCCGTCCATGCCGTGGGACGCCGCCCGGCTGGTGGTCCGCGGCGCCGACGGCCGGGAGCACCCGATCGCCGGTGGGGACGGCGAGTCGGTGGTGCAGCCGGTGTGGGGAGCGGACGGCACGCTGTGGTTCCTCTGCGACCGGACGAACTTCTGGTCGCTGTACCGGCGACGCCCGCACGGCGAGGTCGAGCTCGTCGTCGACGTGGGCAGCGACATCGGTGGGCCGCAGTGGCGGTTCGGGCAGAGCCGGTACGCGCTGCTGCCCGACGGCCGGGTCGCGTTCGCCTACGGCCGCGCCGGTGCCGACCGGCTCGCCGTCCTCGAGGACGGCGCGGTCCGCGAGCTCGACGTGCCGTGGAGCGTCTTCCGGTACGTGACGGCCCAGGGGACGTCGATCGTCTGCATGGCCGCGAGCCCCTCGAGCGAGCCGGTCGTCCTGCGGGTGGACGTCGACAGCGGCGAGCAGGAGGTGCTGCGCCCGGCGCGCGACCTGGGGCTCGACCGGGGCTGGTTCTCGACCCCGGAGCACGTCACCTTCCCGACCGAGGACCGCGGTACCGGCATCGCCGAGGCGCACGCGCTGGTGTACCCGCCGACGAACCCGGAGGCCACGGCCCCGGACGGCGACCTGCCGCCGCTGATCGTGATGGTGCACGGCGGCCCCACCGCGGCGGCCGTCCCCGTGCTGGACCTCGGGGTCCAGTACTGGACGTCGCGCGGCTTCTGCGTCGCCGACGTGGACTACCGCGGGTCCGTGGGATACGGCCGGCGCTACCGCGACGCGCTGCAGGGCCGGTGGGGCGTCGCCGACCTGGACGACGTCGTCGCGTGCGCCCGCTTCCTCGCCGGCAGCGGCCGGGTGGACCCCGCGCGCATGGCGATCACCGGCGGCTCGGCGGGTGGCTACACGACACTCGCCGCCCTGACGATGCGGCCCGGCGTCTTCACCGCGGGCGCGAGCCACTACGGCGTCGCCGACCTCGGCGCCCTCGCCGCCGAGACGCACAAGTTCGAGTCCCGCTACCTCGACGGGCTGGTGGCGCCGTGGCCGTCGGGCCGCGCCGTCTACGACGAGCGCTCGCCGATCAACCACGTCGACGCGCTCGACACCCCGCTCGCGGTCTTCCAAGGCGACGAGGACGCCGTCGTGCCGCCGGACCAGGCCGAGGCGATCGTCGCGGCGCTGCGGGCCAAGGGGGTGCCGCACGCCTACCGGCTGTTCGCCGGCGAGCAGCACGGCTTCCGGAAGGCGGAGAACATCCGGGCGGCGCTCGACGGCGAGCTGTCGTTCTACGCCCAGGTGTGGGGCTTCGACCTGCCCGCCGAGGAGGGCATCGAGCCGATCGACGTCGTCGCCTCGTGAGCGGCGTGCGGCCGGCCCGCGAGGGCGACCTGCCGCTGCTGCGGGAGATCGAGCGCGCCGCGGGCCGGTCGTTCGCCGAGCTCGGCATGACGCTGGTCGCCGAGGACGAGCCGCCGTCGATCGGGACCCTCCGGGAGTACCGGCGGGCCGGTCGGGCGTGGGTGCGTGCCGACGCCGACGACCGGGCGGTGGCCTACGTGCTGGCCGACGTGGTCGACGGCTGCGCGCACCTGGAGCAGGTGACCGTGCATCCCGACGCGGCGGGCCACGGGCACGGCCGCGACCTGGTCGAGCACCTGGCGGCCTGGGCGGCGGACCGCCACCTCCCGGCGATCACGCTGACCACGTTCGTCGACGTCCCTTGGAACGCCCCCTACTACGACATCGTCGCCCCTCCGGGCGACACCGCGGCCACGTGCCGTCCCCGACGTGCGCTGAGCCGCTGAGTCGCTCCTGCGCGGACCCCTCCGGGGCCCACTCGGCCCGACGAAGCCGCCCGTCGCTAGACCTCCAGCACGGTCGGGATGATCATGGGCCGGCGGCGGTGGGTGTCCGACACCCACTTGCCGACCGTCCGGCGGATCACCTGCGAGAGCCGGTGCGAGTCGATCTCGTCGTCCTGCAGGGCCCGCTTGAGGTTGTCCTCGACCAGGGCCAGCACCTCGTCGAACGCCGCCGGGTCGTCGGAGAAGCCCTTGGTCGAGAGGTGCACCGGCCGCACGATCGTCCGCGTCGAGGGTTCGATGACGACGGTGAGCGCCACGAAGCCCTCGTCACCGAGGATCCGCCGCGCCTGCAGCGACTCCTCCCCCACGTCGCCGACGTTGAGGCCGTCGACGTAGACGTTGCCGATCGGCACGCTGCCCACGATCGAGGCCTTGCCGTCGACGAGGTCCACGACGACGCCGTCCTCGGCGAGGATGACCCGATCCCGGGCCATGCCCGTCTCCTCCGCCAGCGCGGCGTGGGCGCGCAGGTGCCGCCACTCCCCGTGCACGGGCATCAGGTACCGGGGCTTGGCGACGTTCAGCAGCGTGCGCAGCTCGCCGGCCGGGGCGTGGCCGGAGACGTGCACGCGGGCGGTCTCCTTGTGCACCACCGTCGCGCCCAGCCGGGCCAGGCCGTTGATCACCTTGTAGACGGCGGTCTCGTTGCCCGGCACCAACGACGAGGCGAGGACGACCGTGTCGCCGGCCTCGATGGTGACCTGGTGGTGCTCCCCGCGCGCCATGCGGCCCAGCGCCGACAGCGGCTCGCCCTGGGAGCCGGTGCTCACCAGCACGACCTGCTCGGGCGGCATCGCGGCGGCGTCGTCCAGCGAGACCATCAGGCCGGGCGCGACGCGCAGCAGGCCGAGGTCGCGGGCCACCCCCATGTTGCGCACCATCGAGCGCCCGACGAACGCGACCTTGCGGCCGTGCATCTCGGCGGCGTCGAGCACCTGCTGGATGCGGTGCACGTGGCTGGCGAAGCTGGAGACGATCAGCCGCTGGGTGGCCCGGCGGAACACGTCCTCGAGGACGGGCCCGATCGACCGCTCCGGGGTGACGAAGCCGGGCACCTCGGCGTTGGTGGAGTCGGCCAGCAGCAGGTCGATGCCCGAGAGGCCCAGCCGGGCGAAGGCGCCCAGGTCGGTGAGGACGCCGTCCAGGGGCAGCTGGTCCATCTTGAAGTCGCCGGTGTGCACGAGGACGCCCGCCGGCGTGTGCACCGCGACGGCGAGCGCGTCGGGGATCGAGTGGTTCACCGAGATGAACTCGCAGTGGAACGGACCGGCGACGTGGTCCTCCCCCGCCGCGACCTCCACCAGCGTCGGGTCCAGGCGGTGCTCGCGGAGCTTGGCCGCCACCAGCGCGAGGGTGAACCGGGAGCCGACCAGCGGGATGTCCTCCCGCAGCCGCAGCAGGTACGGGATCGCGCCGATGTGGTCCTCGTGCCCGTGGGTGAGGACGACGGCGTCGACGTCGTCGAGGCGGTGCTCGATGACGCCGAAGTCCGGGAGGATCAGGTCGACGCCGGGCTGCTCCGCCTCCGGGAACAGCACCCCGCAGTCGATGATCAGCAGGCGGCCGCCGAACTCGAGGACGGCCATGTTGCGGCCGATCTCGCCGAGGCCACCCAGCGCCATGACCCGCAGCCCGCCCTCGGGCAGCGGAGGCGGCGCCTTGAGGTCGAGGTGCGGCTGGGTGACCTGCCCGCTCACAGCTCGACGCCCCCGGCGGCGAGGTCCTTCCGCAGCTGGTCCAGCTGCTCGGGGGTCGCGTCCACCAGGGGCGGGCGGACCGGCCCGGCCGGTAGACCGAGCGCGTTGAGCGCCGCCTTGACCGTGATGACGCCCTGCGTGCGGAAGACGCCGGTGTACACCGGCAGCAGGCTCTCGTTGATCGCGCGCGCCTTGACCAGGTCGCCGGCCTCCACCGCCGCGACCAGGTCGGCGATCCGCGGCCCGACCAGGTGGGACACCACGCTGACCACGCCGACGCCACCCAGGGCGAGGATCGGCAGGTTCAGCATGTCCTCGCCGCTGTAGTAGGCCAGGTCGGTGCGGGCGAGCGTCCAGGCGAGGGCCCCCAGGTCGCCCTTGGCGTCCTTGACCGCGACGATCTTCGGGTGCTCGGCGGCCCGGACGAGGGTCTCGACCTCGATGGGCATGCCGGTGCGGATCGGGATGTCGTAGAGCATCACCGGCAGGTCGGTGCTGTCGGCGACGGCCGTGAAGTGCCGCAGGAGACCGGCCTGCGGCGGGCGGTTGTAGTACGGGGTGACGACGAGCAGGCCGTGCACGCCGAGCCGTTCGGCGGACCGGGCCAGGTCGATGGAGTGCGCGGTGTCGTTGGTGCCGACACCGGCGACCACGGTCGCCCGGTCGCCGACCGCGTCCAGCACGACCTCGAGGACCGCGTGCTGCTCGGCGTCGCTGACCGTCGGCGCCTCGCCCGTCGTGCCGAAGACGACGAGCCCGTCGTTGCCGCCCCGGTCGACCAGGTGCGCGGCCAGCTCCTGGGCGCCGGCGAGGTCGATCGACCCGTCCTCGGCCAGCGGGGTCACCATCGCCGTGAGCACGCGCCCGAACGGCCGGGCGGGGTCGGTGGTCATGGGAGGAATCTACCCAGCGGCGGTGTCGGAACCCCGGCCGTACTCCGACACGGCGTACCGCAGGCCGGTCGCCCCGGACGTCGCCCAGCCCTCCTCCGGCGTGCGGGCGGAGCGCCGCCATTCCGGGCCCAGCTCGGGGGCGAACGTGTCGCCGTCCACCGCGACGTCGACGTCGGTGACCACCAGCCGGTCGGCGTGCGGGAGGAACGCCGCGTACACCGCGCCCCCGCCGATCACCCAGAGCGGCTCGCTCCGGGACAGCACCTCCCCGACCGAGCCGGCCCGCTCCGCCCCGTCGGCCGACCAGTCCCGGTCGGAGGTGAGGACGACGTTGGTGCGCCCCGGCAGCGGGCGGAACCGCTCGGGCAGCGACTCCCAGGTGCGGCGGCCCATCACGACGGTGGAGCCGGTGGTCAGGGTCCGGAAGAGCTTCAGGTCCTCGGGCAGGTGCCAGGGCAGGCCGCCGCCGGCCCCGATGACCCGCCCTCGTGCCTGGGCCCAGATCAGCGCCACGCCTTCTCGCCCGGCTCGCGAGCTCGCCGGGGCGGTCACACCGCCACGGCTGCCCGGATCGCCGGGTGGTGCCGGTAGTCGTGCAGCGTGAAGTGCTCGAAGGTGTAGTCGAACAACGACGGGGCGGGCGCGAGCTCGAGCGTCGGGAAGGGCAGCACCTCGCGGGAGAGCTGCTGGCGGACCTGCTCGACGTGGTTGCTGTAGATGTGGCAGTCGCCGCCGACCCAGATGAAGTCGCCCGGCGCCAGGCCCACCTGGTCGGCGACCATGCGGGTCAGCAGGGCGTAGCTGGCGATGTTGAACGGGACACCGAGGAACATGTCCGCGCTGCGCTGGTAGAGCTGGCAGGAGAGCTTCCCGTCGGCGACGTAGAACTGGAACAGCGCGTGGCAGGGGGCCAGCGCCATGTCGGGGAGCGAGCCGACGTTCCAGGCCGACACGATCATGCGGCGGGAGTCGGGGTCGGTGCGCAGCGTGCTGAGCAGGTTCTCGATCTGGTCGACCTGCCCGCCGTCGGGCGTCGGCCACGACCGCCACTGGACGCCGTAGACCGGGCCCAGCTCGCCCTGCGGTGACGCCCACTCGTCCCAGATGGTGACGCCGTTCTCCTGCAGCCAGCCGACGTTGCTGTCCCCGCGCAGGAACCACAGCAGCTCGACGGCGATCGAGCGGAAGTGCACCTTCTTCGTCGTCACCAGGGGGAAGCGCTCGGAGAGGTCGTACCGGAGGCGCTCGCCGAACAGGCTGACGGTGCCGGTGCCGGTGCGGTCCTCCTTCGGCGTGCCCTGCTCGAGGATCCGTCGCAGGAGGTCTTCGTACTGGGTGTCGATGGGTGCGCCGTCCACGCGCCCGAGAGTACGGCCGGCCGCCGACGAGAGGCACCGCCCGGCCACACCCGCCCCAGGGGCCCGGTCAGACTCTCCGGGTGGAGTGGTGGCAGACCCTGCTCGCCGTGGCCGGCGGCCTCCTGCTGCTCTGGGCGGTCCTGCTGGCTCTGTTGTGGCGCGCCCGGCCGGAGGACCTCACGGTGCGCGAGGCCCTGCGGCTGCTGCCCGACCTGGTCAGGCTGGTGCGCCGGCTGGCGGCCGACCGGTCCCTCCCCCGCGGGGTGCGCGTCCGGCTGTGGCTGCTGCTGGCCTACCTGCTCTCCCCGGTCGACCTCGTCCCCGACGTCGTCCCGGTGCTGGGCCACGCCGACGACGTCGTCGTGGTCGCCCTCGCGCTGCGCTCCGTGGTGCGGACCGCCGGACGGGACGCCGTGGCGCGCGCCTGGCCCGGCGGCGCGGCGGGCCTGTCCGTCGTCCTGCGCCTGGCCGGCTCAGCCGGGGACGTCCACCCGGGCTGAGCCGGTGGCGTGCGCCAGCGCGCCGGCGAGGTCTCCGCGGTCGGCCACCGCGACGTCGTCGAGCTCCAGCCAGTCGGCCATGAGGCGCAGCTCGTCGGCGAGGGCGGCCGCCACCAGCGGGTGGTCGACGCCCTCCTCGCCGTGCACCGCCTGCACCCGGAGCACGCCTGCCCGGCGGTCGGCCTTGAGGTCGGCGCGGGCGACGAGCTGGTCGCCGAGGAGGAAGGGCAGCACGTAGTAGCCGTGCACCCGCTTGGCGGCCGGGGTGTAGATCTCCAGGCGGTACCGGAACCCGAAGATGCGCTCCACCCGCTGGCGCTCCCAGACCAGCGAGTCGAACGGGCTGAGCAGGGCGCGCGCCCGGATCCACCGGGGACGGCGGGCCTGCGGGTCCAGCCACGCCGGCGCGCCCCACCCGGCGACGTCGACGGGGAGCAGCTCGCCCGCGTCGGCCAGCTCCGCGATCGCCGTCCGGGCGGCTGCCGGCCGGAGCCGGAAGTAGTCGCGCAGGTCGCGCTCGGTGGCGACCCCGAGGGCCCGGGAGGCGACCCGGACGAGCTCCCGCACGGCGTCGGCGGGGTCGGGAGTGGGCGTCTGCAGGACGGCGGCCGGCAGCACCCGTTCGGTGAGGTCGTAGACCTTCTCGAAGCTGCTCGTCCGGTGCGTGGCCGTGATCTCGCCGGTGAAGAAGAGCCACTCGAGGGCCACCTTGCCGGCATGCCAGTCCCACATCTCGCCGGACCGCTCCCGCGGCCCTTCGAGCAGGTCGCCGGCCTTGAGCGGGCCGTCGGTGCGGACACGGTCGAGGACCTCGGCGACGAAGCCCGGGCGCTCCTGCTGGAGGCGGACCATGTTCCCCCAGGCGAACTGCTCGGCCGCGGCCATCCGCCACCGCAGGTGGGGCTCCAGGTGGACGGGCAGGAACGACGCCTCGTGCGCCCAGTACTCGAACACCGCGTGGCGGCGCGCGGTCAGGTCGTCCAGGGCCGCGCGCGGATAGGCGCCGAGCCGGCTGAACGCGGGCAGGTAGTGCGAGCGGGACAGCACGTTCACCGAGTCGATCTGCACCACGGCCAGCCGGTCGACGAGCCGTCGCAGCTGCCGGACCCCGACGGCACCCGACGGGCGCGGGTCGGCGAAGCCCTGCGCGGCCAGCGCGATGCGTCGTGCCAGGCCGGCCGGGAGTCGTTCGGGACGGGCGGCGCTCACGTCGTCCGATCCTGCCGGGCGGGTACGACGAACGCGCCGATCAGGGTCGTGCTTACGCTGCCCGGGTGAACCCCGAGGTGCCGTTCCCGCGCATGACCGGGACGGCGGACGCGTCCGTCCGGCCGGCCGTGCCGGAGGACGCGGCGGAGATCGCGCGCATCCAGCTGGTCACCTGGCGGACCGCCTACGGGTCGACGCTCCCGTCGTCGGTCCTGGACGAGTGGGACGCGGACGCGGCCGCCGCCAGCTGGCGCGCCGCGATCACCGCCCCGCCGACGCCCGGTCACGGCGTGCTGGTCGCGCTCGAGCGGAACACGCTCGTCGGCTTCGCCGCCTTCGGCCCCGCCGAGCTCTCCCCCGGCGAGCAGCCGGACCCGTCCGGCCCCTCGGCGGAGATCGGCACCCTGCTCGTGGAGCCGCGCTGGGGGCGACGGGGGCACGGCAGCCGGCTGCTGGCGGCGGTGAGCGACCTGGCGCGGGCGGGCGGCGCCGCCCGCCTGCAGGTCTGGCTGCTGGAGGCCGACCGGGTGTCGGCCGGCTTCTACGAGTCCGCCGGCTGGGAGCCCGACGGCTGGGCACGCACGCTCGACACCGGCGCGTCCCCGCTGCGGGAGATCCGCTGGCACGCACTGCTGGACGGCGGGGAGGGGACGGCGTGAGCTTCGAGGGGTTCCCCGACGAGGGCCTGGTCTTCTACGAGGGTCTGGAGGCCGACAACACCAGGACGTACTGGACCGGCCACAAAGCCGACTACGACCAGCACGTCCGCGCTCCCCTGCAGGCGCTGGTCGACGAGCTGGCCGCCGAGTTCGGGACGGCGAAGGTGTTCCGGCCCTACCGGGACGTCCGCTTCAGCCACGACAAGACGCCCTACAAGACCCACCAGGGGGCCGTGATCCACCCGGAGGGGCGGGCCAGCGCCCTGTACGTGCAGATCTCGGCCGACGGGCTGCGGGTGTCGGGTGGCTGCTGGCGGCTGGAGTCCGACCAGGTGGCCCGGTACCGGCGGGCGGTCGCCGACGACGTCCAGGGGCCACGGCTGCAGGCCGAGGTGGACCGGTTGTCCGCGGCCGGCTGGTCGATCGACGGCGACCGGCTGGTGCGGGTGCCGGCCGGGTACGCCGCCGACTCCCCGCGCCTGGACCTGCTCAAGCACAAGTCGTTGTACGGCAGCCGGTCCTGGGAGCCGTCCGACTGGCTGCACACGCGGAGCGCGCTCGAGGAGGTCCGGTCCGCGTGGCGGGACCTCGCCCGCCTGAACACCTGGCTCGACGACAACGTCGGCTCGACCACCAAGGAACCCCGCCGGCGCTGACCGCCGCAGGGACGTCGGGTGCGGGGAGTTCCTGGTCGGGGATGACGAAAGGCCCCCAGCCTGGTGGCTGGGGGCCTTTCGTGAATGGTTGTCCGGCGGCGTCCTACTCTCCCA
>SPQJ01000032.1 GCA_004570425.1 Bacillus sp. AZ43
CCGCGCTGCGCCGCACCCTCGCCCGGGTGGGGGCCGACAACGACCAGGGCGAGCAGTACGTCACCGACGTCCTCGCCCTGCTCGTCGAGGAGGGCGCCCCCGTGGGCGGACACCGCGCCGACGACCCGGGGTTCCGGGAGCCGTCCAAGCCGCCCCGGCGGCCCGTGGCGACCTCCTCGAGCGCCCCGCCCGGCTGAACCCGGCCCCGGTCCCGCCCCGGCCCAGCAGCTCCTGGGCCGACGCGGACCCGTCGTCGGCCGCCACCGGTCCCTCGGGTCGCCGGCCGTCCGCGCCGGCCCCCCGTGTTCCCGTGCAGGCCACCTCCTCGGCCGCCTCGGCGCCGGTCCACGGCGACTGGAGCGCCTCCGACCAGGAGCGGCTCGCCGGTCCCGGCACCACCGCGATCCCGGAGCGCCCGGTCCGCCGCGGCCCGGCCGGACGCGAGAGCGGTGCGCCCGCCCGCGGTACCGCCCCCGTCGGCGGCCGTGCCGCCATGCGCGCCGAGCGCCAGGCCGCCGACGCCGCCCGCCGCAAGGCCGAGGGCCGCAAGGGCTCGGCGCTCGCCGTCCTCGAGGAGGACGAGCCCCGCAAGCCGCGCCGGGTCCTCAAGGGCCTGCTGGCCATGACCGTCGTGGCGCTCGGCGTCCTCGGCGTCTACTCGTTCGTCTCGCCGGAGACCACGGAGACCGCGGCGCAGACCCCGGAGAGCCCCGCCACGTCGTCCTCGGTCCCGGACGTCGGCTCGCTGCCCGACCTGCCGAGCGACCCCATCGAGGCCGAGCCCGTGGTCGCGGCGCCGGTGCGCGTTCCGGTCACCGTGCTGAACTCCACCGACATCAACGGCCTGGCGGCCAAGGTGGCCGCCACCGTCGCCGGTGGCGGCTGGGAGACCCCGGGGGTCGGTGCGTACACCGGCGGTGACGTGGCGGCCAGCACCGTCTTCTTCACCGAGGGCGACGAGAACCAGCGTCAGGCCGCGGTGCAGCTCATCGAGATGTTCCCGCAGCTCCAGGGCCCCACGCCGCGCTTCTTCGACGTGCCGGCCGACGTCCAGGCCCCGGGCCTCGTCATCGTGACGACGGGCGACTGGCAGCCCTGACCCCGACCGGCCGGAACACCGGCCGGGCGTCGTCCGTTGGCCGCTTCGTGCGCCCCCTCCGCGGGCTGGTGCGTCCCCGTCCGCGCTCCGGCGCCCGCGGAACGTCCGCAGTCCTCGCCCTGGTCCCGCTGTTCGCCGTTCCCGTCGTCCTCGCGCCGCCCGCTGCGGCCGCCGAGGGCGTGCGGACCGAGGAGGCCCGGGTCTCCTCCGGCAGCGGTGCGGAGGCCGTCGAGCTCGACACGACGCTGTACCTCCCGGACGCCGAGAGGCCGGCGCCGGCGGTCGTCCTCGGCCACGGCTTCGGCGGCAGCAAGGAGTCGGTGGCCTCCGACGCCGAGGACCTCGCCGGCCGCGGCTACGTCGTCCTGACCTTCTCCGCGCGCGGCTTCGGCGCGAGCACCGGGCAGATCGGCCTGAACGACCCCCGCTACGAGATCGCCGACCTCTCCACCCTCCTCGACCTGCTCGCCGAGCGCGACGAGGTGCAGCTCGACGACGACGGCGACCCGCGCGTGGGCGTCGCCGGCGGCTCCTACGGCGGCGCGCTCGCCCTGCTCGGCGCCGCGTACGACGACCGCGTCGATGCGATCGCGCCGCAGATCACCTGGAACTCGCTGGCCGCGTCGCTCTTCCCCTCGCAGACCGGTGAGGCCGACGCCGGCACGGTCGCCGCCACCCCGCAGGACGACGAGGCGGGGGTCTTCAAGCGGCTGTGGGCGGGGCTCTTCTTCGGCGTCGGCTCGGCGCCCAGCGGCGGCGTCCTGGACGCCCTCGGCGGCGCCACCGGGGGAGAGGACGGCGACGACGACCCCGACGTCTCGCTGCCGCCCGCGGGGGCCACCCGCCTGCCGGACCTGTCGAGCCTCGACCCGGCCACCGTCGAGCAGGTGCTCACCTGCGGCCGGTTCCGCGAGGACATCTGCGCGGCCTACCAGACCGCGGCGGCCACCGGCACGCTCACGCCCGAGATCGCCGCCGTCCTCGACCGCAGCAGCCCGGCCGGCGTGCTGGACCGGATCGAGGCGCCCACGCTGCTCGTGCAGGGCACCCAGGACTCGCTGTTCGGCCTCGGCCAGGCCGACGCCAACGCCCGGGGCATCGCCGCGAACGGCACCCCGGTGAAGGTCGTCTGGTTCCCCGGCGGGCACGACGCGTCCGCGTCGGACCGCGTCACCGAGGACCTCCGCGAGCAGGTCGCGGGCTGGTTCGACTTCCACCTGCGCGGCGAGGGCGAAGACCCGGGCACCGGCTTCGAGTTCCCCGCCCCGACCGCGCTGGGGTCGGGCCAGTTCGTGCAGGGCGGCACCCAGGTCGTGCTGGCCGACCGGTACCCGGGGCTGGACGGCGGGGAGCCGGCCGAGCGACGGGCGGTCGAGCTGTCCGGCTCCACCCAGCCGGTGGTCACTCCGGCCGGCGGCACGCCCGGGTCGCTCACCACCGTGCCCGGCCTGGGGGCGCTCACCTCGGCGCTGGGTGGGGCGACCCTGGAGATTCCCGGCCAGTTCGCCGCCTTCGAGAGCGAACCGCTGGACGACGCCGTCGAGGTCGTCGGGGCACCCACGGTCCGGCTGGCCGTCGCGGCGCCGGGCGGATCGGCCACCCTGTTCGCCAAGCTCTACGACGTCGCGCCCGGCGGTGGCACGACGCTGCCGGCCGGGCTGGTCGCCCCGCTGGCGCTGACCGGGCTCTCGGCCGACCCGACGCGCCCGACGACCGTCGAGGTCACGCTGCCGGCCATCGTCCACCGGTTCGAGGCCGGCCACACGATGCGGCTCGTCGTCTCCTCCACCGACCAGGCATTCGCGCTCCCGGCCGAGTCGGCGGTCTACTCCGTCGCGCTGGCCGGGGACGCCGACCTCGCCGTCCCGCAGGTCGACGGCACCCCGCAGGCCGACAGCGGCTCCACGCGCTGGTGGGTGCTGCTCGCCGTCGTCGTCGCCCTCGGGCTCCTCGGCTGGCTCGCGGCCGTGCTCTGGGGCCGGCACCGCCGGCGCCAGGTGTCCGCGGTCGAGCCCGACGGCGAGGACGTGCCGCTGC
Organism: Bacillus sp. AZ43; assembly: GCA_004570425.1. Classification (GTDB taxonomy): domain Bacteria; phylum Actinomycetota; class Actinomycetes; order Mycobacteriales; family Geodermatophilaceae; genus Blastococcus_B. Next base: position 3,137 of record SPQJ01000032.1, read on the forward strand.
GCTTCGAGGGTGTCACCAAGGCCTACAAGGACGGCTTCGTCGCCGTCCGCGACCTCTCCTTCGAGGTCCGCCGCGGCCAGGTGCTCGGGCTGCTGGGCCCGAACGGCGCCGGCAAGACGACGTCGCTGCGGATGCTCATGGGCCTGATCCGCCCGACGGAGGGCCGGATCAGCATCTTCGGGCACGCCGCCGGCCCCGGTGCCCCCGTGCTGTCGCGGCTGGGCTCGTTCGTCGAGGGCACCGGCCTCCAGCCGCACCTGTCCGGCCGGGACAACCTCAGGCTCTACTGGGCGGCCACCGGACGGCCGGCGGAGGACGCGCACATGGAGGAGGCGATCGAGGTCGCCGGCCTCGGCGCCGCCCTCGACCGCCCGGTGCGCCGCTACAGCCAGGGCATGCGGCAGCGGGTCGCGATCGCCCAGGCGATGCTCGGCCTGCCCGACCTGCTGGTGCTCGACGAACCGACCAACGGGCTGGACCCGCCGCAGATCCACGCCATGCGCGACGTCCTGCGGTCCTACGCCGCGACCGGTCGCACCGTCATCGTCTCCAGCCACCTGCTGAGCGAGATCGAGCAGACCTGCAGCCACGTCGTCGTCATGGCCAAGGGGCAGAAGATCGCGCAGGGCACGGTCGAGGAGATCGTCGGCACCGGCGGCTCGGTGCTCGTCGGCCTGGCCGACGACGCCGACACCGGCCGGGCGATCGAGGTGCTCCAGGGCCTGCCGGGGGTGGCCGCCGGGATGACCGACGACGGCCTGGTCGCCGACCTGGACGGCTACAGCCGGGCCGCCGCGCTGCAGGCGCTGGTGGCCGCCGGCATCGAGGTCGACGAGTTCACGCCGCGCCGTCGGCTCGAGGACGCCTTCCTGGCGCTGGTGGGGGAGTCATGACCGTTACCGACCACGTGCAGGTCACCGGCGCGGTGGCCGGATACCGCCCCGAGCGCACGCTGCGGCTGTCGGTCGAGCTGCGCCGGCAGTTCAAGCGCCGGCGCACCCTCGGCGTCTTCGCGCTGATGGTGGCGCTGCCGCTGATCCTCATCGCCGCGCTGCAGCTGGGCGCCAGCGAGGAGGCGGCGGAGAACGCGCGGGTCAACCTGGTCGACGTCGCCACGTCCAGCGGGCTGAACTTCACGCTGTTCGTGCTGTTCGCGACCACCGGGTTCTTCCTCGTCGTGGTCTACGCGCTGTGCTTCGGCGACAGCGTCGCCAGCGAGGCGCAGTGGGGATCGCTCCGGTACACGCTCGCCACGCCGGTGCCGCGGATGCGGCTGCTCCGCCAGAAGTGGCTGGCCGCGCTCGTCCAGTCGGTGGGGGCGCTGCTCGTGCTGGCCGCGGTCGCGGTCGTGGCCGGCGGCATCGCGTTCGGGTTCGGTGACATCCAGACCCCGGTCGGCGTCACGCTGAGCCAGGGGGAGGGGATGGTGCGGCTGGCCGGGATGCTCGGCTACCTCGCCGTCCACCTGCTCGTCGTCGGCACGCTGGCCTTCTGGTTCTCGACGATCACCGACGCGCCGCTGGCCGCCGTCGGCGGCGCGGTGTTCACGATGTTCGTGTTCGCGATCCTCGACCAGGTCGAGCAGCTGGGCGCCATCCGCGACTGGTTCCCGACGGCCGAGGAGTTCGCCTGGACCGACCTGCTGCAGACCCCGGTCGACTCCGGGGACATGTTCCGCGGCGTCATCCAGTCGCTGGTCTACGCGGCGATCTTCACCGCGCTGGCCTTCCGCCACTTCGCCCGCCGCGACGTCACCTCGTAAGGCTCTCCCGCACGGCCTGGGCCCAGCCCTCGCCCATGGGGGCGTCGGTCACGGTGACGTTGGGGACGGCGTCGAGCATGGCGGTCATGCCGTCGACGGACGCCCCGTTGGCGGTGATGAACAGCCGGCCGACGGCGGGCGCCATGTCCAGGTCGCTCACGCTGTCGCCGATCGCGACGGCGTCGGCGGGGGCGAGACCGCGGCGCTCGAGGTCCCACGCGATGGCCGCGCCCTTGGAGATGCCGCGCGGCATCAGGTGGTAGACCCGCGGCGGCCGCGGGTCGTCGTCCAGACCGAACCGGGACGTCGCCGGGATGGCGCCGTTGTCCTTGAGGGTCAACCACCCGGCGCCCCGCTCGGCGAGCCAGGCGTCGACGGCGATCGGGTCGACCCGCCCGCGCAGCAGGGCGTCGGTGTCGTGCGTGGCGTGCCACGGGGCGTGCCACTCCAACTGGCCGGGGTGCTCGGCGATGAGCTCCTCCACCACGCCGAGCTCGGCCATGACGTCCATCGGCGTCCGGTCGCCGTACTCCTCGGGCAGCCGGCCGCGGATCCGGTGGACGCCCCGGCCGGCGTCCCACGCGACCGTGGCGCCCAGTTCGGCGATGGCGCCGTCGCAGGCGAAGATCCGCGCGGCCTCGATCACCTGCTCGAACGTCCGTCCGCTGACCAGCACCAACGGAACCCTGGCCCGGTGCAGCTCCAGGAGCGCGGCGGCCGGGGAGGCGGTGAGCTCGCGGTCGGCGGTGTGCCAGAACGACCCCCGCGGACCGACCATCGTGCCGTCGAGGTCGGTGTAGACGATGCGGGCGGTCACATCTCACATCCTGACCGTGCGCTCGGACCGACCGGGGACTGGGTAGAGTCCACCCCGTTCCACTCATCCAGAGGGGCAGAGGGACACGGCCCGATGAAGCCCCGGCAACCGCCGCCTGCGCGCATGCGCAGCGGAAGGTGCCAATTCCGTCCCGCGCGGCTCGACGGCCCGACGCGGGGAAGATGAGGAGGTAGTCGTCGCATGACTCTGACCGCTCCCGGATCCGTCCAGGCCGACTCGTCCGCCGGCGGACCGGTTCCCCCGTGTCCCGCTCGCGGCCTCGTGTGCCGCAACTGCGGCGCCACCTTCGGGCTCATCGCCGAGCACGCCTGCGCCGAGTGCTTCGGCCCGCTGGAGGTCGACTACGACCCCGAGCTGATGAAGGCCGTCACCCGCGAGCAGATCGAGGCCGGGCCGCAGAACATCTGGCGCTACGCCGGCCTGCTGCCGGTCGGCCAGGACCCGGCCGACCGCGTCTCGCTCGACCCGGGCCTCACCCCGCTGGTCCGCGCCGACCGGCTCGCCGCCGAGCTGGGCATCACCGGCGGGCTCTGGGTGAAGGACGACTCGGCCAACCCGACGCACTCGTTCAAGGACCGCGTCGTGTCGCTCGCCGCCACCGCCGCGAAGGGGCTCGGCTACCGGAAGATCGCCGCCGCCTCCACCGGCAACCTGGCCAACTCGGTGGCCGCGCACGCCGCCCGCGTCGGCATCCCGTCGTTCGTCTTCATCCCCAGCGACCTGGAGCCGGGCAAGGTCGTGCAGTCGGCGGTCTACGGCCAGACGCTGGTCGCCGTCGACGGCTCCTACGACGACGTCAACCGGCTGACCAGCGAGCTCGCCGAGACCGACGAGTTCGAGGACACCGCCTTCGTCAACCAGAACGTCCGGCCCTACTACGCCGAGGGCTCGAAGACGATGGGCTACGAGATCGCCGAGCAGCTCGGCTGGCGGATCCCGGCCCAGGTCGTCATCCCCATGGCGTCGGGGTCGCTGCTCACCAAGGTGGACAAGGCGTTCCGCGAGCTGACCGCCGCCGGCATCGTCGAGGCGACCGAGTGGACGATCTTCGGCGCCCAGTCGGCCGGCTGCGACCCGATCGCCACCGCGTTCGAGAACGGCTGGGACGTCGTCAAGCCGGTGAAGCCGACCGGCATCGCCAAGTCGCTGAACATCGGCAACCCCGCAGACGGCCCGTACGCCCTGGACGCCATCCGGCGCACCGGCGGCTCGGTCGGCCGGGTGGGCGACGACGAGATCGTGCAGGGCATCCGCGACCTCGCCCGCACCACCGGCGTCTTCGCCGAGACCGCCGGCGGCGTGACGGTGGCGGTGCTGCGGAAGCTGGTCGCCGACGGGCGGCTCGACCCGGCCAAGGAGACCGTCGTCCTCAACACCGGGGAGGGGCTCAAGACCCTCGACCCGCTGGAGCCGGTCGTCGGCCCGACGCACCGCGTGGAGCCGTCGCTGAAGTCGGTGCGGGCGTCCGGGCTCATCGCCTGAGCCGACACGTCGCCCGATCCGGGCAACGGAATGGCGTCGATGTACCGCCACCAGCCATTTCCTGATGTACGTTCTCGCGCGGTTCCAGTTCCATGTTCGTGATATGCGGGCGGAAGAGCTAGACCCGGTCCCCCGATCCAGAGGGGCCGTCCGCACGCACGAAACGTGGGAGCACACGTGGCACAGGGCACCGTGAAGTGGTTCAACGCCGAGAAGGGCTTCGGCTTCATCGCCGTCGACGGCGGCCAGGACGTCTTCGTCCACTACTCGGCCATCCAGATGGACGGGTACAAGAGCCTCGAGGAGGGCCAGCGGGTCTCCTTCGAGGTCGTCCAGGGCGCCAAGGGTCCGCAGGCCGACCAGGTCGTCGCCGCCTGAACCCAGCACCACCCTCACCGAGGCCCGGTCCCCAGTTCGGGGGCCGGGCCTCGGTCGTTCCTCCCCCTCCCCTCCGCCGAGATCGCGCGATCTCGGCGCATCAGGCCCCGCGGGGCGTCGAGATCGCGTGATCTCGGCCGTGGGGGAGCGCCTGATGTGCCCGGGAACAGCCGCGGGAGGGACCCCGTTCTTGCACTCGCAGGGGTCGAGTGCCAGACTCGTTTCTGGCACTCGGGGCTCCTGAGTGCCAATCAGGTCGGAACGGTGAGGCACCGGCGCGTGGACGCAAGGGAGTCCGCGTCACCTGGTGTCGTCCGTCGCGGGCGCCGAACCCGGCCGTGCAGCGATCAATGCATGGAGGACATCACCACATGGCCAAGATGATCGCGTTCGACGAAGAGGCGCGCCGTGGCCTCGAGCGGGGCATGAACACCCTCGCCGACGCCGTGAAGGTGACGCTGGGCCCCAAGGGCCGCAACGTCGTACTCGAGAAGAAGTGGGGCGCCCCCACCATCACCAACGATGGTGTGAGCATCGCCAAGGAGATCGAGCTCGAGGACCCGTGGGAGAAGATCGGGGCCGAGCTCGTCAAGGAGGTCGCGAAGAAGACCGACGACGTCGCGGGTGACGGCACCACCACCGCCACCGTCCTGGCCCAGGCGCTCGTGCGCGAGGGCCTGCGCAACGTCGCCGCCGGCGCGAACCCGATGGCCCTGAAGAAGGGCATCGAGAAGGCCGTCGAGGCCGTCAGCGAGTACCTCCTCTCGACCGCCAAGGACGTCGAGACCAAGGAGCAGATCGCCGCCACCGCCTCGATCTCCGCCGCTGACCCCGCCATCGGCGAGCTCATCGCCGAGGCGATGGACAAGGTCGGCAAGGAAGGCGTCATCACCGTCGAGGAGAGCAACACCTTCGGCCTCGAGCTCGAGCTCACCGAGGGCATGCGCTTCGACAAGGGCCACCTGTCGGCGTACTTCGTCACCGACTCCGAGCGCATGGAGACCGTGCTCGACGACCCGTACATCCTGGTCGTCAACGGCAAGATCAGCTCCGTCAAGGACCTGCTGCCGCTGCTCGAGAAGGTCATGCAGTCGGGCAAGCCCCTGGCCATCATCGCCGAGGACGTGGAGGGCGAGGCTCTCGCGACCCTGGTCGTGAACAAGATCCGTGGCACCTTCAAGTCCGTCGCCGTCAAGGCCCCGGGCTTCGGCGACCGCCGCAAGGCCATGCTGGCCGACATCGCCATCCTCACCGGTGGCCAGGTCATCAGCGAGGAGGTCGGCCTCAAGCTCGAGAACGCCGACATCTCCCTGCTGGGCCGCGCGCGGAAGTTCGTCACCACCAAGGACGAGACGACGATCATCGAGGGTGCGGGTGACGCCGACCAGATCCAGGGTCGCGTGAACCAGATCCGCGCCGAGATCGAGAAGTCGGACTCCGACTACGACCGCGAGAAGCTGCAGGAGCGCCTGGCCAAGCTGGCCGGTGGCGTCGCCGTCATCAAGGCCGGCGCCGCGACCGAGGTCGAGCTCAAGGAGCGCAAGCACCGCATCGAGGACGCCGTCCGCAACGCCAAGGCCGCCGTCGAGGAGGGCATCGTCGCCGGTGGTGGCGTCGCCCTCGCGCAGGCCACGGCCGTCGCGTTCGACAAGCTCGAGCTCGAGGGTGACGAGGCGACCGGTGCCAACATCGTGCGCGTCGCGCTCGAGGCGCCGCTGAAGCAGATCGCCGTCAACGCCGGCCTCGAGGGTGGCGTCGTCGCGGAGAAGGTCCGCAACTCGGAGACCGGCTGGGGCCTCAACGCCGCCACCGGCGAGTACGTGGACCTCGTCGCCAACGGGATCATCGACCCCGCCAAGGTGACCCGCTCGGCGCTGCAGAACGCCGCCTCCATCGCGGCGCTCTTCCTCACCACCGAGGCCGTCATCGCCGACAAGCCGGAGAAGAACGCTCCGGCCATGCCCGGCGGCGACGGCGGCATGGGCGGCATGGACTTCTGATCGAAGGACCCCTCCGCTCCCCGGACCTCGCACGCTCGGCCCGGGACCCTGCGGAGGGGCCGTTCCAGAACGTCACCAACAGGGGTGGTCCGCTTCGGCGGGCCGCCCCTGTCGGCGTTCCCGGCCGGGGTCACACGGCCTGGTGCGGGGAACGAGGGCCCTGCACAACGTCGCAGGCGCCTCGTTCCCCGCACGAGGTGGCCGCCGACGTCAGTCCTCGGGTGAACCGAGCCGGTGCGTCAGCCATGACCGCGCAGGGTAGGCGGCATCCCGTGACCGTGATCATCGGGACGTCGGGCTGGCAGTACCGCGACTGGCGCGGCTTGTTCTACCCGGCCAAGCTGCCCCAGCGGCTCTGGCTGGAGCACTACGCCGAGTTCTTCGCGACGGTCGAGAGCAACAACGCCTTCTACCGGCTGCCCGAGCGCGAGACGTTCGTGAAGTGGCGGGAGCGCACCCCGCCGGACTTCCGGTGGGCGGTCAAGGCCAGCCGCTTCCTCACCCACATCAAGCGGCTGAAGGAACCCGAGGAACCGGTCGCCCGGCTGATGGGCCGCGCGGAAGGGCTCGAGCACCGGCTGGACACGATCCTGCTGCAGCTCCCGCCGACGCTGCAGGCCGACGCCGACCTGCTCAAGGAGTGTCTGGCGCAGTTCCCCGGCGGCACCCGGGTCGCCGTCGAGCCGCGGCACGAGTCGTGGTGGACCGACGACATCCGCGCACTGCTCGAGCGCTACGGCGCGGCGCTGTGCTGGGCCGACCGCGACGAGCAGGCGGTCGCGCCGCTGTGGCGGACCACCGACTGGGGCTACCTGCGCTTCCACCACGGCTACGAGTCCTGGCGCTACCGCCCGGAGACCCTGCAGCTCTGGGCGGACCGGATCGCCTCGACGTTCGGCGACGAGGACGTGCTCGTCTACTTCAACAACGACCCCGGGGGAGCGGCGACCATCGACGCCGTCCACTTCGCCGACGCCGTCCGCCGGGCCGGGGGGACGCCGACCCGCGTGCCCACCCCCGACCAGGCCCTGGGCCGGGCCTGGCTCGAGGGCCAGAAGACGCCGGGCGTCGCCGCCTAACCGAGCTCCGGTGCCTCCGCGTGCCGGACGCCGAGCTGCTCGGCCGCCTCGCCCAGCACCGTCTGGACGGCGAGGGTGTCGGCCAGCGGCATCACCGCGCTCTCCGACCGGCCGGCCCGTACGCCCTCGGTGACCTCGATGAGCTCGTGCGCGTAGCCGGCGCCCAGCGGACGGCGGGTGATCGTCTCCGGCTCCGCCCCCGCCCGGTGCAGGACGATCGTGTCGGGGTGGTGGAAGCGCGGGGGGACGTCGATCCATCCGGTCGTCCCGAACACCCGTGCCTGGCCGGGCAGCGCGTTCCGGAGCGACGTCATCAGCGTCGACGTACGCCCGTCGCCGTGGTCGAGCAGCAGCGAGGCCTCCGCGTCGGCGCCGGAGGGGAACAGCGAGCCGGCGGCCACCACCCGCTCCGGGGTGCCGAGCAGCATCTGGGCGAACGACACGACGTAGACGCCGAGATCCAGCAGCGCCCCACCACCGAGCGCCAGGTCGAAGAGCCGGTCGGCGGGGTCGTACTCGCGGGAGACGCCGAGGTCGGCCTGCACCGAGCGCACCTCGCCGATCGCGCCGTCGGCCACCAGTTCCCGCAGCGCGACGACGGCGGGCTGGAAGCGGGTCCACATCGCCTCCATGGTGAAGACGCCGGTCTGCCGCGCGAGGTCGACGACCTCGTGGGCGCCCGCGGTCGTGGCCGTGAACGCCTTCTCCACCAGCAGCGCCTTGCCGGCGCGCAGGGCGGCCAGCGCCAGCGCGTGGTGCTGCGGGTGCGGGGTGGCGACGTAGAGGACGTCGACGTCGGGGTCGGCGACGACGTCGGCGTAGGAGCCGTGCGCGCGGTCGATCCCGTGCCGCTCGGCGAAGGCCCGCGCCCGTTCGGCGGAGCGGGAGGCGACGGCCACCACCCGGGCGCCGTCGACGACGGGGAAGTCCTGCACCACCTTGTCGGCGATGCGGCCCGGCCCGACGACGCCCCAGCGGATCTCTGCGCTCACCCGATGAACGCTAGCCGGGGCGGGCAGACTGCGGTCGTGGCCGTCCTGATCGACTCCCCGGTGTGGCCGTGGCGGGGGCGGAAGTGGTCGCACCTGGTCAGCGACGTCTCCTACGCCGAGCTGCACGCCTTCGTGGAGGCCGAGCTGGGCATCCCGCGCCGCGCCTTCCAGGGCGACCACTACGACGTCCCCGAGGACCTCTACGACGTCGCCGTCGCGGCCGGCGCCCAGCCCGTGGGCGCCCGGGAGCTGCTGGCCCGGCTGATGGCGGCCGGGCTGCGGCTCAAGAAGACGCGCGGCGCCTGAGCAGCGAGAGCTCGGCGGTCAGGTTGGCGCGGGCGGCGTCCGTCCAGGCCGTCGCCGTGGGCGTCCGGTAGAGGACCGGCAGGCCGAGCAGCTGCTCGAGCACGGCGATCCGGCCGGCGGTGAACTCCTCGTCGGAGAGGTGCCCGTACTCGGCGCGGATCGCCGAGGCGTAGGCCGCGTAGGCCTCCGGCGGGCTCGCCAGGACGGCGAGGTCGGCGTCGCAGAGCACGGCGCCGTTCGCGTCGTCGTCCGCAGCGTCGTGCCCGGCGGTGAGCAGGACGAGGCGGACCACCTCGGCGACGCGCTCGTCGGGGACCAACCCGCGCAGGCCCGCGCGGGCCCGCTCGGCGCTCACCGCCTCGTTGTCCGTGCGGTGCGGGTCGTAGACGACGTCGTGGTACCAGGCGGCCAGCCGGACGGCGTCGGGGTCGGCAGCGGCGTCGGCGAGCTCCCCGACCAGGCCGAGGACGGCCGCCAGGTGGGCCAGGTCGTGGTAGCGGCGGTGCGGCTCGCTCCAGGCGGCGACCAGCGCCGCCCACTCGGTGCGGGAGGTGGGGGAGTCGCCGGCCAGCGCGGCCCACGACTCGAACCCCACGCTCACCGGACCTCGCAGCGGCGCAGCGCGAGCAGGGCGAAGGCGCGCGCGGCGGTGACCACCTCGGCGACGGGCACCTTCTCCAGCGGACCGTGGGCCAGGTGCAGGTCGCCGGGCCCGTGGTGCAGGGTCGGGATGCCGGCCGCCGCGTAGAGCCGCAGGTCGGTCCCCGCGGCGACGGCCCGCTCCGGCGGCACGCCGCCCCCGGCATCCGAGACGGCGTCGCGCACGGCCGGCAGCAACTCATGTCCGGGGGGAAGCTGCCCGCTGGCGAACGCCCCGCCCACCCAGGTCAGCCGCACCGGGTGCTCGGCCAGCCACGGGTGGTCGGCGCAGATGTCGGCCAGCCGCGTCTCGAGCGCCTGGCGCGCGACGGCGACCGGTTCCCCGACGCGCACGCCGTAGCGGCCCTCGGCGACCAGCCGGTCGGGCACGGAGCTGGCCCAGTCGCCCGCCGTGACCTTGCCGATCGAGAGACCGTGCGGGAACCGCGCGTCGCCGAAGCGCGGGTCGGCGTCCTTCTGCCGCTCGGCCTCGAACTCCCGCAGGCCCTCGTGCACGACCGCGAACAGCTCGACCGCACTGACCCCGCGGTCGCGCATCGCGGCGTGCGCGGCGTGGCCGGTCACCTCGAGCCGGAAGGTGAGCGCGCCGCCGTGCGCGGTGACGACGGCGCCGGCGGTCGGCTCGGGGATCACGCAGACGTCGCCGCGGTGCCCCCGTCGCAGGGTGGCCCAGGCCCCGAGGCCGCCGTCCTCCTCGCCGACGACGCCGTGCAGCGCGAGCGGCCGCACGAGGCGTACCCCCGCCGTCCGGATGGCGGCCAGCGCCGCGAGGGAGGCGACCACGCCGCCCTTCATGTCGCAGGCACCCCGGCCGTGCAGGTCGCCGCCGACGATCCGGGGGACGAACGGGTCGCCGTCCCAGAGGGTGAGGTCGCCGGGCGGGACGACGTCGGTGTGCCCGGAGAGCACCAGCGCCGGCTGCCCGCTCTCGGCTCCCGGCAGGGTGCCCACGACGCCCCACGCCTCGGCGCGCTCGACCTCCTGGCCCGGGGCGTCGGAGGCCCGGGCCGCCTCGGCGAGGTCGATCTCCCAGGCGTCGACGTCGCAGCCGAGCTCGTCGAGCCACCCCGCCAGCAGGCGCTGCACCTCGCTCTCGGCGGGAGTACCGCCGATGGAGGGGACGGCGACCAGCGCGGTGAGCCGGTCGACCACCCAGCGCTCGTCCACGCCGTCGAGGACGCGGGCCTCGACGTCGGTCAGCTCGGCCATGGCCGGAGTCTGGCACGCGCCGTCGTCCCTCCTGCCGGGTGCCGGACGGCTAGCTTGACCGCCGTGACGCAGCCCCCTCCGCCGCCCGGCTGGTACCCCGATCCCGCCGGTGGCGGCGGCTCCCGCTGGTGGGACGGCCAGGGGCGGACCGAGCACCTCCGGCAACCGGCACCGGCCGCCCCGACGGGGTCGCCGCTGTACGAGCAGCCGGTGCTGCTGGTCTACCAGAAGACCAAGCTGATCGAGCTCACCAACGAGTACGCGGTGCTGGACGGGAACGGGCAGCAGATCGGCGCCGTCGTCCAGGTGGGGCAGAGCGGCCTGAAGAAGGCGGTCCGGTTCGTCTCCAACCTCGACCAGTTCCTGACCCACACGCTCGAGGTGCGCGACGCGCGGGGCCCGGTGCTGGTGCTCACCAGGCCGGCGAAGCTGATGAAGTCGCGGGTCGTCGTCCAGCGCCCCGACGGCGCCCCGGTCGGCGAGATCGTGCAGGCCAACGTGTTCGGGAAGATCCGCTTCGACCTGGTCGCCGGCGGTCAGCGGGTCGGGGCGATCCAGGCCGAGAACTGGCGGGCCTGGGACTTCGCCATCACCGACGCCGCCGGGGTGGAGGTGGCCCGCATCACGAAGAAGTGGGAGGGCCTCGCGCGGACGCTGTTCACCACCGCCGACCGCTACGTCGTCCTCGTGCACTTCCGGCTGCCGGAGCCGCTGGCCAGCATGGTGGTCGCCTCCGCGCTGACGGTGGACACGGCGCTCAAGCAGGACGACCGCGGCTTCAACTGAGTGGGATCGGCGCGCGTGTCGGCCGCAGGACGGGGGTAGCCTCGACGACGTCCGGGCCGGGTGCATCGTGCCCCCGGGTGCCATTTGGTTACGCCTTCACGGACTACCGCCCCGACCTCGGTCGGGGGCCTGGAGCCGTGTTGTGCATCTCGCCGCGAGGCGGCCGTCATCCGGTCCGGACCCCATTCCCTCGCCGACATGCCGGTGACCCGTCGTCCCCCTAGCGTGGTCCGGGACACAGCCGTCCGGAACCGGGGAGCAGCCATGGCGGACACGGTCCGGGGGACGCAGGCTCCCGAGCAGCACAAGCTCCCGGTCAAGACGCTGGTCTCGGCCAGCATCGGCAACGCCGTCGAGTGGTTCGACTGGACCGTCTACGCGACCTTCGTGGTCTTCTTCGCCGGCCAGTTCTTCCCCTCGGAGAACGAGGCGCTCGCCCTGATCGGCGCGACGTCGACCTACGCGCTGGCCTTCTTCTTCCGGCCGCTCGGCGGACTGCTCCTCGGCCGGTTCGCCGACCTGAAGGGCCGCAAGGCCGGGATGCTGCTGACCATCCTGCTCATGGCCGGCGGCTCGATGGTGATCGCGATCCTGCCCACCTACGAGCAGGTCGGCTGGTTCGCGCCGATCCTGCTGCTGCTCGCCCGGGTCGCGCAGGGCATGTCCCTGGGCGGCGAGGTCTCCAACGCGTCCGCCTACCTCGGCGAGATCGCCCCACCGGCGCACCGGGGCCGGTACTCGTCGTTCTTCTACGTGTCGACCGGGTCGGCGCTGCTGGCCGCCTCGCTGCTCGGCGTGCTGCTCACCAGCGTCCTCACCGACGACCAACTGGAGAGCTACGGCTGGCGGATCGCGTTCTTCATCGGTGGACTGCTGGGCTTCATCGGCATGTGGCTGCGGCGCTCGCTGGTGGAGACCGAGCAGTTCGAGGAGAACGCGGAGAAGGCACGGGCGACGAAGAACCCGCTGCTGCAGACGATCAAGCACCACCCGAAGGCCGTCGTCCAGCTCTGCGCCTTCACCCTGCTGTCGACGCTGTCGTACTACACGTTCTTCAGCGCGCTGACGCCGTTCGCGATCAGCTTCCGGGACGCCGACAAGACCGACGTCTTCATCGCGCTGTCCATCGGTACCGCGCTGTTCGTCGCGCTCTGCTACCCCTTCGGCAAGCTGTCCGACCACATCGGCCGCAAGCCGCAGCTGCTGATCTGGTCCGGCGCGATGGCGGTGCTGATCGTGCCGCTGTCCTTCCTGGTGCGGGACAACCTGTTCTCGCTGATCGTCGTCTTCTGCGTCGGCCTGGGTCTCTACGCCCTCATGGCGTCGATCGCGCCCGCGATCATGAGCGAGCTGTTCCCCACGGAGCTGCGGGCGACCGGTATCGGTGCCTGGTACAACCTCACCGTCGCGCTCTTCGGCGGGACGGCGCCCCTGGTCATCACCGCGCTGTCGGACGCGGGGCACCCGCTGTGGTTCTTCTGGTACGTCGCGATCGCTGCCGCGGTCGCCTTCGCCGTCATCCTCACCCTGCGGGAGACCAAGGGCACCGAGCTGCGCTGAGACGCAGCAGGGCCCCCGTCGACGTCGACGGGGGCCCTGCGCTGCGGAGCGGGACCGCTCAGTAGGTCTCCTCCGTGGTGCTCCGGCGCACCGGCGCCCCGCCGGCCGGGTCCCCGTAGGCGTCGGTGCGCGTGACCCGGCGCTGGCGCGGCCCCCAGACGGCCACCTCGAGGACGATCCCGAGGGCGCCGACGATCATCAGGATCCAGCCGACCACCTGCAGGTCGATGCCGCTGACGTCGACGTTGAGCGCGAACGTCAGGATCGCGCCGACGGCGAGCAGGACGATGGCGGTTCCGAGACGCATGGCGAACTCCCTTCCTCACGGATCCGGGCCCGTGGGCAGGCCGGAACCGACGGCGGTCGCCGCGGGGGAGCGGTTCCCCGGGAAAACGGCACCCAACCGCCTCACCTGCGCTTACGCGCCCGGAGACCCCCGAACGGGTGGGTCTGAGGGCGTTCCGGGCTCCCTTAGGGCGCGCTGAGGCGCGAGGACTGCGTGACCGCCCGATGCCGGGGTCGGTGCCTCAGGACGAACGTTCCCGTCATCCACAGGGACGACGGAAGGCACGACGATGACGCTCCACTACAGCAACCCGGCACTGGACTCCGAGCTGGCCTACCGGCGGGAGGTGCTGATGGCGGCGGGTCGCGGGACGCGCACGAAGCGCGGCGCGTGGTTCCGCAACCGCCGGCGCTCCCACTGACCGGCCCCGCCGGGGCGGGAAACGCTTCGGTCCTGTCGGAGGTCCGTGACACGATCGACGCCGTGCCACGCTGGGACGACGCGCCGATGGTGGGACGGGCCTCCGAGCTCGCCCGCCTCCTGGCTGCGCTCGACCGGGCCGCATCGGGGCGGGCGAGCACCGTGCTCGTCGCCGGCGATGCGGGCGTCGGCAAGTCCCGCCTCCTCGACGAGCTGACCTGCCGCGCCACCGATCGCGGGGTCCGGGTGCTCACCGGCCACTGCGTGGACCTGGGCGACGTCGGCCTGCCCTACCTGCCGTTCGTGGACCTGCTGCGCCCGGTCGGTGCGGACCCCGACCTGGCTCCCGTGTCGTCGGCCGACCCGGCCCTGGCCGCGCTCCTGGCCGGCCGCCCGGTCGCCGCCCCGCCGGTCCAGCCCGCCGCCGACGGTCGCGACCTCAGCCGGCCGCTGCCCAACCGCGCCGCGCCCCAGCCGGTCGACGACGGCCGGCTGCAGCTCTTCGAGTCGGTCGCGGCGCTGCTGTGCGAGCTGGCCTCGAGCGGACCGCTGCTGCTGGTGCTCGAGGACCTGCACTGGGCCGACCGGTCGAGCCGCGACCTGCTGCGCTACCTCCTGGCCCGGATGGTCGACGAGCCGGTGACCGTGGTCGCCTCCTACCGCTCCGACGACCTCCACCGCCGCCACCCCCTGCGCCCGCTGCTCGCCGAGCTCGTGCGGCTGCCGGGCGTCGAGCGGCTCGACCTGGCGCCCCTGCCCGAGGCGGACGTGAGCGCGCTGGTCCGCCGGCTGGTCGCCGCGTCCGGCACGCTGTCCGACTCCGCGGTCGAGGACGTCGTCGCCCGGGCCGAGGGCAACGCCTTCTACGCCGAGGAACTGGTCGCCGCCGGCCTCGAGGGCGAGGCCCTGCCCTGGACCCTCACCGACGTCCTGCTGGCCCGGGTCGAGCAGCGCTCCCCGGCGGCCCAGCAGGTGCTGCGCATCGCGGCCGTCGCGGGCCGCCGGGTCCGGCACGAGCTGGTCGCCGCCGTCGGCGGGCTCGGGGACGGCGAGCTGGAGGCGGCGCTCGCCGAGACCGTGCACCACCACCTGCTCGTCGTCTCCGACGACGGGCGCTACCGCTTCCGGCACGCCCTGCTGCGCGAGGCGGTGCTGGCCGACCTGCTGCCCGGGGAACGGGTGCGGCTGCACGCCGCCATCGCCGCCTACCTGGCCGCCGAGCCGGGGGCGGGGACGGCGGCGGAGCGAGCGCACCATGCCCGCGAGAGCAACGACCTCCCGGGCGCGTTCCTCGCGTCCCTGCAGGCCGCCGAGGCGGCGTGTTCGGTGGGCGCCCCGGCCGAGCAGCTGCAGCACCTGGAGGCGGCGCTGTCGCTGTGGCCGGCCGTCCCGGAGGCCGAGGCCCTGGCCGGGCGTGACCACGCGGCGCTGCTGCTGGAGACCGCCGGCGCGGCCCGCACGGTGGGCGAGCTGCACCGGGCGGTCGCGCTGCTGCGCTCGGCGCTGGACCTGCTCGGCCCCGACAGCGACCCGGCCGTGCGGGCCCGGGTGCACTACACGCTGGCCCAGGCGATGGTCCGCGTCGAGGACATCGCCGGTGGGCACCGGGAGAGCTCGGCCGCCATGGCCCTGGTGCCGGCCGACCCTCCGTCCGAGGTGCGCACCTGGGCCGCGGCCACGCACGCCCGGATGTGCTACTCGATCGGCGCCGTCGAGGAAGCGGAAGCGGCGGCCGCGGAGGCCCTCGCGGCCGCCGATGCGCTGGGGCTGGACGCTGCCTGGTCGGACATCGCCGTCACCCAGATGCGGTCCCTGCCCGGGATGGACCCGGCCGAGGTGCGGACCAGGCTGGACGAGGCACTGCGCCGCGCCCGGCGGTCGGGTGACGTCGACATCGAGATGCGGGTGCTGTTCAACCTGGCGACGGTCGCCTTCGAGGCGGGCCGGATCGCCGAGGCGCTCGAGTGGACCACCAGAGGGACGAAGCATGCCCGCGACCTCGGCATCGAGTGGTCGTTCTACCCGGCGGAGCTGCGCCACCTGCAGGTGACCGCGCGCTACATGGCCGGCGACTGGGACGCGAGCCTCGCCGAGGCCGATCAGCTGGCGCGCGTCCCCGAGATGGCGGCGCACGTCCGGGCCGACGGGCTGCTGGTCCTCGTGGGCCGGGGCGACCCGAACGCGCGCAAGCGCCTCGACTGGGCGCGCTCGCTGACCACCCGCTTGAATGCGCACATCCTGCTCGGCCTGGTCACGGCCGCCTCCGAGGTCGACCTGGCGGCCTGGGAGGGGGACGCGCGCACCGCGGTCGACGTCGCGCGGGACATCAGCCGGCGGATGCTGCGGGCATGGCCGGACGACCACCTCGGCGTGCTCCGGCCGGTGGGCACCGCCCTGGCGGCGGTGGGCGACGCAGCGGCCGCCGCCCGCCGTGACGGCGACGCCGCCACCGTCGAGCACTGGACGACGGCGGGAGCCGAGCTGGTCGGCATCGCGCGGTCGGCGGTCGACATCTACCGGAAGAACTACGGCGACACGATCGGCGTGGAGGGTCTCGCCTGGATCGCCCGGGTGGACGCCGAGGCCGCCCGGCTGCAGGGTGACCCGGCTCCCGAACTCTGGCGTGCGTCCGTGGAGGCGTTCGGCTTCGGGCACGTCTACGAGGAGGCCCGCTCGCGGTGGCGCCTGGCCGAGGCGCTGCTGGCCACCGGCGACCGGGCCGGTGCGGCGGAGCAGGCGGCGCTCGCGCACGAGGTCGCCGTCCGGCTCGGCGCGACGCCGCTGCGGTCGGCGCTCGAGGCGCTGATCCGGCGCGGCCGGCTCGACGTCGGGGGAGTGCGGACGGTCGAGGTCTCGGCGGTCATGACGCCCCGCGAGGCCGAGGTGCTGCGCCTGCTCGCGCAGGGGCGGACCAACCGTCAGATCGGCGCCGAGCTCTACATCAGCGAGAAGACGGCGAGCGTGCACGTCAGCAACATCCTCGCCAAGCTGGGTGCCAACGGCCGCACCGAGGCCGTCGCCATCGCCGCCGCGCGCGGCCTGCTCTCCGACTGACCCCCGAGCTTCGAAGCGCTGAGGCCCGGAACCGACGCGGTTCTGGGCCTCGACGCTTCACCGCTGCGGTGTCAGAGCATCGTGCGGAGGCGTTCCCGGCGGGCGCGGAGGACGTCCACCGAGGCGGACGCCGACGGCGGGCCGGGCACCGACTGCCGCAGCTGCGTGTGCACCACGGCCTGCGGCTGTGCTGTCCGCGCCGCGACCCGGTTCACCAGCTTGTTGATCTCGCGGCGCAGCTCGGCGGCGTCGCGCCACGAGCGGCCGGCGTCGTCCTCGTCCGGGTGGTCCTCGACGATCATGAAGTCACCGTCGTCGGCGCGATGGCTCGCCGCGATCCGCTGCCGCAGCTCGTCGTCCCGCTTGGCCAGCAGCTCGGCCGTCTGGGCCGGGGTGAGCAGGCCGGGGATCCCGAGGAACTCCTCGTCCTCCTCGCCGACGACCACGGCCGGGCCCGAGCCCTCGCCGGTGTGCGCCGTCCCGCTGTGCAGCACGTGCGCGAACCGGGCGTCGGCCTCCAGGGCCTCCCACTGCTTCATCTCGCCCTCGCGCGGCTCCCGCGGCGGCAGATCGAGCGCCTCCAGCTCCTCGTCGGACTGGCTCCGCGGCGGGGGCATGACGTGGTTGCGCTGCTCCTCCATCGAGGCGGCCAGCGACAGCAGCGGCCGCACCGCGGGGAGGAAGACGGTCGCCGACTCGTGCGGCGACCGGGAGCGGACGACGCGGCCGACGGCCTGGGCGAAGAACAGCGGCGTCCGGTAGGAGGTCATCCAGGCGAGGACGGCGGCGCGGGGGACGTCGACGCCCTCGGAGATCATGCGCACGCAGACCGCGATCCGGGCCGACCCGGTGGCGAAGCGCTCGATCTTCTTCGAGGCCTTCGGGTCGTCCGACAGGATCAGCTCGGCGGCCTTGCCGGTCACCCGGCGCACGATCTTGGCGTAGGCGCGGGCGTCGTCCTGGTCGCTGGCGAGGATCAGCCCGGCGGCGTCGGGCATGCCGCCCTCCTCGCGCAGGTGCGTGATCCGGTCGTCCATGGCGGCGATGACGTGCGGCACCCACTGGCCCTTGGGATCGAGCGCGGTGCGCCAGGCCTGCATCTCCACGGAACGGGTGCCGGCCTCCGACAGCGACGCGGCGACGACCTCACCGGCGGAGTTCCGCCAGCGCGACGTCCCGGTGTAGGCGGCGAACACGACCGGCCGGACGACGTTGTCGGCCAGCGCCTCCTTGTAGCCGTACGTGTAGTCGGCGCGGCTGACCAGCCCGACGCCGCCCTCGCCGTCGTCGCCCTCGAAGGTGTCCTCCTCGTAGCGGACGAAGGGGATGCGCTCGTCGGGCTTGGTGCGGAACGGCGTCCCGGTGAGGCAGAGCCGGCGCGCGGCGAAGCCGTAGGCCTCCTCGACCGCCTCCCCCCAGGAGAGGCCGTCACCGGCGTGGTGCACCTCGTCGAGGATGACGAGCGTCTTGACGGCGGTGGCGCGGGCGGCGTGCAGCATCGGCTTGCCGGCGACCTGCGCGTAGGTGGTCACGTAGCCCTGCGTGCCGGCGCGCACCGGCCCGACGGCGTTGGTCAGGCCGGGGTCCAGAACGATGCCCATCGCGTCGGCGGCGTCGGCCCACTGCAGGCGCAGGTGGTCGGTCGGGCAGACCACGATCACGCGGGCGACCTCGCGGCGGGCGAGCAGTCGCGCGGCCAGCGTCAGGGCGAAGGTCGTCTTGCCCGCGCCCGGGGTCGCGGTGACCAGGAAGTCCTTGGGGGACTGCTCCTCGTACTGCGCGAGAGCGGCCTGCTGCCACGCCCGGAGCGGTCGGCTGTTCGTCTGCGGGCTCAAGGCCTCCGCTCGCAATGCACTCCCCATGACGGCGTCCATCTTCGCTGCCGGCAGACCAACACGCCCAACCGGTCCCCTCCCGCGTGCCCCGCTGCGGACGACGTATAGGGGCGCGACGCGTGCCCCTGACCTGCGGAAATGCGTCGTCAAGAGGTCGCCGCTGTGGGGATCCTCATGCGTGAGGGACCGGCACGTCACTCCCGCCGGTCCCGGCTTCCCCACGAGCCACCGGACCCGCGCGGCAGGTGGTGACGGAAGGGTCGGCTCCGCTGGCGGAGCGACGTCAGCGGCGGCGTCGGGCGAGGACCAGCACGCCTCCTGGATCCGGAGCGAAGACGGCGGTCGTCCCGTCGGAGACCCACACCGTCGAGTACCCGGACGACGGCCAGTCGGGCAGCCAGCCGAGGTATCGGCCCGATCGCCAGACCGAGCCGCCGTCGACGGTGAACTGCCATCGGTAGTGGAGGTCCTCCACCTCCGTCGGCATCCGCGCCCAGCTCCGGGTGGTCAGCAGGCGGCGCATCTGCCGGACCCTGGCCACGCGGAGGACGCCGAACGGGGCAACCAGGGCGAGCGGCAACGACGGAGCGACCACCCAACCCGTCCACTCGGGTCCGTAGAGTGCGTCGTCGATGATGAACCGCCCCGGGTCCACCGGGTCGTAGACGACGTCCACCACGTCGCCCTCCACGTAGTCGTCCGCGTAGCCGCCGAGCGTCACACGCCGGATCCCGGTGTCGCCGTCGGCCGTGAATCGCACCGCTGCCGCTCCGGTGCTCCACTTCGAGTCGGGTTCGACCTGCACGACGGTCCCGACCGTGGTGACCCCGACGTCCCGCAGGTGCTGGTCGGCCTCGACCTCCACCGTGAAGGTGCCGACGAGGGCAGCGGTGCCCACCAGCCCGGCCGCTGCCAGGAGCCAGGCGCGCCGGCGGACCCGTGCCAGAGCGGCGACGGTGCGCTGGTCGGCCAGTGCGCCGCCCGAGCCCTCCGGCGCCAGAGGTGTCTGCAGGTGGGGCGCCGGAGGGAAGCGCCGCCGCCAGGCGAGCTGGACGAGGCGACCACCCCCGAGGGCGACCGGTGGCAGGCCGAGCACCAATCCCATGCCGACGTAGGTCTCGACCAGTGTCGGTTCATCGGCGTCCGGCCACCCCGACACCCGCACCTCGAACCGGCTGCCCTCCGGTTCGTCGTAGCAGTCGGACTCGCCGCTGTGCCGCAGCCCGTCCGGGTCGTTCCAGACGACGTCGCAGAAGCCGTCGCCCGCTCCACCGGTGACCGTGACCGTGGCCCAGTAACCCGTGAGGAACACGCAGCCGGCGTAGAGCATCCACAGCACACCGGCCACGGTCAGCCCGATGGCCCACCACGGACGACGGGACACAGACGGATGTTCGGCGGTCTCGTCCCGATCTGGAGTCGAGGCCCCGGACGGTGTGCGCTGAGGCCCGGTTCCACGGCTCGGAACCGGGCGTCAGCGCACACACTCGGTGCTCAGTCGGCGGGCTCGTCCACCCAGTCGGGGCCGTTGACCTCGCCCGGGCCGGCCAGGTCGGCGGCGTCGACGATCGTGTACGCGTAGCCCTGCTCGGCGAGGAAGCGCTGCCGGTGGGCGGCGTACTCGGCGTCCAGGGTGTCGCGGCTGACCACCGTGTAGAAGTGCGCCTGCCGTCCGTCCGCCTTGGGCCGCAGCACCCGGCCGAGCCGCTGGGCCTCCTCCTGCCGCGAGCCGAACGTGCCCGACACCTGGACGGCGACCGCGGCCTCCGGCAGGTCGATCGAGAAGTTCGCGACCTTGGAGACGACGAGCGTCTTGATCTCGCCGGCGCGGAAGGCGTCGAAGAGCTTCTCCCGCTCGCGGTTGGTGGTCGAGCCCTGGATCACCGGGGCGTCGAGCGCGGTGCCGAGCTCCTCGAGCTGGTCGAGGTAGGCGCCGATGACCAGCTTCTGCTCGTCGGGGTGCCGCTCCAGCACGCGCCGGATCACCGGCAGCTTCGACTGCGCGGTCGCCGCGATCCGGTACCGCTCCTCGGGCTCGGCGACGGCGTAGGTCATCCGCTCCTCGTCGTCGAGCGAGACCCGCACCTCGATGCACTCGGCCGGCGCGATGTAGCCCTGCGCCTCGATGTCGCGCCACGGGGCGTCGTAGCGCTTGGGCCCGATGAGGGAGAAGACGTCGTCCTCGCGGCCGTCCTCGCGCACCAGGGTCGCGGTCAGGCCGAGCCGGCGGCGCGACTGCAGGTCGGCGGTGAGCCGGAAGATCGGCGCGGGCAGCAGGTGCACCTCGTCGTAGACGATCAGGCCCCAGTCCTGCGCGTCGAACAGGTCGAGGTGCCGGTACTCGCCCTTCCGGCGGGTGGTGATCACCTGGTAGGTCGCGATGGTGACCGGGCGGATCTCCTTGCGCTCGCCCGAGTACTCGCCGATCTCGTCCTCGGTCAGCGTGGTGCGCGCGATCAGCTCGCGCTTCCACTGCCGCCCGGCGACGGTGTTGGTTACCAGGATCAGCGTGGTCGCCTTCGCCTCGGCCATGGCCGCCGCGCCGACCAGCGTCTTCCCGGCGCCACAGGGGAGGACGACGACGCCCGAGCCGCCGGCCCAGAAGCCCTCGACGGCCTCCTGCTGGTAGTCGCGCAGGTGCCAGCCCGACTGGTCGAGCTCGATGGGGTGCGCCTGCCCGTCCACGTAGCCGGCGAGGTCCTCGGCCGGCCAGCCGACCTTGAGCAGCGCCTGCTTCAGCCGCCCGCGCTCCGAGGGGTGGACGACGATCGTGTCCTCGTCGATGCGGGCACCGAGCATCGGGGCCACCCGCTTGGAGCGGACGACCTCCTCCAGCACGGCCTTGTCCGAGGACGTCAGCACCAGCCCGTGCACCGGGTTGTTGGCCAGGGTGAGCCGGCCGAAGCGGTCCATGGTGTCCGCGACGTCGACCAGCAGGGCGTGCGGCACCGGGTAGCGCGAGTAGCGCACGAGCGCGTCGACGACCTGCTCGGCGTCGTGGCCGGCGGCGCGGGCGTTCCACAGCGCGAGCGGCGTCACCCGGTAGGTGTGCACGTGCTCGGGGGAGCGCTCCAGCTCCGCGAACGGCGCGATGGCCGCCCGGCACTCCTTGGCCAGCGGGTGGTCGACCTCGAGGAGCAGGGTCTTGTCCGACTGGACGATGAGGGGGCCGTCGCTCAAGGCGGGGTGTCCTTCGTTCGGGGATGACGGCGCGGACGAGCGCGCCGGACTGATCAGGCTAACGCCGGCGGGCGGCGCCGCCTTCCCGTGATCAGGCGCGCGGGCGCCAGCGCTTCCAGACGGCGACGGCGGTCGCGCGCGGCTTGCCGTCCCAGTGCAGCTGCACGTCGGCGGTCATCTGCACCTCGGAGGCCTCCGTGACGACGGCGACGAGCGACACCGGCTCGGCGAGCGGCGCCGGCCGCAGGTACCGGACGTCGAGGCCCGCGGTGACGTAGGCCAGCGCGGCACCGGGCAGCGCGCCCCAGCCGCGCCGGTCGGCCTCGTGCATGACCGCGGCGGCGCTGTGGCAGTCGAGCAGTGTCGAGATGATGCCGCCGTTGAGGTAGCCCAGGCCGTTGTCGTGCTCCGGCCACGGCAGGAACTCCGCCGTCGCCCCGTCGTCGGTGGGCCAGCTGCGCAGCCGCAGCCCGCGCTCGTTGGCCGGGCGGCAGCCGAAGCAGCGCATGTCCGGGAAGAGCCGCTCCTGGATCGAGAGGTCCGTCATGCCGTGTCGTCCTCCACGAGAGCGACCGAGGTGATCCGGTGGACGGCGAAGGTGCTGTTCTCCCCGCGCCGCTCGTCGTAGCCCTGCAGGAAGCCGCCGACCAGCGACACCGGGCGCACCACCCGCTGGCTGCCGCTGCCCTGCGCGTCGACGTAGCCCAGCCACACCGCCGAGCCGTCGCGCACGGCGCGGGAGAGCAGCTCCAGCGTGCTCGCCGTCGTCACCCCGGGCACCTGGCGGACGGCCTCGCCGCGGCGGGCCGAGAGCGCGGCGTCGCCGGCGCGCATCTGCTTGACCGTGGCGGCCACCTCGTCGGCGGTGAGGGCACGGGGTGCGGGGGCGGAGTCCGAGCCGGCCTTGCGACCCATCGCGCGCGGGCGGGCCGGTGGGCGGGTCAGCACCGCACCGCCGGCGTGCTCGCCGGCCGGGGCGTAGCCGGCCTCGCGCAGCACGGTGAGCACCTCGTCGGCGCCCAGGCCGCTGACGAGGACGCCGGGGGCCAGCCGCCGCAGCTCCGCCGGGGCGGTCCGCCGGTCGTTGAGCACCTGCGAGAGCAGCCCGTGGTCGTCGGAACGGACGTAGGACTCGATCGACCCCACCCGCAGCCGGCCGTGCTGCCGGGCGACGTCGTCGACCAGGTAGTCCAGCGCCTGCGGCACCGGCGTGCGGGAGGCGCGGGCGAAGAAGTCGTGCAGGTCCGACGCCGACCATCCGGAGTCCAGGGCCCGCCGGACGCTGGACTCCGAGACCCGGAAGACCGTCGCCCCGCCGGAGGACTCGACGTCGGCGACGACGGCGAGGGTGTCGGCCAGCTCGGCGACCAGCGGGCCGGGCGCGATCAGCGAGAGGTCCGGCTGGGCGAGCACGTGGTCGACCGGCTCGGGCAGCAGGCCCTGCATGCCCTCGGCGGCGCCGTCCTCGCCGCGGGCCAGCAGGCCGCGGCCGCCGGTCGACAGCACCCCGCCGACGACGACCCCCAGCCGGGCCGCCTCGTCGAGCATCCCGGGCACCGGGGCGAGCCGATCGACCCGGCGCGGGGTGCGCCAGCGGAGCAGCGCCACCAGGTCCTCGGGGGCCAGCCCCGAGCCGGGCGGCTGCTCGGCGAGCACGGTCAGCGCCGAGTGGCGGATGGCGGGCGCGGTGTGCCGGGTGACGTCCGGCGAGAGCGGGTTGACCGCCTTGCCGGCGACGTCGCGCTGCCCGACAAGCGACGGCAGCCGCACCCCGTTCAGCCAGCCGGCGGCGAGCACCGCCCAGCGATCGGCGAGGTCCTGCTCCCGCCAGATGTCGTAGGCCCGCGTGGGCAGCCACTCGTCGCGGTGCGGACCGCCGACGTCGAGCAGCCCGGCCGCGTAGGCCAGCTCCAGCAGCCAGGCGGCCTGCGGCTCGCCGATGTGCAGCGCCTTCGCCAGCCGCTTCAGGTCCCGCACCCCGACCCCGCCGCTGCGCAGCAACCCGGCCGGCTCCTCCTCGAGCAGGGCGAGCAGCTCACCGATCCGGCCGACGCTCTCCAGTGCCGCACCGGCGGCCCGCCGGTCCACGGTCGCCTGGTCCTTCCCGGTCACCGTGGGCTCGGGGCGCAGCCGCGGCGGGCCGTAGGGCCGGTCGCCCCGCAGGTGCAGGCCGATCTCGCGGGGCAGCTCCACGTTGAGCGCGTCGATGCGGGCGAGCAGGCCGCGCTGCAGCAGCCGGCGGGCCGGCGTCGAGCCGCCGTTGGGGGAGTCGGGCAGGTGGCCGACCGGTCGCTCGCCGGCCAGCCGCTCCAGGACCGCGCGCTCCTCGGGATCGAGGGCGTCGATCGTCGCCGCCAGGTCGGCGGGCAGCTGCACCCGCAGCTCGGTCGCGCGGCGGCCGAGCCCGGCCGGGTGGCGGACGGCGCGGCGCACCGGGTCGGGCGCGTGCAGGACGTCGTCGCCCCAGAGCACGGCCCGCGTGGTCAGGCGCTCCAGCCCGGCGGCGACGACGTCGGGCGGGACGTCGGGCAGCGCGGCGGCCAGCTCGTCGGCGCGGAGGCCGTCGGTGGGGGCCAGCAGCACGACGTCGAGCACCTGGAGGGTCGCGGCGTCGAGCTCGTCCAGGGCGCGGTCGACCGAGACCGGGACGGCCAGCCGGCTGGCGAGGGCGACCAGGTCGGACGGGGCGGGTCGGGCGACGTCGGGACGGGCCGCCAGCAACGCGCTCAGCTGCTCGTCGCTGCGGGTGCGCAGCCAGCCGGCGAGCGTCGCAGGGGGTTCCGTGGGCATCCGGTCCACGCTACGTCGTCGTCGCAAGGGACTGCTGCTGACAGCATGAGCGGGTGCCACCAGCAGGGGAGGACCCCCACACCCGCACCGCCCTGGCCGCGCACCAGGCGGGCGCGCTGCGCTGGCTGGGCGGCGGGGGCATCGCCGTCGTCCTCGGGGTGCTCCTCGGCTGGGCCGGCACGGCGCTGGCCGACGGCGGACGGCGCGTTCCCGGGCTGGGCCTGCTGGTCATCGCGCTGGTGCTGCTCGGGATCGCCGGCGTCGTCGCCGGGACCGGCGCCCTGCTGCGCACCCGCCGCTGGCACCGGGCGCTGGCAGTCACCCCGTGGCAGCGCGGCCGGCTGCGCATCGCCGGCCCCGCCGTCATCGCCTTCGAGCCGGAGGGCTTCGACGAGCTCGACCCGATGCAGGAGCCGGTCCGGCTGCAGCTGCTGAGCACCGCCGTGTGGCGCACCCGCGCCGTCCAGGCCCTGGACGGTGGCGAGGTGCGGGCCGCACCGGTGGGGGACGGGCAGTGGGTGCTCACCGCGGAGGGCCTGCCGACGCTCTACGGCGCCCGACTCACCCGCCGGTAGGGGGAGCGTGCGTGCGGATGCCGGTCGCGAGAAGATGACCGGGAACGTGCGCCGCGCGGCGCACCTGGACACGGAGGCGACATGGCCAAGCGCAAGGAGAAGCACGCGCACCTGGTGGAGCCCACCTGGGGGCAGTCCGACGACGGCGGCCCGCCGCTGACGGAGCTCACCAGCGTCTCCGCGGGGTCGCTCTCACCGTTCGGTGAGGACCACAGCTTCCCGCTGCCGGTCGAGAGCCTCCGCTACGCGCACCCGACCGACAAGCCCAACCGGGCGGGGGTCCAGCTGCCGGAGAACCGGAAGCCGTGACCGCCCCCGCGCTGCCGTCCTACAGCAGCGGGACCGCCACGGTCCCCCTGCTCGGAGACACGATCGGGGCGAACCTCGATCGGACGGCAGCGCGGGTGGGCGACCACGAGGCGCTGGTGGAGTGCGCCTCGGGTCGCCGCTGGACCTACCCGGAGCTGGTCGCCGAGGTCGACGCGTGCGCGCTCGGCCTCGACGCGATGGGCGTCCGGAAGGGCGACCGGGTCGGCATCTGGGCGCCGAACTGCGCCGAGTGGGTCTTCGTCCAGTACGCGACGGCGAAGCTCGGCGCGATCCTGGTCAACATCAACCCGGCCTACCGCACGCACGAGCTGGCCTACGTGCTGGAGCAGGCCGGCATCTCGGTGCTGGTGAGCGCGCCCGAGTTCAAGACCAGCGACTACCGCGCGATGGTCGCCGAGGTCCGGGGCGAGTGCCCCGACCTGCGCGACGTCGTCTTCCTCGGCTCCCCGGAGTGGGAGCGGCTCATGGACACCGGCCGCGCCGCCGACCGGGGGGTGCTCGCGGAGCGCGCGACGAGGCTGTCGGCCGACGACCCGATCAACATCCAGTACACGTCGGGGACGACGGGCTTCCCCAAGGGCGCCACCCTCACCCACCACAACCTGCTCAACAACGGGTTCTTCGTGGGCGAGGGTTGCGGCTACACCGAGGCCGACCGGATCTGCATCCCGGTGCCCTACTACCACTGCTTCGGCATGGGGATGGGCAACCTCGGGGCCACCTCGCACGGTGCCACGATGGTCATCCCGGCGCCCGGGTTCGACCCCGCGCTCACGCTGAAGGCCGTGCAGGACGAGCGCTGCACCTCGCTGTACGGCGTCCCCACGATGTTCATCGCCGAGCTGGGACTGCCCGATTTCGCCGACTACGACCTGTCGTCGCTGCGCACCGGGATCATGGCCGGCTCGCCGTGCCCGGTCGAGGTCATGAAGCGGGTGGTCAGCGAGATGGGCATGACCGAGGTGACCATCTGCTACGGCATGACGGAGACCTCGCCGGTCTCCACCCAGACCGGTGCCGACGACGACCTCGACCGGCGCACCTCCACCGTCGGCCAGGTGCACCCGCACCTCGAGGTGAAGGTGGTCGACCCCGAGACCGGCCTGACCGTGCCGCGCGGGACGCCGGGGGAGTTCTGCACCCGCGGCTACTCGGTGATGCTCGGCTACTGGGAGGAGCCCGAGAAGACCGCGGAGGTGATCGACCGGGCGCGCTGGATGCACACCGGCGACCTCGCCGTCATGGACGACGAGGGCTACCTGAACATCGTCGGCCGGATCAAGGACATGGTCATCCGCGGCGGGGAGAACGTGTACCCGCGAGAGATCGAGGAGTTCCTCTACACGCACCCCGACGTGGTGGACGCGCAGGTGATCGGCGTCCCCGACGAGCGGTACGGCGAGGAGCTCATGGCGTGGGTGCGGCTGCGCGAGGGGGCCGAGCCGCTCACCGCGGAGGCGCTGCGGGAGTTCTGCGCGGGCAAGCTCGCCCACTACAAGGTGCCGCGCTACGTCAAGGTCGTCGACGCGTTCCCGATGACGGTCACCGGCAAGATCCGCAAGGTCGAGATGCGGCAGGTGTCGGTCGAGGAGCTCGGCCTGCAGTCGGCGGCCGCCGTTCGCAACGCCTAGTCCCTAGGCGTTGGCCTTCGAGGACGGCGTCAGGCGCACGATCAGCTTCGACAGCAGGCTGCCCGCAACCACCCAGATGAGCGCGGCCAGGCCGTCGTTGATGGCCTCGGCGATCTTCGGGTCCGACGGCGTGAACAGGTCCTTGGTGAACCAGCCGAAGGTGTCCCGCCAGCCGGCGGTGAACGAGACGAGCCCGTTGGCCGGGTTGGCCTCGAACAGCACGAAGACGGCGTGGATCACGATGACCGCGGCGATCACCGAGCACACCACCCGAACGATGGTGGCGACGAGCGAGAAGACGTGCGCTGCACCGTTGAGGGCCATGCGGGGATCGTGGCGCAGCGGGGCCGGTGGCGCGACTCGTCAGCCCGGGCCGCAGGGGACGACGAGCGCGCGGTGGTCGGACAGCGGCAGCGGCACCGCCTCGGCCGGGCCGGTCGCCCGCAGGCCGCCGCGCACCAGCACGTGGTCGAGCTGACGGCGGGGGTGCGACGCGGGGAAGGTCGCCGCCGTGGCGATCGGCCGCAGACCGCTGACGCGGGCGGCCTGCTTCTGCTGCATGTTGAGGTCGCCCATGAGCACCAGCGGCTCACGGGTCCCGGTGAGCGAGCGGACCAGCCGGCGCAGCTGCGTGGCGTTCCATCCGGGGATGAACGACAGGTGCGTGTTGCAGACGGTGAACTGCCCGAACGGCCCCTCCAGGACGGCGGCCACCGCCACCCTCGGCTCGTCCCGCGCGAGGAACGGCCGGCGGGTCATCGGCGACCACAGCGGCACGCTGGCCCGGAGCGGGGGCAGCCGCACCACCCGCCAGGACACCACCGGGTACCGGGACAGCAGCGCGATGCCGTAGCTGGCCGACCCGGGCTGTTCCTCGCCCGTGGCCGCCATCCAGGTGCCGCCCGGCGTCCCGGACAGGGCCGCGACGAACTGCGAGTCCACCGCGCCCATGGCCTCGGCGGCCACGGCGGTCAGGTCGGCGCCCAGGGAGCGCGGCTGGTCCCGGTCCACCTCCTGCAGGCCGAGCACGTCGGCGTCCAGGCGCTTGACCGCGTCGGCCAGGCGCTCGACGTCGACCCGGCCGTCCTCCAGGGAGCGTCCGTGCAGGATGTTGAAGGTCGCGATGCGCACGGAGTGGCTGTGCCCCGACGGTGGCGGATCTACCGCCGATGTTCGTCCCGCCGCTCACCGGGGGTAGTCGGACCCGTGTGCAGCCATCGGAGCGGGACGAGATCCGCGACCTCCTGAAGCGGACAGCGGTCGCGCTCAAGCAGGGCGACGTGCCGTTCGCCCTCTGCGGCGGGTACGCGGCCTGGGTCCGCGGGGCTCCCGAGCCCGACCACGACGCCGACTTCCTCGTCCCGGCCGCCGAGTCCGAGCGGGCGGCCAAGGTGCTCGCCGACGCCGGCCTCCAGGTCGTCGACCCGCCCGAGGACTGGCTCACCAAGGTCGTCCAGGGCGACTCGTTCGTCGACGTGCTCTGGCGCACCTGCGGGCATCCGGTCGAGACCGACCTCATCGAGCGGTCGGAGGTGCTGCCCGTGCTGTCGGTGCAGATGCCGGTGCTGACCGCGACCGACATCGTCGTCACCAAGCTCATGGCTCTGGACGAGCACTACTGCGACTTCGGCCGGATGCTGCCGGTCGCCCGCGCCCTGCGCGAGCAGGTCGACTGGGCGGAGGTCACCCGCTCCGTGGCGGAGAACGACTTCGCGGTCGTCTTCCTCGAGCTGCTCGACCGCCTCGACGTCGTCCCGAAGGTCACTGCCGCCTGAGGACGGCGACGGCCGCCAGCACGGCGACCACGACGACGACGGCGGTGGCCGCGCGGACCAGCGCCGGCACGGCGACGCCGGACCGGGATCCGGCGAGCCGGCGGTAGCGGACCGGGGCCAGACCGCCCAGGACGGCGAGGCCGAGCAGCGCCGCGGCGCCCGCCACGACCAGGACGGCCGGGTCGCGGTCGCGCACCGCGCCGTGGGCGAGCAGCCCGGCCACCGCCAGCACGCCCAGGCCGGTGCGCTGCCAGGCCAGCGCGGTGCGCTCGGGCTGGGTCTCGACCGGCGGTGTCACAGGACCTCGACGCCGACGAGCACCGCCACGACCACGATCACCGCAGCCACCGAGGCGGTCACGGCCGGCAGCAGCCAGCTCGCCGGAAGCGGACGGCCCGCGGTGATGGCCTCCTCGTTCGCCCGCCACCGGCGGTAGCCGGCCAGCGCCGTGCCGAGCCCGGCCAGCACCAGGCCCAGGGCCACCGCCGCGCTGCCCCAGCGCACCCCGAGGTCGGGCGCGTAGGTGGCGACGGCGACCCCGCCGGCGACGAGCGCGAGCCCGGTGCGCAGCCAGGCCAGGAGGGTGCGCTCGTTGGCCAGGGTGAACCGGTAGTCCGGGTGGTCGGCTGCCTCCGGGGGAGAGGTCACCGGCCCAGGCTAGGGGTAGCCCGGAATGGCAGGTCCGGGCGGCGGCGAGGGCGGCTAACCTGTCGGACGAGCGGCATGAGTGCCGCCGATGTCCCCCCGGCCCGCGTGCCGGATCGGAAGCGAGCGACGAGGTATCCGACGTGCCCACCGGCAAGGTCAAGTGGTTCAACCCGGAGAAGGGTTTCGGCTTCCTGGCGCGCGAGGACGGCCCGGACGTCTTCGTGCACAAGGACGCCCTCCCGGCCGGGACCTCGGAGCTCAAGCCGGGGCAGCGCGTGGAGTTCGGCATCGTCGCCGGGCGGCGGGGTGACCAGGCGCTGCAGGTGCGCATCCTCGACCCGCTGCCGTCGGTGGCGGCCACGGTCGCGGCGAAGAGCCGGAAGAAGCCCGACGAGCTGGTCCCGATCATCGAGGACCTGATCAAGCTGCTCGACGACGTCGGCGAGGGGCTGCGGCACGGCCGGCACCCCGACCGGGCGGAGTCCCGCAAGGTGGCCTCGGTGCTGCGGGCGGTGGCCTCCGACCTGGAGGCCTAAGGCGTCTCGGTCCCGCTGAGGTCGCCGCCGGCGCGCAGGAAGCCGACCGGCCACGCGCCGGAGAACTCGCCGCACTCGCCGCCCTTGTCCTCCACGACGACGAGGTAGAACGCGGGCGGCAGGACGTCGTTCGTGGTGATCTCCTCGAAGGCCGTCTGGCCCCGGGGGACGTCCACCTCGCCGAGCTGCTCCTCGAGCTTCTCGTCGAAGACCTGGATGCTCCAGCCCTGCTCGGCGACCGACTCGGGCACCGACAGGCTGATCCGGGCGCCGGGGGAGACCTCGAGGATCGGCGCGGCGGTGTCGTACCGCTGCCCCTCGCCGTCCAGGCAGAACTGGGTGGGGCGGACGTCGACCTGCTGCGGCCCGACCTCGACGGCGACGTCGGGTGGCGCGGACGGCTCGCCGGCCCCGCACCCGGCCAGGAGGAGGAGCAGCGGCAGGACGGCGGGGGACCTGCTCACGACCACGAGGGTCCCACGGGCGTCGTCGGCGCATCCGGGGAGACCCCCACGGTGGCGCGGCCGCGGTAGAGGCTCCACACGACCAGCCCGACCGCCAGGACGAGGAGCGCGGCGGCCACGGTGAACCCCAGCCAGCCGGTCGGGGGGAGCGCGATGCCCACCGCGCCGCCGACCACCCAGGACATCTGCAGCCAGGTCTCCGACCGCGCGAAGGCCGAGGCGCGCAGGGTGTCGGGCACCTCGCGCTGGATGATCGCGTCGAGGGCCACCTTGCCGAGCGCGTTCGTCACCGCCGAGACGCCGGCGACGACGGCGGCCATCGCGAAGCTGTAGAAGATCGCCGCCAGCAGCGTGATCGCGGCGGCCACGGTCGCCGACACCAGCACCAGGCGGTCGGGGGCGGCGGTGTGCATGCGGGAGCCGACGGCGGTGCCGGCGAAGCTGCCCAGGCCGGCCGCCGCGGCGACGGCGCCGAGGGCGAGGGTCGCCGCCCAGCCGTCGTCGAAGCTGGCCTGCACCAGGAAGGCGCTGAAGATCGTGAGGAAGCCGCCCAGGAAGCGCAGCGCCGCGTTGGCCCGCAGCGCCAGCACCACGTGCGGGCTGACCCGGCGACGCCTGCTGCCCACGGGGATCTCGGCGGTGGTGAGCACGTCGGCGGTCTGCTCGCCCGCCGGGACGTCGACGTGCGGGGGCAGCCGCACCGCGAGCACGGCGGCCACGGCGAAGACGAGGGCGGTCGCGCCCAGCTCCCAGTCGAAGCCGAGCGCTGCGGCGATGCCGGCCGCCAGACCGCCGACGACGCCCGCCGTCACCAGCCCGAAGACCGACAGCCTGGCGTTGGCCGAGGTCAGCGACATGGCGCCGGGCAGCACGCGCGGGACGACGGCGGCCCGCAGCACGTTGTGCGCCTTGGAGAGGACCAGGACCCCGAGGGCCGCGGGGTAGAGCCAGAAGTCGTCGAAGTGCCGCATCATCACGACGGCCAGCAGGGCGCGGCCGAGGTGGCTGCCGGCGATCGCCCAGCGGCGCCCCCGCTGCAACCGGTCCAGCGCCGGGCCGATGACCGGCGCCAGGACGGCGAACGGCGCCATCGTCACGAGCAGGTACAGCGCCACGTTGCCCCGCTGGGCATCGGTCGTCGCGGCGAAGAAGAGGGTGCCGGCCAGCGAGACCGCGATCATCGCGTCGCCGGCCATGTGCAGGGCGTTCACCCACAGCAGCTGGGTCAGGCCGCTCTCGCCGGCGCCGTCGGCCCGGCTCGCCGCCCGGACCCGCCGGGCGGCCGCTGCGGTGAGCTCCTTCGAGCGGGCGGCCGCGACCCGCGTGACGGTCAGCTTCGCCGGCCGGCCGGGGAGTTCCGTGGTGGGGCGGTCGTCGCCCGGCGGGGCGGTCATCGGGCGGGTGCGCGGCTCGGGCACCTCGAGCGGGGTGGTGTCGGCACGCTCCAGAGGCGTCGGGACGCCGCGGCCGCTCCGGTGCACGCGGCGGCCGGCGCCGGGTGGACGACGGGACGCGGGCACGGGCCCATCGTGCCGCACCGGAGGGGGTGGGTGGTGACCCGCCGAGGTGGACGCGTCAGGGACAATGGCGGGGTGACCGAGTCCTCCCCGCCTGCCGACGTGCTCCTCGAGGCCGTCGAGCTGGCCCGCGCCGCCGCCGTCGAGACCGCCGGCGACGACGCCCTCGTCGGCGACCACCTCGCCGCGACGCGGGAATCGGTGACGCCCGCGACCGACGAGGTCGCCCCGGAGCAGCTCGGCGAGGTCGTCACCCACTCGTTCGCCAGCCGGCTCCCCGGCTACGTCGGCTGGTACTGGGCGGTCACCGTGGCCCGGGTGCCCGGCGAGGACACCGTCACCGTCGACGAGGTCGTGCTGCTGCCCGGTGACACCGCCCTGCTGGCTCCCGCCTGGGTGCCGTGGCAGGAGCGGCTGCGGCCCGGTGACCTCTCCGTCGGCGACGTCCTGCCCTCCACCGAGGACGACCCGCGGCTGGTGCCGGCCTACCTGGCCGACGACGACTCCGCCGACGACCCCGAGGGCCGCGTCGTGGCCGAGGAGATCGGTCTGGGCCGCGAGCGGGTCATGTCCGCGGAGGGCCGGCGCGAGGCCGTCGGGCGCTGGGTGTCCGGCGACTTCGGCCCGTCCTCACCGATGGCCCGCCAGGCGCCCGGACCGTGTGCGACCTGCGGTTTCTGGCTCCCGCTGGCCGGCTCGCTGCGCCAGACGGTGGGCGCGTGCGGCAACGCCTACGCCCCCGCCGACGGTCGCGTCGTCGCCGCCGACTACGGCTGCGGTGCGCACAGCCAGGCCACCCTCGTGGTCGACGAGGCGACCGAGGTGGTGCGCACGGCGCGCTACGACACCGGTGCCTTCGACGTCCTCACGGACTGACGGAGGACCTCCGGCCGACGGCCCGGGTCAGACGGGTACCGGTTCGCCGATGAGGATCTGGGTGCCGTCGGGGCGGTAGGTGCGCCATCGGCCGTCGGGAAGGCGCTCGACGCGGAAGCCGTGGTGGACCTTGGTGTGGTGCCGCTCGCAGAGCAGCGCTGAGTTCTCCAGCGACGTCTCGCCGCCGTCGGCCCAGTGGACGAGGTGGTGGACGTCGCACCAGTGGGACGGGGCGTCGCAGCCGGCGAAGACGCAGGTCCTGTCGCGGTGCTCGACCGCTCTGCGCAGCGACGCGTTCACCACGCGGTGCGTCCGGCCGAGCTCGAGTGGCTGCCGTTCGGGCCCGATCACGATGCGGGTGACGGTGCCGTCGCAGGCCAGCCAGCGGGCACGGGCGGCGGAGATGGTGGCACCGAACCCCATCCGCGCCGCGCCCGGTCCGGTGGCCGGGTCGACCAGGTCGTCGATCGGAATGGTGACCACCACGTGCGGCTTCTGGGCGCGCAGGACCGGCAGGGTGCCGGCGGCGAGCTGGTTGTCGCACAGCTGCACGAACGCGTCGGCCTGCTGCTGGGCACGGGTCCGCGTGTCACCGGCGGGGCGGGAGGTCTGGACGATCGACTCGATCGCGGCCTGCAGCTTCTCCCCGCCCACGGGGTCGAGCTCGAACCGGCCACTCACGCTGCCGTCGGCGTGCCTGGCGATGCTCAGCGACCGGCCCTCGGTCGGGTCGAGCTCGGGCCCGTCGGGGTCGAGCCGGGCGAGGAAGTGGCCCACCACCTGGCCGAGCTCCGCGTACGGCCGGGTCGCCGCCACCTCGGTGAGCAGGGTGTCGATCTCGGCGAGGTCGATGCCCTGCCCGACCGCCTCGGCCTGCACCTCCATCGAGCCGACCGGCGCCAGCACCGCTACCTGATCGGCGGTCACCTGCCCGGCGGCGAACGCGGCGGCCAGCGCCGGCAGCTGCTCCAGCGCCCGCCCGTTGCCGAGCAGCCGGCCGATCTCCCGCGGCGCCAACCGCGCGTGGGTGCGCAGCCACGACCGCATCGACGTCAGCCCGTCGTGCTCGCTGGCGCCCACCGCCTCCGCCCGCCGCACGGTGCGGGTCACCTCGGCCGCCAGCCGGTTCGCCGCCGCGGTCAGCCGCGCCACCCGCTCCAGCAGCGCCGGATCGAACAACCCGTCGAGGTCCTGGGCGGCGAGCGCGTCGAGGGCCGCTTCCAGCTCGTCCACGACACCTCCCACCGGTTCGATCAGGTGTTCGAAGTCTACCGCGCACGAGACGACGCCGCACCACGAATCCCCAGGTCAGACGGCTGTCCACACGCGCACGGGGGGTGTTGACAGGCGGCAGGGCTACGAGGCGTCGTGACGGATCAGCGCTGGCCCTGGAGCTTCATGATCCAGAGGCCGAGGAAGCCGAGGCCGATCGCGGCCAGGCAGGTCCAGGTCCAGAGCCGGTCGACGCGGTCGCCGAGGGCCAGCATCACCACCAGGGCGACCGCCCACAGGGCGATCCCGATCTGCACCACCCGGGTGGTGTCCACCCGTAGCGGCGGCGGGGCCTGCTTCGTCGGTCCGGGCACGGTCCGACCTTAGGCGGCGATGCAGGTCACGATCGCGGAACCCTTCCGGACGGCGCGTACGCATCACCCCCCGGGCGTGTGGCACGCTGTCGCCGCTCGTCGCCAGCCACCGTTCGTCCGGGGAGTCCGCCATGCCCGACCAGTCCCGCCCCTCCACGGGCTCCACCGCAGGTAGCGCCGACGGCGGAACCCCGGCGGACGTGGTCGCCGACGGACCGCGGCGCAGCGACGGGCCGCAGCTGCGGCCCCGCAACGGCCTGGACCGCTTCTTCGAGATCACCGCCCGCCGCTCGACGGTGACCCGGGAGCTGCGCGGTGGTCTCACCACCTTCTTCACGATGGCCTACATCGTGGTGCTGAACCCGATCATCCTCTCGGGCGCCGACGTCGAGGGGAACGAGCTGCCCTTCGCCTCCGTCGCCGCGGTCACCGCGCTGATCGCCGGCCTGATGACGGTGCTGATGGGCGTCGTCGGCCGCTACCCGTTCGCGGTGGCCACCGGCCTGGGCATCAACGCGATCGTGGCGGTCTTCGCCGCCACCCAGCTCTCCTGGCCCGAGATCATGGGCCTGGTCGTGCTCGAGGGCCTGCTCATCACGGTGCTGGTGCTGACCGGGTTCCGGAAGGCGGTCTTCGAGGCGATCCCGCCGCAGCTCAAGACGGCCATCGCGGTCGGCATCGGCTTCTTCCTCACGATCATCGGTCTCGCCGACGCCGGGATCATCCGGCCCGGCAACCCGCTGATCAGCTTCGGCGTCGAGGGCCAGCTCGCCGGCTGGCCGATCCTGGTCTTCGTGGTCGGCCTGCTGCTGACCGCCGTCCTGGTGGTGCGGAGGGTCAAGGGCGCGCTGCTGATCGGCATCATCGTCTCGACGGTGCTGGCGATCATCATCGAGGCGGTCGCCGACATCGGCCCCCGGTTCGGCGACGACGGCGCGGTGAACGACCGCGGCTGGGCCCTGCAGGTGCCGACCCTGCCCGACGACGTCGTGGCCACCCCCGATCTGTCGATCATCGGGAACTTCTCGCTGTTCGGTGGCTTCGAGCGGATCGGCGTCATCGCCGCCCTGCTCATCGTCTTCTCGATCATGATCGCGGACTTCTTCGACACCGTCGGCACCGTGACCGCCGTCGGCGCGGAGGCCGATCTGCTCGACGAGAAGCGCAACCTGCCCAAGTCGCAGCCGGTCCTGCTGGTCGACTCCCTGGCCGCCGCGGCCGGTGGCGCCGGCAGCGTCTCGTCCAACACCACCTACATCGAGTCCACCGCGGGTGTGGCCGACGGCGCGCGGACCGGCCTGGCCAGCGTGGTCACCGGCGTGCTGTTCCTGGTGGCGACGCTGTTCAGCCCGCTGGTGCAGGTCGTGCCCTCCGAGGCCGCCGCGCCCGCGTTGGTCATCGTCGGCGCGCTGATGATCGCCCAGATCAGGAACCTGGCCTGGGACGACATGGCGCTGGTCATCCCGGCGTTCCTGACCATCGCCCTGATGCCGTTCACCTACTCGATCACCAACGGCATCGGCGCCGGCGTCGTCAGCTACGTCCTGCTGCAGCTCGCGGTCGGCCGGCGGCGGGCCGTGCACCCGCTGATGTGGGTGATCGCGTTGCTGTTCCTCGTGTACTTCATGCTCGAGCCACTGCAGCAGCTCTTCTGAGCACTGCTAAGCACACGGGGATAGGCTGGACGACGTGAGCCGTACGACGCTGGACACCGCGGCCCTGGCTCACGACCTGCGCCTGGCGGTCATGCGCTTCTCCCGCCGGCTGCGCAACCAGCGGGTGGACACCTCGGTGACCCTCACCCACCTCGCCGCCCTGTCGACGCTCAAGCGCAACGGGCCGATGAGCCCGGGGGAGCTCGCGGCCCAGGAGCGGGTGCAGCCACCGTCGATGACCCGGGTGGTCGTCGCGCTGGAGGGGATGGGTCTGGTGACCCGCACCCCGCACCCGACCGACGGTCGCCAGGTGATCATCGAGCTGACCGACGCTGCCGAGGAGATGCTGTCGGCGGAGGCGCGCGCCCGCGAGGCGTGGCTGAGCAGCCGGCTGCAGGAGCTCACGCCCGAGGAGCGGACGGTCCTGCGCGAGGCCGCCGAGATCATGGAGAAGCTCGCCGGTGGGTGACCTGCACGAGCACTGACCAGCCGGCCGTCCCGGACCCGGGCAGGGGCACGTTCCGTGCGCTGCGGGTGCGGAACTTCCGCATCTACGCCTCCGCCAACCTGGTCAGCCTGACCGGCACCTGGATGCAGCGCATCGGTCAGGACTGGCTGGTGCTGCAGCTGTCCGGCGACAGCGGGGTCGCCCTCGGGCTCATCACCGCGCTGCAGTTCGGCCCCAGCCTGCTGCTGAGCATGTACGGCGGCGTGCTCGCCGACCGCTACGACAAGCGCCGGGTGCTGCTGGCGACCCAGGCCCTGATGGGTGTGCTCGCGCTGGTCCTCGCGGTCCTGGTCGCGGCCGACGTCGTGGCCCTGTGGCACGTCTTCGTGCTGGCCGGCGGCCTGGGAGCGGTCTCCGCGATCGACGCGCCGGTACGCCAGGCCTTCGTGTCCGAGATGGTCGGCCCCGCGCTGCTGACCAACGCGGTGAGCCTCAACTCGACCATCTTCAACGGCGCCCGCCTGGTCGGCCCCGCGCTGGCCGGCCTGCTGATCGGCGCCTCGTCCGGGGACACCGCCCCGGCGTTCTTCGTCAACGCGGCCAGCTTCGCCTTCACGATCGCCGCGCTGGCCGGCATGCGGGCCTCGGAGCTGCGGCGCAGCCCGCCGGTCGCGCGGGCGAAGGGACAGCTGCGCGAGGGGCTCGCCTACACCTGGGCCCATCCCGACCTGGTCCTGGCGATGGCCCTGGCCTTCGTGCTGGGCACCTTCGGCTTCAACTACCAGGTGACCATCGCGCTGATGGCCCGCGAGGTGTTCGACCTCGGGGCGGAGGCGTTCGGCCTGCTCTCCACGGCCTTCGCCGTGGGGTCGCTCAGCGGTGCGCTGCTGTCCACCCGCCGCAACGTGCGGCCCCGGCAGCGGTTCCTCGTGGTGTCCGCGGTGGTCTTCGGGGTCTTCACGGTCGTCTGCGGCCTCATGCCGAGCTATCTGTCCTTCGCGCTGCTGCTCGTCCCCACCGGGGCGGCCGCCCTGGTGTTCAGCGTCGCCAACAACAGCTTCGTGCAGCTGGGCGTCGACCCGCAGATGCGCGGTCGGGTGATGGCGCTGTACTTCATGTGCTTCATGGGCGGCACCCCGCTGGGGGCGCCGCTGATCGGGTGGATCTCCGAGCACCTGGGCGCGCCGTGGGGCCTGATCCTGGGCGGCTCGGTCTGCGTCGTCGCGGGTGTCGGCGCCGCGGCGTGGCTGGCCCGCGGGCGGCGGGTGCGGCTCGAGGCGGGGATCGCGCCGCCGCGCGTGCGGCTGCGCGTGGGTGCCCCGGGCAGCCGGGTCCCGTCGCCCCAGCTGCGGGCGGCGGAGGAGGCCGCCGCCGGGCAGGCGCCGGGCCAGCAGACCGTCGGCGGCTGAGGGCCCCGCGGGGGTACCGTCGCGGCATCCACCCGCGGGCCCGGGAGGTGCGATGCTCGTCCCCCTGCTGCAGATCGGCGGCACCGTCGCCGTCGTCGCCGCGCTGATCGCGTGGACCGGCCCCGTGTACCGCTGGGGCCGCCGGAGGCGGGAGCGCCGCCGCGCCGCCGGGGCGCCACCACCCGGCCGCCGTCCGCTGCAGGTCGTCGCCGCCGACGTCCGGCGGCTGGGCCGCTCTCTGAGCCTGGTCCCCGCGGGCGCGCCGATGGCCCGCCGACGCGCGCTGGTCGCCGCCTACGACGACGTGCTGGTGGAGGCCGCGCTCCTGCTCGACGTCCCGCACGAACTGCGGACGACGCCCGACGGGACCCGGCGGGACGCCGAGCGGTTGCGGCTGGTGGCCGCCCTGGAGGCCGCCGGTCTGGCGGTGCAGGCCTGACCCCGGCCGGCCGGCGGCTGTTCGTCGCCGTCGACCCGCCGCCGGATGCCCGGGCCGACCTGGCCGACGCGGTCGCGCCGCTGCGGGAGCTGCCCGGGGCGCCGCGGTGGACGGTGCCGGACCGGTGGCACCTCACCCTGCTCTTCCTGGGCGCGGTGCCGGAGGAGACGGTCGCGCCTCTGGTCACCGCGGTGGGTGGGGCCGTGGCGGCCGCGCCACCGATGCGGCTGCGGCTGGCCGGCGGCGGGCGGTTCGGCTCGGTGCGCCGTCCCCAGGTGGCCTGGGCGGGGCTGGAGGGCGACGTGGCCCCCCTGGTCGAGCTGGCCGCCCGGCTCGCCGGCGCGGCCCGGCGGCTGCGGCTGCCGGTCGAGGACCGCCCGTTCCGGCCGCACCTCACGCTGGGACGGTGGCGCCCGGGGCAGCCGGCCGACGGCGCGCTGACCGACCGGCTGGCCGGCTACCGCGGCCCCGCATGGCCGGTGTCCGAGGTGCGGTTGTACGAGAGCCACCTCGGTCCGCGACCGGTCTACGACGTGCTCGCCGAGTGGCCGCTCACCACGCGTACTCCTTAGGGGCCGGGCGGTAGCCCGGGAAGATCTCGTCGAGCCGGGCGAGCGCGGCCTCGTCGAGCGTCACGGCCAGCGCCTCCAGCGACCCCTCGAACTGCGCCATGGTGCGCGGGCCGACGATCGGCGCGGTCACCGCGGGCTGGTGCAGCAGCCAGGCCAGCCCGACGTCGGCGGGCGGCCGGCCCAGGTCGCGGCAGAAGGCCTCGTACGCCTCGAGAGCCGGCCGGTGCTTCTCGATGCGGTCCCGGGTGCGCTGCTCGTCGCGCCGTCCGCCCTCCGTCCCCTCCAGGACGCCGGCCAGGAGCCCGCCGGCGAGGGGGCTCCAGGGGATGACGCCGACGCCGTAGTGCCGGGCGGCGGGCAGCACCTCGAGCTCCACGTGCCGGGTGAGCAGGTTGTAGTGCGACTGCTCGCTGACCAGGCCCTGGAAGTCCCGTCGCGCGGCGGCCTCGTTGGCGGCGGCGATCTGCCACGCGGCG
This sequence comes from Bacillus sp. AZ43, assembly GCA_004570425.1. Taxonomy (GTDB): domain Bacteria; phylum Actinomycetota; class Actinomycetes; order Mycobacteriales; family Geodermatophilaceae; genus Blastococcus_B. Next base: position 42,691 of record SPQJ01000032.1, read on the forward strand.
TGGTTGGACGACCCGACGTAGAGCACCTTGCCCTGGGCGACGAGGGTCTCGCAGGCCTGCCAGATCTCCTCCCACGGTGTGCGCAGGTCGACGTGGTGGAACTGGTAGAGGTCGATCCAGTCGGTGCCCATCCGGCGCAGCGAGCCCTCGCAGGCCCGCACGATGTTGCGGGCGGACAGGAAGGTGTCGTTCGGCCAGTCGCTCATCGAGCCGTAGACCTTCGTCGCCAGCACGGTTCTCTCGCGGCGCTCCCCGCCCTGGGCGAACCAGGTGCCGAGCACCTCCTCGGTGCGACCCTTGCCGGCCTCGAAGCCGTAGACGTTGGCGGTGTCGAAGAAGTTGATGCCCTCGGCGTGCGCGCGGTCCATGATCGCGTGCGACTCGCCCTCCTCGGTCCGCCAGCCGAAGTTCATGGTGCCGAGGCAGAGCCGCGAGACGGTCAGGCCGCTGCGGCCGAGGTGCGTGTACTCCATGGATTCCCAGCCTGGCACCCTGGTCGCCGTGCCGCAGAACGATCGGGAGGCCTCCGCCTTCGACCTCGCCACCGCCGTCCGCCGCGCGGAAGGGCCCGCGCTCCTCGCCGACCTCGACCCCACGTGGGACGTCGGCAACGGCATCCTGAACGGCGGTTACCTGCTGTCGGTGGCGGGCCGTGCCGCCGTGCTGGAGAGCCCCCACGAGCACCCGGTCGCGATGTCGGCCAGCTACCTGCGGGCGGGCGCCGGCGGCCCCGCGACCCTGACGGTGACGCCCGGCCCGGCCGGGAAGACGCTCGCGCACTCCCTCGTCACGCTGTCGGACGACGGTGGACCGGTGATCACCGTCCAGGCGACGACGGCGACGCTCACGGCCGACGCCACCCCCGAGTACTCCCTGCCGATGCCCCGGGTGGCCGGGCCCGACGAGTGCCTCGACATGGCGGCGAACGCGCACCTGGCCGCGGTGCCGATCCAGCTGCCCGGCCTGACGAAGCACGTGGAGAGCAGGCTCGACCCGGCCACCGCGATGTGGGCGCTCGGGCAGCCCGGCGACGAGCCGGTGCTGCGCGCGTGGGTGCGGCTGGCCGACGGCCGCCCGGCCGACCCGCTGGCGCTGCTCACCTTCGCCGACGTGCTGCCGCCGACCAGCTTCGCCACCGGCCGGATGGGCTGGGCGCCGACCGTGCAGCTGCAGGTGCTCGTCCGCGCCCTGCCCGCGCCGGGCTGGTGCCTGGTGGAGGCGCGGGCCAGCGAGATCGCCGGCGGCTGGACCGACGAGGACTACCGGATCTGGGACTCCACCGGCCGGCTGGTCGCGCAGAGCCGGCAGCTCGCCCGCACCGCCCGCTAACCGGGCAGGGCGACCTCGCCGGTGAGGTAGCGCTGGAGCGTCGGCCCGATGGCGGCGACCAGCCACTCGGGGTCCGCCGACGCCAGCGGCTCCACCTTCAGGACGTAGCGGCCCATCACCACGCCGATGAGCTGCGAGGCCACGAGCGCGCCCCGCGACTCCCGCTCCCCGGCGGGCAGGTCGAGCGTGCCGAGCACCCGGCGGAGCACCTGGGAGACCAGGAACTCGCGCAGCAGCTTCGCGGTCCACTCGCTGCCGACGGCCGAGCGCACCAGGGCGAGCCCCGCGGGCTGCATCGGGCCGTCCCAGACGCGCAGCAGCAGCCGGACGACGTTCGCGCCCAGCTCGTCCGGGCCGCCGGCGAGCGCCTCGGGCAACAGCTCGGCCGGGTCGGCGGGTGCCTGGATGGCGGCGAGGAAAAGCTTGTCCTTGCTGCCGAAGTAGTGGTGGACGAGCGCCGGGTCCACGCCGGCGGCCGTCGCGATCTGGCGGATCGTGGCGCCGTCGAACCCGCGCTCGGCGAAGGCGGTGCGGGCAGCGACCAGGACGGCGTCCCGGGTGTCGGGGTTCCCGGGCCGCCGTCCCGACCGTCGTGCAGGAGCCGGTTCCGCGGTGCTCAGCTGGTCCTCCTCCGCAGGGTCGCCGCCGCGAGCGCGAGGGCGAGCAGGGCCGCGCCGGCCACGATGCCGACGTCGGCCCACATCGTGCCCGTCGGCTCCGCGGAGGCTCCGACCTCCTGCAGTGCCTCGACGGCGTAGGTCAGGGGCAGGACGTCGCTGATCGCCTGCAGCCAGCCGGCCATCTGCTCGCGCGGGACCAGCAGGCCGCACAGGAAGAACTGCGGCAGCACGATCACCGGCATGAACTGCACGGCCTGGAACTCGCTGCGGGCGAAGGCGCTGGCCAGCAGGCCCAGGGCGACGCCGAGCACCGCGTCGACGACGGCGATGAGGACGACCAGCCACACCGAGCCGGCCACCTCCAGGTCGTACACGGTCGTCGCCACCGTCACGGTGACGGCGGCCTGCAACGCCGCGGCGAGGCCGAACGCCAGGCCGTAGCCCAGCAGCAGGTCGAGCCGGGCGAGGGGAGTGGTGAGCAGCCGCTCGAGGGTGCCGGACGTCCGCTCGCGCAGCATGGCGATGCTGGTGACCAGGAACATCACGACGAACGGGAAGATCCCGAGCATCGTGAGGCCGACCCGGTCGAACGTGCTCGGCTGGCCCGGCAGGACCGGGAGGTCCTTCCAGAGCAGGTAGAGCAGGCCGAGCAGCAGACTGGGCAGCACCAGCAGCATGGCGATGGTTCGGTGGTCGTGCCGCAGCTGGCGCAGCACGCGGGCGGCGGTGCTGCCGGTGAGCCGGGGGCTCAGGTGGGTCACGGTCGCGGCGGTCATGCCGCCACCTCCTCACGGGCGCGGACCAGGTTGAGGAACGCCTCTTCCAGGTCGTCGGAGCGGCCGTCGGCGCGCAGCTGCGCCGGCGTGGAGTCGGCGATGAGCTCGCCCTCGCGGAGCAGGAGCAGCCGGTCGCAGCGGCCGGCCTCGTCCATGACGTGGCTGGAGACGACCAGCGTCGTCCCGGCCGCGGCCAGGGCGTGGAACCGGTCCCAGAGCTCCACGCGCAGCACCGGGTCGAGGCCGACCGTCGGCTCGTCGAGCACCAGCACCTCGGGATCGCCGACCAGGGCGCAGGCCAGGGACGCCCGGCCCCGCTGGCCGCCGGACAGGTCGGCCACCAGCTGCCCCGCGGCGTCCGCGAGCCCGACGTCGGCGATCGCGGCGTCGGCCGCGGTGGCGCCCCGGCCGTAGAGCGAGGCGAAGTAGCGGGCGTTCTCCCGCACGGTGAGGTCGGCGTAGACGCTCGGTGCCTGGGTGACGTAGCCGACGCGGCTGCGCAGCGCGGCGGAGCCCGCCGGTTCGCCGAGCACGGTGACGGTGCCCGAGCGGACCCGCTGCACCCCCACGAGGGCGCGCATCAGCGTGCTCTTCCCGCTGCCGCTGGGGCCGAGCAGGCCGGTGACCTGGCCGGCGGGCACGGAGAACGACAGGCCGGGGAGGACGCGGCGGCGTCCTCGGTCGACGACCAGGTCGGTGACGGTCACGGCATCCATGCCGGCCTCCAGAAAACTCAACGGGTGATGAACTCAACGCTAGATGAGTTGCCGTCCAGCGGTCAAGGCCTGCGTCCAGGAGTGATCGCCGTCCCGGCAGAATCGGGGGGTGCCGCAGCCCGTCGTCATCACCGATCCCGCCGATCCGCGGGTGGCCGACTTCCGCGACCTCAAGGCGGGGGACCGTCCCGCCGGTCGCGAGCGGGGCACCGGGCCGGTGATCGTCGAGGGGGTGCCCGCCGTCGAGCGGCTGCTCGCCTCGCCCTACCGGGTCCGGGCGGTGTTCGGGGTGCCGGGGCGGGTCGCCGCCCTGGACCTGCCGGAGGGCATCCCGGCCTTCGAGGCCGACAAGTGGGTGCTCTCCGAGGTCATCGGCTTCCGGCTGACCCGCGGGGTGGTCGCGTCGGCCGACCGCCGTCCGCCCGCGGACCTCGACGAGCTGCTGGCCGGTCCCGACCCGGCCGCGCCGCGGCGGCTCGCCGTCCTCGAGGCGCTGAACGACGCCGAGAACCTGGGCTCGATCGCGCGGTCGGCCGTGGCGCTCGGCGTCGACGGCCTGCTGCTGGACCCGCGCTGCGCGGACCCCCTCTACCGGCGGTCGGTCCGCGTCTCGATGGGCCACGTGCTCGGCCTGCCGTTCGCCGTCCTGCCGGACTGGCCGGACGGGCTGTCCCGGCTGCACGACGCCGGCTACACGTCGGTGGCGCTCACCCCGGCGCCCGACGCCGTCGACCTCGGCGACGTGGACCCGGCGGCGCACCCGCGGACGGCGGTGCTCCTCGGCGCCGAGGGCCCGGGGCTCACGCCCGAGGCGCAGCAGGCGGCGAGTGTGCGCGCGCGGATCCCGATGCGGGCCGGCGTCGACTCCCTCGGCGTCGCCGCCGCGGCGGCGATCGCCTTCGCGACCCTCCGCTAACCCCGCAGGGAGAAGCGGGCCAGGTGGGCCCGGGCCTCCTCGGCCTGCGCCGGGTTGCACAGGACGTCGTAGCGCCCGGCCTCGATCTTGCTGGTGCTGACGAAGTCGCGGCGGCCCTGCGTGGCCGCGTAGCCCATGCCGCCGAAGATCGCCCCGAACACCACACCGGCGAGCAGGCCGCTGAGCACCGAGCCGACCCAGCCGCTGCCGTCGGTCGAGAAGATCCCGAGCAGCAGCCCGACGAACAAGCCCCACCACGCACCCGCGGCCGCACCCGCGCCGATCGCCCGGCCCAGGGTCAGCCGGCCGGTCACCCGCTCCACCATGCGCAGGTCCGAGCCGACGATGGTGACGTTCTCGACGGCGAACTTCTGGTCCGAGAGGTGGTCGACGGCGGCCTGCGCTTGCTCGTAGCTGTCGTAGGACCCGACCTGGACGCCGCCTCTGGGCATCGACACCGACGCTGACATGCCGGCCTACTACCCGGGCGCCGGATCGGCATGCACCTCAGCGGTGGCGGCGGACCCCGAAGACGATGTCCTCCCACGCCGGGATGCGGGCGCGCGGGTCCTCGCCCTCGCCCTCGCCCTCGCCCTCGCTGCGGCCCAGGACGACGGTGTCGTGGTCGGCCACCTCGTCGAGCAGCGCGTCGAGGGACGTGTCGTCGGCCGGTGAGCCGCTGGCCGGGTGCACGTCGCGGACCGGCTCGTCGTCGGCCCCGCGCAGGTCGGCGGGCAGGACCTCGGGGGTGACGGTGTCGTGGACGCCGGGCTCCTCCTCGTCCCGGACGACGCTCACGGGGCGGGGCCGGGCAGCGGTCACGGTGACGCCCGTGGGCACCTCGGGGACGACCCGCACCAGCCGGGTGCCCTCGGCGAAGTCCATCGTCGCCGCGTCGGCCGGGGCGACCGTGCGCGAGGGGAGGTCGAAGGTCCAGCGCGTCAGGCCCGACTTGTCGCCGGCCCGCCACGCGCCGGTGACCTGCCAGGTCCCGTCGTGGGTGCGGTGGGCGTCCCAGGTGACGTCGTCGATGTCGGAGTCGATGAGCCGGAGCCGCTCGTCCATGAACCGGCGCAGCTCGCCGCCGGGGGAGCCCTCGCTGAGCCGGACGCGGGCCTCGCGGGCCTGCTCGGCCACACGCTGCCGCTCCTGGATGACCGGGTGGGCGAACCGCATGATCCGCTCGACTCGCGTGCCGGATGCGGCGGCCACCTGCTCGGGCGTCTCGCCGGCCCGGATGCGGGCCTGGATGACGCGCGGCGGGAGCTCGACGCCGGCGTCCACGTCGATCTGGGTGAGCCGCCGGGCGTCGCCGCGGGCGGCGGCGCGCACGCGGTCGTCGATCGGCAGCTCGAACCGCTCGCCCTCGGCGCCGTCGGCACCCTCGGCGGCCAGGACGAGGCTCTTGCCGTCCTCGGAGAGCGCCACGAGACGCAGGGTGCGCATGGCGGACCTCCTGACTGCACGACCCGGCCGTCGGGAGAGACGGCCCCGGGACCGAGGCTATCGGCGTGCCGGGGACCGCGCCCGGAGGCGGCCCGGCGTGGCGCGTTCACCGGTCCCTCGCGCGAGGGGTGCGGAAAGCCCTTCCGGCAGCCGATACGTGCGATGTCACATGCACGCAACACAGGGCCCGCACAGTGGGCGGCCTGGGGCGAGCTGCAGTTCTCGAGGAGGTGTCCATTGGTCAGCCCACTGACCGACCTGCGGTCGGCCGTGCCCACCGGAGGGGCCCTCACCGCACCCGGCGAGGCGCTCTCGCCCTCGGTGCGCGCCGCCGTCACCCGGATCTCGTCCGCCCCGGGCGCCTGGTGCCCCGCCCTGTCGCCCGACGGGCTGCGGGTCGCCTACGTCACCGACCGCTCGGGCATCCCGCGGCTGGAGGTCGCCGACCTCGACGGGCGGGCCACGCCCGCCGTCGTGTCCGGACCGGCCGAGGAGGTCGTCTCCGTCGCCTGGTCGCCGGACGGCGCCTGGCTGGCCTACCTGGTGAGTCCCGGCGGTTCCATCTGCGCCGAGCTGCACGTCGTCCGGCCGGACGGCGGCGACCACCGGGTCGTCGCGGGCGAGGACCCCCGCGCCACCGTCTTCGCCGGGGGCTGGACCGGACCCGACCACTACGCCTGCTCGATCGCGCCCGGCGACGGCCCCGACGCCGACGTCGTCCTGGTCGAGGTCGCCACCGGCGAGCACCGGACCCTGGCCCGCGGCGGCTTCCTGGCCGTGACGGCGGTGTCGGCCGACCAGCGCTTCGTCCTCGCCCGCCGCGGTCCGCGGGCCCACCGCCACATCGTCGTCGTCGACGTCGCCACCGGTGTGCAGCGCCGGGTGCTGCCGCTCGCCGCCCCCGGCGGCGCCGCCTCCGAGGACGGCCGGTTCGCCCCCGACGGTCGGTCGGTCCTGCTCCGCGCCTCCCTGCCCGGCGAGCCGTTCACCGACCGGGCGGGTCTGGTGCAGGTCCCGCTGTCCGCGGACGGCGAACCGGGACCGGGGCGCGTGGTGCTCCGCCGCCCCGACGCCGACCTCGACGGCTACGCCCTGCGCACCGACGGCACCGTGCTCGCCGTCTGGAACCGCGGCGGCGTCACCGAGCTGATGGTGCACGCGCTCGCCGACGGCGCGCTCGTCCGCGAGGTGCCGCTGCCCGAGCCGGTCATGCCGGGCTGGTCGCTCGCGTCCGACGGCGCCACGATGATCGCGGAGCTGACCGGGCCCCGGACGCCGCGCGCCCTGTTCCGCGTCTCGCTGGACGACGGCGCCGCGGCCCCGCTGCCGTCCGCGCCACCCCGTCCCGACCCCGCGCCGCTGGTGACCCCGGTCCGCTACGACTACGTCGCCGCCGACGGGCTCCCGCTGTCGGGCTGGCTGTACGTGCCCCCGGGGGTCGAGGGACCGAACCGGACGGTCGTGAGCTTCCACGGCGGGCCCGAGGGCCAGGAGCGGCCCGACTGGTCGCCGGTCCTCCAGTCGCTGGTGGCGGCCGGGATCACGGTCTTCGCGCCCAACGTCCGCGGCTCCGGCGGCTTCGGCCGTGCGTTCCTCACGGCGGACGACGGACCCGCCCGCGCGGCGTCGTTCGAGGACGTCCGCGCCACGGTGGACGAGCTGGTCACCGCCGGCATCGCCGTGCCCGGCCGGATCGGCGCGCACGGGTGGTCCTACGGCGGCTACCTGACGCTCGTGGCGCTGACCCGCTGGCCCGGCCTGTTCGCCGCCGGGGTGACCGGCGCCGGCATGAGCGACCTGCGGACGTTCTTCGCGGGCACCGAGCCCTGGATGGCGGCGGCCTCGGTGACCGAGTACGGCGACCCGGTCGCCGACCGCGACCTGCTGGGCGTGCTCTCCCCGGTCACCGACCTCGAGCGGCTCACCTCCCCGGTGCTGTTCGTGCACGGCGACCGCGACACGAACGTGCCGGTCGCGGAGTCGGTGCAGGCCCACCAGGCGCTGCTCGCCCGCGGGGCGCCGAGCGACCTGCTGCTCCTCCCGGGCGAGGGGCACACCATCGTCGGGCGCGACCACTGCGTCGAACTGGGCGAACGGGTGACCGCCTGGTTCGATCGCTGGTTGTGAGCGACCGCGACCCCTTCGACGGTTACCTCGCACCGCCTGCCGACGAGGCGGTGAGCCCGGACGGGCGGCTGCGCGACGGGTACCCCGCGATCGGCTCGGTCCTGCGGCGGTGGGGCCGGGCGGGGCTGGCGGCCGCGGCGGCCGCCCTCGCCGCCGACCGCGCGGCGCACGACGTCACCGTCTCGGCCTGGGCCGACGGCCGGCAGACCGTCCGGACGCTGCCGCTCGACCCGGTGCCGCGGCTCCTGCCCGCCGCCGAGTGGGCGCGCATCGCCACCGGCGTGGAGCAGCGCCAGCGCGCGCTCAACGCCTTCCTCGCCGACGCCTACCGGGCGGCGGGCCGGCGTCGCGGCGACGTCGACCGTGCCCCGGAGGTCGTGCGGGCCGGCGTGCTGCCCGAGTGGGCCGTGGCGCACAGCCCCGCCCACGACCCCGACGCCGTCGCGCAGGCGTGGCCGGGTCAGCCGCGGGCCGCCGTCGCCGGGGCGGACCTGGTCCGCACCGCGGAAGGGGAGTGGGTGGTGACCGCCGACCACCTGCGCGTGCCCGCGGGCCTGGGCTACGCGCTGGCCGGCCGCGACGCGCTGCGGCGCGCGGCGCCCGACCTCCTCGCCGCCGGGGGCGTGGCACCCCGGTCGAGCAGCTCGCGGTGCGCGG
>SPQJ01000033.1 GCA_004570425.1 Bacillus sp. AZ43
GATCTCCCGCTGCCCGGCCGCACGCCACCGCCCTCCCGGTCCGAGGGCGACCGCCGGCGCACCCGCCCGCCCGCCCGCCCGCCGGTCGGGCCCGGCCGCCGACGGCTGCGCCGGGTGCTGACGGCGCTCGGCCTGGTCGTCGGCGTCGTGCTGCTCTACCACCTCGGGCTCTACTTCTACGTCGACCAGAAGATCGACCGGGTCGACGCCCTGGCCGTCGACGGGCCGGAGGTCCTCGCCCCGCTGCTGCAGGCCGGTGACGAGACCTACCTGGTCGTCGGCAGCGGCGTGCCCGGCCAGACCGGCGCCGCCTCCGTCGCGACGCTGCTGGCGTCGGTGTCCGCCGACGGCGACCGGGCCGTCCTGGTGAGCTTCCCGCCGACCGCGCTCGTGGACACCCCGGCGTGCCGCACCCCCGACGGCACCCTGCGCAGCCCGGTCACCGAGGCGTTCGCGAGCTCGTTGCTCGAGGGCGGCCCCGCCTGCATGGTGCGGGCGGTCCAGCAGCTGTCCGGCCTGCGGGTCGACCACTACCTCGGGGTCGACCTCACCGACCTGCCCGGGATGGTCGACGCCCTCGGCGGCGTCCCTGTCTGCGTGGTCCCGTCCCCCGCGACCGCCGCGGCCGCCGCGCCGCTGCCGGAGGGCTACTCGGAGCTGTCCGGGGAGGCGGCGGCGGGCTTCCTCCAGCCGGGCGACAGCGGTACCGACGTCACCGGCACCGCCGTGGCCGAGCGGGCGCAGCGGCTGCTGACCTCCACGCTGCGGGCGGCGATGTCGACCGGGACCCTGGTCGACCCCCTCACGCTCAACCGCTTCCTCAACCGGGCCGCCGAGGCGCTGACCGTCGACGAGCAGACCAACCTCGGCGACCTCCGCGTGCTGGCCGCCACCCTCGGCGACCTCTCCGGTGACGCCGTCCAGCGGGCCGCCCTCCCCGTGGCCCAGGTGGGGTACGTCCCGGCCGGGACCGACCAGGCGTACGTGCTGCTCGACGGCGCCGGCACCCGGACGCTGTTCGACGCGGTCATCGACGGCACCTCGGTCCCCGAGGAGTTCGTGATCGGCCCGGGGGAACCGGCCGGGGACGCCCCGGCCGAGGCCGTGCCGCCGCCGGCCGACGTCGCACCGGCGGCCGACGCGCTCACCGTGCCTCCGGCGTCGGTCGGGGTCGACGTCCTCAACGGCACCGGGACGACGGGGCTGGCCGCCACCGTCGCCGACCTGATGCGCGCCCAGGGCTTCGTCGTCGGCGACGTCGGCAACGAGGAGGGCTCGGTCAGCGAGACCGTCGTCCGGCACGGCCCCGGCTCCCTGGAGCAGGCGCGCACCGTCGCGGCGGCGGTCCCGGGCGCGGTGCTGCAGCAGAGCGACTCCATCGGCGACGCCGTGCAGCTGGTGATCGGCCCGGGCTACTCGACCGTCGTCCCGGTGGAGGTGGGCACGCCGGTGGCCGCCGAGCCCGTCGTCGAGACCACCGCCCCCACCCCGGCCGCCGAGCCCGTCAGCTGCTGAACGGGCACCCGACGTTCACCCGCGCGTCCGGTACGCGGCGCGCGACGGGGTAGGGCAGCGGCATGACGATGATGCCGCCGCCGTTCAGTGCCGACCCGTCCGACGAGGGGATTCCCGCCGCCGACCCGGGAGCGGGCGCACCCAAGCCTGCCCCGGGGTTCGGGATCGAAGGGGAGGACCCGGACGTGGTCGCTCCCGATGAGCCGCAGCCCGAGGAGGCGCGGAAGGCCGATCCCCCCGCAGGGGGATCGGCCTTCCGCACACCCGACCCTCGCGAGCTCGGCCCGGCCTAGCCGAAGCGGCCGGAGATGTAGTCCTCGGTCGCCTTCTCGTCGGGGTTGCTGAAGATCTTCTCGGTCGGGTTGAACTCGATCAGCCGCCCCGGCTGGCCGACGCCGTTGAGGTTGAAGAAGCCGGTCTGCTCGCTGACCCGGGCCGCCTGCTGCATGTTGTGCGTGACGATGACGATGGTGAAGCGCTCCTTCAGCTCCGTCATCAGGTCCTCGATCGCCAGGGTGGAGATGGGGTCCAGGGCCGAGCAGGGCTCGTCCATGAGCAGGACGTCGGGCTCGACGGCGATGGCGCGGGCGATGCACAGCCGCTGCTGCTGGCCGCCGGAGAGCCCGGAGCCGGGCCGGTCCAGGCGGTCCTTGACCTCGTTCCAGAGGTTGGCGCCGCGCAGCGACTTCTCGACCAGGTCGTCGGACTCGGACTTCTTCATCCGCTTGTTGTTCAGCCGGTTGCCGGCGATGACGTTGTCGTAGATCGACATCGTCGGGAACGGGTTGGGCCGCTGGAAGACCATGCCGATCTGCCGGCGGACGTTCACCGGGTCGACGTCCGAGCCGTAGAGGTCCTGGCCGTCCATGACGACCTTGCCCTCGACGCGGGCGCCGGGCAGCACCTCGTGCATGCGGTTGAGCGAGCGCAGGAAGGTGGACTTCCCGCAGCCCGAGGGCCCGATCAGCGCGGTGATGCTGCGCGGCTCGATGGAGACGTTGACTCCCTCGACCGCCAGGAAGCTGCCGTAGTAGATGTTGAGATCGGAGACGTCGATGCGCTTGGCCACGTGGAACCTCCAGGTCGGATCGGTCAGCGACCGGTCTTGGGAGCGAAGAAGCGGCTGATCAGACGGGCGACCACGTTGAGGCCCATGACCAGGATGATGAGGAGGAGCGCCGCCGTCCAGGCCCGGTCGATGGCGAACTCGGGGGGCACGCCGGGCTGGGTGAGCTGGTAGTACGCGTACACGGGCAGGGTCGCCATGCGCCCGTCGAACGGGTCGAAGTTGGTGGCGTTGGTGATCCCCACGGTGATGAGCAGCGGGGCCGTCTCGCCGATCACCCGGGCGATGGCCAGCGTCACGCCGGTGCCGATGCCGGCGATCGCGGTGGGGATGACGACCTTGGTGATCGTCCGCCACTTGGGCACGCCCAGGGCGTAGGAGGCCTCGCGCAGCTCGTTGGGCACGAGCTTGAGCACCTCCTCGGCGGAGCGGACGACCACCGGGATCATCAGGACCGACAGCGCCACCGCGCCCATGATCCCGAGCCGGATCCCCGGGCCGAAGATCAGCACGAACAGGGCGTAGGCGAACAGGCCCGCGACGATCGACGGGATGCCGGTCATCACGTCGACGAAGAAGGTGATCGCGCGCTTGAGCCGGCCGCGGGCGTACTCGACCAGGAAGATCGCGGTCATCAGGCCGATCGGCACCGAGATCAGCGTGGTCAACCCGGTGATGATCAGCGTGCCCATGATCGCGTGGTAGGCGCCGCCGCCCTCGCCGATGATGCCGAGCAGCGACGCACCGAAGAACTCGCCGTCCAGGCGCGTGATGCCCCGGCCGACCACGGTCCAGACGAGCGCGACCAGCGGCACCATGGCGATGCCGAACGCCGAGCTCACCAGGCAGGTGACCAGCCGGTCGGTGGCCTTGCGCCGGCCCTCGCGGATGCGCGAGGTGGCGTAGACCGCGATCGTGCCGAGCACGACGGCGTAGATGACGAACAGCGCGACGTTGAAGCCGGTCAGCGCGCTGAGAACGGCGGCGACCACGGCCGCGGCGGCGAAGACGGCCGCCGGGGCCCAGCGGGGGAGCGTCCGCTCCGGACCCCGCAGGGAGGGCGGCGGGGTGGCGGCGTCCGCGGTGATGGGCGTGGGCGTCTGGAGGCTCATCAGTTGGCTCCGGAGAAGTCGGCGCGGCGGTTGACGATCCAGCGCGCCAGCATGTTGACGGCCAGCGTGATGACGAACAGCGCCAGGCCGCTGGCGATGAGCGTGTTCACGTCGATGCCGGTGGACTCGGGGAACTCCAGCGCGATGTCGGCCGCGATGGTGGCCGGGTTGGCGCTGCTGATGAGGTTGAAGGTGATGCCGCCGGAGACCGAGAGGATGATCGCCACGGCCATCGTCTCGCCGAGCGCGCGGCCCAGCCCGAGCATGGCGCCACCGATGACGCCGGACTTCCCGTAGGGGATCACCGCCATCCTGATCATCTCCCAGCGGGTGGCGCCCAGGGCCAGCGCGGCCTCGGTGTGCAGCGTGGGCACCTGGCGGAAGACCTCGCGGGAGATGGCGCTGACGATCGGGAGGATCATGATCGCCAGGACGATGCCGACGGTGAGCATCGTCCGGCCCGTGGAGGACGTCGGGCCGGCGAAGAGCGGGATGAACCCGAGGTTCTCCTCGAGCCAGCGGTAGAAGGGCACCAGCTTGGGGGCCAGCCAGAAGATGCCCCAGAAGCCGTACACGATGCTGGGGATCGCGGCCAGCAGGTCGACCACGTAGCCGAGCGCCTGCGCCAGCCGGCGGGGTGCGAAGTGGGTGATGAACAGGGCGATGCCCACGGCCAGGGGGGTGGCCACGACCAGGGCGATCACGGCCGAGAGCAGCGTGCCGAACAGCAGCGGGGCGATGTACCCGGCGAGGCCGTCGCCCCCGGGGATCTCCTCGGCCGGAGCGGTCAGCGCGGGCAGCGCCTCGGCCAGCAGGAACGCCGTGACGCCGGCCAGGATGACGAGGATCAGGACGCCGGCGCCCTTGGCGGTGCCCGCGAAGACGCGGTCGCCGGGCCGGCGAGGGGGCTTGGTCGTGCTCGGTTCGGACGTCGTCCGGGTGGCTGTCACCGCTGCTCCGTGGATTCTGGGCCGGTGGGTGCTGGGGAGTTCCTACCCGTTGCCGGGCGGCGCAGCGGCCCGGGGCGTCGGAAGACGTCCCGGGCCGCTGCTCCGTCGTGCGGGATCACGCGGTGGTCAGGTCACTCGGCGACCGTGATCGCGTCGATCGCCGACTGCGCCTGCTCGCGCAGGGTGTCGGAGATCGGCGCCGAGCCGGCGGCCTCGGCCGCGGCCTCCTGGCCCTCCTCGCTGATCACGTAGGACATGAAGTCCTTGACCAGGTCGGCGGTCTCCTGCTCGTCGTACTCGATGCAGCCGACGTGGTAGCTGATCAGCACGATCGGGTACTCGCCCGAACCGGTGGTGTCGCGGTTGAGCTCGATGGCGAAGTCGTACTCGCCCCGGCCCTCCAGCGTCTCGGAGTTCTCGACGACCGCGGACGCCGCCTCGGCGGACGGCGCGACGAACTCCTCGCCGACCCCGATGTTGGCGACGCCGAGGTCACCGGCCTGGCTCAGGTCGGCGTACCCGATGGCGCCGTCGCCGGCGCCGACCGCGCTGATCACGCCGGAGGTGCCCTGCGCGGCCTCGCCACCGGCCACCGGCCAGTCACCGCTCGGCTCGTGCGGCCAGGCCTCGGCGGCGGCCGCGGCGAGGTACTCGGTGAAGTTCTCGGTGGTGCCCGACTCGTCGGAGCGGTTGACCGGCGTGATCGGCGTGGCCGGCAGGGTCGCGTCCGGGTTGTCGGCGGCGATGGCCGGGTCGTTCCACGTGGTGATCTGCTGGTTGAAGATGCCGGCCACGGTCGCCGCCGACAGGTTGAGGTCCTCGACGCCCTCGAGGTTGTAGACGACGGCGATCGGCGAGATGTAGTTCGGCAGCTCGAAGACGCCGGAGGGGCCGCAGCGCTCCTCGGCCTGCGTGAGCTCCTCGTCGTCCAGCGCGGCGTCCGAGCCGGCGAAGTCGGTGCCGCCCGCGAGGAACTGTTCGCGGCCACCGCCGGAGCCGACCGGGTCGTAGTTGACGGTCACGTCCGGCTGGACGCTCGAGTACCCGGCGGTCCAGCCCTGCATGGCGGCCTGCTGGCTGCTGGCGCCGGCGCCGACGAGCGTGCCGCTCAGGCTGCCGCCGTCCCCGCCGTTGCCGCCGCCCCCGGAGCCCCCCGACTCGTTGGAGGCGCCGCACGCGGCGAGCGCGAGGGTGCTGGCGAGCGCCACGGACAGCGTGGTGGCGCGCGTCTTCGTGCTGAGCTTCAAGTCAAAGCCTCTCGACATGAGCCCGGACTTCTTCCGGGCAGCAGTGGACCGACGAGAGGGAAGGTAGGGAGCCGAAGTGGCCGCCCGCGGGTCGTCCGGTGAACGACACGTGAACGCCACACCAGCCTTGGGTCACGCTGTGGCGGCCGTCATACGTCCATCGGGTGAACGGGTGCGCGGCGGCCTTCCCGGGGCCCGCTCAGCCGGGCTCGGAACGCCACTGGACGTCGACGGCGAACCGCCGGAAACCGCGGCTCTCGTAGAGCCGTACGGCCGCCGCGTTGTCCTCCTCGACGTAGAGGAGCACCTGTCCGAGGCCACGGTCCCGCAGGTGGGCCAGCCCCAGGTCGGTCAGCGCCCGCCCCAGCGACATGCCCTGCGCGTCGGGGTCCACGCCGAGGACGTAGACCTCGCCCACCGGCTCGTCGGCGGCCTCGCCGGCCGGGTGGACCTTCGTCCAGTGGAAGCCCAGCAGCGTGCCGCCGGCGTCGGGGTCGCCGCGCCAGGCCAGCAGGAAGCCCGCCGGGTCGAACCACGGCTCGGCCTCCCGCAGCTCCAGGTCGTCCCGCGTCATCCGGCCCTGCTCCGGGTGCCAGGCGAACGCCCGCGCGTTGACCCGCAGCCAGGCATCCTCGTCCTGCCCGGGCCGGAAGGCAGCGACGTGCACGCCGTCGGGGAGGGCGGGCCGCGGGTCGGGATCGACGCCGTCCAGGGGCATGCGCATCTGCAGGAGGACCCGGGCCCGGGTGAAGCCGCGCGTCGCCAGGAGCGCGGCGGAGCCGGGCAGGTCGCCGTGCGCCCAGATGCTCAGCGGCCGGTCGCCGGAGAGCTCCAGCAGGCGGTCGAGCAGCCGCCGGCCGACGCCCTGGCGCCGGTGGTCCGGGTGGACGGCGAGCTCGGCGGTGCCGTCGTCCAGCCGGGCGTACCCGGCCACGGCCCCGTCGGGAGCGCGGACGACGACGTCGTGCCCGCCGGGGGACCCGTGCTGCAGGCGCAGCCGGGCGTCCTCGGAGAGCGGTCGCACCCCGTCGGCCGCCGCGGCGGCGTCGAGCAGGGACAAGACCTCGGGGACGTCGACGGGATCGCTCACCCCGCCATCAGACCAGCTCGGCGCTCGTCTCCGCCTGGGCGGCCTTGGCCGTCGCGTCGGCGACCTGCTGGTCGAGCTTGTAGCCCACGTTGCGCACGGTGCCGATCAGCGCCTCGTGCTCGGTGCCGAGCTTGGCGCGCAGCCGCCGCACGTGGACGTCGACGGTGCGGGTGCCACCGAAGTAGTCGTAGCCCCAGATCTCCTGCAGCAGCTGGGCGCGGGAGAAGACCCGGCCCGGGTGCTGGGCCAGGTACTTGAGGAGCTCGAACTCCTTGTAGGTCAGGTCGAGCGGCCGGCCGCGCAGCTTCGCGGAGTAGCTGTGCTCGTCGATGACCAGCTCGCCGGCCTGGGTGACGCCGCGGTCGGTGCCGTCGGCGGGCGTGGTCGCGGCCAGCCGGCGGGCGGTCGCCCACTTCAGCCGGGCGTCGACCTCGGCCGGGCCGGCGGTGTCGAGCAGGACGTCGTCGACGCCCCAGTCGGCCGACAGCGCGACCAGGCCGCCCTCGGAGAGGACGGCGACCAGCGCGGCCGCGACGCCGGTGGAGGACAGCAGGCCGCAGAGCGTGCGGGCCTGGATGAGGTCGTGCCGGGCGTCGACGAGGACGACGTCCCCGGAGTCGCCGTCCAGCAGGCTCGACAGCTCGGGGGCGACGACCCTGACCTGGTGCCCGAGCAGCCCCAGGGCGGGCAGCACCTCGGTCGTCGCCTGGCGCGCGGCGGTCATGAGCACGAGTCGCATGTCGTCTCCTCACGGGGCCGTGGGGCGACGGCGTCGTCCCCGGACCGTCGACAGCGCTGTCGAGGTGAGTGGGCAGGATAACCGACACCGCGGCCCCCGGGCCCCGACCTCGCAGTTTTTCCCCCGTTCCGCTCGTCGCGGCGAGGGGTGGCCGGGTGTCTGCCACGATCGACGCCGTGACCTCCGCGGCGATGCAGTCCACGTTGCCGGCGCGGGTGCACCACCTGCAGCCCGCGGCGCTCACCGCGCTCGCCGTGGCGCTGGTCGCCGGCCTCCCGGAGCTGTTCGGCGACGAGGGGCGCCTGGCCGCGGTGCTGGTGCTGCAGCTCGGGCTGGTGCTGACCTGGGTGGTCGTGACCGGCATCCAGGGGTTCGCCGGATCGCTCGCCGTGGGAGCCGCCGCCGCGGTCGCCGCCGACCTGGTGCTGGTGCTGCCCGCCCGGCCGGAGCTGGGAGACCTGCTGGTGGTGCTGGGCGTGGGCTTCCTCGCCGCCGTCGTCCAGCAGATGTTCCGGCGCCCGCGCGAGAACCTCGTGGCCTCGCTGGCGGGTGCGGTCCTGCTGCTGGTCTCCGTCGGCGCGCTGGCGGCGCTCCTCCTGCTGGGCCGCACCCCCGAGGGGCACGGCCGCACGCTGGTCGCCCTCCTCGCGGTGGGCGTGGCGCTCGTCGTCGGGCACCTGGTCGACCTCGTGGTGCCCCGCCCCTACCTGGCCACCGGCGTCCCGCGCGGGCTGCTCGGCCTGGTCGTCGCGGTGCTCGCCGGCGCCGCGGTCGCCGTCGTCGGCCGTGACGTGGGCGGGTCGGCCGGAGCCCTCCCGGCCCTCGTCCTGGGAGCGGCCCTGGCGGGGGTCACCGCGATGGTCGCGCTCGTGGCCAGCTACGTCGTCGTCGAGGCGACGGCGACCGGGGAGGAGAGGGCGATCCCCCGGCCGGAGCCGTCGCTCTCCCCGTGGGCGCTGTCCGTCGTCCAGGCCGTCCTGCCCCTGGCGGCCTGCGCGCCGGTGGCGCTGGCCCTGCAGTGGGTGCTCTGAGGCGGTCCGTGAAGGCGCTCCTCGTCGTCCTGCTCGTGGTCCTGGTGGTCGCGGTCGTCGGCGACCGGCTGCTCGAACGCTGGGCCGAGGGGTACGTCGCCGACCAGTTGGTCGAGCAGGCGGGGCTGGCCTCGGCACCGGAGGTCGACGCCCGCGGCTTCCCGTTCCTGACCCAGGCGATCGGCGGCCGGTACGACGAGGTGGACATCTCGCTCACCGCCGAGCAGCTCGGCCAGCCCGCGGGCACCCGTGCCGACGTCGTCCTGCGCGGTGTGCACGTCCCGCTGTCCCGGGTGTTCTCCGGGTCGGTGGAGGAGATCCCGGTCGAGCGGATCGACGGCACGGCGACGTTGTCCTACGACCTGCTGTCGTCCCGGCTCGGCGGCGACACCACGCTCTCCCGGGAGGGTGACGGGCTGCGCATCACCCGGACCGTCGAGCTGGCGGGCCGCAGCTTCCCGCTGACCGCCACCGGCACCGTGAGCCTCGAGGGCGGCGAGCTGGTGGTCGACGTCGCGACCGCCGCGGGCGCCGGCGTGGAGGTCCCGGGCTTCCTCGTCGGCCGCCTCGCCGACGCGCTCGACCTGCGGTACGCCGTCCCCGCGCTGCCCTTCGGGCTGCGGCTCACCGGCGTGACCCCCGCCGACGACGGCGTGGACGTCCGGGTGGAGGCGACCGACACCGTCCTGCGCGCCGCGGAATAGCGCACCGTCCCGGTGGGGTTGGTGCACGGGATGAGCGGGATGGGAGCGGCCGTGCTGGTCGCGGCGCTGGCGTTGACCGGTGCCGTGGCGTGGTGGCTGCGCGCCCGCGACGGCGCGATCCGGGAGGCGGGACAGGTGGGGCAGCCGACGGTGTTCGAGCGGCTGGGCGTCCGGCCGGCCGACGCCGACCTGACGGTCGTCCAGTTCTCGACCGCCTTCTGCGGTCCGTGCCGCGCCACGAAGGCCCGGCTGCAGCAGCTGCAGGCGACCCGTCCGGGCCTGGCGGTGGTCCAGGTCGACGCCGAGAGCCACCTCGACGAGGTGCGCGAGCTCGACGTCCGGCGCACCCCGACGCTGTTCTTCCTCGACCGGGAGGGGCGCCTGGTCGGCCGCAGCAGCGGCGCTCCCCGGGCGGACGAGCTGACCGCACTGGTCGACGCCCGCGTGGAGGCCCGCCCGTGATCGGCTACCCTCGCGCCGTGGGCATCCTGCTGACCTCGCGCCGCACAGTCGACCTGTGCCGCGTCGGCAGCTGCCTGTGTCCGACCTGCTGAGGTCGGCTCCCTGACCGACCAGACGTGCCCCGTCCGCCGTCCGAAGGTCCTCTCGCTCCCATGACTGCACCCGCGCAGATCGACGCGCGTGCCCCGCGCTTCGCCGCGGCGGTGACCTCCGTCGTGCTCGCCGTCGCGCTGCTCACCGGCAGCGGCTGGCTGGTCGCCGCACAGGCACTGGTCTTCGCCGCCGGCGCGGTCGCGGGCCTGCGGCGCTCGCCCTACGGCCTGCTCTTCCGGGTGCTCGTCGCGCCGCGGCTCGGCCCGGTCCGGGAGAGGGAGCCGGAGGCGCCGCCCCGGTTCGCGCAGGTCGTGGGGCTGCTCTTCGCCGTCGTCGGGGCCGCCGGTTACCTGCTGGGCGCACCCGTGCTCGGCGCCGTCGCCACCGGGCTCGCCCTGGTGGCGGCCCTGCTCAACGCGGCCACGGGCTTCTGCCTGGGCTGCGAGCTCTACCTGATCGCACGGCGGGCCCTGCCGGCCCGCGCCTGACCACCCGCACACCATCAACGGAGGAACACCGTGAGCCGCAACGACGTGCTCGTCACCGCCGACTGGGTCCAGGAGAACATCGGCCAGCCCGGCATCGTCCTCGTCGAGGTCGACGAGGACACCAGCGCCTACGACGGGGGCCACATCGAGGGCGCCGTCAAGCTGGACTGGAAGCAGGACCTGCAGGACCCGCTGCGCCGCGACTACCTCGACAAGAGCTCGTTCGAGGAGCTCCTGTCGGCCAAGGGCATCGGCAACGACGACACCGTGATCCTGTACGGCGGCAACAACAACTGGTTCGCCGCCTACGCGTACTGGTACTTCAAGATCTACGGCCACCAGTCGGTGAAGCTCATGGACGGTGGCCGCAAGAAGTGGGAGCTCGACGGGCGTCCGCTGTCGAAGGACGCCGTCGAGCGGCCGGCCACCCAGTACCGGGCGCAGGACCCCGACCTGTCGATCCGCGCCTTCCGCGACGAGGTCGTGGCCTCCATCGGCTCGAAGAACCTCGTCGACGTCCGCTCGCCCGACGAGTTCTCCGGCAAGATCCTCGCTCCCGCCCACCTGCCGCAGGAGCAGTCGCAGCGGGCCGGTCACGTCCCGACGGCGATCAACATCCCGTGGAGCAAGGCGGCCAACGAGGACGGCACCTTCAAGAGCGACGAGGAGCTGGCCAAGCTCTACGCCGAGCAGGGCTTCGACGACAGCCGGCCGACCATCGCCTACTGCCGGATCGGCGAGCGCTCGAGCCACACCTGGTTCGTGCTGCGCGAGCTGCTCGGCAAGCAGGACGTCAAGAACTACGACGGCAGCTGGGTCGAGTACGGCTCGCTCGTCGGCGTCCCGATCGAGAAGTGAGCTGACATGTGCGGAGCCCCGAAGCAGGGCGGTGCCCTCGCCGGCATCGACCTGACCACCCAGACGGTCATCCAGGGCCAGGTCTGGCACGACGGCGTCCCGGTGGCCGGCGCCTACGTCCGGCTGCTGGACGCCACGGACGAGTTCACCGCCGAGGTGGTGACCAGTCCCGAGGGCGAGTTCCGGTTCTTCGCCGCCCCCGGTGAGTGGAAGGTGCGCTCCCTGGCGCCGGTGGGCAAGGGCGAGCGCGTCCTGTCGGCCGAGGTCGGGCTGAACGAGACGACGATCGTCGTCGACTGAAGGATCCCCTCCTCCCCACCCCTCGCAGGCTCGGGGCGGGATCCGGGAGGGGGCCGCTCAGCACGTCAGGCGACCCCTGGAGGCAGCCGGTTCGGCCCCGCCTCCGGGGGTCGCGGCCTGTCCTCGGGGTAGGCCCGGACGGCGACGATCGCGACGTCGTCCGCACCGGCCCGGGGGACGAGCCGCTCGAGCAGCGTGTCGAGGAGCTCGTCCAGCGGCTTCTCGCCCAGGTCGGAGAGCGCCCCCTGCAACCGGGCCAGCCCCTCGTCGAGGTCGCAGCCGCGGCGCTCCACGAGCCCGTCGGTGACCAGCAGCAGGGTGTGGCCGTCGTCGAGGTCGACGACGTGGTCCCGCCGGACCGCGTCCGGATCGACTCCGAGCATGACGTCGGGCGGGGTCTGCAGCAGGCGGGAGGTCCCGTCGGGGGCCAGCAGCACGGGGGGCAGGTGGCCGGCACTGCTCCAGCGGAGGACCCGCCTGCCCGCCACGGGGACGTCCGGGTGCCGCTCGATGCGGGCGAGGATGGCGGTGGCCAGCGTGGACACCGCCAGTCCGCGCGCCGCGCGGTCGACCCGGGTCAGCGTGGCCGCCGGAGGCTCGTCGTTGTCGAACGCCAGGGCGCGCAGCAGCCCGCGGAGCTGGCCCATGGCGGCGGCGGCCTCGCTGCCGTGCCCCACGACGTCGCCGATGGCGACCATGGTGGCGCCGTCGGGCTGCAGGAACGCGTCGTACCAGTCGCCGCCGACCTGCGCCTCGTGCCCGGCCGGCTGGTAGCGGACGACGACGTGCAGGTGGTCGGGCTCCGGCGGTGGGGTGAGCAGGGCCTGCTGCAACCGTTCCAGCTCGGCCGCCTGCCGCGCGGCGGCGCGCTGCTCGGTCAGGTCGCGGAACGAGACGATGACGCCGCTCACCCGGCCGTCCTCCACCGTCGGGACGGCGATCAGGCCGACGGGCACCGCCGCGCCGTCCGCGCGCCAGAAGACCTCGTCGTCGGCCACCACCGTGCGGCCGGTCGTGAGCGCGCGCCAGACGGGGCACTCCTCGCGGGGGTACGGGGAGCCGTCGGGGCGGTGGTGGTGCAGGAGGGCGTGCTGGTCCCGGCCCTTCTGCTCCTCCTGCGGATAGCCGGTGATGCGGACGGCCGAGGGGTTGACGAACTCCACGCGACCCCGGCTGTCCAGGCCGTAGATGCCGTCGGCGACGTTGGCCAGCACCCACTCGTACCGGGTGATCGCACGGGCGAGCTCCTCCTCGGGAGTCCGCACGTGCACCTCCGCCATCGGGCCGGGACCCGGGACGACCGTCCTGAGCGGATCCAGCTTAGCCGCGGCCGTGGTGTCGGCCCTGATCAGCGCCCGCGGTGCCGGACGTGCCAGGCGGCCGCGAGCAGGGCCGCGACCGCGAGGGCCGCCCCGCCGCCCCAGGTGGCGCCGTCGAAGATCGCCGCCCCGATGCTCCCGCTGCTCAGGGCCGCCGCGCCGCCGACGACCGTGCCGACGGCGGCCAGCAGGAGCCAGGCCCACGCCGTGCCGGACCGCCCGGTCGGGCGGGCGGGGGTGCGCAGCCACCACCGCACCAGCCAGCCGAGCAGCAGCAGCCCGCCCAGGACGCTGCTGAGGTACTGCAGCCAGCGGTAGCCGGGCAGCAGGCCCCAGGTCTCGCCGAGGGTGGGGAAGAGGTCCGTGCCCAGACGACGGGGGTGCGTGAACTCGTCCCAGAGCACGTGCGTGGCCGCTCCCAGCACGAGGGCGAGCGCGGTCAGGGCGAGGCGGGCGGGCGACGAGACGCGGGGCAGCAGGCCGGGCGGCGCTGCGCGCATGCGGCCCCGCAGCCGGGCGGGCGCCGCCGCGAACGCCGGGCCGGCGAGCAGCCCGTGCCAGACCGCCCACGCGGCGAACCCGAGCAGCAGGTCGGTCGTGACGACGGCCCACGCCGTGTGCGTCGGCCAGGGGAACCCGCCCGGCAGGTAGAAGGGCAGGTCGGGCGTGACGCTGCCGATCACGAGGGCCGAGGCCGGGAGGGGGCCGCGGAGGAAGGGCAGGACGGCGGCCGCGTGGCTGGGGGTGAACGGCACTCAGAACCCGAGCAGTGCGGCGAGGTCGGCCATGACCCGGTCGAAGTAGCGGTCGCCGTCCTCGACGGAGCCGACGAAGTGACCGAACAGCTCGAAGCTGATCGTCCCGAACAGGGAGCTCCAGGCCAGCAGGGCGCGCACCCGCACGGTCTCGTCGATCGCCGGGTGCGCCCCGCCGAGGACGGCGGCGGTCTCGTCGCTCACCAGCGCCGGGTCGCGCTCCCCGGACCCGTCGGGCAGGACGCCGGCGCGGGCGGCGTCGCCGAGGATCCGGCCCAGGACGATGCCGACGCGGGCCGCGGCGGGCACGGTGTCCTCCGGCGCGCGGTAACCCGGGACGGGCGAACCGTAGAGCAGGGCGTACTCGTGGGGGTGCGCGAGCGCCCATGCCCGCACCGCCCGGCAGACCGCGAGCCACCGGTCCCGGGGAGCGGCCGCCGGGTCGTCTGCCGCCTCCGCGGCGGCGCCGAGGTCGTCGTACCCCTCGATGATCAGCCGGGTGAGCAGGTCGTCCCGGCTCGGGAAGTAGCGGTACACCGCGGACGACACCATGCCCACCTCGCGCGCGACGGCGCGCAGCGAGAGCGCCGCGGCACCGACCTCGGCCAGCTGTCGGCGGGCGGCGTCGGTGATCTCCGAGGTCAGCTCGGCGCGGACGCGCTCCCGGGCGGTGGGCACGACCCCATGGTGCCGCACTGCGAGCGCTGATCGCAAGCGAGAGCACTGCTCTTGACAACGACCCCTCCCGAGCTGGAGCCTTGCTCTCGAACGAGAGCACCGCTCTCGTCGGACTGAGGGAGAGCACCCGTGGCACTGCACGTGATCGTCGGCAAGGGACCGGTCGGCCTGACGACCGCCGAGGAGCTGGTGGCGCGCGGCCACCGCGTGCGGGTTCTGTCCCGCAGCGGCGGCAGCTCGACCGGCGTGGTGGAGCACCGCCGGGTGGACGCCGCCGACGCCGAGGCGCTGACCGAGGCGACGCGGGGCGCGTCCGCGCTCTACAACGCCGTCAACCCGGCATACCACCGCTGGGCCGGCGACTGGCCGCCGGTCGCCGCCGCCCTGCTCACCGCGGCCGAGCGCACGGGTGCCGTCCTGGTGACCATGTCCAACCTCTACGGGTACGGGCGCCCGTCGGGGCCGATGACGCCGACCACCCCGCTCGCCGCGACCGACGTCAAGGGCCGGGTCCGCGCCCGGATGTGGGCCGAGGCGCTCGCCGCGCACGAGGCCGGCCGCGTGCGGGTGACCGAGGCCCGGGCCGCGGACTTCGTCGGCCCGCAGGTGCCGGCCCAGCAGTCGCACCTGATGCGCCAGCTCCCCGCCCTGCGCGCGGGGCGCCGCGCCTGGGTCGTCGGCGACCCGGACGCCCGGCGCAGCTGGGCCTACCTGCCCGACGTCGCCGCCACGCTGGCCACCCTGGGCACCGACGACCGGGCGCTGGGCCGGGCGTGGCACGTGCCGAACACCGCCCCGCGCTCGCAGCGGCAGGCGCTCTCCGACCTCGCCGAGGGCCTCGGTCTGCCCCCGGTGCCCGTGAGCGGCATCCCGTGGCCGGTGCTGCGGGCCGTGGGCGTCGCCGTCCCGATGATGCGCGAGGTCGTGGCGATCCGGCACCAGTGGGACCAGGACTTCGTCACCGAGGCGACGGAGACCACCGCCACGTTCGGCCTCGCCGCGACCCCGTGGGACGAGGTCGTGCGCGCGACGGTGGCGGGTGCCCCGGTGACCGCCTGAGGTGCGGCGACGTCGTCGTCACTACCGTGGAGCCCATGGTCTCAGCCTGGATCCTGGCCGGCCTGGCGTCGCTGGGCGCGCTCGCCTGCGCCGTCGGTGCCCTCCGGCTCGCCCGCCGTCCGACGGGTGCCCGGCGGTGAGCGCGCCCACCGAGCTGCCGGTGCCCGACACCGTCGACGTCCGCAGCGGGCCGGAGGTGTCCGACGAGCTGCTCTCGGTGCTGCCGCTGCTGGGCGAGTGGCACGGCGAGGGGCAGGCGGCCGGGACCGGGGGTGACCACCGGTTCGGGCAGTGGATCCGGTTCAGCCACGACGGCCGCGGGTTCCTCGCGTACGAGTCGCGGTCGTGGCGGCTCACGGACGACGGTCGGATCGTCGGTCCCGGGGTCCGCGAGTCCGGGTTCTGGCGGCCCCGCGAGGGCGACGACGTCGAGCTGCTCGTCACCAGCCCGGAGGGGCTCGTCGAGATCTACGTCGGCCGCGCCCGCACCACCACGAGCTGGGAGCTCACCACCGACGTGCTCGCCCGGACGCCGGACGCCCCCGACGTCACCCGTGCCGTGCGGCTCTACGGGATCGTCGAGGGCGCGCTCATGTACGCGATCGACCGGGCCGGCCCCGACGAGGCGCCGCGCCCGTGGATGTCGGCCCGCCTGGAGCGCCTCCGGTGACGAGCACGCCGCGCACCGTCGCCGACGCCTACGTCGACGCCGTCTGCGACCTCGACCCGATCACCGCCGCGTCGCTGGGCACCCGGCCCGGCGACGACCGGCTGCCCGACTTCAGCCCGGCCGGTCTGGATGCCGAGGCGGAGCTCGTGCGGTCCACGCTGGCCGAGCTGGACCGCGTGGTCGCGGCGGGCCCGGCGGTGCTCGAGGACCCGATCGAGCGTGGCTGCGCGCGGCTGCTGCGGGAGCGGCTGGGCGCCGAGCTGGCCGCGCTGGAGACCGGCGAGGGGCTGCGCGCGCTGTCCAACCTGTTCAGCCCGGTGCACTCGGTCCGCCAGGTCTTCCTGCTCATGCCGACGGTCACCGAGGACGACTGGGCCGTCGTCGCCCGGCGCCTGGCCCGCGTGCCGGAGGCCTACGCCGGTTTCCGCGCCTCCCTGGAGGAGGGCGCCCGGCGGGGGCTGTTCGTCGCGCCCCGCCAGGTGCACACCGTCGTCGGCCAGCTGGACGAGTGGCTCGGCGGCCCGTACTTCACGACCTTCGCCGCGGCCGGGCCCGACGCCCTGCGCTCCGACCTCGACCGCGCCGCGGCCGCCGCGGACGGGGCGGTCGCCGCGATCCGCGACTACCTGCGCGACGAGTACGCGCCCCGCGCCGCCGGGACGCCGGACGCCGTGGGCAGGGAGCGGTACGCGGTCGCCGCCCGGCGGTGGACCGGCTCCGACCTCGGCTCGGGCAGCGGGCTGGAGGAGGCGTACGCCTGGGGCTGGGCCGAGCACCGGCGGATCGCGGCCGAGCAGCGCACCGAGGCGGAGAAGGTCCGGCCGGGCGCCACCCCGATGGAGGCCATGCGCTGGCTGGGCGAGCACGGCCCCGCGGTCGAGGGGGTCGAGGCGATCCGGGAGCGGCTCCAGACGATGATGGACGAGGCGATCGAGGCCCTCGACGGCACGCACTTCGACCTCGCCGAGCCCGTCCGGAAGGTCGAGGCGATGATCGCCCCACCGGGCAGCGCGGCGGCGCCGTACTACACCCGGCCGGCGCAGGACTTCTCCCGCCCGGGGCGCACCTGGCTGCCCACGCTCGGCCGCACCCGCTTCCCGCTCTGGGACCTGGTGTCCATCTGGTACCACGAGGGCGTTCCCGGCCACCACCTGCAGCTGGCCCAGTGGGCGTACGTCTCCGGCCGGCTGTCGACCTACCAGACGTCGCTGGGCTCGGTGGGCGCGAACGTGGAGGGCTGGGCGCTCTACGCCGAGCGGCTGATGGACGAGCTGGGCTTCCTCACCGATCCGGCCGCGCGGCTGGGCTTCCTCGACGCCCAGCAGCTGCGGGCGGTGCGGGTGGTCATCGACATCGGCATGCACCTGGGCCTGCCGGTGCCCGACGACGCGGAGGGCGCGCTCGCCGGGCACCGGGGGCAGCCGTGGACGCCCGAGCTCGCGCGGGCCTTCCTCGGCGAGCACTCCGGGGCGGACCCGGCGTTCCTCGACAGCGAGCTCGTCCGGTACCTGGGCATGCCCGGGCAGGCGATCAGCTACAAGCTCGGCGAGCGCGCGTGGCTGGAGGGCCGTGCCGCGGCGCAGCGGAACCGGGGCGCGGACTTCGACCTCAAGGCGTGGCACATGGCCGCGCTGTCACAGGGCTCGCTGGGCCTCGACGACCTGGCCGCGGAGCTGGCCCGCCTCTGACCGGAGGGGGACGACGGCCAGCACGACCAGTGCCAGACCCCAGCCGAGGCAGAGCAGCGACCAGACGGGGGAGAAGCCGCCCCACTGGCCGGGGAAGGCCGTGGACAGCAGGCCGAGGTAGCCGGCGCACACACCGGCGCCCACGCCGAGGGAGCGGCGGCCGCGGGGCCAGCCGGCGGCCAGCACCGCGAGGGTCACGAGGGCCAGCGCGAGGGCGCCCTGGACGGCGTAGTGGTCGACGCTCATCGTGACGTCGCCGGTCACCACACCCGCGTTGCGCCGGTTGGCCCGGAACACGTCCCAGGCGTGGGCTCCCCACGGGGCGGCGCCGAGCAGCGCGAGCACGAGAAGCGGGGGCCACGGCTCCCAGCGGAGCGGCCGCACCGGCTCGCGCGCGGGCAGGACCGCGGCCAGCGCGGCGACCTGCAGCACGAGCACGCCGACGTAGCCGAGCAACTGCCACTCCAGGCCCGCGGCGGCGGCCAGCAGCCAGGTGGCGAGCGTGACGCCCAGGGTCACCTGCGCGGGGGCGGTGCGCCCCGGCCGGGCGGCGACCGCGACGAACGAGCCGCCGACCAGCACGGTCATGAACAGCCCCCAGCTGCCCTCGAGCACCACCGACCAGTCCTCGTCCCAGGTGACCGACAGGTCGATGAGCCCGAAGCCGGGGAAGACCAGCCAGGTCAGGGCGAAGAACCCGGCGAGCAGCCGGACGAGCGGAAGGCGCACGCCGGGATCATGCCGGGTCGGCGGGCTGCGCGGGGAAGGCCTCGACGCCCGGCGTCGCCAGCAGTTCCGCGATGCAGGCCGCGCTCCCGCCGACGTAGCTGCTGGTCAGGTCGATGTCGGTGACGACGCACCAGGCGCGGTCGTCCGGCCACCACAGGTTGGCGCTCTGCTCGTGCGGCTCGGGCGCGAGGTTGCGGACGGAGTCGCCGACCGCTCCCCGGACGAGGACGACGTCCCTGCCGCCGCGCAGCAGGAGCCGTGGGGGGACGTCCGGCGTCGTCAGGTCGAAGCCGAACCCGTCCCATCGCCCGAACAGGCACTCGTCCGGCGTCCCGGTGTGCCGGGTGAGGACGGCGGCCAGCCGCGCCACGAGCGCCACCGGGAGGTGCCCCTCGCTCGGGCCGTCGTCCCAGACGGGCGGCTGGCTGTCGACCGGTCCGCCGGTGATCGCCACCCACTGCGCCAGACCGTGGAGGGCGGAGCCGTTGTGCGCGGCCACCTCCGCCCAGGTCACCTCGACGTCGTCGTCGCCGTCGTACCGGACGGCGGGGTGCAGGACGCGGGCGTAGGCGGCGAAGACGGCCGGGACCAGCGCGGAGACGGTGCCCGGTTCGCCCCGGCGCCGGGCGGAGGAGAGCCACACCCCACGGGAGACGTCGGTCTCGACCGGGAGTCCGCCGAGGTCCACGAGCGCCAACCTACCCGGGGAACGGACAACCCCCGGGCTGCTCCGCGGCGCTGACCTCCGGAGAGGGAGCTGCACGCGGGCCGACTGGACAAGTGTCGGCGGCCCGGGGGTCGGGTGACTGTCCGGTTCTCGCTCGCCGCCGTACGACGGACGGGCGATCTGCCGTCGCTCAGACGCGAGTCTGAACGGGCGGCCCATCTGGACGGCGGCTAGCGGACAGCCACCTCACGAGTCCTGTAGCTCAGCAAAGTTACGGACCACCTCCTCTCTCGTGTACGACGAAAGTACGTCGGTTCCGGAGGGTCGGCAACGAAGATTTTCAGCCCTCGGCGGACGGGCCGAGCGTGCGCCCCGGCGGAGGCGTCCCCTGCCAGTCCGGGTCGTGCTCGGCGCGGTCGTCGACGGTGTCCCACGCGTCGGGGATGCCGTCGGCGTCGACGTCTCGGGTCTCCTCCTCGTGCATGCGCCGGTAGCGCCGGTTCCGGAGCCGGAGGACGACCGTGGCGAGCAGCGCGGCGGCCAGCGTGCCGGCGAGGATGCCGACCTTCGCGTGGTCGTAGCTCTCGCTCTCGGCGCCGTAGGCCAGCTCGGTGATCAGCAGCGAGACGGTGAAGCCGATGCCGCCGAGCAGCGCCAGGCCGACGACGTCGGGCCAACCGAGGTTCTCGTCGAGCTCGGCCCGGGTGAAACGGGAGACCAGCCAGGTGGCCAGCGTGATGCCGATCGCCTTGCCGGCGACCAGGCCGACGATGATGCCGATCGCGATCCGGTCGGTGACCGACTCGCCGAGCCCGGAGAGCCCGCCGACGGCCACGCCGGCGGAGAAGAAGGCGAACACCGGCACGGCGACACCGGCCGACAGCGGCCGGATGCGGTGCTCGAAGTGCTCGGCCAGACCCGGTCCCGCGGCCGGTCCGCCGGCCGCGTCGCTGCGGACCACGGGCACCGTGAAGGCCAGCAGCACGCCGGCCACCGTCGCGTGCACGCCCGACTCGTGCATGAGGACCCAGGCGACGACGGCGAGCGGCAGGAGCAGCCACCACGAGCGGATCCGCTTCTGGACGAGGAAGCCGAAGACCGCCAGGGGGAGCAGCGACAGCAGCAGCGCCGGGACGTCCAGCTCGTCGGTGTAGAAGAGCGCGATCACCACGATCGCCAGCAGGTCGTCGACGACGGCCAGCGTGAGCAGGAACGTGCGCAGCGCACTGGGCAGGTGGGTGCTGATCACCGCGAGGACGGCCAGGGCGAACGCGATGTCGGTCGCCGACGGGATCGCCCAGCCGCGCAGGGCGCCCTCGGGCCCGTCGAGGTTGATCAGCACGAAGAACAGGGCGGGCACGGCCATGCCGCCGACCGCCGCGGCGATGGGCAGGGCGGCCCGGCGGGGGTCGCGGAGGTCGCCGGCGACGAACTCGCGCTTGAGCTCCAGCCCGGCGACGAAGAAGAAGATGGCCAGCAGGCCGTCGGCGGCCCAGGTGCCCAGGGTCAGGTCGAGGTGCAGGGAGGCCGGCCCGACACGGGTGTCGCGCAGGGTCTCGTACGTCTCCCCCCACGGGGAGTTCGCCCAGACCAGCGCGATCGCCGCGGCCACGAGGAGCAGCGCGCCGCCCACCGTCTCCTTGCGCAGCACCGCGGTGATGCGCTGCGTCTCGCGCCACGAACCGCGGGCGAGGAGTGGTGCGCGGGTGGAAGGCATGGAGCGGCTCCTGGCGAAGGGGTCGGCTACGACGTTGCCGACCAGACTTCCCGGCGCACCGGCGTCCACCGTACCGGGGCCTAGGCTCGTCGGCGTGGGACACGGGCACGACGCCGGCGCGGCCGGCACGGCTCCGCTCGCCGAGCGCCTCCGCGCGCAGGGGCTGCGGCTGACCGCGCAGCGGCAGCGCGTCCTCGACGCGGTGACGGCGCTCGAGCACGCGACGCCCGAGGCGATCGGTGCCCGGCTGCGCGAGGAGGCCGGCCCCGGCGGCAGCGCACCCGACATCTCCACCGTGTACCGGAACCTCGAGCTGCTGGAGCGGCTCGGGCTGGTGTGGCACACCCACCTGGGGAAGGGGGCGCCGGTCTACCACGCGGCCGAGCACCCGCACCTGCACGTCGTGTGCCAGTCGTGCGGCGGGATCGACTCGGCCTCGCCCGACCTGCTCGACAGCGCCGCGGAACGTCTCGCGGCCGACCTGGGTTTCACCGTCGACGTGGGGCACGTCGCCCTGTCCGGGACGTGCCGCGCGTGCCGCGAACGAACGGAGTCCTCGTGAACCCCCTCCTCTCCCGCCCGGGCGCCGTCGTCGTCGAGGGCGGCTCCGTCGCCGCCCACTACGGCGACCCCCTGCGCGAGCAGCGGCTCCTGGCCGAGTCCGCGGGGCTGGTCGACCGCAGCGACCGCGACGTCCTGGCGATCCCGGGCGCCGACCGTCTCTCCTGGCTGCACAGCATCACCAGCCAGCACCTCGACCGGCTGGCCGACGGGGCCGGCAGCGAGGCGCTCGTGCTCTCGCCGCACGGCCACGTGGAGAACCACCTGGTCATCGCCGAGCTCGCCGGGACCACGTGGGCCGACGTCGAGCCCGGTGCCGGCGCCGCCCTCGAGGCGTTCCTCCAGCGGATGCGGTTCATGCTGCGGGTCGAGCCCGCACTGGTGACGGGGGAGTGGGCGGTCCTGAGCCTCGTCGGGCCGGGGGCCCCCGAGCTCCTGGCCGCGGCCGGGATGCCGGTGCCCGACGGCGTCGCGGCGCTCGAGGCCGGCTTCGTCCGCCGGATGCCGCCGCTCGCCGACGGCTCGGCGACCGCCTTCGACCTCGTCGTGCCGCGCGCCGACGTCGCCGGGGTGGCCGACCGGCTGGGGGCCGCGCCGGCGGGCGTGCAGGCGTACGAGGCCCTCCGCGTGGAGGCCCGCCGGCCCCGGTTCGGCGTGGACACCGACCACCGCACGATCCCCAACGAGCTGCCGTGGCTGCGGACCGCCGTGCACCTGGACAAGGGCTGCTACCGCGGGCAGGAGACGGTCGCGCGGGTGCACAACCTGGGACGGCCGCCGCGGCGGCTGGTCCTGCTGCACCTGGACGGCGTCAGCGAGGTCCTGGCCGAGGCGGGCACGCCGGTCCTCTCCGGGACCCGCGAGGTGGGCCGGGTCGGCAGCGTCGTGCGCCACCACGAGCTGGGCGTGATCGCGCTGGCCCTGGTGAAGCAGTCGGTCGCGCAGGACGCGGTGCTGACCGTCGCCGGCTCCACGGCCGCCATCGACCCCGACGACGCCCCCGCGGAGATCGACGACACGGTGCAGGCCGCCCGTGACCGCGTCCGAGCGGTCCGGTCTGCGACGATCGGCCGGTGAGTTCCGCCACCCTCATCACGGTCGCCCCGACCGGCGCGGAGTCGGCCAAGGCCGACGTGCCGGCGCTGCCGGTCACGGTGGAGGAGGTCGCGGCGACCGCGCGGGACTGCGCACGCGTCGGCGCCGCCGTGATCCACCTGCACGTCCGGGACGCCGACACCCGGCCGACGCTGGACCTCGGGCGGGTGCGCGAGGTCGTGGCGGCGGTGCGCGAGAGCACCGACCTCGTCGTGCAGCTGTCCACCGGCGGCGCGGTCAGCGACCCGTTCGACGCGCGGCTCGCCGTCCTCGACGCCCAGCCCGACGCGGCGTCGCTGTCGCTGGGCACGGTCAACTTCGGCCGGGACGTCTTCAGCAACCCGTGGGACCTCATCGTCGAGCTGCACACGCAGATGCAGCAGCGCGGGATCGTGCCCGAGTACGAGGTCTTCGACCTCGGCCACCTGGCCACGCTCGCCCGGCTGCTCGACAGGCACGGGCCGCCGCACGGCGGTCACGTGCACGTCGACCTGGTGATGGGCGTGCCCGGCGGGATGCCGGGGACCGCCCAGGCGCTGACCGCCTGCCTGCCGTTCCTTCCGGAGGGCGCCACGTTCGCCGCGACCGGTGTGGGCCGCACGTCGCTGCCGGTGATGCTGGCGGCGCTGTCGGCCGGCGGGCACCTCCGGGTGGGCATGGAGGACACGCTCACCTACGCTCCCGGCGAGGCGGTCCGCGACAACGCGCAGCTGGTGGCACGCGCCGCCGGGCTGGCGCGCATCGCCCAGCGCCCGCCGATGAGCACCGACGACGCCCGAAGCCTGTTGGGGATCAAGCCGATGGAGAACGCCCGATGAGTGCCAAGCCTGCTCCCGCCGGGGGCGCCGCCGTCGACGCGCTGCTGGAGCCGGGCTTCCTCGAGAACGCGACGACCCAGCCGATGGCCGAGGTGCGCCGGCTGCGCCGGGAGGCCGAGCAGCAGGAGGTCAACCTCTCCTACACCCGGCGGCTGCTGCAGGGGCGGCTCGACATCGTGCGCCGCGAGCTGCAGCGGCGCGCGGAGGACGACGGCCGCTCGCTGGTCGACCTGCTGCCGGAGATCCTGTCCGAGAAGGGGCGGGGGCCCGCGCACGGGCTCGGCCGGCACCAGACCGTGCAGCCGCACGCGCCGGAGGAGTACGAGTCCTGGGTCAACTCGCTGACCAAGGGCGTGGACGTCTCGGCGATCTCGACCCTCACCGACGCGAAGCTCGAGCGCGCCGCCCGCGCGCTCGCGGCCGCGGAGAGCGACCTGTCGGAGCGCCGTCGGGGCGTGCAGCAGGTGATGGACGGGCTGGCCGCCGAGCTCGGCCGCCGCTACCGCGACGGCGAGGCCGACGTCGCCGCCCTCCTCGCCGACGAGGGCCGGCACTGAGCGGCAACTGGCCCGACAACCCCGTACTGGTCGAGGTCCACCGGTCGGGGTTCTTCGAGTCGGCGCACCGCGGGTCGCTGGTCGTCCTCGACGCCGCCGGGGAGGTGACCCTCGCCGCGGGTGCGGTGGACCGGCCGGTCCTCCCCCGGTCGTCGAACAAGCCGGTGCAGGCGACGGCGATGCTGGCGGCCGGCTGGGCGCCGCGCTCGCCCGCCGAGCTGGCGATCGGCGCCGGGTCGCACAACGGCGAGGACGCGCACCGCGACCTCGCCGCCGCCGTGCTCGCGGCCGCGGGGCTGACTACCGACGACCTCGGCTGCCCCGTCGCCCTCCCGCAGCACGAGGCCACGCGGGCCGACTGGATCGCGACCGGGCGCGCGCCCGAGCGGCTGGCGATGAACTGCTCCGGCAAGCACGCGGCGATGCTGGCGGCCTGCGTGGCGGCCGGCTGGCCGACGGCGGGCTACCTGGACCGGGAGCACCCGCTGCAGCAGGCGATCGAGGCGCGGCTGTCCGACGCGGCCGGTGAGCCGGTGGCCGCCGTCGTCGTCGACGGGTGCGGGGCACCGCAGCACGCGCTGTCGGTGACCGGACTGGCGCGCGGGGTGCTGTCGCTGGTGCAGGCGGCCGAGGGCACCCGCGAGCGTGCGGTGGCGGACGCCATGCGGGCCGAGCCGTGGTTCGTGGCGGGCACCGGGCGCGAGGACACCGAACTCATGCGCGCCGTCCCCGGGCTGCTGGTGAAGGGCGGGGCCGACGGCGTGCACGTGGCCGCGCTCCCCGGTCGCGGCGCGGTGGCGCTGAAGATCGACGACGGCGGTGAGCGCGGGCGCACGCCGGCGCTGTGCGCGGGTCTGCTGCGGCTCGGCGTCGCGGCCGAGGTGCTCGCCCCGTGGTTGCAGCTGCCCGTGTCCGGCGGTGACGGCGTGGTCGGCGAGGTCCGTGCCGTGGCGTCGCTCATCGCCTGACCTGCGGATTCCGCTGTGACGGTGTTCACTCCGTCCTGCTAGCAGCTCCGCTTGCAGTTGCTAGCACCCGGGCCTACGGTTGTACACGTGCAGACCCCCGGCGAGTTCGTCCGCGAGCAGGTGACGTCGGTCCGCGAGACGGTGGACCGGGTCGCCGGCAGCGTGGCGGAGTCGGTCGCGGGGGCGGTGGGCGAGAAGCCCGTCGCGGCCGTCAGCTCGCAGGTCGGCGACTTCATCCGCGAGCAGCGGAGCGCCGCCCGGGTGTCACTGCGCGAGCTGGCCCGCACCGCCGGGGTCAGCAACCCGTACCTGTCCCAGGTGGAGCGGGGGCTCCGCAAGCCGTCAGCGGAGATCCTCGCGTCGATCGCCCGGGGCCTGAAGATCTCGGCCGAGACGCTCTACGAGCAGGCCGGGATCCTCGATCGGCGTTCGGGGAACCCGGACACCGTGGCGGCGATCCGGTCGGACGACTCGCTGTCCGAGCGGCACAAGGCAGTCCTGCTGGAGCTCTACGAGACCTACGTCCGCGAGCACCGGGCCTCTTCCCAGGCCGCCACCCAGAACGTCCCACCCGCACCCCGACACCCCAAGGAGTCAGCGTGACCCCCACCGAGACCGTGAAGCAGTACGGCGAGACCGTCGCCACCGTCGCCAAGCCCGCCGTCCTGGCCGCCATCGGCGCCGGTGACCTGGCCGTGGAGCGCGCCAAGAACGTCGTCGCCCAGTTCCGCTCCCGCGCCGAGGCCCTGCCGGGCGAGGCGCAGGTCCAGGCCGACCTCGCCGTGAAGGAGGCCCGGACCCGGGCCACCGAGGCCGCCGGCACCGCCCGCACCACGGCGCAGCAGCTGGCCGTCGCCGTCCGTCCCGAGGCGCTGCGCAGCACCGTCGCCGGCCTGGTCGAGACCGCCCGCACCCAGGCGATCGCCACCGTCGAGTCGCTGGCCGCCCACGGCGCCGAGGTCGTCGAGGAGCTGCGCCAGCAGCCCGGCTTCCGCCGGGTCGTCCGCCGCGCCGAGCGCGCCGTCGACACCGTCGAGGACGCCCTCGAGGACGTGCTCGAGGACACCGCCGAGGCCGTCGTCGAGGCCTCCAACGAGGTGACCTCGGTCGCGCAGAAGACCGCCGCCAAGGCCACCAAGGTCGCGGCGAAGGCCGAGGACAAGGTCGAGGACGCCGCCGACAAGGCCAAGGCGACCGCCGAGGAGGCCGTCGAGGCCCCGAAGGCGGCCAAGGCGACCACGGGCAAGACCACCACGGTCAAGACCGACGCCCCGAAGGCCGCCCCGGCCCGGAAGAGCACCCCGGCCGCCCGCAAGGCGCCGGCGAAGGCGGCCTCGGCCCGCGTCGGCCGCGCCCGCACCGCCAAGCCGGCCGACCCGACCGCGGTGCCCGCCAAGAAGAACTGACGCCCGTACGGCGTCGGCCCACCGACCAGGGCCCCGGAGCTGCGATCGCGCTCCGGGGCCCTGTCGCGTGCCGGGAGCCCGGTTTTCCGCCGGTTCCCGACGCCCGGGCGGGTAGGCTCGGGCCATGGCGACGATCGACGGGCTCCTGATGCTCGCGCTGTACGTGGGCGCCCAGGGGCTCACCCTCTGGGCGTTCGTCGACGCCCTGGTCCGTCCGGCGCCGGCGTTCCCCGCGACGGGGAAGCTCACCAAGCCGGCATGGGCCGCCATCACCGGCCTCGCGGCGTTGATCATCTTCTGGATGCAGAGCCCGATGTCGCTGCTGGGCCTGCCGGCCGTCATCGCGGCGATCGTCTACCTGGTGGACGTGCGGCCGGCCGTGCGCGGGCTGCCGCGCGGCAACAGCTGGTGAGTGCGCTCAGTCCTCGGGGATGAGCAGCCAGAGCACCAGGTAGGCGATGAACTGCGGGCCGGGCAGCACGCAGGAGAGCACGAAGGCCAGGCGCAGCCCTCCGCGGGACAGGCCGTAGCGGCGGGCGATACCGGCGCACACACCGCCGATCACCTTGTGGCGGGAGTCGCGACGCAGGCGGGTGTTCGCGGGCACGGTCATGCCCCCGACCCTACGGTCGTCCCGTGCAGCTGCGGGCGGTACGCGGAGACATCGTCCGGGCCGACGTCGACGTGATCGTCAACGCCGCCAACCCGGGGCTCCTCGGAGGAGGCGGCGTGGACGGCGCGATCCACGCCGCCGGAGGACCGGCGATCCTCGCCGAGTGCCGGCAGATCGTGGCGCGGCTCCCCGGCGGCCGGCTGCCTCGCGGGCAGGCCGTGGCGACGACGGCGGGGCGGCTGCCGGCCCGCTGGGTGGTGCACACCGCCGGGCCGATCTGGTCGGCGTCCCAGGACCGGTCCGGCGTGCTGCGGTCCAGCTACGCGCAGAGCCTGCGGGTGGCCGACGGGCTCGGCGCCCGGACCGTGGCGTTCCCGGCGGTCTCGGCCGGGGTGTACGGCTGGCCGCTGGACGACGCCGCGCGCCAGGCGGTCGCCGGCGTGCGCTCGGTGCCGGTCGAGCACGTGCAGGAGGTGCGGTTCGTGCTCGTCGGGGACGAGGCGCTGGCCGCGTTCGAGGCGGCGCTGGCCGCCTGATTCACCGCCCGAAGACGCCCGCCGGCGGCTCGGGGGAGTCGACGGCGTCGGCGTCGTGGACGACCGGGGCCCGGCCGACGAACCGGTCGAGGTCGGCTCCGTGCACGACGCGCGAGGGCATCGGGTCGCGGGCGCAGCGGCGCACGTAGTCGTCGATGGGCAGCCCGGCGTCGGAGGCGACGGCGACCAGGTTGCCGAAGCGCCGGCCGCGCATCGTGCCGGGCTCGGCCAGGAGGCAGACGTGCCCGAAGACCGAGCGCAACGTGGCGACCTGCCGGCGGGCGAAGGCCAGCGGCGGGCCGTCGGCGACGTTGGCGGCGTAGACGCCGCCGGGGCGCAGGACGCGGGCGGCCTCGGCGGCGAACTCGGCGCTGGTGAGGTGTGCCGGGGTCCGGGCGCCCGCGAAGACGTCGCAGAGGACGACGTCGGCGCTGCGGTCGTGCAGGGCGGCCAGCCCCACGCGCGCGTCGTCGGCCCGGACGCGGACGCGCGCGCCCCGGGGCAGCGGCAGGTGCTCCCGGACCAGGTCGGTGAGCGGCTGGTCGATCTCGACCACGCGCTGGCGCGAGCCCGGGCGGGTGACGGCGACGTAGCGGGGGAGGGTGAGCGCCCCGCCCCCGAGGTGGGCGACGTCGAGCGGGGCGCCCGGCTCGGCGGCGAGGTCGAGCACGTGACCCATCCGGCGGACGTACTCGAACTCCAGGTGCACGGGGTCGTCGAGGTCGACGTGCGACTGCGGGGTGTCGTTGAGCATCAGCACCCACGAGCCGTCCCGGTCGGCGTCGGCGAGCAGCTCGGCGGTCCCCCCGGCCACCGGCGTGGGGCCGGGCGGCAGCCTCACGACGGCGCCACCGCCGACCAGCGCACCGTGACCTCGCCGTGCCGCCACCGCCGCGTCGAGCCGACCAGCGGCCACCCCTGCGCGGCCAGCGCCTCGACGGCCCCCACCCACCGCTGGCGCGGGCCGAACGCCGACAGCCCTGCCGCCGCCGCCCAGGCGGCGTCGAAGGCGCGCAGGAACTCGTGCACCGGCCGGCCCGGCACGTTGTGGTGGATGAGGGCCTTGGGCAGGCGCTCCGCCAGGTCCGACGGCGTCCCGATGTCCGCGACGCGGGTCGACAGCGTCAGCGTCAGCGGCCCGTCGGCGTCCAGGGCGACCCAGGCGGAGCGGCGCCCCCACTCGTCGCAGGTGCCCTCGACGAGCAGACCGCCGGGGGCGAGCGCGCCGCGCATGGTCTCCCAGGCGCGGGCGGCGGACGCCTCGTCGTACTGCCGGAGCACGTTGAACGCCCGGACGAGCACCGGTTGCAGCCCGGCCAGCTCGAACCCGCCGACCCGGAAGTCGACCCGCGGGGGATCGCGGTCCGCCTCCACGGCGGCGACGCGGGCCGGGTCGATCTCCAGCCCGACCACCTCCAGCCCGGCCACCTCCGGGCCGAGCCTCTCGACCAGCTCCAGCGTCGTCACCGCGGACGAGCCGTACCCGAGGTCGACGACGAGGGGGCGGGCCGAGTCGCGCAGGCGCGGCACCTGGGTGGCGAGGATCCAGCGGTCGACGCGGCGCAGCCGGTTGGCGTTGGTCGTGCCGCGGGTCGGCAGGCCGAGCGCGCGGGCACGGCCGGCGGCCAGCCGGGGGGCCTTGCGCTGCGGCTGCGGCGACAGCGAGGCCCGCTGCTTGTGGTCCCCTCCCGCCTCGCTCACATGTCCGGAGGCTAGTCGCGGTTAGCGTGGGGCCGTGCACGTGCGATCAGACGTCCGGCTCGCGGACCTCACCACCCTGGCGGTCGGCGGGCCGATCGACCGCCTCGTCGAGGTCGCCGACGCCGCCGAGCTGGTCGCCGCGGTGCGCGACGCCGACGAGTCCGGCCGTCCGCTGCTGGTGCTGGGCGGCGGCTCCAACGTCGTGGCCCCCGACGAGGGGTGGCCCGGCGACGTCGTCCTCGTCCGGAGCCGGGGCGTCGAGCGCCGGGGCGACGAGATCACCGTGCAGGCGGGCCACGACTGGGACGCGCTGGTGGCCTACACCGTCGAGAACGGCCTGGCGGGCATGGAGGCGCTCTCGGGCATCCCGGGCTCCACCGGCGCGACGCCGGTGCAGAACGTCGGCGCCTACGGCCAGGAGGTCGCGCAGACCATCACCGCCGTCCGGGTGTACGACCGCGCCGAGAAGGGCGAGCGCACGCTGTCCCCGGCCGAGTGCGGGTTCGCCTACCGCGACAGCCGGCTCAAGCGCGAGCCCGGCCGGTTCGTCGTCCTCGAGGTGACCTTCGCGCTGCACCCGGGGGAGCGGTCGCGGCCGGTGGGCTACGCCGAGCTCGCCCGTGCGCTCGGCGTGGAGATCGGCGGGACCGCTCCGCTGGCCGACGTCCGGGAGGCGGTCCTGCGGCTGCGGCGGGGCAAGGGCATGGTGCTCGACCCGGCCGACCCCGACAGCCGCAGCGCCGGCAGCTTCTTCACCAACCCGATCGTGCCCGCGGAGCGCGCGGTCGAGGGGTGCCCGAGCTGGCCGGCCGGCGAGGGCGAGGTGAAGCTCAGCGCGGCCTGGCTCGTGCAGCACGCCGGCTTCGGCCGCGGCACGCGGGAGGGGAACGTCGGGACGTCGTCCCGGCACAGCCTGGCCCTCACGACGGAGGACGGCGCCACCGCGGCGGAGCTGCTGGCGTTCGCCGAGCGCATCGTGGCGACGGTGCGGGAGACGTTCGGCGTCACCCTCGTCCCCGAGCCCACGGCCGTCCGGCCGTAGGTCAGCCGTCCCGGGCGACCTTCCACTGGGCGGCCTGGGCCAGCGGGCGGACGACCATGAGATCGATGTTCACGTGGTGGGGGCGGGTGACCGCCCACGCGATGCAGTCGGCCACGTCCTCGGCGACCAGCGGCTCGCGCACGCCCCGGTAGACGGCGTCGGCCTCGTCGGCCGAGCCGAGCCGGTTGAGCGAGAACTCCTCGGTGCGCACCATCCCCGGCGCGATCTCCATGACCCGCACCGGCTCCCCGTTGAGCTCCAGCCGCAGGGTCTCGGCGAGCGTGTGCACCCCGTGCTTGGCCGCGGTGTACGACGCCCCGCCCTCGTAGCTGATCAGCCCCGCGGTCGAGCTGACGAACAGCACGTCGCCGGTGCCCGAGGCACGCAGCGCCGGCAGCAGGGCCTTGGTGAGCCGCACGGTGCCGAGCACGTTCACGTCGTAGGTCCGCGCCCACGAGTCGAGGTCGGCGTCGGCCACCGGGTTGGCGTCGAACGCCCCACCGGCGTTGTTCACGAGGACGTCGACCCGGGGCACCTCGGCCGCGAAGGAGTCCACCGACGCCTGGTCGGTGACGTCGAGCGGAAGTGCCCGCGCACCGATCGACCCCGCCAGGGTGGTGAGCCGGTCCAGGCGGCGGGCGCCGAGGACGACGTCGAACCCGTCGGCGGCCAGGCGCGCGGCCGTGGCGGCGCCGATCCCGCTCGACGCCCCCGTGACGACGGCGGTGCGGCCGGCGTCGGGGAGGCGGGACTCGGGGGAGTGAGAAGCGTCGCTACCGGGCATGCACCCCATCCTGACGCTGTTGCAGGATGGACAGCCGACAGGGGCCCCCGGGGCCCGGACCAGCGACGACCGAGCGGGAGGAACTGCCGTGCCCGCTCGCCGCTTCCCCGGCACCGGCACGCCCCGCCGGGTGGCGACGCTGTCGGTGCACACCAGCCCGCTCGACCAGCCCGGCGCCGGCGACGCCGGCGGCATGAACGTCTACATCGTCGAGGTCTCCCGCCGGCTGGCCGCCCGCGGCATCGCCGTCGACGTCTTCACCCGTGCCACCTCCAGCGACCTGCCGCCCGTCGTCGAGATGAGTCCCGGCGTGACGGTGCGCCACGTGAGCGCCGGCCCGTTCGAGGGCCTGGGCAAGGAGGAGCTCCCCGCCCAGCTCTGCGCGTTCACCGCCGCCGTGCTCCGCGAGGAGGCGCAGCACGAGCCGGGCTTCTACGACGTCGTCCACTCGCACTACTGGCTGTCGGGCCAGGTCGGCTGGCTGGCCCGCGACCGGTGGAGCGTGCCGCTGGTCCACACCGCGCACACCCTCGCCAAGGTCAAGAACGAGGCTCTCGCGGCGGGTGACCGTCCCGAGCCGCGCGCCCGCGTGATCGGCGAGGAGCAGGTGGTCGCCGTGGCCGACCGGCTGATCGCCAACACCCAGGAGGAGGGTCGCCAGCTGGTCCGCCTCTACGGCGCCGACCCGGCCCGCACGCTCGTCGTCCCGCCGGGCGTCGACCTCGACCGGTTCGCCCCTGGCGACCGGGTGGCCGCCCGGCGCGCCGTCGGCGCCCCCGACGACGCGGTCGTGCTGCTCTTCGTGGGCCGGATCCAGCCGCTCAAGGCGCCCGACGTCCTGCTGGGCGCCGCCGCGCACCTGCTGCGGGACGACCCCGGCCTCCGCAGCCGGCTGCGCGTGCATGTCGTCGGCGCGCCCAGCGGATCGGGTCTCGACGCCCCGGAGCAGCTGCAGAAGCTGGCCGGCGACCTCGGCATCGCCGACCTCGTCACGTTCTTCCCGCCGCAGCCGCCCGAGCGCCTGGCCGAGCACTACCGCGCCGCCGACGTCACCGTCGTCCCGAGCCACAACGAGTCCTTCGGCCTGGTCGCCCTGGAGGCGCAGGCCTGCGGGACCCCGGTCGTCGCCGCCGCCGTCGGCGGTCTGCGCACCGCCGTCCGGGACGGCGTCTCCGGCGTCCTCGTCGCGGGCCACGACCCACGCGACTACGCCACCGCCGTGCGCTCGGCCCTGGCCCGGCGCGAGCTGCTGTCGGCCGGTGCCCGCCGTCACGCCGGGCTGTTCTCCTGGGACCGCACCGTCGACGCGCTCGTCGCGGCCTACACCTCCGCCGCGCGGGAGTGGCCCCGCCAGGTGCGGCCCCGCACCGGCGGGCCGCTCCGCGTCCTCCCCGGCGTGCAGGTGGCCCGGTGACCGCCCGCAGCGTCGCGGAGCTCGACGCCGTCATCGAGCAGACCCTGCGCGACGGCGAGCTGGTCCACGACCACCCCGCGCCCGGCAGGTGGCTGGTCGACCTCCCCGGCACCAAGAAGCTCAAGACCGTCTGCGGCCTGATCGTCGGCGAGCACGCCCTGCGGGTGGAGGCCTTCGTCTGCCGCCAGCCCGACGAGAACCGCGAGCAGCTGTGGACCTTCCTGCTGCAGCACAACGCGCGGATGTACGGGGTCGCCTACTCCATCGACGCGGTCGGCGACGTCTACCTCACCGGGCGGCTGCCGCACGCCGCCGTCACCCCGGAGGAGCTCGACCGCATCCTCGGCGCGGTCCTCAGCTACGCCGACGACCACTTCAACGCGATGCTCGAGATCGGCTTCGGCACCTCGATCCGCCGCGAGTGGGACTGGCGGGTCAAGCGCGGTGAGTCGCTGCGCAACCTGGAGGCGTTCGCCGCGTTCGCGGACCCCACGCGCCGGCCTTGACCGGGGCGGTCGCGCCGTCGCCCGGCTACGCCCGCCGCTGGTGGGTGCTGGCGACCATGACGGTCTGCCTGCTCGTGGTGATCATGGGCAACACGATCCTCAACGTCGCCCTGCCCACGCTCCAGCGCGACCTCGGCGCCACCCACGGCGAGCTGCAGTGGGTCGTCGACGCCTACATCCTGGTGTTCGCCGGGCTGCTCTTCTCCTGGGGCGTCATCGGCGACCGGATCGGCCGGCGCAAGGTCCTGCTGATCGGGCTCACCGTCTTCGCGGCCGGCTCGGTGCTCGCCGCCTTCAGCGACGGCCCTCTGGAGCTGATCGCCTGGCGGGCGCTCATGGGCCTCGGCGGCGCCGCGGTCCAGCCGGCCACGCTCGCCGTCATCACCAACGTCTTCCCGCCGCGCGAGCGGGGCCGGGCG
Organism: Bacillus sp. AZ43; assembly: GCA_004570425.1. Lineage (GTDB taxonomy): Bacteria > Actinomycetota > Actinomycetes > Mycobacteriales > Geodermatophilaceae > Blastococcus_B. The sequence continues at coordinate 33,358 of SPQJ01000033.1, forward strand.
ATCGGCATCTGGGCCGGCACGGCGGGGATCGCGGTCGCCGGTGGTCCGCTCGCCGGGGGAGCGGTGCTCGAGCACTTCTGGTGGGGGTCGGTGTTCCTCGTCGGGGTCCCGGTGGCGGTGCTGGGCGTCGTCGGCGTCCTCGCCGTGGTGCCCGAGTCGAGGGACCCGGATCCCGGGCGGCTCGACCTCCCCGGCGTCCTGCTCTCGATCGTGGCCCTGGCCGGCCTGGTCTACGGGATCATCCGCGGCGGCTCGGGAGACGGGTGGACGTCGCCGGGTGTGCTGGTGCCGCTGCTCGGCGGCCTGGTGCTGCTGGCCCTGTTCGTCTGGCTCCAGCGGCGCTCGAGCCACCCGGCGCTGGACGTCTCCCTGTTCCGCAACCCGGCGTTCTCCGCGGCCGCGGCCGCGCTCGGGCTGAACTTCTTCGCGCTGCTCGGCGCCACGTTCTACCTCGTCTACTACCTGCAGGGCGTGCTCGGCTACAGCCCGCTGCAGAGCGGTGCCGCGCTCATCCCGACCGCGCTCGGCATGGCGCTCATGGCACCGCGCAGCTCCGGCCTGGCGGAGCGGTTCGGCGCCAAGGCCGTGTGCGGCAGCGGCTTCGTGCTGATCGCGCTGTCGTTCGCGGGGATCCAGTTGCTCGACGCCGGCTCGGCGGTGTGGCTGCTGCTGGTGGTGCTCGCCGTCCAGGGGGTCGGGATGGGTGCGGTCATGGCGCCGGCCACCGAGTCGATCATGTCGGTGGTGCCGCGCGAGAAGGCCGGCGCCGGGGCGGCGGTCAACAACTCGGTCCGGCAGGTCGGGGGCGCGCTCGGCGTCGCGATCCTCGGATCGCTCCTCGCGTCCGCCTACGCCGCCCGGCTCGGCGACGCGGTCGACGCGCTGCCGGCGGGCAGCCGCACGGAGGCGAGCCAGTCGATCGTCGCGACGCTGGAGGCCGTCCGGCGTGCCGGAGCGGGTGGGGACGAGGAGGCCGCCCGCAGCGCCGCCGCCCTCGTCGAGCCGGCCCGCGAGGCGTTCGTCGAGGCCATGCACGTCACCGCCGTCTTCACCGCGCTGGCCGCCCTCGTGGCCGCCGCGGTGGTGCTGCGCTGGCTCCCGGGACGGCGTCGGGACGACACCGCGATCACGGCCTGAATTCGGCTGATCACGCAGCGCTGTGACGGGTTGGTCACGGTCTGCCCCGCAAGGTGGAACCGGCGGTTGACGGGACGCCGGAGCACCACTGACCCTGTGCCGAGCAGCCGGGATCTCCCGCGCGGTCAGAAGGGAGATCCCAGTGCCAGAAGCCGGTCGCATCCCCGTCCAGGGACGGCGCGATCCCTTCACCCCGCTGTTCGAGAACAGCCTCGCGGCGCTGCTGCGCGACCCCGCCAGCGTGGGCGGGTCCACCGTCGCCGTGCCCACCGGTGGCGCGCCGCTGCCCGTGACGCAGTACGCCGACGGCCGCTCGCGGATCAACCTCGGCACCGGCAACTACCTGGGCCTCGCCGGCGACCCCCGCGTGATGGCGGCGGCCGCCGAGGCGCTCGCCCGGTACGGCACGAGCACGTCGGGCAGCCGGGTGCTCAACGGCACCACCGAGCTGCACCTGGCGCTCGAGGAGGAGCTCGCCGACCACTACGGCACCGAGACCGCGATCCTCACCTCCTCCGGCGTGAACGCCAACGTGGCCCTGCTGTCCACCGTCTGCGGCCCCGACGACGTGCTGCTGGTCGACGGGCACGTGCACGCGAGCCTGCACGCCGCTGCCGCGGCCAGCCGTGGCCGGGCGGTGCGCTTCCGGCACAACGAGATGGACAGCCTCGCCCGGCGGCTCGAGGACGCCGATCCGCGCGCCGGCGTCGTGGTCGTCGTCGACGGCGTCTACTCCATGACCGGCGAGACCGCCCCGCTGGACCGGATCACCGAGCTGTGCGCCCGGTACGGCGCCCGCCTGGTCGTCGACGAGGCGCACGGCCTCGGCGTCCTGGGCAAGACCGGTCGCGGGGCCGCCGAGCACCTCGGCGTCCTCTCCCGCGTCGACGCCGTCACCGTGGCCCTGAGCAAGTCGCTGGCCAGCGTCGGCGGGGCGATCATGACCTCCCGCGCCGCCGCCGAGGGCATCCGCGCCTCGGCGATGCCCTACGTGTTCAGCGCCGCCAACGACCCGGCGTCCGTGGCCGCCGCCCTGGCCGCGCTTCGCATCCTGCGCGCCGAGCCGGAGCGGGTCGGCCGCCTGCAGGACAACTGCGCGCTGCTGCGCGAGGTGCTGCGCGCCAACGGCGCCGAGCCGATCGCCGGGGAGGGCGCGGTGATCGCCGTCCCGACCGGTCCGGAGGAGGTCACCGCCACCGCCTGGCGCCGGGCCTTCGACGCCGGCGTCTACACGAACGCCGTCGCCTACCCGGCCGTGCCGCGCGGCAAGGGCGTGCTCCGGCTGACCCTCATGGCCACCCACACCGAGGAGCAGCTCCGCCGCGCCGGCGAGATCATCGCCGAATCGGTGGCCGCGGCCCGCGCCCTGGTGCCCGTCCCCGCCTGACCGGCGCGCCGCCCTCGGCGCGGTTAGCGTGGCGGCGATGGCCGACAGCAGGCCCGCGGCCGAACGCCGGGCCCGGGCGCTCATGGGGGTGGTGGCCGCCTCGGCGCTGGCCTACCCGCTCCTGCTGAGCGCGGTCCAGCTGGTCGTGGCCCAGCTGCTGACCGCCGACACCGCCGCGATCGTGCTCTGGCTCTCGGTGGGGGTCGTCTCCAGCGTCGCGCTCGTGGCCGCGGTCCGGTGGGGCACCGCGCGCCGGGTTCGCAGCCCCTGGCTGCTGCTCGGCCTGGCCCCGCCGGCGCTGTTCGAGCTCTGGATCGTCTGGCCCCGGCTGGCGGGCTGATCACCGTCGGGCAGGATGACGGCGTGACCGGAACCCTGGTGCTGCTCCGCCACGGCGAGAGCGAGTGGAACAAGGCCAACCTCTTCACCGGCTGGGTCGACGTGCCGCTGTCGGACAAGGGCCGGGGCGAGGCCGCCCGCGGCGGGCAGCTGCTCGCCGAGCACGGCCTGCTGCCCGACGTCTCGCACACCTCGCTGCTCAAGCGGGCGATCATGACCGCCGAGCTGGCCCTGGCCGAGGCCGACCGGCAGTGGATCCCGGTCAAGCGCTCCTGGCGGCTCAACGAGCGGCACTACGGCGCGCTGCAGGGCAAGGACAAGGCCGCCACCCTCGCCGAGTACGGCGAGGAGCAGTTCATGACCTGGCGCCGCTCCTACGACACCCCGCCGCCGCCGATCGAGCCCGGCAGCGAGTACAGCCAGGACGGCGACGCGCGCTACTCGTTCCTGCCGCCGGAGGCCCGACCGGCCACCGAGTGCCTCAAGGACGTCGTGGTCCGGATGCTGCCCTACTGGTACGACGCGATCGTGCCGGACCTGCGGCTGGGCCAGACGGTGCTGGTGGCCGCGCACGGCAACAGCCTGCGCGCGCTGGTGAAGCACCTCGACGGCATGGGCGACGAGGAGGTCGTGGGCCTGAACATCCCGACCGGCGTGCCCCTGCGCTACGACCTCGACGACGACCTGCGCCCGGTGAAGCCGGGTGGCGAGTACCTCGACCCCGACGCCGCGGCCGCCGCCATCGAGGCGGTCAAGAACCAGGGGAAAAGGACCTAGTCGCCCCCCACACCTCGCTGGCGCTCGGCGCGGGCCCCTGCGACTAGGCCGGAAGCCCTAGGCCTGCGCGGTCTCCGGCTCGGTCACCCAGCGCTCGCCGGTCACGAGGTAGCAGACCCGGCGGGCGACGCTGACGGCGTGGTCGGCGAAGCGCTCGTAGTACCGGCCGAGCAGCGTGATGTCGATGGCCGACTCGATGCCGTGCGGCCAGTCGTCGCTGAGCAGCTGGCGGAACAGGCCGCGGTGGATGCGGTCCATCGCGTCGTCGTCGGTCTCCAGCTCCCGGGCCGCCTCGACGTCCCGCTTGGCGATCACCGTCGCCGTCTTCGCGATCAGCAGCTCCGCGACCTTGCCGGCCTCGAGGAACGCCGGGCGCACCTCCTGCGGGACCGCGTGGTCGGGGAAGCGCATCCGGGCCACCTTGGCGATGTGGGCCGCGAGGTCGCCCATGCGCTCCAGGTCGCTGACGATGCGCATCGCGGTCGTGATGGTGCGCAGGTCGCCGGCCACCGGCTGCTGGCGGGCGAGCAGCGTGAAGGTGCGCTGCTCGATGTTCTCCCGCGTCGCGTCGATGGCGTCGTCGCCGGCGATGACCAGGTCGGCGAGCGCGACGTCGGCGTCCAGGAGTGCCGTGGTGGCGGTGCTCATCTGCGAGCCGACCGAGTTGGCCATCTCCACCAAGCAGGCGTTGATGTCGTCGAGTTCCTCGTGGTAGCTGTCGCGCATGGCCCGAGCGTAGGTCGATGCGACGGCCCCGTCGCTCCCGCCGGGTGAACGCGCCCCCACGCGGAGGTGAACACTGCCTCGCCGGAGGGGGAGATCGGCACGGAAATGGCGGGAACGGGGCGAATGCGACCTAGCATCGGGTCGTGAGTCCGCTGGTCGCCCTGGTGGTCGGCCTCGTCGTGGGCGGGGTCGCGGTCGCCACCGTCATCCTGCGCTCGCGCCGGGATCCGGGCGAGCCCGAGCCCGATGCCGTGGTCGGCCCGGTGGAGGCGGCGTACGCCCGCCGGCTGCTCGACCTCATGGACCCCGCCGTCGTGCTCGTCGACGTCGACGACGCCGTCCTGCTGGCCAACCCCTCCGCGCGGGCCCTCGGCATCGTGCGCGGGCAGCGGCTCCTGGTCCCCGAACTGCTCACCCTCGTGCACACCGTCCGCGACCGCGGCAGCCGCCGCGCCGACGTCCGGCTCCCCGGCGACCTGGCCGGTGTCGGCCCCCGGCTGATGGGCGTCCACGGCGTCCGCCTGCACAGCGGGACGGCGCCGCTGCCCGGCCCGGTCGCCCTGGTGCTGCAGGACATCACCGAGGCCCGCCGCACCGAGGCGGTCCGCCGCGACTTCGTCGCCAACGTCGGCCACGAGCTGAAGACCCCGGTGGGGGCGCTCGCCCTGCTCGCCGAGGCGATCGAGCAGGCCGCCGACGACCCCGAGGCCGTCCAGCGCTTCGCCGGCCGGATCGCCCGCGAGGCCGACCGGCTCGGCCGGCTGGTGCGCGAGCTCATCGACCTGTCCCGGCTGCAGGGTGGCGAGCCGCTGCCCGACCTCGTCCCGGTGGCCGTGGACGACGTGATCGCCGAGGCGGTCGACCGGACCCGCACCGCCGCCAAGGCCAAGGACCTCTCGATCGCCGTGGGTGGGCAGCACGACCTCGTCGTGCGCGGCGTGGAGGGCCAGCTGGTCACCGCGGTCACCAACCTGCTGGCCAACGCCGTGGCCTACAGCCCGGGCGGCAACCGGATCGCGGTGGCGGCCCGGGCCCGCTCCGGGTTCGCGGAGATCGCCGTGACCGACAGCGGGGTCGGCATCCCGCGCAAGGACCGGCACCGCGTGTTCGAGCGCTTCTACCGCGTCGACCAGTCGCGGGCCAGCAGCACCGGGGGGACCGGCCTGGGCCTGGCGATCGTCAAGCACGTCGCCAGCAACCACGGCGGGTCCGTCGCCGTGTGGAGCGAGGAGGGGCTGGGGTCGACGTTCACCCTGCGCATCCCGCTCGCCACCCCCGACAGCCACGGTGACGGCAGCTCTCCCGATGCCGTCACCGCCGACTCCTCGAAGGAGCGTTCATGACCCGCGTGCTGGTGGTGGAGGACGAGGAGTCCTTCTCCGACGCGCTGTCCTACATGCTGCGCCGGGAGGGGTACGACGCCGTCGTCGCCTCGACCGGCCCGGACGCGCTGGCCGAGTTCGACCGCGCCGGTGCCGACATCGTCCTGCTCGACCTCATGCTGCCCGGCCTGCCCGGCACGGAGGTCTGCCGGCAGCTGCGCGGCCGCAGCAACGTCCCGATCATCATGCTGACCGCCAAGGACGCCGAGATCGACAAGGTCGTCGGCCTGGAGCTGGGCGCCGACGACTACGTGACCAAGCCGTACTCGGCCCGTGAGCTGGTCGCCCGCATCCGCGCGGTGCTCCGCCGCCGCGGGGACGCGGCCGAGGCCCCGTCGGACGACGGCGTGCTCGAGGCGGGGCCGGTCCGGATGGACGTCGAGCGGCACGTCGTCGCCGTGGACGGCGAGCAGGTCTCGCTCCCGCTCAAGGAGTTCGACCTGCTCGAGTACCTGCTGCGCAACGCCGGCCGGGTGCTCACCCGCGGTCAGCTGATCGACCGCGTCTGGGGCTCGGACTACGTGGGCGACACGAAGACGCTCGACGTCCACGTGAAGCGGCTGCGCGCCAAGATCGAGCCCGACCCGGCCAACCCCAAGTTCCTGCTCACGGTGCGCGGCCTCGGCTACAAGTACGAGGTCTAGGAGAGGCCCCCGCCCCGCCGGGGGACCGAGGAGCTCGATCGGGTCTTCGGGCTCAGCCGTTCTTGAGCTCGTCGATCTTCTGCGACGCCTCGGCCTTCGTGAGGTCCTCGGGGACCTCCTCGTCGGACTGGCGGGACAGCGTCTCGAGGTAGCTCTTCTGGGCGCCGGTGGCGGGCTCGTCGCCGGTCACCCAGTCGGCGGGGTCCTTCTCCGGCGACGCGGCCGGCTGGGCGCTCTCGTTCGATTCGCTCATGTGTTCGATGCTAGGCAGGGTGCCGACGGGCGGCCACTCGGCGACGGGCGGCTCAGCCGACCCGGTCGAGGAGCCGGGTGGCCCGCTCGGTGAGCAGCTCGGTGGCCTCGCGGTCGTAGGTCGGCAGGCTGGAGTCGCAGAACAGGTGGTCGGCGCCGGGGTAGAGGAAGAGCTCGGCGTCCGCGGTCGATGCGACCAGTGCCCGGGCGGCCTCGAGGTCGCCCTCACCGGCGAAGAACTCGTCGGCGTCCATCCCGTGGACCTGGACCGGCACGCCGTCCGGCCAGCCGTCGCCGAACTCGGTGGGCGGCACGCAGCCGGAGATCAGCAGCGCTCCGGCCGCGCCCGGCCGCGTCTGCGCGAGGGCCTGTGCCGGCAGCACGCCCAGCGAGAGACCCACGTACACGAGCCCATCGGGCAGGCCCTCCGCGCTCCGGCGACCGCGCGCCACGATCTCGCCGAAGCCGATCTCCGCGGCGTGCGCGGCCCCGGTTTCCAGGCTGTCGAACCGACGGCCGTCGAACAGGTCCGGCACGTGGACGGTGTGCCCGGCGCCCCTCAGCCCCTCGGCGAGGGCGGTGACGCCGGGTGTCACGCCGTGGACGTGGTGGAACAGCAAAATCGCGGCCATGCGGGCATCCTCTCCCGCCGTCCCCCCGTGCGTCAGGCGCCCGCCGGGACCGGGACGCGGGCGGGGGCCGACCGGCCGTCCCGCTCCAGCCGGCGGCCCGTCCGGTAGACGTGCACGCTGCCGCAGGAGGGGCACTCCACGTGCAGCGCGATGTGGGTCGGGAGGTTGGTGACCGATCGGATCCGCCGGTCGGCGACCAGCTCGTCGGTCCTGGTGACGGGGCAGGTGATCAGCAACATGGGAGGAGCGTGCCGCCGGCGCCCCGCCCGGACGAGTGGCAGGACTGACCACTAACGCAGGTTTTCTGCCATGATGCCGCCATGGCACTCCCGGACCGCCCCCTGGTCGTCACCGTCCTCGTCGCCGACCGGCTCGTCGCCGCCTTCGGCCTGGGCGTGTGCAACGAGGTGTTCGGCTACGACCGCACCCGGCTCGGGCTGCCGCGCTTCGACTTCGCGCTGGCCGCCGAGCACCCGGGTGTGCTGCACACCGACACGGGCATCGGGGTCGTCGTCCAGCACGACCTGGCGCGCGTGGACCGGTCGGACATCCTGCTCATCACCGCATGGGAGGACTTCGACGCCGACCCCTCGCCGCGGCTGCTGGACGCCGTCCGCCGCGCGCACGCCCGCGGCGCGCTGATCGTCAGCCACTGCACGGGGGTGTTCGTCCTCGCCGCGGCCGGCCTGCTCGACGGCCGCAGGGTGACGACCCACTGGAAGTGGACCGGCGAGCTGGCCACCCGCTACCCGCACCTCGAGGTCGACCCGTCGGTCCTCTACGTCGACAACGGGCAGATCATCACCGGCGCCGGCACGGCGGCCGGCGTCGACGCCCTGCTCCACCTGATCCGGCGCGAGTGGGGGGCGAACGCGGCCAACGCGCTCGCGCGGGAGATGGTCGTGCCCCCGCACCGCGACGGCGGGCAGGCGCAGTTCATCGACGCCCCGGTCGCCGCCTGCGAGGACGACCGCCTCGGCGCGGTCCTCGAGTGGGCGCAGAAGCACCTGGCCGAGGACATCAGCGTCGACCTGCTCGCCCGCCGCGCGCTGATGAGCCCGCGCAGCTTCGCCCGCCGGTTCAAGGCGACGACGGGGACGACGCCGCACGCGTGGCTGCTCGGTCAGCGGCTCGCAGCCGCCGAGGCGTTGCTCGAGGACTCCGACGCCCCGATCGAGGAGATCGCCCGCCTGGTCGGCTTCGGCACCGCCGCCGGGCTGCGGGAGCAGTTCGCCCGCCGGCGCGGGGTCTCGCCCCGCGCCTACCGGCAGACGTTCCGGGCCACCTCAGGCGCCGGGCCGGCGGCGCTGCAGCTCGACGGGCACCGGTCGCGGGCTGGCCGGGTGGGGCGCGACGAGCCCCTGGTCGAGGCGGAGCTCGGCCAGCCGGCGTAGCTCGGCGAACGCGGCCTCGCCCAGGAGCTCGGTCAGCTCGGGGGCGTAGGTCTCCACCAGCGGCTCGGGCGCGACGTGCGCCAGCGGCGAGCCGGTGCACCACCAGTGCAGGTCGGCCCCGCCCGGACCCCAGCCCCGCCGGTCGAACTCCCCGATCGTCGACACCAGCACCCGCGTGCCGTCGGGGCGCTCGACGTGCTCCTGCTCGCGACGCACCGGCAGCTGCCAGCACACGTCGGGTTTGGTGGTCAGGGGATGCACCCCGGTCCGCAGCGCCATCCGGTGCAGCGCGCAGCCCTGGCCCCCCGCGAAGCCCGGCCGGTTGAGGAAGACGCAGGCGCCGTCGACGACCCGGGTGCGCAGCGATCCCGTCCCGCTCTCGTCGTGGGCGCTGTCCTCCTCGGTCCAGTCGCCGCGGCCCACGGGCGCGAGCTGCCAGTCCTCGTCGGTGAGCTGTGCGACCGAGGCGGAGACGCGGTTCAGGTCGTCCTCGTCGGTGAAGAACGCTCCGTGGCTGCAGCAGCCGTCGTCCGGCCGGCCCTCCACCACGCCGGCGCACCCGCGGCCGAAGATGCAGGTCCAGGCCGAGGTCAGCCAGGTCAGGTCGGCCCGGACGACGTGCCCCGGGTCGGCCGGGTCGGGGAACTCCACCCACTCGCGCGCGAAGTCGAGCGGGACCTCGGCGGGTGGCTCGTCCGGCACGCGCCCAGCCTACGGGCGGCCCCGCCCGGCAGACTGGGGCCATGCGGCTCGGGGTGCTGGACGTCGGATCGAACACCGTCCACCTGCTGGTGGTCGACGCCCATCGCGGCGCGCACCCCACGCCGATGCACGACGACCGCTGGCTGCTCCGGCTGGCCGAGCAGATCGGCGACGACGGCGAGCTGTCCAAGGCGGGGGAGAAGGCCCTGCTCCAGGCCGTCCGCGAGGCGTGCGACCAGGCCGAGAAACAGGGCTGCGACGAGCTGCTGGCGATGGTCACGTCGGCGATCCGCGACGCGACCAACGGCCAGGAGGTGCTCGACCGCGTGCGGGAGCGCACCGGCGTCGAGCTGCAGGTGCTCAGCGGCGAGGACGAGGCCCGGCTCACCTTCCTCGCCGTCCGGCGCTGGTTCGGCTGGAGCGCCGGGCGGCTGATGGTCCTCGACATCGGTGGCGGCTCCCTCGAGCTGGCCTGCGGCATCGACGAGGACCCCGACGTCGCCCTGTCGCTGCCGCTGGGCGCGGGCCGCATGACCCGGCGGTTCCTGCCCGCGGCACGCGACGGCGGGCGGCCCGACCTCGCGGCGCTGGCCACGCTCGACGGCCACGCGCAGGACCTGCTCGAGCCCGCCGCGAAGAAGCTGCGCGGTGTCGGGCCCCCGGACCTGGTGGCCGCCACCAGCAAGACCTTCCGGACGCTGGCGCGGCTGACCGGCGCCGCTCCCTACTCCGCCGGACTGCAGGTGCCGCGCCAGCTGACCCTCGAGGGCCTGGAGCAGCTCGTCGGCTTCGTCGCGCGCATCGAGTCCTCGGCGCTGGCCGAACTGAGGGGTGTCTCACCCGACCGCGCGCACCAGGTTCCCGCGGGCGCGGTCGTGGCTGCCGCCACGATGCGTGCGCTGGACGTACGGTGCGTGAGGATTTGTCCGTGGGCGCTGCGGGAGGGTGTCATCCTGCGCAGGCTGGACTCGTTGGGAGGGGTGTGATGGCCGAGCCGGAGTGGAACCCGGACACGGGAGGGCGCTCACTCGCCGAGATCCTCCGCGAGGCCGGCATCGAGTCGGCCAACCGTGCCGCTCGTCGCCGGTCGTGGGACGACCCCGAGGAGACCGGCATCCGGCAGCGGCGCGCCGAGGCCGCCGCGGCCGACGGCGTGGCCGGGCGCACGGGGTACGGCCGGCGGCGCAGTGACCACGCCGACAGCGACCGCCCGGACTTCACCTCACCGCCCCCGGGCGTCGAGCGGCGCCGGCAGCCCGACCGCCGTCAGGCCCGTCGGCCGGTCCCCGAGTCGCACACCGCGGCCATCCCGGGCCTGCGGCCCGACCGGAAGCCGGGCGTCCCGGCAGGCGGGCCCATGCACAGCGTCCCGGTGCCCGCCCCCGAGCGCGCCGTCCGCGAGGCGCCCGTCCGCGAGGCGCCCGTCCGCGACGCGCCCGTCCGCGAGGCAGCCGTCCGCGAGGCGCCCGTGCGGGAGCGGCGGACCGTCCAGCCGATCCCGCAGCGCGGTGCCCCCCGCGTGGAGCATCCGGCGACCGGCCCCATCCCCGTGGTGCACCCCGACCAGCTCGACGCCGACCTCGACGAGCTCGAGGCCACCCCGCAGGAGAGCGCCCTGGCGTGGCTGCGCTTCGCCGGGGAACTGGTGATCGCCCTCGCCGCCGGGGTCGGCGTCTACTTCGCCGCGACCGTCCTCTGGGAGATCGTGCCGCACCTCGCCGTCTTCCTGGCGCCGCTCGCGGTGACCGGGCTGGTCACCGGCGTGGGCGTCTGGCGGCAGCGGCAGGGGCGCGAACCGATCGGTGCGCGCCTGCTCGCGGTCCTGGTGTTCGCGGGCACCCTGCTCACGATCGCGCCGGCGGCCGGGCTGCTGGTCGCCGCGTCGTAGCCGCGGGTCAGTCGGCCGACTCGTCCTCGTCCCCGCGGGCGAACTCCTCGACCATGGCGGCGCAGAAGGCGTCGAGGTCGTCGGGCTTGCGGCTGGTGACCAGGTTGCCGTCGACGACGACCTCCTCGTCCACCCAGTCCGCACCGGCGTTGCGCAGGTCGGTCTGCAGCGAGGGCCACGAGGTCATCCGGCGGCCCTTCACCGCGCCGGCCTCGATGAGCACCCACGGGGCGTGGCAGATCGCGGCCACCGGCTTGCCGGCGTCGAAGAACGACGTCACGAAGGCCACCGCGTCCGCGTCGGCGCGCACGAAGTCGCCGTTGATGACGCCGCCCGGCAGGACCAGGGCGGCGTAGGAGTCGGGGTCGGCCGACCCGACGACGGCGTCGACGGTCTTGGTGTCGCCCTTGTCGATGTGGTCGTAGGCGGTGATCGTGCCGGCCTCCAGGGACACCAGCTCCGGCTCCGCCCCGGCCTCCTCCAGCGCCTGCCAGGGCCGGTCCAGCTCGACCTGCTCGACACCGTCCGTGGCCAGCACGGCCACCTTCATCCCGTCCAGTTCTCCTGCCATGGGGCGGCGGCTACCCGGGCCCGGGACGGCGCACACCCGGGCCCATTACGGTTTCCGACGTGTCCGAGACCCCTGCCACGTCGTCCCCGACCCCCACCGGCCGCCGCGGGCTGGCCATCATCGGCGGCGGCAAGATGGGCGAGGCGCTGCTCTCCGGGCTGGTCCGGCGGGGCGGACCGGACGGCCTGCTGGTCTCCGAGCGCAGCCCGGAGCGGGCGGCGGAGCTCGCCACGCGGTACGGCGTCGACACCGTCGACCTCGCCGGGGCGGCGGGCCGCGCGCGGGTGCTGCTGCTGGCGGTCAAGCCGCAGGACATCGACGGCCTGCTGGGCCGGCTGGCCGAGCACGTCGACCCGGGGCACCTCGTGGTGTCCATCGCCGCCGGCGTGCCGACGGCGCGGATCGAGGCGGCCCTCCCCGCGGGCGTGCCGGTCGTGCGGGTGATGCCGAACACGCCCGCGCTCGTCGACGAGGGGATGAGCGTGCTCTCCGCGGGCGCCCATGCGGGGGAGGAGCACCTCGACGAGGCCGAGGCGCTGCTCGCCGCGGTCGGCCGGGTGCGGCGGGTGCCCGAATCCCAGCAGGACGCCGTCACTGCCCTGTCGGGCAGCGGCCCGGCGTACTTCTTCTACCTGGTCGAGGCGATGGTCGACGCCGGCATCCTGCTGGGCCTCCCGCGGGCGCTGGCCGTCGACCTGATCGTCCAGACCGCGCTCGGTTCGGCGGTGATGATGCGCGACTCCGGTGAGCACCCCGTGCAGCTGCGCGAGGCCGTCACCAGCCCCGGGGGGACGACGATCGCCGCGGTGCGGGAGCTGGAGCGGCACGGGGTGCGGGCGGCGCTGATCGCCGCGATCGAGGCGGCGCACGCCCGCTCCGTCGAGCTCGGCCGGGACGGTTCCTGACGCGAGGGAGCCGTGGGGCAGGAGCGCCGCGTGCGACGGCGAGCCGGGCACCGTAACGCGGATGCCCACGCGAATCCAGCACCCAGCGTCATTGGCTCGTGACCGTGTCGCGAAACGCGCCGGACAACAGAACTCACGTGTCGCATAGGTGTAGTTCTGCCGAGGACGGACCGTTCCGCCTGTTCGATTCAACCATCGCACCAGTCACGTCCGTCCCCTTACGCTCTGTGGCAGCACATGCGTGTTCAGTTGCCGGTGGGGAAGCCGGCGCCACGACATGAGCTAGGTCCGGAGACGAAGACATGACCATGCCCCAGCGCTCTGCCGCTCCCGCCATGCCCCGCCAGGGCGTGCCCGGCCCGCGGCCCGTCGGCCGCCCGATGGCTGCCACGATGGCCCGCCCCGTCCCGGCCCAGCACCCGGCCGCCATGCCGGTCGGTCGCCCGAGCGTCCCGGCCCCCCGCGCCGCCGTCACCTTCCTGACCGTGGCCGAGGTCGCCGCCATGATGCGCGTCTCGAAGATGACCGTGTACCGCCTCGTCCACGCCGGCGAGCTCTCCGCCGTCCGCGTCGGCCGTTCCTTCCGCGTCCCGGAGCGCGCCGTGCAGGACTACCTGCGCGACGCCTACACCGACATCGCCTGAGCCGTACCGCACCAGCCCTTCGTCGTGACCTGGTCCGCCCGCGGCAGCGTCGCCGCGGGACGGCCGGTACGCTCGGACGCCGGGTGACGCCCGGCTGTCCACCGGACGGCCGCGGTCGTCACGTTCGAGCCTGAACATTTTCACGACGACGTCGGGAGCACCACGTGGGTTCTGTCATCAAGAAGCGGCGCAAGCGGATGGCGAAGAAGAAGCACCGCAAGCTGCTGAAGAAGACGCGCGTCCAGCGACGCAACAAGAAGTGAGCTGAGGCTCGTGCCGCCCGCGGTCGTCCTCGTCACCGGAGTGAGCCGGTGGCTGGGAGGCGCGTTGGCGGCCGAGCTCGCGGCCGACCCGGCCATCGGGCGGGTCATCGGCGTGGACACCGTCCCGCCCTCGCAGGAGATGCTCCGCCGGCTCGGCCGCACCGAGTTCGTCCGCGCGGACATCCGCAACCCGCTGATCGGCAAGGTCATCGCGGCGGCGTCGGTCGACACCGTCGTGCACATGAACATCAGCTCCACGCCGGCCGGGTCCGGTGGGCGGACGCCGATGAAGGAACTCAACGTCATCGGCACGATGCAGCTGCTGGCGGCGTGCCAGCGGGCTCCCTCGGTCCGCCGGTTCGTGCTGAAGAGCACGAGCGCGGTCTACGGGGCCTCCTCGCGCGACCCCGCGGTGTTCACCGAGGCCATGCAGGCCCGGGCGGTACCGGCGGGCGGGTTCGCCAAGGACAGCCTCGACATCGAGGGCTACGTCCGCGCGTTCTCGCGGCGGCGTCCGAACGTCCAGGTCGCGATGCTGCGGTTCACCAACTTCATCGGCCCGCGGATCGACTCGCTGCTCACCGGCTTCTTCCGCATGCCCGTGGTGCCCACCGCGCTCGGGTACGACGCCCGAGTCCAGCTCCTCCACGAGGACGACGCGCTCGCCGTGCTGACCCGGGCGACCACCGGGTCCTTCACCGGCACGGTGAACGTCGGCGGCGAGGGCACGCTGCTGCTCTCGCAGGCCATCCGGCGGCTCGGGCGCGTGCAGGTGCCGTTGCCCTCGCCGGCCCTCGGGTCGGTCGGCCGGCTGTCCCGGCGGTTCGGCTTCGTCGACTACTCGCCGGAGCAGATGCGTTTCCTCAACTTCGGCCGGGTCGTGGACACCACGGTCCTGCGCCGGACGTTCGGGTACACCCCCCGCTACACCACGGAGGCGGCCCTGGCCGACTACGCGCGCACCGTGCCCCCCGTCGTCCCACCCGGCGTCGTCGACTCGGTGACCTCACGGGTCCGCTCGGTGCTCGAGCGCGCGAGCGACACCGCGTCCACGGTGGGCGAGCGCCTGCGGCCGACCCCGCCGCCCCCGGGTCTGCGGGCGGTGCGCGATGCCTGAGGCGCGGGTCATCCCGATCCGGCCGGACGACGACGAGCCCTACGTCCCGCCCGCCGCGCCACCCGGCTGGGAGGACCAGCTGGCCGGCGGCCTGGAGTTCCTGCGCCGCCGGCTCACCGGTGAGTACGAGACCGACGAGTTCGGCTTCGACCCGGACCTCACCGACCACCTGCTCCTGCCGGTGCTGCGCCCGCTCTACGAGAAGTGGTTCCGGGTGGAGAGCCAGGGCCTGGAGCACGTCCCCTCCGAGGGCGGCGCGCTCGTGGTGGCCAACCACTCCGGGACCCTGCCGGCCGACGCGCTCATGGCCACGGTGGCGCTGCACGACGAGCACCCCGCGCGGCGGCGGCTCCGGCTGCTCGGCGCCGACCTGGTCTTCGAGCTGCCGTTCATCGGCACGATGAGCCGCAAGCTCGGCACGACGCTGGCCTGCAACGAGGACGCCGAGCGGCTGCTGGGCAAGGGCGAGCTGGTCGGCGTCTTCCCCGAGGGGTTCAAGGGCATCGGCAAGCCGTTCCGGGAGCGCTACACGCTGCAGCGGTTCGGCCGGGGCGGCTTCGTCACCGCGGCGCTGCGCACCGGTGTCCCGATCATCCCGTGCGCGATCGTCGGCGCCGAGGAGATCTACCCGATGATCGGCAACGCCCGGACCGCGGCCCGGCTGCTGGGCCTGCCGTACCTGCCGATCACGCCGACGTTCCCGCTGCTCGGCCCGCTCGGGTTGGTCCCGCTGCCCTCGAAGTGGCTGATCGCGTTCGGCGAGCCGATCGAGACGGCGTCGTACGGCCCGGCCGCGGCCGAGGACCCGATGCTGGTCTTCAACCTCACCGACCAGGTGCGAGAGACCATCCAGCACTCGCTCTACCAGCTGCTCCTGCAGCGCAAGAGCGTCTTCGGCTGAGCCCCGACGAGCGGGGGCCGCAGGCTCCCCGAGGAACGGCAGCAACGGCTCGGAGCACCAGGGGCACGGCTCCTGGTCGCGGTGTCGGCCGTAGGCCGACAGTCAGAACGGGAACTTCTCGCGCCTCCGGAGGGCGATGGCGCCGCCGACGACCCCGCCGGTGAGCGCCGCCGCGGCGACGGTCGGGATGCCGATCTTGGCGGCCTTGCGGCCGGTGCGGAAGTCGCGGATCGTCCAGCCGCGGGCCCGGGCGATCGCCCGAAGCTCGGTGTCGGGGTTGACGGCGACGGCGTTGCCGGTGAGCGAGAGCATCGGCAGGTCGTTGGCCGAGTCGCTGTAGGCCGTGCAGCGGGACAGGTCCAGCCCCTCCCGCTCGGCGAGCGCGAGCACCGCCTCGGCCTTGGCGGGCCCGTGCATCAGCTCGCCCACGAGGCGGCCGGTGTACTTCCCGTCGACGACCTCGGCGACGGTGCCGAGCGCGCCGGTCAGCCCGAGCCGCTGGGCGATGATCGACGCCAGCTCGACCGGCGTCGCGGTCACCAGCCACACCCGCTGGCCGGCGTCGAGGTGCTGCTGGGCCAGCGCCCGGGTGCCGGCCCAGATCCGGTCGGCCATGAGCTCGTCGTAGATCTCCTCGCTGGCCTGCACGATCTCGGCCACCGGCCGGCCGGCGACGAACGCCAGCGCGTTCTCCCGGATCGCGTGCACGTCGTCGGCACTGCCCTCGTTCCCGCCGACGCGGAACTTCAGCTGCTGCCAGACGAACCCGGCCATGTCGCGGCTGGAGAAGTACTTGCGCGCGGCCAGGCCGCGGGCGAACCAGAACAGCGAGGCGCCCATCATCATCGTGTTGTCCACGTCGAAGAACGCCGCGCCGGTGAGGTCGGGCTCGACCGCCGGCGCCGGTGCCACGTCGGCGGCCGCGGCGGAGGCGGCACCGGCGACGTGGGCGCGGGTCTCCTCGTCGACCGGCGCCCCCGCGGACGCTGACCGACGGCCGCGGAAGGGCACTCGCGGCACCAGGACCTCCTACAGCGACCCACCCGGTGGTGGGCATCCGACGACTGATCGCACCCTAGCCCGAGTCGCCGTCCGGCTCCGGGGCCCGGGGATCAGCGGCAGTTGACCGTGATCAGCGGGGGCAGGCAGAGCCGCAGCAGCGGCTCCGGCGTGCCGCTCGAGCCGCCGGTCCCGGGCACGGGCAGCTGCACGGAGATCGACGGCAGCGGCAGCCCCGGTGTCGGCACCGGGGACGGCACGCCGGGAGCGCCACCGCCGGGTGCGGTGCCCCCGGGCTCCTGGGGCTGGGGAGCCGGAACCTGGGGCAGCGGCGCGGGCAGCTCGGGCGTGGGCACGGCCTGCGTGGGGGGCGCCGGCACCGGCGACGGCTGCGGCGCGGGCGCCGAGGGGT
>SPQJ01000034.1 GCA_004570425.1 Bacillus sp. AZ43
GTCGCCGCCACCTGCGCCCGACGGCGAGAGGACGACGTGACCGCGTTACGCGTGGAGGGTCTCTGCAAGGTCTACGGCCGCAACCCGCAGGAGGTCGTGGCGCGGCTGCGCGACGGGGCCACCGTGGGGTCGCCGAGCGGCAGCCCGGTCAGCCGCAGCCGGCGCGGGCCGTGCAGCCGGCCGAGCAGCTCCCGGATGCCGTCGGCCAGCAGGCCGGCGGCCTCCTCGTCGCGGGCGAGCAGCCGGGACGTCGGGACACCACCCGGAGCGGGCCCCACGCCGTCGCCCAGCACCGTGACCAGCGTCGTGACGCCGCGGCGGCGCAGGAAGAGGAACGCCGCGGCCCGCGGCTCGCCGTCGCGGGGGCCGACGACGACGGCCGCCGGGCGGCCGGGCCGGTCCGCGCCGAGCACCGCGGTGAGCCAGACGGCGCGCGCCGTCACCGGGGCCCGCAGGGCGGCCATCAGCGGCGCGGCGGCGCGCACCTCGAGGACGACGTCCGCCCGACCGACGACGATCCGGGTCAGCACGCCCCGAATACGACCACAGCCGCCGACGGGAACCGTCGGCGGCTGCGTGGTGGCCCCGCTAGGGGATGGCGGGGCCGGTCGTCATACGGCGCGGCGGCGCAGCCGGCGGCGCTCCCGCTCGGAGAGCCCGCCCCAGATGCCGAACCGCTCGTCGTTGGCGAGGGCGTACTCCAGGCACTGCGCCTTGACCTCGCAGCCGGTGCAGATCTTCTTGGCCTCGCGGGTCGAGCCGCCCTTCTCGGGGAAGAACGCCTCCGGGTCGGTCTCGGCGCACAGCGCCTGCTCCTGCCACGACTGCGCGTCGGCCTCGGCGCCGATGCCCAGCAGCCCGGCGATCCCCTGGCCCGCCTGCCCCATGGGCGAGGCGGCGAACCGGTCGGTCCGCTCGTTGCCACTGACGTAGTCGCTGAGCCACGAAACCTCGGCCATGTCGGTGCGTCCCCTCTCGCTCTTGCCCCGGTGCGCGGGTCCCGGGACGTTCCCGGACCGCTCAGCACTCGATGACATCGCGGGAATTACACGCGTGTCGTTGCCTGCCCGTCAACTTCGCCCGGTGTAAGCGACACGCCACACCAGCCCCACCCGTACCAGGCGTTCGTCAGATCTCGTACCAACCCTCGACACGCCCGTCGAACAGTCGACAACTGCCTATCCGGCACGATGTGTTTCGTGCAGATCGTCGTGCTGGCAGGTGGGACCGGAGGGGCTCGATTCCTCCGCGGAGTGAGGTCGGCGTCACCCGGCGCGGAGATCACGGCGGTGGTGAACACCGGGGACGACGTGACCCTGCACGGGCTGCGGATCTGCCCCGACCTCGACACGGTCATGTACACGCTCGGCGGTGGCATCGACGAGGAACGCGGCTGGGGCCGGGCGGGCGAGACCTGGACGGTCAAGGAGGAGCTCGCGGCCTACGACGCCGACCCCGCCTGGTTCGGGCTCGGGGACCGCGATCTGGCCACGCACCTGATCCGAACCCGCATGCTGGACGCCGGCTACCCGCTCTCGGCGGTCACCGCCGCGCTCGCCACCCGCTGGCAGCCCGGTGTCACCCTCCTGCCGATGAGCGACCAGCGGGTCGAGACCCACGTGGTGGTGGACGACCCGGAGAGCGGCCGGCCGCGGGCCATCCACTTCCAGGAGTGGTGGGTCCGCCACCGCGCCGCGCTCGATCCCCGGTCGTTCGTGCAGATCGGGGTGGAGGCCGCCCGCCCCGCCCCCGGGGTGGTCGAGGCGCTCGCCACCGCCGACGCGGTGCTGCTGGCCCCGTCGAACCCGGTGGTCTCGATCGGCACCGTCCTCGGCGTGCCCGGGCTCCGCGACGCGCTCCTGGCCACCCGAGGCCGCGTGGTCGGCGTCTCGCCGATCGTCGGCGGCGCCGTCGTCCGCGGCATGGCCGACCGCTGCCTGCCCGCCCTGGGGGTGGAGGTGAGCGCCGAGGGCGTGGGCCGGCACTACGGCGCGCGCGCCGACGGGGGCCTGCTCGACGCCTGGCTCGTGGCGCCCGACGACGCCGCCTCCGTCCCCGGCGTCGACGTCCGGCGGGTGCCGCTGCTGATGTCCTCCCCCGAGGCGACCACGGCCCTGGCCGCCGCAGCCCTCGACGCCGCGCATGCGTGAGCCCGCCGGCCTGTCGATCATCCCGGTAGAGGGGCTGCCGGAGTTCTCCCCCGGCGACGACCTGGCCGGCGCGATCGCGGACGCCGCGCCGTGGCTGGCCGACGGCGACGTCGTCGTCGTCACCTCCAAGGCCGTCTCGAAGGTGGAGGGGCGGCTGGTGCCCGTGCCGCCCGGCGCCGACCGCGAGGCCCTGCGCCTGCGGGCCGTCGAGGACGAGGCGGTGCGCGTGGTCGCCCGCCGCGGGCCGCTGGCCATCGTGCAGACCCGTCAGGGCTGGGTGGTGGCGGCCGCGGGGATCGACGCCTCCAACGTCGGCCAGGACGCGCTGGTGCTGCTCCCCGAGGACGCCGACGCGTCCGCGCACCGCCTGCGGGAGCGGCTCCGGGCGCTGCTCGGCGTCGACGCCGCCGTCGTGGTGAGCGACACCTTCGGCCGCACCTGGCGGGAGGGGCTGACCGATGTGGCCGTCGGGTCGGCCGGCATCCCCGCCCTGGTCGACCACCGCGGGGCGGTCGACGCCTTCGGCAACCGGCTGGAGACCACCCGGGTGGCCCTCGTCGACGAACTCGCCGCCGCCGCGGATCTGGTCAAGGGCAAGCTCTCGGGCGTCCCCGTCGCCGTGGTGCGCGGGCTGGCGGTCGAGCGCCCCGAGCCCGACCCGGGTACCCGCCCGCTGGTCCGGCTCCCCCAGGACGACCTCTTCCCCTACGGCTCCCGCGACCTGGTGCGGTCCCGCGCGCCGGGCACCGGGCTGGTGCCGCGGGCCGGCGAGGTGGCCGCCGTCGCCGAGGCGTTCCGCGTCGCCAGCGCCGCGCTGCCGGAGTTCCCGGTGGTGCTCCGGCACGGCGGCCAGGGCGACGGGGTGGTCGACGTCCACCTGTCCGACGCCCCGACGCTGACCAGCGCGCTGAACCTCGGGGCGCTGCTCGGGGCCGTGATCGTGCAGCTGCACGCCGACGGGTGGACGACGCGCTGGGAGCCGGTCGGCACACCCGGGGGTTCGTCCCTCGTCGGCCGGCTCTGGCTGGGGACCCCGCCGTCCTGACCCGCCCGGTTCGGTAGCGTCGCGGCGTGGAGATCCGCGAGCTCGCCGTCCCTGACAGCTACGTCCTCGACCTGGTCCCGCACGGGGACTCCCGCGGTCGCTTCACCGAGTGGTACAAGGCCGACGTGCTCGCCGGGGCCACCGGTTTCGGGCTCACCCTGGCCCAGGCCAACCACAGCGTCTCGGCCCGCGGCGTGCTGCGCGGCGTGCACTTCGCCCTCGTCCCGCCCGGCCAGGCCAAGTACGTGTACTGCCCGTCCGGGAAGGTGCTCGACGTGATCGTCGACGTCCGGGTGGGCTCGCCCACCTTCGGCGTGCACGACTCGGTGCTCCTCGACAGCGAGCAGCCGCGGGCGGTCTACCTCTCGGAGGGCCTCGGGCACGCGTTCGTGTCCCTCGAGGACCGCAGCTCGGTCACCTACCTGGTCTCCACTGGTTACTCCCCCGGCCGCGAATTCGGCATCAACCCGCTCGACCCCGAGCTGGACCTGCCCTGGCCGACGGACATGGAGTTCGAGTTCTCGGCCAAGGACCAGGCCGCCCCCACCCTCGCCGAGGCGAAGGAGCAGGGCCTGCTCCCGACCATGGAGCAGTGCGCCGCGCGCTACGCCGAGCTCCGCGGCTAGATGCTCCGGTAGTTCGTCGGGGCGAAGCGCGGGCCCCTCCGCGGGCGGCGGGAGCCGCCGGCGAGCAGCAGCCGCACCACCCGCTGGCGCTGCCCCCGCCACGGCTCGAGCAGCGCGAGCATCCCGGCGTCGTCGGTGTCCCGCCGCCCCGCCAGGCCCCACCCGACGATGTTCTTCAGGTGGTAGTCGCCGACGCTGACCGTGTCCGGGCAGCCCAGCGTGCGCTGCACGACCTCGGCAGCGGTCCACACCCCGATGCCCGGGATCGAGCACAGCCGTCGCTGCAGGGCCGCCGAGTCGCCGGCGACCTCCGGCTCCAGCCGGGACGCGACCGAGGCCACCGCCCGCAGCGCGCGCCGGCGGGCGCCGTCCAGCCCGCAGCGGTGCCACTCCCAGTCGGTCACCTCCAGCACCCGACGCGGCGAGGGCGGCACCCGCATGCCGTCGGGCGCCGGGCCCGGCGCGGGCTCGCCGGCCAGGCGCAGCAGCTCCCGCCAGACCCGGTAGGCCTCCACGGTGGTCACCTTCTGCTCCAGGACGGCGGGCACGAGGGCGTCCCACGTCCGCCCCGTGCGGCCCAGCCGCAGCCACGGCGTCCGGTGGTGCAGGTCGGTGACGACCGGGTGGCCGGCGGGGTCGAAGCCCTCGGGCCGGTCGGCGGCGCCCAGCCACTCGGGCACCGCCGACCCGGCTCGCTCCGCCCCCGGCCCCCACGCCCGGACCCGGACGGTGCCGGCCGCCACGGCGATCCGGACCGTCGCCGGCCCGTCGGGCGTGGTCGTCGTCCGCCACACGCCGTCGTCGGCGATGCGCATCGTCGGGTCGCCGATGCCGCGGCGGTGCGGGGACAGCGCGCGCAGCAGGTCCAGGGGCCAGTCCGGCGTCCACGCGGACTCGTACGCGGCGTCGGTCACGATGGCGGTGCTCAGGACGTTCCCCCGGGGTGGTGCGGTCAGGCGGCGGCAGCCCTCACTTCGGTGCCATGCGCAGCGCGCCGTCCATCCGGATGACCTCGCCGTTGAGGTAGCCGTTCTCGACGATCGCCAGCGCGAGCTCGGCGAAGTCGGACGGACGCCCGAGCCGCTTGGGGAAGGGTATGCCCGCCGACAGCGCCCGGCGGGCCTCCTCGGGCAGCGAGCCGAGCAGCGGGGTGTCCACCAGGCCGGGGGCGATCGTGCAGACCCGGATGCCCACGCTGGACAGGTCGCGGGCGGCGGGCAGGGTCATGCCGACGACGCCGCCCTTGGACGCCGAGTAGGCCAGCTGGCCGATCTGGCCGTCGAACGCGGCGATCGAGGCGGTGTTGACGACGACGCCGCGCTCGCCGTCCTCCCCCGGCTCGGTCTGCGACATGGCGGCCGAGGCCAGGCGCAGCACGTTGAAGGTGCCGACCAGGTTCACCGTCAGGACCCGCAGGAAGGCGCCGAGGTCGTGCGGCTCGCCGTTGCGCCCGACCGTCCGCTGGGCGGTACCGATGCCGGCGCAGCTGACCGCGATGCGCAGCGGCCGGTCCTTGCCGGTCGCGTCGGCGACCGCGGCCTGCACCGACGCCTCGTCGGTGACGTCGGTGCGCACGAAGGTGGTGTGCCCGCCGAGCTCGGCGGCGAGCGCGTTCCCACGCTCCTCGTTGAGGTCGAGGATGGTCACGGCCGCGCCGCGGGCGGCCAGCGCCCGGGTGGTGGCCTCGCCGAGCCCGGAGGCTCCTCCGCTGACAAGGGCTGCGACGTCGAAGCTCTTCATGGCGCGGAGGCTAGCGTTCAGCTGAAGCGGGGCCCGTACCGCTCCCCGACCTCGGCCAGCAGCTGCTTGACCCGCTCGGCGTCGGACACCGGGCAGACCATCGTCACGTCGGCGGTGTGGACGACGACGCTGTCGCGGACGCCGACCAGCGCGACGAGGTGATCGGGGTCGTCGCTGAAGACGATGTTCCCCGAGCCGTCGACGACCACGCTCAGCCCCCGGACCGCGTTGCCCGCCCCGTCGGCCTCCAGGGTGTGCGCGAGCGCGGGCCACGACCCGACGTCGAGCCAGTCGACGTCGAGGTCGGCGACCAGCACCCGCCCCGGCTCCGCGGCGGCCGGCTCCAGGACGGCGTAGTCGACGCTGATCTTCGGCAGCGTCGGGAACACCTCGGCGAGCACCCGGTCGCGCTCCGGCCCGGCGGGGACGGCGACGATCCGGGCCAGCCCCTCCGCCGAGGCGGGCAGGTGCTCGGCGAGCGCGTCGAGGACGGTGCGCGCGCGCCAGACGAACATCCCGGAGTTCCAGAGGTACTCGCCGGACGCGAGGTAGGCCTCGGCGGTCGCCCGGTCGGGCTTCTCCCGGAACGAGGCCGCCTCCGCGACGCCGGGCACCTCGGTGGGGCCGCCCCGCTGGACGTAACCGAAGCCGGTCGCCGGCGAGGTCGGGGTGATGCCCAGCGTGACGAGCGCCGTCGGCCGCGCCTCCAGTGCCGCGTAGGCGGTCTCCAGGACGGCGGCGAAGCGGTCGACCGGCCGGATGACGTGGTCGGCGCTGACCACGGCGAGCTCGGCGTCGGGGTCGACGTCGGCGACCAGGGCCGCGGTGAGCCCCACCGCGTTGGCCGTGTCGCGCGCCACCGGCTCGAGGACCAGCCGGTCGGCGAGGAGCTCGGGCAGGGCGGCGCGGACCTGCTCGCCGTACCGGGCGGCCGTGCACACCCAGATGCGCTCGGCGGGCAGCACGGCGCGCAGCCGCCCGAACGCCTCCGCCAGCAGGCTGTGCACGCCGCCGTCGGGGCCGGCGACGACGTCGAGCAGCTGCTTGGGCCGCTCGGCGCGGGACAGCGGCCACAGCCGCGTCCCCGAGCCGCCGGCCATGATCACTGCGTGGCGCACGGGTGCGTCTCTCCTCGTCAGGGGGTGGGAGGGGGAATCCTGCCCGCGCCCCGGTTGCGGCTCCAGGGGCGCCGGCGGACACGGGGCAGCTCGTCGGCCGAGCGCTGCGGCGCGGCGCCGGCACCGACGCGGGCGCTCACGTAGGAGACGACCATCCGGCCCCCGAGGCCGGCCCGCAGCGCTACGCGCAGGGGCAGGTACCCCCGGCCGGGGTAGCGGCGGGACAGGTAGCGCAGCGCGCTGGTGTGGTGGACCCGCTGCATGCGGTGCGGGTCGCGGCGGGTGGAGTGCCCGCCCTCGTGCTCGACCACCGCCGACGGCGCGTAGACGTGCAGCCAGCCGCGCTCGCCGAGCCGGGCGGCGAGGTCGACGTCCTCGAAGTACATGAAGTACCCCGGGTCGAAGCCGCCGACGGAGTGGAAGGCCTCGAGGTCGACGAGGAAGCACGACCCGGACAGCCAGCCGGCGGTGCGCTCCCGCGGCGCCTCGCGCTCGCGCCGGTAGCGGGCGGTCCACGGGTTGCCGGGCCACACCCAGCCCAGGAGGGCGTGCCCGATGCCGGTCGAGAGCGCCGGGAGGTCGCGGGCCGAGGGGTACAGCTGCCCGTCGGGGCTGCGGATGGCCGGCCCGACGGTCGCCGCCCGCGGCCAGCGCGCCGCGACGGACAGCAGCTCGTCCACGGAACCCGGCTCGAACCGGACGTCGGGGTTGGCCACGAGCGCCCAGCCGGTGCGCCGGTCGGCCAGCGCGGCGTTGGCCGCCGGGCCGTAGCCGACGTTGCCGCCGGTGGGCAGCACGCGGACGTGCCCGTAGCGCTCGGCCGCGCGCTGCGGAGCGCCGTCGGTGGAGCCGTTGTCGGCGAGGACGACCTCCACCGGCCGCGCGGTGGCCGCGGCCAGCGAGCTCAGGAAGCCCTCGAGCGCCTCCCCCGGCGAGTAGGTCACCGCCACGACGCGCAGCGGCACGTCTCCCGGTTCGGTCCCCACGCCCCGACCCTACGGTCCCCCGGTCAGGAGCCGGCGGCGGTGTAGCTGGCCAGGTGCGCGCGGGCGCAGGCCCGCCAGTCGAAGGTGGCGGCGCGGGCGCGGCCGGCCTCGCCCAGCTCCCGCCGGCGCACCGGATCGGCGAGCAGCGCGCGCAGCGCCGCGGCGATCGAGTCGGGGTCGGGCTCGGTGTAGGCGACCGCGTCGCCGCCCACCTCCGGCAGCGAGAGCCGGCGGGTGGTGAGCACGGGGGCGCCGCTGGCCATCGCCTCGAGCACGGGCAGCCCGAACCCCTCCCCCAGGCTCGGGTAGGCGACCAGCTCCGCCTCGCCGAGCAGCCCGGCCAGCATGTCCAGGGGGAGGTAGCCGGGGCGCAGCAGGGTGAGACCGTCGGGCACCTCCGCCACGGCCCGGTCGATCTCCTCGTCCCAGCCGCGGCCGCCGGCCAGGACCAGGGCCGGCGGGTCGTCGGTGCCGGCCACCGCCCGCACCCAGCCGCGGACCAGGGCGGGAGCGTTCTTGCGCGGCTCGATCGTGCCGAGGAAGGCGATGTAGCGGCCGGTCACCCCCAGGTGCGCACGGACGGCGGCTCGTTCGGCCTCGGAGGGCACGTGGAAGCGGGCCGGGTCGACGCCGAGGTGCGCCACGTCCATCCGGTCGGCCCGGGCCCCGGCCACCCGCACGAGCTCGTCCCGGGTGGCCGCCGACGGCGTCACGCAGCGCGCGGCGCGGCGCAGGGACACCCGCGTCCAGGTGCGGAAGAACTGCCGCTTGACCCGCTGGTGCACGTCGGGGTGCGTGAAGAAGGTGGCGTCGTGCAGGGTCGTGACGACGGGGACGCCGGCGGCCAGCGGCATCGTGTAGTGCGGGCTGTGCAGCACGTCGGCGCCGCTGCGACGCACCAGGGCGGGCAGCCCCGCCTGCTCCCAAGCGAAGCGCACCGGCGTTTGGGCCGCCGCCGCCGGGGCCGGCAGCAGCTCGACCCCGGGCAGCAGCGTCCGGTAGTACGCCAGGTCGTGTGCCTGGACGGCGGCGGCCAGATCGGCCCCCTCGGCGACGAGCGCGGGCAGCAGCTCGTCGACGTAGCGGCCGACGCCGCCGCGGTCGGCGGGCACTGCCGTGGCGTCGACGAGCACGCGGGGACGGCTGGCCAGGACGAGCTCCCCGGTTCGGCGGGCGGGACAGGGCCGAGCCTACGACGGGAAGGCGCCCCGGGCCGCCGTTAGGGTGTAGGCCATGCGCGGCATCATCCTGGCGGGCGGAAGCGGCACCCGGCTGTACCCCATCACGAAGGGCATCAGCAAGCAGCTGATGCCCATCTACGACAAGCCGATGATCTACTACCCGCTCTCGCTGCTGATGAATGCCGGGATCCGCGAGGTCCTGATCATCACCACGCCGGACGACCAGGCCCAGTTCCAGCGGCTGCTCGGCGACGGGTCGGACATCGGCGTCGAGTTGAGCTACGCCGTCCAGCCGCGCCCGGAGGGGCTGGCACAGGCCTTCCTCATCGGCGCGGAGTTCATCGGCGACCAGCCGGTGGCCCTGGTGCTCGGGGACAACATCTTCTACGGCACCGGGCTCGGCGAGAGCCTGCGGGCCAACACCGAGCCGGCCGGCGGGCACGTCTTCGCCTACCACGTGGCCAACCCGAGCGAGTACGGCGTCGTGGAGTTCGACGACACCGGCCGGGTCATCTCCATCGAGGAGAAGCCGGCGCGGCCGAAGAGCTCCTACGCCGTCCCGGGCCTCTACTTCTACGACAACCAGGTCGTCGACATCGCCGGCAAGATCCAGCCGAGCGCGCGGGGCGAACTGGAGATCACGGCCGTCAACGACGAGTACCTGCGCCGCGGCGAGCTAACCGTCACCGTGCTGCCGCGCGGCACCGCCTGGCTCGACACCGGGACGCACACGTCGATGATGCAGGCGGCCGAGTTCGTCCGGGTCGTCGAGGAACGGCAGGGCTGGAAGATCGGCTGCATCGAGGAGATCGCCTGGCGGCGCGGCTTCATCGACGCCGCGCAGCTCGAGGCGCTGGCCCGCCCGCTGCAGAAGAGCGGCTACGGCGACTACCTGCTCCAGCTTCTGGAGCAGGCGCCCGCCGGCGGACGCTGACATGCGCCTCTCAGTCATCGGCTGCGGGTACCTCGGTGCGGTGCACGCCGCCTGCATGGCCGAGCTCGGCCACGAGGTGGTCGGGGTCGACGTCGACCGGGAGAAGGTCGAGCGGCTGGCCGGCGGGGAGGCGCCTTTCCACGAGCCGGGGCTGCCCGAGATCCTGCGGCGAGCCATCGACAGCGGTCGGCTGACCTTCACCACCGACTTCGCCGCCGTCACCGGCGCCGCGGTGCACTTCCTGTGCGTCGGGACTCCGCAGCGCAAGGGCGAGTACGCCGCCGACCTCTCCTACGTCGACGCCGCGGCCGCCGGCCTCTTCCCGCACCTCTCCCCCGGCGAGCTGGTGGCCGGCAAGTCGACGGTGCCGGTGGGTACCGCCGAGCGGCTGACCGCCCAGCTCGCCGACGGCGGCTCGGGCGCGCTGCTCGCCTGGAACCCGGAGTTCCTGCGGGAGGCGCACGCCATCGAGGACACGCTGACCCCCGACCGGCTGGTGTACGGGGTCCCGGCCGGCCCAGACGGCGACCGCGCGCAGGAGCTGCTCGACGAGGTCTACGCCGTCGCGCTCGACAGGAAGACGCCGCGCCTGGTCACCGACCTGGCCACGGCCCAGCTGGTGAAGACCGCCGCCAACGCCTTCCTGGCCACCAAGATCTCCTTCATCAACGCGATGGCCGAGCTGTGCGAGTCGACCGGCGCCGACGTCGTCCAGCTCGCCGACGCCATCGGCCACGACGACCGGATCGGGCGGCGGTTCCTCAACGCCGGCCTCGGGTTCGGCGGCGGCTGCCTGCCCAAGGACATCCGGGCGTTCATGGCGCGCGCCGGCGAGCTCGGCGCGGACCAGGCACTGGCCTTCCTCAAAGAGGTCGACGCCATCAACATGCGCCGGCGCAACCGCATGGTCGACCTCGCCCGCGAGGTCCTCGACGGCTCGCTGCTGGGCCGCCGGATCGCCGTCCTCGGCGCGGCGTTCAAGCCCGACAGCGACGACATCCGGGACTCCCCCGCGCTGTCGGTGGCCGCGCTGCTCCGGCTGCAGGGCGCCTCCGTCGTCGTCACCGACCCCGCGGCCCTGGAGAACGCGCGGCGGCAGTGGCCCGAGCTGGAGTACGTCGCCACGCCGGAGGAGGCCGCCCGCCGGGCGGACGCGGTCCTCCTGCTCACCGAGTGGGCGCAGTACCGCGAGCTGGACCCGTTCGCCCTCGGCGAGAACGTGGCGGGCAAGCGGATGCTGGACGGCCGCAACGCGCTCGACGCCCAGAAGTGGCGTGCGGCGGGCTGGAGCTACCGGGCGCTGGGCCGCCGGCACTGACCGCCCCGACGGCTCAGCCGAGCGTCGCGTAGAGCTCCCAGAGCGCGCGGGCGGTCGCGTCCCAGCTGAAGTCGGCGGCCCGCCGGAGGCCCGCCTCGCGGAGCCGGGCGCGGTCGCCCGGGGAGGTCAGCACGGCGGCGAGCGCGGCGGCCAGCGCGGCGCTGTCGCCGACGGGGACGGTTACCGTGGCCCCGCCGCCGACCTCGGCGAGTGCGGGGTCGTCCGAGCTGACCACCGGGACGCCGGCGGCCATGGCCTCCAGAACCGGGAGCCCGAAGCCCTCCGCGCGGCTCGGCGCGACGAGCACCGCGGCCCGGCCCAGGACGGCGGCGAGGTCCTCGTCCGGCAGCCGGCCCATCAGCCGCACGCGGTCGGCGACGTCGAGGTCCGCGGCAACCCCGGCCACGTCGACCCCGCCCCAGCCGGCCTGGCCGACCACGAGGAGCGGCACGTCCGGCGCCTCCGGCCGAGCGAGCGCGGCCAGGAGGACGTCGAGTCCCTTCCGGGGCTCCACGGTCGCCAGCGTCACGGCGAACTCGCCCTCGGGCAGGCCGAGTGCGGCCGCCCGCTCGGCGGCGTCGGCCGGCGGGTGCAGCGCGCGGGAGACGCCCTCCCCGACGACGACCGGCGGCCGGCGCAGCGGGAGGTGCCGTCCCAGCTCGCGGGCGACCGCCTCGGTGGGCACGACGAGGGCGTCGGCGACGTCGTTGGCCCGCGCGATCACCCGCCGGTGCCAGCGGGCGCCGCGCGGGGTCAAGGTCTCCGGGTGCGTCCACGGCACCGCGTCGTGCACGGTGACCACGAGGGGCCGCCGTCGGCGGGGCGGGAACAGCGGTGTCGGGCTGTGCACCAGGTCCACGCCGGTGGGGGCTGGCCCCAGCCCCCGTTCCCACGCGGCGGTCAGCGGCCGCCGCGGCAGCGGCAGGCGGCGGGGGCCGCGCGCCCCGGGGACTCGGCCCGCGTTGGTGTCCGCGTGCCAGGCCGCCCAGGTCGTCACCGCGGCGCCGGCGGGCGCCGTCGCCGCCAGGGCCGACGCGACCTCGAAGGCGTAGCGGCCGGTGCCGCCCGGCACCCGGCCGAGGCACTGCTCAACCACGACGCCGATCCGGCGGGGCGCACCCGTCATCGAGCTCTCACGCGTGGACGGTAACCGGAGCTCACCCGCGCAACGTGCGGCAGCCCAGCGACGGGTTCGGGGTGCCGCTGGTCAGCGCGATGCCGTACACGCAGACCTGGTGGTCGCCCGCCGGGACCCGGACGCGCGCGGTGTAGCCGTGGGCTCGGCCGGCGTCGGGGAACGCGGCCGCGATGTCGGAGCGGCCCGCGTCCGCGACCGCCCGGCCGCCCCACCGCCCGTCGACGTAGACGTGCACCTCGGTGGCGGCGGCCGGGCGCGAGCTGTCGAGGGTCCATCCGGACAGGTCGTAGGTGCCCGGCCCGACGGCGTCGGCCCGGTCGACCGAGCCGATCACGCCGGTCGGCAGGGTCACCACAGCGCAGCCGAGGGCCGGGTTGACCCCCGCGGTCCCGGGCGCGTTGATGCCGTAGGCGCACACCTGGTGCCGCCCACCCGAGCCCAGGGTCAGCGTGGCGGAGTAGCCGTGCGCCGCGCCGGCGGTGGGGTGGACGCGGCCGACGTCGGAGCGGATCCCGTCGGCACGCACCTGCCCGCCCCAGCGGCCGTCGAGGTAGAGGTGCACGTCCAGCGGGCCGGTGGGGGTCTCCCGGTCCAGCGTCCACCCGGCGACCCGCACCGTCCGGGCGCCCGTGGCCGCGACCGTGTCGAGGAAGCCGATCGGGCTCAGGTCCACGGTCACCGAGCGGCACCCCAGCGACGGGTTCCGGTCGCCGGCCCCGACGTTGATCGCGTAGGCGCAGACCTCGTGCCGGCCGTGCGTCACCGGCACGTCGATGCGGAAACCGTGGCCCGCGCCTGCGGCCGGAAAGGCCGCGCCGACGTCGGCCCGGTGGACCGCGGCCGTGCCCGCCCCGGCGTACCGGCCGTCCACATACACGTGCACGTCGAGCGCTCGCGTCGCCTCGTCGGGGTCCCACGTCCAGCCCTCGGCGCGGACGGTGCCCGGCGCGACCTCGGTGAGGCGGTTGAGGTCACCCTTCGGGTTGCGCAGCTCGGCGCCGGACGGGATCCGGCCGCCAGGGAAGAGCCGCTGGACGACGCCGGTCAGCGTGTCACCGGCGTAGGCATAGGAGACACCGTCGTCGAAGGACCCGAGGACGGCGACCGCGTAGCGGTTGCCCTCACCGAGGATGCCAGTGGTGTGCAGCCACCGCCGCCCCTCCTGGCAGCACATCCAGCCCTGCTTGATCCCCCACACCTGGTTCGGCAGCCCGCGCCGGATCCCGAAGTACTGCTCGTAGCCGTCGGTGCCGTGTGGTGTGGCCCGCCGCATGAGGCCGACCAGGTAGTCGCGGTCGGCGGGGTGCAGGCCGCCGTCGAGCATGCCGGCGTAGAACTTCACGATGTCGTGGGACGTGATGCGGAACATGCCCCAGTAGCCGGGGGTCGGCGGGCCGCCGAACCGCGAGTAGAGGCTGGACATGGCCGCGTCGTCCGAGCCGATGATCATGACCTCGAGCAGCGCACGGTCGTGGTCCGACAGCGCGATGGCCCCGGACCGCGCTCGGCTGAGCAGGCTCTCGGCCACCAGGACCTTCGGGACCGACGCCGAGCGCATCTGGGTGTGCGCGAGCGTCCCGTTGTCCCGGATCTCGCCGGTCAGCCGGTCCAGCACCGTGATGCCGACCTGGCCGCGCCCGGCGGCGTACTGCGCGGCCGTGGCCACCTGACCGGCAGGTCGGCCCGCGCGGGCGGCGCGGAGGCGAGCCCCAGCGGGACGAGCAGCCCGAGCACCAGCAGGGGCAGCACGACCAGCGCGAGGACCGGCCGGCGGCCGGCGGCGGTCGCCCGCATCACCGGCACGTCCCGTCGAGGACGAGACGCCCGGAGCGCTCGCTCGTGCCTTCGGTCAGCAGGTCGGCGGCGAGCCGGAACCCGCCGGACGTGGCGTCGAGGTCGACGCCGGCCAGCGTGTGCGCCGACTCGATGCCGGCGGCGGCGAGCAGCAGCGTCCCGCCCTCCTCGGCGAAGCCGACGCGCAGCGTGGAGCCGTCGGAGAGGGTGGCGATCACGGTCGGCTGGCTCGCCATGGACGCGCAGGACCCGGTGACCGGCTCGGCGAAGGCGGTGAGCCCGGAGACGCTCAGCTCGAGATCGGCCGCCAGCATCCCGTCCGGGAGCGCGGCCAGACCCTCGCGGTGCTCGTCGGCCGCGGCGTCGGGCGGGGGCGGGGTCAGCGCCTCACCACCGGGCAGCGGGAAGCCGGTCTCCCCCGCGGGCTCCACCGCCGTCGTGGTGGCGGCCGCCGCCTCGGCGTCCCCGCCGTCCGATCCCCGAGCCGGCGCAGGCCAGGAGGGTGAGGGCGGGCAGGATCCAGCGGCGCACGGGTGTCACCGACCGAGAGTGACCCGTTCCGGTGCGCAGCTCCACTTCGACCGTGGCCGCGAGTGGCCGGTGTGACCCGTGTGCGGGATGGTCCCCGCGGGCGGTCAGGAGGCCGCGGTCCCCACGGACGGCGGCCATCCAGGCGACCCTCCGTGCTCGCAGCCGTCGCCCGCCGCCGGGCGCAGCGCCTGGACGACGGCCACCGCGACACTGCCCAGGGCGGCGAGCACCACCCCGGCGAACATGGCCGTCACGCACCAGGCCGGGAAGGCCGCCCAGTCCGTCATGCGCTGCCAGCCGTCCGCGACGCTCCAGCCGATGTCCACGTAGTAGCCGTGGAAGGCGAACCACATCGCGTACCCGGCCACCGCGAGGACGGCGGCCAGCGTCCCGACCGGCAACCACCGCTCCGTGCGGCCGCCGGGGCGGACCAACGTGCCGATCCCGACGGAGGCGACCGCCAGCAGGGCGACGATGCCGCCGTACAGGTAGCGCCCCTGGATGCCGGCGTACTGGCCGTTGTATGCGTGCGCCGCATAGGTCTGCGGGTAGAGCAGCAGGAGCATCAGCACGGCGAGGGCGAGCAGGACGGCCACCACGGGCCGGGGTACCGCCGAGCGGAACGCCAGCAAGAGGCAGGCGATCAGCGCGATCGTGAGCACCGCGACCAACCAGCCGGACAGGGCGAGCTCCAGCTGCCCGAAGCGGCCCCAGAAGGTCGTCGCCAGCTTGTCGGCGAACGGCACGGCGAACCCGACGACGGAGTCCCGCGGGCCCTCGATGACCAGCGCCGCCTGGACCTGCTCGCTCCAGCCCGCCGGCTGGACGGTGCCGTAGCGCAGCAGGTTGAGCGCCCACCACCAGCCACCGACGACGAAGGCGACGCCCCAGGCCACGGACAAGCGGCCGGCCACCTCACGCCAACTCTGCATCCGGCTGCGACGGCCGGCGACCACGAGGGCCAGGCCCACTACCGGGATGGCGACGAGTAGCGTCCCCTTCACCAGCAGCGCCAGGCCGAGGGTCAGACCGATGCCGGCGGTCGTGCGCCATGACCTGTCGCCGGTGAGCACCCTGGTCAGGAGCAGCACGAGGACCGCGCCGAGTGAGATCACCATCGCGTCGTTGGTCACGCTCCCGCCGAGCGCGGCCAACTGCGGGATACCGAGCGGCAGGAAAGCCGCCACGTCGCCCATGCGCCGCCTACCGGTCAACCGGACGGTCACCGACGACGCGATGAGCGGCAGGGGCGCGACGAGCACCACCCCGACCAACCGCATGAGAGCCATGGCGCGGTCGAACCGCCAGTCGTCGGCACCGGCGACCTCGAGTACTCCGGCCGTCAGCGCGTAGTACAGCGGTGGGTGCTGCGTCATCTGGTCGGGGTACTCGGAGAGGTCGACCTGCCGGGTCAGCGCCATGTCCGCGAAGGAGGGCCGCTCGGCGGGAGGCGTCGGCGCTTGCGCGCTGTACAGGGCGAAGTACACGAGATCTTCTTCGGCGATGTCCGGGCGCACCCCGGGCAGCAGCGTGCCCCCGGCCCAGTTCCCCTGCTGCCCGTCGACGGCGGAGAACCCGCTCAACGTCTTGGCACGCAGCACCTCGGCAGTCATGACCGCCTCGGCCGGGGCCGGCCAGCCACCGCCCTGCATCAGCCGCACCACACTGTTGACGTGCTGCGGCTCGTCCGGGTTGCGAAACCACGGGGTGAGGACCGACCAGAACACCATGAGGGCCACGAACACGACCGTCGCCGCCCAGGGGATCGGACTCCCGAAACGTGCCAACCGCGCCGTCAACACGGCTCCAGAAAAGCCGAGCCCGCGCCAACCCGACACGTCCCGACGGTACAACTTCCTCGAAACAGGGAGGCGCATCCCATCACCCGCTACGGCGGAGGCGGGACTCGCCGCCGATGTCCCGCACACCACCGCAGAGCCGGTACGTCATCCGGCCGACCGCTGCCTGGCCATCGACACACTCCGCCGACCGAGGCACAGCGCCACGCCCGCCAGCACGACGTCGACGACAACCAGGACGACCCGCGACACCAGAGCGAGCACCAGGGCTGCGCCGGCGGGTACCACGGAGGAGAGTCCCAGTACCAGGACCGCCTCACGGACGCCCGCCCCGGCCGGCGCCACGACGAAGAGAAAGCCCGCGACCCAGGCGAGCGCGAACACGCCGAGGGAGAGCGACCAGGTCTCCGGGCCTGAGCCGGCGACGGAGCGGACGAGCACACCGAAGTGGACGCCGAGAGCAGCCCACGTGAGCATCGCCCACGCCACCCCCGCACCCAGCCCCCGCCACGACAGCAACAGCGGCTCGGGCTTGCGCCGGAGGAGACGGAAGGCCAGACCCGACCAGGTGGCCACGGACCGCGGATGCAGCAGGAGCAGCAGCAGCGGCGCGGTGAGGAAGACCCACCCGTAGTCACGGCTGACGGTCGTGGAGGAGAAGGGCAGTGTCAGCGAGGCCGCCACCAGGCCGGCCAGTGTGGTCACGCACAAGGTCAGCAGGGAAACGGTCGCCGAACGCCTGGCGGGCACCTCGTGCTCCCGGGCCAGTTCCACCTGAGCGAGGACGGTCCAGACCGACCCCGGGATGTACTTGCCGAGCTGCGAGATCAGAAAGATCCGGGCAGCCGGCCGCACCGCCACCGGCGACCCGGCGTCCGCCAGCAGAGCACGCCAGCCGAGGAGCGAGAAGACCGTCGCCAGCGCCCCGGTGAGAACGGAGACGACCACGGCACCGGGGGTGAGCATGTCGAGTCCGGATCGCACCTCGTCCCAGCGGGACGTGAAGAAGACAGCGCAGAAACTTGCCGCCAGCACGAGGAACACCGCACGAACGATGCGACGGAGGCGGGACACCCCGACCTTGCCTGGCTCGGGCAGGCCCGAGGGGCCGCGGGGATCGTTCGACATGTTCGGGCCACAATAGTCTCGCCCTGCTCCTCCACGCCGCGACAGGGAGATCATGCGCCTACTCGCCTTCGGCACGTACGACACGTCCCTGCATCCACGCTTCGGCGTTCTGCTGGACGGGCTCCACTCGCTCGGGGACCACGTCAGCGAGGTGAACCTGCCCCTGGGCATCGACACCGCGACCCGTGTCGACATCCTGCGGCACCCGTGGCGCCTCCCGCAGTTGCTCGGCCGGCTCATGGGCCGGTGGTCGCGGCTGGCGGCGCGAGGCCGGCGGGCGTACCGGGGCGCACCGCCCGACGCCGTCCTCGTCGGGTACCTCGGCCACTTCGACGTCGTCCTCGCCCGCCTGCTGTTCCCCCGGAGCCGGATCGTTCTCGATCATTTGATCTTCGCGGCGGACACGGCGCGGGACCGCAATGCCGGCGGGCGAGCGACTCGCGCGCTGTTGCGGGCCCTCGACCGCCTGGCGCTGCACAGCGCCGACGTCATCATCCTCGACACCGCCGAGCACGCCGCCATGGTGCCGGCACGGCTGCGCGACCGCCTCGTCGTCTGCCCCGTCGGGGCACCACGAGCGTGGTTCGACGCCGGCGCCGCAGGTCCTGCACCCGGCGAGGACGGGCCGCTCCGAGTGGTCTTCTACGGCCTGTTCACACCCCTCCAGGGAGCGGTGACCATTGCCGAGGCGGCGTGCCTGCTCGCCCACCGGGACGACATCCGATGGACGATGGTCGGACGCGGACAGGACCTCGCCACCGCCCGGGAACGGGCCGACGGGCATCCCCACATCGATTGGGTGGAGTGGGTTCCGCCGCAGGAGCTGCCCTCGCTCGTCGCGGCCCACGACGTGTGCCTCGGTATCTTCGGGACGCGGCCCAAGTCGCTGCGTGTCGTCCCGAACAAGGTCTTCCAGGGTGCGGCGGCCGGCCGAGCCGTGATCACGTCGGACACACCCCCGCAGCGGGCCGTGCTCGGCGAGGACGCATGCTACGTTCCCGCGGGGGATGCCGTGGCGCTCTCCACGGCTGTGGCCCGACTTGCCGACAATCGCTCGGACTGCGGGCGGCTCGGCCGAGCCGCCCGATCACGCGCCGTCGTGTCCTTCACGTCGGCATCGGTGGCCGCCCCACTTCACGAAGCACTTCACCGGAACTCTCGCCCGCGAGGAGACGCCATGCCCACGACCGCGAGTCCGCCGCCGTTGGCGCCCCGTGCCTTCCTGCGCTGGGACGTGGTGGAACGGGTACTGGACGACCTGCAGCCGAAGACCATCCTGGAACTCGGCTGCGGTCAGGGGGCCGCCGGTGCACGAATGGCCGCCCGCGCCGACTATCTCGCCGCCGAGCCGGACGAGACGTCCCGCGCCGTCGCCACGGCCCGGATCGAGCCGCACGGAGGCACGGTCCTGGCAGGCGACCACACGGCCGTCCCGGTAGGTCGGACGTTCGACGTGGTGTGTGCCTTCGAGGTTCTCGAGCACATCGAGAACGACGCGAAGGTGCTCGAGGAGTGGCGCCGG
The DNA here is from genome assembly GCA_004570425.1 of Bacillus sp. AZ43. GTDB lineage: Bacteria > Actinomycetota > Actinomycetes > Mycobacteriales > Geodermatophilaceae > Blastococcus_B. The sequence continues at coordinate 19,011 of SPQJ01000034.1, forward strand.
TTCGTCCGACCGGGTGGCCACCTGCTGCTCTCGATGCCTGCGTGGCAGGACCGTTTCGGCCCGATGGACGAGCAGGTCGGTCACTTCCGGCGTTACGACCCCGAGGCCCTTCGGGTCCTCCTGGAGAGCGCCGGATTCACGGACGTCCGGACGACCCTGTACGGCTGGCCGCTCGGGTACGCCCTCGAATGGGTCCGCAACTGGGCCGCGAAGCGGGAATCCGGGACGTCGGCACGCTCCATGGCAGATCGAACGGCCTTGAGCGGACGCTTTCGGCAGCCTGACGATCACTCACTCGTCGGCTACGGCGTCGCGGTCGCGACCTGGCCCTTCCGGCAGGTGCAGCGACTGTTCCCGAACCGCGGGGTAGGGCTCGTGACGACCGCGAGACTTCCCCTGGAATAACGCGTCACGCGGGTTCCGTCCCGTGGGCGGCAGCCCACGGGACGGAACCCGCCGAGCTCAGGTCTCGCCCCGGGACCGCACGATGAGGTCGGCGAGCAGGGCGAGCGTGAAGATCAACAACCCGCTGATGAAGAGCAGCACCGCGTTCGTCGTGATGCCGAAGTCGTAGCGGATGACGTCGATGATCCCCTTGACCAGCGACAGCCCCAGCAGGGTCAGCGCGATCGGCATCAGCACCTTGATGGGGTTGAAGTACATCACCATCCGCAGGACCTGCAGGATGTAGCGGTAGGCGTCCTTGGTGAAGTGGAACTTCGACGTCCCGGCCCGCTTGGCGTACTGGATCGGCAGGTAATCGACCGGGTGCTGGTTCGACAGGAACGACATGGTGATCGTCGTGACGCAGCTGAACCCGGGCGGCAGTAGGCGCAGGTAGGGCAGCGACACGTCGCGCCGGAAGGCGCGCAGCCCAGAGTTGAGGTCCGGGATCTTTGTGGAAGACAGTTTCTCCGCGACCTTGCGGATGACCCACTTGGCCGGCACCCGAAGGACCTTGTGGGTGCCCTCCTCCGTGGTGCGGGCCCCGACGACCTGGTCCACTCCCGAGTTCTCGTGCAGGTACCGCACGAACTCCGGGATCCGCTCGTTGGGGTAGGTCATGTCGGCATCGGTCCACACCACGATGCGCCCGTAGGCCTCGCGCGTCCCGATCCGCCGGGCGGTGCCCGACCCACCGTTGGTCCGGAACGGCATCAGCCGCATGTGCGGGTACTTCGGAAGGGCGGCCTCGAGGACCGCCAGCGTGCCGTCGGTCGACTTGTCGTCGATCACGAGCAACTCGTAGCTGTAGCCGCTGGCATCCATCGCCGCGGTGATGCGGTCGATCTCCTCCATCACGTGCTCTTCCTCGTTGTAGCAAGGGAGCACGACCGTCACGTCGAGAGTGTTCTCGCCGATCGGCTGCGGCGTCGCCGTCACGGACAGGTGGGCAGTTGGTGCGGCCACGGCAGGGATACCGGGCGACGTTGCTGTCACGCCCCGTGACGTTACCTCGGATACGGTGCAGCGCGATGTCTACACCAACGTCCACCCCTTCCGTCACAGTGGTGGTGGTCACTTGGCAGGGGCGATACCTGCTGGGCCCGTGCCTGGAATCCCTGCGGCGACAATCGCTGGCCCACCGGGTGCTGCTCGTGGACAACGCCTCCACGGACGGCACCGCGGAGTTCGTCGCCCGGGAGCACCCCGAGGTGGAGGTGCTCGACACTGGTGCCAACCTCGGCTTCGCCGGCGGCGCAGAGGTCGGTCTCGCACGGGTCACCACCCCTTACGTGGCCCTGTTGAACAACGACGCGACCGCTGAGCCGACCTGGCTGGCGGCCCTCCTGAGCTCCGCGGAGGCGCACCCGGAGGCGGGCGCGGTGACCTCCCGCATGGTGCTCGCCCACGCGCCGGGGACACTGAACAACACCGGCGTGGTCCTGCTGAGAACCGGGTACGGCACCGATCGGGACTACGGCGCTCCGGCCGACGCCAGGCCCGCCGGGGATGAGGTGTTCGGGTTCAGCGGCGGGGCCGCCCTGCTGCGGACCGACGCCGTGCGGGCCGTGGGCGGGTTCCCGGCCCGCTACTTCCTGTACTACGAGGACACCGACCTCTCCTGGCGGTTGCGCCGCGCCGGGTGGCGGGTGCGCTACGAGCCGGCCGCGGTCGTCACGCACCTCCACTCGGCGACGGTGGACCAGGCTTCGGAGCGGTTCGCTTTCCACAACGAGCGGAACCGGTTGCTGACGCTGATGCGGTGCGCCCCGGGCGGGACGGCCGCGTGCGCTACCGCGAAGTTCCTCCTCACCACCGGATCGCTGGCGGTCCGGCGGCTGCTCGGCCGTACCGCGCCCGACGTGCCGACGTTCCGGCCCGCGGTCCGGCTGCGGGTGTTGGCCTCGTTCCTTGCGCTGCTGCCCTGGGCCCTGGCCGAGCGCCGCCGGATCGCCCGGGCCAGCACCGTGCCGGCGCGGACCGTATACGGGGAGTGGGCCGGGAGGGACGCATGAGCGACGGCACAGCGACCGTGGACGGCAGGAACCGCTCTGCCGTGCGCCCGCAGCGGGTGACGCCGGGCGTCCTCGCCGCAGTGGTCCTCTTCGCCGTACTCGGCGCCCTGGGGGCCCTGTCGGCGCCGCTGTTCGCCTCCGCCGACGAGAGCGCCCACGCCGCGTACGGGTTGACCCTCTCCCAGGACGGCCGGCTGCCCACCCTCTTCGAGACGGTCGAGCCGATACTTCCCGGCCAGGAGCCCAAACCTCAGCACGTCGCCAACCACCCGCCGCTCTTCTACGTCCTGACCGGACCACTGCTGCACGCCGGTGTCGCCTCGGGACACCTCGTCGGCGGCTATCTCCTCGCGCGCGGGCTTTCGGTGCTGTTCTCGGCGGTGACGGTGCTGCTGGTGGCCGCCTTCGCACACGAGATCTTCCGAGGTCGCCGGCCGGCTGTCACCGTGGGCGCAGCCGCGCTGACCGCGGTGCACGGCCTGTTCGTGGCGGTGTCGGGGGTGCTGCACAACGACGCCCTGGGCGTGATGTTCTCGGCGGCGGTGCTGTGGCTGGTCGTGCGCGTGCTCCGGCGCGGGCCGACGCCCGGCCTGGTCGCCGCACTCGCGCTCACCGGCCTGGGCGGAACGGCGGTGCGCGCCAACAACGCCAGCCTGGTCCTCATCGCCTCGCTGGCTGTGCTCCTCGCCGCGGTCGCGCACCGGCCGGCCGGTTCCTCCCTCCGGCACGGACTCGTCCGCGGCCTGGGGGCGGGATTGGTCGTCGGCGGTACGAGCCTGGTGGGCATCGGCTGGTTCTTCCTGCGCAACCTGGAGCTCTACGGTAACGCACTCGGGTACGGAGTCCTCGAGGGAGCATTCGGCCGCGCGCCGCGGGAGGAGACGTTCTGGCTCCTCCGACACCCGAGCCTGGTGCTGCGGCAGCTCGGCCTGCCAGGACCGGACACCGTGCTCAGCGTCGGCGGACTGCTCACCCTGCTGCCATTCCTGCTCGCGGTGACCGGGCTGGGCTGGCCGCTTCTACCGCCGGCGTGGGCAGCGATCCGGCGCCGGGCTCGCCCCTCGTGGACGGGGCTCACCACGCGCAACGCGCTCATCGGGCTGCTCGTGCTGCACACGCTGATCACCGTGGTCATGGTGCTCCGCCACACCGATGCTGGCGGGGGCATCCATGTGCGTTACCTGTTCCCGCTGCTGCCCCTCGTGGCGACGACGGCCGCCGCCGGGCTGCTGTGGGTGCCGGGGGGACGGCGGGGTGTCTGGCTCGGCGTCGCGCTCGTCGCCGGGCTGCTCACCACGCTGGAGGCGCTGGGCCGATCGGGCTGGCGATGGGACGCTGACGCGGCCACCGGGGCGCCCCTGGCCGGGATCGTCCTGGGGTTCTCGGGGATCGGGATCCCCGCGCCGGCCGCCGTTGTGACCGTGGCGCTCGTGATGGCCGTCGCCGCCCTTGCGACCGTCGTGGTCCGCGTGTGGCGACTCACCGGCCCGGGCGGGTCAGCCGGACCGCGGACCACCGAGCCGCAGCCGGTGGCGGACCCGCTGCCCGACCAGCCGCGGTCCGCCCTCGCGTAGCGCCGCGCCCAGCCGGGCCCGCAGCGTGGCGGACGAGCGCCTGGGCGCGCGGACGCCGAGCAGCTCCCGGTCGGCCGCGCCGAGCACCAGGTCGGGCGCCCGCCGCGGGTCGGCGCAGAACGCCACGAGCGGCGCCGCCACCGCCGACCACGACATCGCCGTCCCCAGGGCCCTGGCCGCCGCCTCGGCGGCCGCTCGCCGGTCGGCGTCGTCCAGCAGCGCGGCCAGGGCCGCCGCGTACCCGTCGACGTCCCCCGCCGGCACGGCCGCACCGGCGCCGGCCGTCGCCAGCCGACCGGCCAGGTCGTCCCCGGCCGTCGTGACCGTCGGCAGGCCGCACCACAGGTAGTCGACCAGGCGCGTGCGGAAGGAGAACTCCGTCTCCAGGTGCCGGTGGTGCGCGCTCACGCCGATCTCGGCGCCGGCCAGCCAGCGGTCAAGCTCGGCGTGCGGCACCCAGTCGTGGTGGAAGTGCACGACGCGGTCGAGCAGGCCGAGCTCGGCGGCCAGGTCACGGGCGCGCGCGACGGTGTCGGCGCCGACCCCGCCCTGGACCGGGTGCCGGGTGCCGAGGAAGAGCAGCCGGAGATCCGGCCGGTCGGCGGCCAGCCGGCCGACCGCGCGGATCACCGTCGCCGGGTCGAACCAGTCGTAGATGCCACCGCCCCACACGAGCAGGCGGTCGCCGGGGCCGATCCCCGGGACGGCGGCGGACACGGCCGCCCGGTCGCCCGGCCGGGGCGGCGCGTCGGGGGCCCCGAACGGGACGACGGCGACCAGCTTCGAGAGGTCCCGCGCCGCGTCGTAGGTCACCGGGTTGATCCGGCCGAGCGCGGCGAGGTGGCCCAGCCACAGCGCACGCTGCCGCTCGGAGGCGCACAGCACGAGGTCGGCGCGGGCGAGCTGCACGTCCAGCGCGCGGACGGCGTCGCGGACGACCGCGCGGCGCCGCGCCTCGCCCAGCGCCCGGCCCTGCTCGAGCTGCTCGAGGTGGAACGGGTCGTAGGCGTCCACGACCAGCGGCACGTCGACGCCGGCCAGCCATGGGTGCAGGCCGAGGACGTCGCCCTGGACGACCACGGACCCGGCCCGGTCGACCAGGCCGCGGAGCACGGCGGCGTCCGCGGCGACCACCTCGACGCCCGTACCACCGGCGGGGCCGGCCTCCACCCGTGCCAGCGAGGCCACGGTGACCTGGCCGACCCGGCCCGACCGGGCGAGGGCCCGCCCGAGCTCGAGGCAGCGGATGGCCGGCCCGGCCATCCGCTCCCCCAGCGGCTCCGGGGTGACCAGCAGCACCCCGGGCCCGGACCCCGCGCTCAGCCGCGCTTCCCTTCCGGGTCGCAGAGGTAGCCGTAGATCGGCGCCAGCGCCTTGTCCCAGTCCCCGTGCGCCGCGGCGATGTCCTGCAGGGCCTGCCCGGAGAGCCGCTCGCGCAGCTCCTGGTCGGTGCACAGCCGCTCCAGCTGGTCGGCCAGGTGGTCGGCGGTGCGCTTGGCCAGCAGCGAGTTCTCCTCGTCGCGGAGGATCCAGTGGCCCCACGGGTTGTCGAACGCCACGACCGGGACCCCGCAGGCCATGAGCTCCAACGGCAGGTAGGACGGGTGCTTGGAGACCGTCAGCGCGAGGCCGACGTCGCTGTTGCGGTACAGCTCGCCGGTCGCCCGGTAGTCGAGCAGCCCCAGGTGCTTGATGTCGTTGTCGCCACCCTCACCGGTGGCCCAGGCGCCCGCGGTGACGATGCGGACGCGGTCACCGAGCCGGCGCTTGAGCTCCTCCAGCGCCAGCGAGGCCATCTCCCAGCAGTTCCGCCAGTGGCCCGGCCGGGCGTAGACGAACACGGTCACCGGGGAGCCGGGCGTCCGCTCGTGCCGCCACCGGGCGTGGAAGACCTCGGGGTCGACGGCGGGCGCGAAGCTCATGCCCTTGCCGCCGTACTCGTCGGCGTAGATCTGCCGCAGGTTGTCGGTGTTGCACAGGCCGTACAGCCCGAGCCGGTAGGTCTCCTCGGCCAGCGCGTACAGCGTGCTGGCCGGGTAGAACATCGGCTCGTAGTCCTGGATCAGGTAGAACTTCCGCTTCGCGCCCGGCGAGTGGGCCAGCGCGTAGGCGGTCACCCACAGCGTCGCGATGGCCGCGTCGCACTCCGGCACCGCGTCGAGGCTGGCCTGCGTACCGTCGTAGAAGACGATCGGCGAGTCGGCGAGCGCCGGGAAGGCCGCGGCCAGCGCCGAGCGGACGAAGTGGTCCGGCGGGCTGCCCCACACGACGAAGCGGTTCACCACGCCCTGGGTGCGGGCGAGGTGATCCGCGATCCGCAGCGCGGTGTTGATGCCCCCGTAGAAGGGGCTGTCGATGTCCGGGATGTACCAGTTGATCGTCCGGACGTCGAACGGCTCCGCGTTGCGCGCGTGCAGTTCCGCGGTGCGCTGCTGGTCGATCGGCAGCGCGCGGCACATGTCGGCGAGCATCCGTGATTCGGCGGCGTCGCTGCGCTGCCGGAATGCGGCGAACTTGCGGCCCAGGGGCTGCGAGACCCGCTGCTGCGGGGACGGCTCGTACGGGCTGCGCAACGCCGGCACCCGGCTGCCGAGCGACAAGTTCGGGTTGAAGTACGGGTCGCCGCCGAACAGCCAGGGGTTGTAGCGCCAGTAGCTGGCGAAGAAGTCGGCCGTCGGCACGCTGGTACCGCGCGTCGCCGACTCCAGGTGCCGCACCCCGGCGAACGGAGAGCACAGGTTGCGCAGCCCGATGAGGGTGGCGTCCAGACCGAGCGTCACGTCGGACCCGCAGAGGATGAACCGCTCGTCGAAGCCGCCGAGCCGGTCGAACAGCGACCGCTCGACCGCGCAGCATGCGCCCGTCACCGCCAGCACGTTGCGGTACCAGTCCGAGGAGCCGAAGATCGTGTCGCTGCCGGTCGGCATGCCCTCGAACACGTGGTCGGCGAACCCGCCCAGCCCCAGGATCACACCGGCGTGCTGGATCCGGTCGTCCGGACCGGTGAGCTGGAGACCGACGATGCCGATCTCCGGCCGGACCGCCCAGCCGACGAGCTCCTTCATCCACGACGGGTCGAGGATCTCGGTGTCGTCGTTGAGGAAGAGCAGGACCTCGCCGGTACTGCGGCGGACGGCGGCGTTGTTCACTTGGGAGTAGTTGAACGGCGTGACGTCCCACCACAGGACGTCCAGGCCCAGGCCGTGGTCGTTGTCGGCGTACCACTGCTCGTTCTCCGGGCTGCGGCCGCCGTTGTCGACGATCACCACCTCGAAGTCGGGGTAGTCGGTCCGCGCCAGCGAGGGCAGGCAGGTCGAGAGCATGGCCCGGTTGTGCCGAGTCGGGATCACCACGCTGACCTTCGGCCAGCTGGTGGGCTCCCACCGCACCCGGACGACGCCGCCCACGGCCTCCGCACGGGCGGCCAGGCCGGCCCGGTCCAGGTGCTGCTGCACGATGCGGACACCGTCGGACACCGGCTCCGGGGTCCGCTCGTGGACGCTGCCGAGCACCCGGGCGACCCGGATGACCCGCTCGGGCTCCAGGCCGGAGCGCAGCAGCAGGTCCCAGTGGAGCGCTCCCCCGGCCTCGGCCCGCGCCCCGCCGATCGCGAGGAACCGGGCGCGCCGCATGGCGAAGGCCCGGCCGACGTAGTTGGCGCCGAGCAGCGTCTCCGGCGACCAGGAGGGCCGGAAGCGCGGGTCGTGCGGCCGGCTCAGCGGGCCGTGCTCGTCGACGTCGTCGTCCCAGGTGATCAGGTCGGCGAGCGGGTCGCGGCGGGCGGAGCTGGCGACGTGGTACATCGCGTCGGGGCGGAGCGTGTCACCGGCGCGCAGCAGGATGACCATGTCGGCGGCCGACCGGTCGACGACGGAGTTCACCCGCTCCGCCAGGGACCGCCCGGCGCCGTCGGCCGGCACCTCGATCCGCGCGTCGTCCTGCGACGGGACCGGGACGAGCACCGACGCGTTCCACTGCTGCCAGGACTGGGCCCGCAGGCTGTCCAGCGTGACCGCGGGGTCGCCGGCGCCGGGCAGTAGCACGACCAGCAGCCTCGCCGGGTTGTCGATGTCGCGCGAGTAGGTGCGCTGGTCGGCGAGCACCTGCTGGTTGGACTCGTGCCGCTTCAGGAAAGCGCGGTAGGAGGGCTCCCGGGGCTCGAGCGTGCCAGGGATGGTCCAGGCCTCACGGACCCGGCCGGCGGTGTGGACCACCTCCCGGTAGGTGACCAGACCCGCCTTCGCCACCTCGCGCGCGCGGCTGCCCTCCGGCAGCCGGGCAGCGAGCTGCTGCCGGATGCGGGCCTTGAGGCCCGCGGGCGGCAGCCCGTCGACCTCCTCGCCGGTCACCAGGTCGGCGTCGTCGGCCGCATCCCGAGCCGCGACGGTGGAACGCGGCTCGTTGTCGAGATTGTCGGGCACCGCGCGGGGCTCGCGGTCGTCCTCGGGAAAGACGCCCGGGGCCAGCGCGCGGAAGGACAGCCCGTCGGCGGCGACGGTGACGTCGCGCAGGCCGGCGTCGTGCAGGGCGCTCTCGACCCCCCCGGGGGAGGCGGCGCTGCCGGTGACCGGCGTGCCCGAGCGCAGCGACTCCACGGCCGCGCGCACGATGCCGGATCCGAGCTCGACGGATCCGAGCTCCAGGTGCTCGATCTGCTCCCCGTGCTCCCGGACGAACTCCTCCGCCGGGAGGTGGACCTCCGCCTCGACCGCCGGGTCCGGGTCCACCCGGGTCCAGCCGTCCTCGTGGTCGCCGCCACCCAGTCTTACGCGCACGTGTGTCCTTTCGTCTTGACGTCCGGCGGACGGTGAGCCGTCACGTCCGTCGCCCGTTGCCGGCCGCTCAGAGCGGCCGGAGATGTGTTCCCGACCAGCGGCCGTCCAGTCGGACCATCCCGGGTGCACTCTGCCCCGGCCCCGGCTGGACCCGCAGCTCGAACGCCTGGTCCCGGTAGTCGAAGACGTGCGTCTGGCTGGAGTCGACGATGCCCGCGGTCACCACGTAGGTGCCCGGGCCCAGCGGCAGCCGCTCGAAGCGGTAGTCCACGACCCCGGGCTCGCTCACCGTCCCGGCGACCGTGCCGCCCTCCTGGCTGTTCGGCCCGGCCACGTGCACGCCGGACTCGTGGTGGAACGCAAGCCCGAAGACCGGCTCGGTGACCGGCTCGCGCACGTCGTAGTGCACCCGGACCGTCATGGGCACGCCGGAGACCGCCACCGGCCGGGCGACGCCGTCCGCGTCGAGGAACTCGACAGCGCGGATGGTCATCTCGCCCGAACCGCGGTGCGTGCCGTCGGTCGTGGTGGAGCCCTGGCCGAGTCGGTCGCTCTCGGCCGCGTTGACCTCCGCCACGTACTTGTCGACGACCTCGAACGCCGGCCCCTCGGCCCGCAGGTTGCCGTGCTCGAGCCAGGCGACCCGGTCGCACAGCGTCTGGATCAGCGCGAGGCTGTGCGAGACGAAGACGATCGTGGTCCCCTTGCGGCGCAGCTCGTAGAGCCGGTCGAAGCACCGCCGCTGGAACTCCTCGTCGCCGACCGCGACGATCTCGTCGATGATCAGCAGCTCGGGGTCGAGGTTGGCCGCTATGGAGAACCCGAGCCGCACGTACATGCCGCTGGAGTAGACCTTCACCGGGACGTCGATGAAGTCGCCGATGCCGCTGAACTCGATGATGTCGTCCAGCCGGGCGGCGATCTCGCGTCGGCTGAGCCCCAGGATCGACCCGTTGAAGAAGATGTTGTCCCGCCCCGAGAGCTCGGGGTGGAAGCCGGCGCCGAGCTCGAGCATGGCCGACACCCGGCCGTGGGCGGTGATCGTGCCCGACGTGGGCCGGTGGATCCCGGCGATCAGCTTGAGCAGCGTCGACTTGCCCGAGCCGTTGTGGCCGATCAGCCCGTACGTGCTCCCGCGCGGGATCTCGAAGGAGACGTCCCGCAGGGCCCAGAAGTCCTCACCGCGGCTGGACTTCGAGCGGTGGGTCAGCTTCTCCTTGAGGTTCGTCGGCCGGTCGCGGAACATGCGGAACCGCTTGCTGACCGAGTCGACGACGATGGCCGCGTCGGTGGCGGCCCGCTCCTCGACGGGAGGCGTCTGGGTGTCCGTCACAGCTCCTCGCTCACGTCGGCGGCCCGGGACTGGAAGAAGCGCCATCCGATGGCGAACATGGCCGCGCTGATGACGGTCAGGTACCCGAGCTGCCACAGCGGCGGCACCGTCAGGTGGTAGAGGACGTCGCGGAACGCCTCGACGAATGCGGTGATCGGGTTGAACTCGTAGATGCGCAGCCACGGGTGCGCGTCGTACTGGTCGGTCACGTAGGCGATGGGGTAGATGATCGGCGCCGCGTAGAACATCAGGTTGAGCACCACCTGCACGATGTAGCTGATGTCCCGCAGGCGCGCGTTGAGCATCGCGAGCAGCAGCCCGACGCCGAGGCTGAACGCGGCGAGCAGCACCAGCAGGAACGGCACCAGCAGGACCGTCCAGCTCATGTTCCAGAAGAGCAGGAAGACCACGAGCAGCAGGCCCAGCTCGATCGCCGTCTGCTGGGCGGTGGCCATCGCGTTGCCGATGACCGGCGCGAACGGCGGGAAGTAGATCTTGCGCAGCAGCGGCCCCGCGCCGACCAGCGCCTGCATCGACCCGGTGGTGATGGCGTGGAAGGCGTTCCACACCACCAGGCCGGTGAACAGGTAGACCGGGAAGTTCTGCAGGGTGCCGTTGCCGGCGACCGGCGGGGTGAACCGCAGGAAGAAGCCGAACACGAGGCTGTAGATGGCCAGCGTGGCGAGCGGGTTGACCAGCGCCCAGAGGGAGCCGAGGATGCTGCCCTTGTACTTGCCCTTCAGCTCCCGCCGCGCGAAGTCCGTGACCAGGCCGCGGTAACGCCAGACCTCAGCTGTGTTCATCGGCATGGACGTGCGTCGACCTGCTCCCTGCCTCGATGGCGCTCGGATGCGTGTGCCCGGAGGACCCCGCTCTGTCGGGATCGGAGCGCCCACGAGACTCTACCCTCTGTCAGCGCCACGACCCGGACCGCACGCGACCGGAGAAGAGGGGTCACACATTGCTCGTCGGTCTCGACGCCACCCCGCTGATCGGCCGCCGCACGGGCATCGGCCGCTACGTCGGCCAGCTCCTCCCCGAGCTGCTCCCGCTGCTCCCGGGCGACCGGTCGGAGCTGATCGCCACCGCCTTCACGCTCCGCGGCCGCGGTGAGCTCGCCGGCCGGCTCCCGGACGGCGTCGCCGACCGCAGCCGCGCCGTCCCCGCCCGGCTGCTGCACGAGGCGTGGGGCCGGGCCGAGCTCCCGACCGTCACCTCCCTGGTCGGCCGGCTGGACGTCTTCCACGGCACGAACTTCGTCCTCCCGCCCCCGGGCCGGGCCCGGGGCGTGGTGACCGTCCACGACCTGGCGTACCTGCACTCGCCGAGCACGGTCAGCGCCGCCTCGCAGCGCCTGCGCCGGCTGGTGCCACGGGCGCTCGACCGGGCCGCCGTCGTCTGCACGCCGTCGCGGGCGGTCGCCGACGAGCTGGCCGAGGCCTACCCGGCCGCCTCCGGCCGGATCGAGGTCACCCCGCTCGGCGTCGGTGCGGAGTGGGCCGACACCCCCGTGCCGGACGGCGGCTGGCTGGCCGCCCGCGGGCTGCCCGACCGGTACGTGCTGTTCGTCGGGACCATCGAGCCACGCAAGATGCTGCCCACGCTGCTGGCGGCCAAGCGCGCCCTGCGCGGCACCACGGCGGGAGACGTCCCGCTGGTGCTCCTCGGCCCGGCCGGGTGGGGGCCGCAGCTCGACCTCACGGGCATCCCGGAGGGACAGGTGGTCTTCACCGGCTACCTGGAGGACGACGAGGTGCGCCGCATCGTCGCGGGTGCCGCCGTCCTCGCCTTCCCCTCGGCCGCCGAGGGCTTCGGGCTGCCGCTCCTGGAGGCGTTCGCCGTGGGCGTCCCCGTGGTGGCCTCCGACCTGCCGGTCACCCGTGAGGTGATCGGCGATGACCCGGAGCGGGCCACCCTGGTCCCGCCGGGCGACGCCGGCGCACTGGCCGAGGCGCTGCGGGAGAGGCTGAGCACCCCGGACCCGCCGGGCGCCGCGGACGCCCGGCGCACGTGGGCCCGGCGGTTCACCTGGGCGAGGACCGCCGCGGCGACCGTCCGGGCCTACGAGCGGGCGCTCAGCTGACCCGCACGTCCACGCACCGCAGCAGGGTGTTGGCGTTCCCGCTGGCGACGTTGATGCCGTAGGCGCAGACCCGGTGGTTTCCCGGAGCCGCCGTCAGCGTCGACGTGAAGCCGTGGTCGGGACCGACGCCCGGGAAGGCGGAGGCGACGTCGCGCCGTGAACCCGACGCGGTCACCGCACCCGCCCACCGTCCGTCCAGGTAGAGGTGCACGTCGATGCTCGCGGTGGGCCGGTCGAGGTCCAACGCCCAGCCGGTGAGCGCGATCGACGAGCCCGTCACGACCGCCCCGTCGAGGTTGCCGGTGGGGACGTGCGCCGCGATCGAGACCCCGGAGCAGCGCAGCAGCGGGTTGCGGCCGCCGCCCCCGACGTTGATGGCGTACACGCACACCTGGTGCGCGCCGGGCGTCAGGGTCAGCGTGGTGGCGAACCCGTGGGCCGAGCCGTACCCGGGGAAGGCCCGCCCGACGTCGGAGCGGGCCACGTCGGCGGTCACCGCCCGCGTGAACCGGCCGTCGACGTAGACGTGCGCGTCGATGCTCGCGGTGGTGTCGGGGTCCAGCGCCCAGCCGGTCACCGACACCTGGGAGCCGAGCACGGAGACGGAGTTGACGTCACCGGCAGGCACCACGCCGAGGGTGACCGTCCGGCAGCCCAGCTGCCGGTTGCCCTGGCCCTCCGGAGTATTGATCCCGTGGGCGCAGACCGCGTTGCTCCCGTTGGACAGCTTCACCGTGGCCTCGTACCCGTGCAGCGGGCCGCTCTCGGGGTAGGCCCGGCCGACGTCGGACCGTGACAGGTCCGCGGTCACCGCCGCCGCGAACTTCCCGTTGACCGTGAGGTGCACGTCGATCGGGGCGGCGGGGGTGTCGGGGTCGATGGCCCACCCGGCCACGCGCAGCTGGTCGGCGACCTTGGTGGCGGAGTCGACGTTGCCGATGGGCGGGCTGCCGACGAGGACGTCGCGGCAGGCGATCTGCGGGTTCACCGAACCGGCGCCCAGGTTCATGGCGTAGACGCAGATCTTCCGCATGCCGGCCGCCGCCCGGAGGGTGATGTCGAACCCGTGCCGGTCCCCCTTGCCGGGGAACACCGCCGCCACGTCCGGGCGCGGTACGTCGGCGAGGTAGGCGCCGCCCCAGCCGTCGTCGACGTAGACGTGCACCTCGGTGGACTGGGCGGTGTCGGGGTCGACCGTCCAGCCCTCGAGCCGGATGCTGGTGCCGGAGACGGTGACCTTGTTGAGGTCGCCCATGGGCTCGTTGCTCGGCCGCGGCTTCCACCAGGTCGACTTCAGGCCGGTCCGCGCGCTGGCCGCCACGGTGCCGGCGCTGCCCACCACCTCGAAGCCGGTGATGTGCCCGCCCCACTCGCCGATGCCGGTGCGCGAGGTGATCCGGATGCCGGTCACCGTCCCCACCTGGGGGTACCGCGCCTGCAGGTCGGAGGCCGCGAGCGTCGCGGTCCAGTCGTGGTTGGTGTTCCCGGCCGGGATGCCGTCGTACGGGTCCTCCCCCGCGGCCAGGTAGGGCTGGCTGCCGGCGACCCGCGCGCCACCGTTGGAGGCGCTGAACTGAGTGAACGCCGGGCTGTCGCGGTAGTAGAGCGCGATGCCGGCGGTGCTGGCGACGGCGTCGTCCGTGGAGGCGGCCTCCTGGTTCTTCCAGGTGCCGCCGGCGAGCGAGGCCCGGCCGCCGTACACCTGGCAGGCGGTCGTGTCGCAGGTGTCCCAGTTAGCTCCCGGGGTGACGGCCACGTCGTGCCAGGCGTAGCTGCGCGCGGCGACGGCCTGCGCCTGGAGCGCGGCCGGCTCGAAGGACGGCGGGGACTCCTTGGGGACGACGCTGCGGAGGTAGTCCTCCATGTGGACCTGGTTCACGGCGGTGCTGGCGGTGGCGCCGGTCCGGACGACCTGGACCGCCCCGCGGTACTCGCGCCCGGTCGTCCACCGGGCACCGGAAGCGCTGTCCGCCTCGTAGACCAGGTGGCCGCCGTCGCCGTTGAACGCGATCGGACCCGAGAACCGCACCGAGCCGCCGATGGCGAACTCGACCCAGTCGCCACCGTCGTGGACGAGGACCCGCTGCGTCCCGGCCTCCGTGACGACCCGGTACGCACCCGCGTTCGCCGTCCGGCTGACACCGGTGGCCAGGTCGGTGACCTTCATCTGCTGACCGCCAACCCGGTCCACGCGCACGTCGCCGGACTCGGTGGCCCGCAGCTGCACCCGGAGCACCGGGTTCCCGATGGACCGCTGCTCGGTGCCCGGGTAGTAGAAGGACAGGATGCTCCCGGCGCCCAGCCCCCGGAGCGCCGCGCCCTGGGCACCCCACTGCGACAATCCGTGCCCGTGGCCGTAGCCGTGCCCGTCGAGCGTCCAGGAGCCGCTCGAGGGGACGGCGTAGAACTCCGCCGCCGAGGCGGCCGGCGCCGGACCCGCCACGGCGAGCACCCCGCCGGCGAGGGCGCCGGTCAGCGCCGCGGCCAGCGCGCGCACCCGGTACCTCACGGGACGGTCACTGTCCGGCAGCCGAGCGCCGGGTTGGTGGTGCCCTGGCCGGTGTTGATCGCGTAGGTGCACACCTGGTGGGTGCCGCGGGCCAGCCCGAAGCTGCCGCTGTAGCCGTGCGCCGCGCCGGCCTGCGGGTAGGCCCGGCCCACGTCGGTCCGCGACTGGCCGGCCGAGACCTCGCCCACGAAGCCCCCGTCGGCGTACACGTGCACGCGCGCGGTGCCTCGCCAGATGTCGGGGTCGATCGTCCACCCCTTGAACGTGGCGACACCACCGCTGACGGTGACCTGGTCCAGGCTGCCGAACGGGTTCCACGCCGCGGCGTCGACGGTCACCGTCGCGCAGCCGAGCTGCGGGTTGAGCACGCCGTAGCCGGCGTTGATGGCGAACACGCAGACCTGGTGGCGGCCGGGGGCGACGTCGAGGCCGACCTCGTAGCCGTGCGCGTTGCCGGCGCCGGGGAAGGCGCGGCCCACGTCGGTGCGGGTGCCGGTGGCCGTCGCCTGCCCGGACCAGCGGCCGTCGACGTACACGTGGACGTCGAGGGAGGTGGCCGGGACGTCGCGGTCCAGCGTCCAGCCTCGCGCGGTCACAGTCCGGCCGGACACCGTAACCGCGTCCAGGCTGCCCTCCGGTGCCCAGTTCTTCTCCGGTGAGGTCACCGTCCGGCAGCCCAGCGCGGGGTTGCGGGATCCGCCGTTCGTGTTGATCCCGTAGACGCACACCTCGTAGGTCCCCGGGCCGGCGACCGCGAGCTCGAGGTCGTAGCCGTGGGCGTTGCCGGCCCCCGGGAAGGCGCGGCCGACGTCGGCGCGGGTGCGGTCGGCCCGGTAGGAGCCGCCCCAGGCGTCGTTGACGTAGACGTGCACGTCCAGCGCCGTGGCAAGCGCGTCCTGGTCGAGGGTCCAGCCGCGGACGTCGATGCGCCGCCCGTCCACGACCACGGCGTCCACGTTGCCGACCGGCTCCTTTAGCCGCTCGGGGTCAACCGCGGTGAGGGTGCGGCACGCGGTGTTCGGCAGCGTCCGGTTGGCGACCGGCTGCAGGGTCACGCAGACGTCGTGCTCGCCCTCCGGGACGGTAGTGGAGCCGCTGAAGCCGTGCCGGCTGCCGGCGGCGGGGTAGGCCGCGCCGACGTCGGGACGGGACTGGTCGGCGCGCAGCTCGGTCTGCTGCTCGCCGTCGACGGTGACGGTGACGGTCGAGGCGGTCGTCTGGGCGTTGGGGTCGATGGACCAGCCCCGCAGGGAGACGGTCTGCCCGCGGACCGAAAGGTCCTCGACGTTGCCCAGCGTCGGCGTGCCGTAGCCGGCCATGCGGGTGCCGACCATCTCGCGGAGGTCGTTCATCCGCGCGTAGGCGTACTTCCCGGGGCAGGCCGTGGTCCCGACGTCGCGGTGGGCGAAGATCGTCGGCATGTAGACGACCGTGCCGGCGGGCCACCGGGCCGTCCCGCCACCACCGGAGGTCAGCGCGGCCGTGCCCTTAGGGTCGACGCGGTAGAGCGCCAGCTTCCAGGCCACGATGTCGGCCACCGAGGCCAGCATGGCGCTGCTCGGTGCGACGGTCTCGTAGTTGCCCAGCATGGAGACGCCGAAGGTCCCCGTGTTGAAGCCACCGGCGTGGGCGCCCACCACCGTGCTGGCGAGGCCGCCGTACCGCCCCTCCCAGAGCCGGCCGTACTTGTCGGCGATGACGTTGTAGCCCATGTCGCCCCAGCCGCGGCTGACGGTGTGGTACCGGTAGATGGAGCGCATGATCGCCGGCACGTCGTCGGCCGTGTAGCCGTTGCTGTCGGCGGTGTGGTGGATCGTCGCGGCCTTGATCGTCGGCGCGTACTGCGGGCCCCAGGTGCGGATGGACTCATCGGCGCCCCACTGCGCGCGGCTGTAGACCGGCGGCATCGAGCCGGCGGCCTCCGCCGTGTCGGTGATCTCGGGCGACCCGAGCGCCGCGTCGGCGTCGCTCGCGCCGGGGTCGACGAGGGTGAGCTGGACGTCGGTCGGCTGGGCACCGGAGCGGGTGACGAGCTCGGCCTCGACGCCGGTGCTGGGGCCGGTCCACAGCGGCGCCGTGCCCCCGCGGGGCGCCGCCCCGGAGTCGGCGCCGGCGTCCTGCTCCGCGTCCTCCACCGTGACCAGAGTCCAGTCGCCCCAGGCGCCGTCCTCGTCGCGGACGCGGATCTGCACGACGGTGTCGGTGACGGCGTCGTCCGGCGCCCAGGTGACCCCGACCAGCGAGAAGGGGTCGGTGTCGGTCTCCCGGACGGTGAGCACCGGGCTGGTGTCGGCGACCCCCTCGACGGGGTCGGTGGTGCCCTGCTGCACCTCGGCGGCGTCGGCGGGCTCGGCGACCGAACCCATCTCGACCTCCCCGGCCGAGGTCTCGACAGGTTCGGCCTCGGGCGCCGGCGCCGCCGAGACCGGCAGCACGACGAAAGTGGCGGTCATGGCGGCGAAGGCGAGGGAGCCCGCGAGGGTGCGGCGCACGAGAGGTCCTCCGAGTGAGCGTGAGCGTCTGTCCCCGAGCGCGGGAGCGCCTCCCGGGCGGCCTGCGGCCGCCCGGCGGGCTACGGCACGGGGACCGGACGGACCGACGATAGGGTAACGGGCCTATCACAGGGTGCAACGACTCGCCTAGGCTTTGCCAGGCGCACCAGTCGTCACGCGGATCACCCGGCCGGGTGCGCGCGGGTGCCGCGCGACGCGTGGCCGGCACCCTGCCCGGAAAGCTACGTCTTGGGCGCCCCCGCCCGGCGGTCCGACACGCCCCGCGCAAGACGTGCCGGGGCACGTGCACCCCGCCACGGGCCGCCCGACGGCGCGCCGCGACGGACCGGCTCGCCCCTCCCCGGCTCGCGGGTCGCCCGCCGCCCGCGACCGTCACCCGCGCCGCGACCGGGCGGACGGCGCCACGGACTGGGACCGGTGCGTCCGGTGTGAACGCCCGGGTCCGGTGAGAAGGACCGCACGGGCGCCGCCAGGGTGTCGCGCCCCCTCCGCGCACAGGTTGCGTGCTTACGATCGCTGCCGTTCGGGAGTCCCGACACGGACCGCTGCACCGTCGCACCGGCCGTCCGGTCGACCAGTCCGACCCCACCCGTCCCCCTGACAGTGAGGAAGCCGGTGAGCCGACCACGCGACCTGCAGGTGAGGACCCTGGGCGCTCGCCCGCTCCCCCCGCGGCTGGACCCGCGCGCCGGCCGTCCGGCGCGCCCGCGCCCGGCGGGCGGTGCCCGCGCGGCCGCCGCCGAGTACAGCCGATCCTCGGCCGGGCGCGCCGATCGACCGGTTCGCTCCTGGGAGGAGCACCCGCCCGTCGGCTTTGGCCGCACGCTCGGCCTCACCGTCCTGAACGCGATCGTGCCGGGCACCGCCTTCCTGGCTGCCGGGTACAAGAAGGTCGGCGCGCTGCTGCTGGCCGGCTTCGTCGCGCTCATCGCCATGGGCGCGTACCTGGCGACCGCCGGCCAGGAGCTGGCGGTACGGCTGGCGGTCAGCCCGACCGGGCTGCTGCTGGTCATCGCCGCGGCCGTGGGCATCGCCGTCGTCTGGTCGCTCGCCGTGATCGCCGGGTACCGGGTGCTCGCGCCGGAGTCCACCACGGGCGGGCAGCACCTGATGGGCAGCCTCCTGGTCACCCTGCTGGCGCTAGGGGTCGCGCTGCCGGCCTTCGAGGCCGCGCACCTGGCGTCGGTCCAGCGCAACCTCATCACCGGCCTGTTCGGCGACGACGTCGAGTCCGCCACCGTCCCGGAGGCGGCGAACGCCGACCCGTGGGGGGACAAGGACCGGGTCAACGTCCTGCTGCTCGGCGGTGACGGCGGCGACGGGCGTACCGGCGTCCGGACCGACACGGTCATCGTCGCCAGCATCGATACCGAGACCGGCAAGACGACGACGATCAGCCTCCCGCGCAACCTCGAGGAGCTGCCCTTCCCGGAGGACAGCCCCCTGCACGAGGTCTACCCGGACGGCTTCTGGGCGGGCAGCGAGAGCGAGAGCCTCCTGAACGCCGTGTACCGCAACGGCCCGGCGGAGTACCCCGACATCCTGGGCCCGACCGACAACCCGGGCGCCGACTTCCTCAAGCTCGGCGTCGGCGAGGCCCTGGGCCTGACCATCGACTACTACGTCCTGGTCAACCTCGAGGGCTTCAGCCAGCTCGTCGACGCCCTCGGCGGCATCACGGTCAACGTCAACTACTACGTGCCCATCGGCGGCGAGCCGACGCTGGGCCACCTGCCGGACGCCTACATCGCGCCGGGGCCGAACCAGCACATGGACGGCGAGCGGGCGCTGCAGTTCGCCCGCGGCCGGTTCGGGCTGACCGACTACTCCCGCATGGACCGCCAGCGGTGCATGATCAACGCGATCGTCGACGCGGCGGACCCCATGAACCTGCTCAGCCGCTACCAGCAGATCGCGGCCACCACGCAGGACATCGTCATGACCGACATCCCGCAGGCCGTGGTCGGCGACTTCGCCGACCTGGCGCTCAAGGTCAAGGACGCCGGCATCCAGAGCCTGGTCTTCGACAACTCGGTGATCCGGCCGGCCTACCCGGACTACGACGAGATCCGGGCGACGGTCCAGCAGGCGCTGGCCGCCACCCCGGCCCCCTCGCCCACTCCGGCCGAGCCGGCTCCCGGTGCCGGCGGCACCACGTCGGCGACCGGGACCACGGCCCCCGAGGCCGCACCCAGCGCCGCCTCCGAGTCGCCCGTGACCGACGCCGCCGACGCCTGCGCCTACGACCCGGTCGCGGCGCAGGAGGCCCTCGACGAGGGCGAGCCGCCCACGGGCTGAGATCCTGGCGGCATGCCCCTCGACGGTCCTGCCGCCCTGCTCGCCGCCGCCCGCGACCGCGACCCGGCCCGGCCGCTGCTGACCCACTACGACGACGCCACGGGCGAACGGGTCGAGCTGTCGGCGACGACGCTCGACAACTGGGTGGCCAAGACGGCGAACCTGCTCCAGGACGAGTTCGACATCGGCCCCGGCAGCACCGTCGCCGTGGCCCTGCCGGTGCACTGGCAGACCGCGGCGGTGCTGCTCGGGGTCTGGAGCTGCGGGGCGACCGTCCTCGACACCGCCGTCGAGGACGAGGGCGGGCTCGGCGACGCCGACCTGGTCCTGGCCGCCCAGGACCGGCTCGAGGCCGTGGAGGAGGGCCTCGGTGACGTCGACCTGCTCGGGCTGAGCCTCCACCCCCTCGGGGCCGGGATGGCGGGCTACGTGGGACCGGCCCGCGACTTCGCCCTCGAGGTGCGCACGGCCGGCGACCGCTTCGTGCCCTACGGCGCGCCCGACCCCGGTGCCCCGGGGCTGCTGCTCGGCGGCCTCGAGCTCACCCTCGGCGGCCTGGTCGAGGCGGCCGGGGAGCTGGCCGGCCGGCTGGGCATCGGCCCGGGTGACCGCGTCCTGGTCGACGAGGAGACCGCCACCGAGGCCGGGCCCGTCGCGTGGCTCCTGGCCCCCCTGGCGGCCGGCGCCTCCCTCGTGCTGTGCCGCCATCCCGCGCTCGACGCCCTGCCGGCCCGTGCGTCGACCGAACGGGTCACCGCGACCCTCGGCCTGCGCGTCGACGGCGTCCGCCAGCTGGGCCGCCCGGCCGGCCAGGGATGACCTTCTCCGTCCTCGCCCGCGACGCCACCACGGGCGACCTGGGCGTCGCGGTCTCCTCCTGCATCCTGGCCGTGGGCCGGGCCGTGCCGGCCGCGCGGCCGGGGGTGGGCGTCGTCGCCGTCCAGGCGCGCAGCCGCCGCGGGCTCGGCACGAGCGTGCTCGCCGGGCTCGCCGCCGGCACGCCCGCGGAGGTCCTGGTCCGCCGCGCGTCCCACGCCGCCGAGGACGTGACCCGGCAGATCGCCGTCCTGGACGCGCGCGGCGCGATCGCCGCCGACACCGGCCCGGGCGCCTTCCCCGTCGCCGGGCACCTGACCGGCGACGGGTTCAGCGTGCAGGGCAACATGCTGGCCTCTCCCGAGGTGCTGCCCGCCATGGCGGAGGCGGTCGCCGGCGCCCGCGGGGAGCTGGCCGACCGGCTGGTGGCGGCACTCGTGGCCGGGCAGGACGCCGGCGGCGACCTGCGCGGCCGCCAGTCGGCAGCGCTGCTGGTCGTCGCCGCGGACCCCCCGACCGAGGAGGACGACGGGGTGCGGACCGACCTGCGGGTCGACGACTCCGCGGACCCGGTCGCCCAGTTGCGGCTCCTGCGCACCCTGCAGCGGGCCTACGACGAGCGCGACTACGAGACGCTCGCGGTCTTCGCCCCCGAGGGCGCCCGCCCTCTCTACGCCGCCCTGGCCGCCTCGCGACGCGGCGATCGCGAGGCCGCGCGCGCCGAGCTGCGGGCCATGCGCTCCCGGCCGGGCTGGCGAGCCTGGCTCGCCGCGATGGCAGGCGACCCGCGGGTCGGCGCGACGATGCGGCTGCTCGACCAGGGTTGAGTGTCGGCTACTTGAGCAGCGAGCGGGCGATCACCATGCGCTGCACCTGGTTGGTGCCCTCGTAGATCTGGGTGATCTTGGCGTCGCGCATCATGCGCTCCACCGGGAAGTCCTGGGTGTAGCCGGCGCCGCCGAACAGCTGGACGGCGTCGGTGGTCACCTGCATGGCGACGTCGGAGGCGAAGGCCTTGGCCGAGGCAGAGACGCGGGTGACGTCGGGACGGCCCTGCTCACCGGCGGCGGCGGCGACGTAGACGAGGTGGCGGGCCGCCTCGATCTTCATCTCCATGTCGGCGAGCATGAACTGCACGCCCTGGAACGAGCCGATGCTCGTGCCGAACTGCTTGCGCTCCTTGACGTAGGCCACCGCGGCGTCCAGCGCGCCCTGGGCGATGCCCACCGCCTGGGCGCCGATGGTCGGCCGGGTGAAGTCCAGCGTCCGCAACGCCGTCTTGAATCCCGTACCGGGCACCCCGATGATCCGGTCGGCCGGGATGGTGCAGTCGGTGAAGTACAGCTCGCAGGTGGGCGAGCCCTTGATGCCCATCTTCCGTTCCTTGGGACCGACGGCGAAGCCCGGGTCGTCGCGGTGCACGGCGAACGCGGAGATGCCGTTGGCCTTCTTCTCCGGGTCGGTGACGGCCATGACCGTGTACCACTCGGAGATGCCGGAGTTCGTGATCCAGGCCTTGGTGCCGTTGAGCACCCAGGAGTCGCCCTCGAGGCGGGCGCGGGTCTTCATGGCGGCGGCGTCGGAGCCGGCCTCCCGCTCGGACAGCCCGTAGCTGATCATCGCCTCGCCGGAGGCGATCGACGGGAGGACCTTCCGCTTCACGTCCTCGGACGCCGACAGGATGATCGGCATCGAGCCGAGCTTGTTCACGGCGGGGATGAGCGAGGCGCTCACGTCGACCCGCGCGACCTCCTCGATGACGATGCAGGTGGCGATGGCGTCGGCACCCTCGCCCCCGTACTCCTCGGGGATGTGCGTCGCGTGGAAGCCCGCGCTCGTCAGCGCCTTCTGCGCCTCGATCGGGTAACGCGACTCGGCGTCGACCTCGGCGGCGAACGGCGCGATCTCCCGCTCGGCGATGTCGCGGACCGCTTCGCGGATCGCCTCGTGCTCCTCGGTGAGGGCGTAGAGCCCAGCGTTGTTACCCACAGGTACGAGGATAAGCCCGGCAGGTCAGTCCTCCGAGGCGAGCCGCTCCTGGAGGGTGAGGTCGCGCGCGACGACCGACTCGGCCAGGTCGGCCTGGAAACGGGTCACCGCCTCCCGGAGCGTCTCGTCCGCCGCGGCGAGGATCCGCACCGCGAGCAGCCCCGCGTTGCGTCCGCCGCCGATGCCGACGGTCGCGACCGGCACCCCGGCCGGCATCTGCACGATCGACAGGAGGCTGTCCAGGCCGTCGAGCCGGTCCAGCGGGCGGGGCACGCCGATCACCGGCAGCGGCGTGGCCGCGGCGACCATGCCGGGCAGGTGGGCCGCTCCCCCGGCGCCGGCGATGATCACCCGCAGGCCCCGGCCGGCGGCGCTCTCGGCGTAGTCGAGCATCCGGCGCGGCGTCCGGTGGGCGGAGAGGACGTGCGCCTCGTAGCCGACGCCGAACTCCTCGAGCGCGAGGGCGGCGGGCTCCATCATCGGCCAGTCCGAGTCGCTGCCCATGACGACGCCCACCACGGGGCCCCCGGACGCGTCGTCCATACCCACTCCTCAGTGCTCCCGCTCGAAGGCGAACGCCGCGTCGACCACGCCGTCGGCCAGGTAGCGGGCGGCGGCGACCGCACGCGCGCGGACCTCGACGAGGTCGGTCCCCAGGGCGGTGACGTGCCCCAGCTTGCGGCCGGGCCGCTGCCCCTTGCCGTACCAGTGCAGCTTCACGTCCGGCCAGTGCGCCATGAAGTGGTGGATCCGCTCGTCCAGCGACGGGCCGGCCCAGTCCTCGGCAGACGCCGCACCGCCGAGGACGTTGGCCATGACGACGACCGGAGCGGTCATCTCCGTCGAGCCCAGCGGGTAGTCGAGGACGGCGCGCAGGTGCTGCTCGAACTGGCTGGTACGGGCCCCCTCGATGGTCCAGTGGCCCGAGTTGTGCGGCCGCATGGCCAGCTCGTTGACCTGGATCCCCTCGGCGGTCTGGAACAGCTCCACCGCCAGCATGCCGACGACGCCGAGCCGGTCGGCGATGCGGACCGCCAGTTCCTGGGCCGCGGTGGCCAGGCCCTCGGGCAGGCCGGGCGCCGGGGCGTAGACCTCGGCGCACACGCCGTCGCGCTGGACGGTCTCGACCACCGGCCAGACCGCGACCTGCCCGAACGGCGACCGGGCCACCTGGGCCGAGAGCTCGCGGACCAGGGGGACCCGCTCCTCGGCCAGCAGCGGCCCGTGCCGCTCGAGGAGCTCGGCGACCGGGTCGGGCCCGTGGACGACGAAGACGCCCTTGCCGTCGTAGCCGCCGCGCGGCGTCTTGAGGACCACCGGCCAGCCGACCTCGTCGGCGAAGGCGGTGACGTCGTGGATCGTGCGCGCCTCCGTCCACGCCGGCTGCGGCTCGCCGGCAGCGGCGAGGGCCCGGCGCAGCACCAGCTTGTCCTGGGCGTGCACCAGCGCGTCCGGGCCCGGGGCCACCCGGTGCCCGGCGGCCTCCAGGGCCCGCAGGTGCTCGGTGGGCACGTGCTCGTGGTCGAAGGTCACGACCGTCACCCCGTCGGCCACACGCCGCAGATCGGCGAGTTCGCAATGGTCGCCCAGGACCACGTCGGCGGCCACCTGCGCGGCGGACTCCCGCGGATCGGTGGCCAGGACGCGCAGCGTCTGGCCGAGCGCGATCGCGGCCTGGGCGGTCATGCGGGACAGCTGTCCCCCGCCGATCATGGCGATGACCGGCAGCCCGCCCGTCCGCCCGAGGAAGTGCGTCATGGTGGGAGCAGGCTAGCCGCGCGCGTCCTGCGGCTCCCCGGGGCCGGTCATCGATCGGGCTCCTGTCCCCAGCACGAGGACCAGGCCGAGGAGCAGCGCGCACGCGGCGGGAACCACCACGTGGAGGACGACACCGCCCGGCGGCTGCCACTCCGCCGCGCGGCCGAACGGCGCGCTGCCGAAGCCGTAGGCGTAACGCCACAGCGACCAGTAGAGGCAACCGAGGTGCACGAGGAGCGACACCGCGACCAGCACCGGCGCGAGCCGCGCAACGACGGGGCGGACGGGCTCGCGGGCCAGCAGGGCGGTCATCGCCACGAGCGGCAGCCCGATCGCGAAGGGCAGCGAGTAGCGCCCCTGCCAGATCAGGCCGAGGTCGGCCGCGTCGGGGATCTGCGCCAGGGCCGGGACGAACACCGCCAGCACCGCCACCGCCAGCACCAGCCACCGGCCCGTGCCGCGGCCGAGCAGCAGCCCGGCCAGCACGAGCAGGCCGAGCGTGCCGCCCAGGACCCGGAGCAGCACGGGGTGCGCGGTGAGGTTGAGGGTGCCGAACACGCCGAGCTGCTCGGCCAGGTAGCGGGGCGTTCGCGCGAAGGCGTCGGCCACCACTCGGCCCGGGGACTCATAGGCGGGGACGGGGATGCCCCCGAGCGTCGCGAGCGGGTCGACCAGGAACAGCCACGCTGCCGCGACCAGCCCGCCCAGGACGGCCAGGGCGACCGGCATCCGCCACGCCCCGCCGGCGAGCAGCGACCGCCAGAGGTCGCGGGTGGCGACGATCAGCAGGCATCCCCCGATCAGCGCCGCCATGAGCGCCGAGCCGGGCCGGGAGTTGACCAGGACGACGGCGGCCCCGGCACCGAGCAGCAGCCGCTGGCGGGTCTGCGGGCCACCGCGGGTGACGGCGAGCGGGAGCAGGAGGCACCAGGTCGCGAAGCCCGCCGCTATCTCGAGGCCGCTGGAGTTCACCGTGCCCGAGAAAAAGAGGACCGTCGGCGTGATCGCCAGCACGCCGGCCGCCAGCAGCGGCCGGCTCCATGGGGTGGCGCGCAGCGCGGTCAGCCCGAGGGCGAGCAGCCCGGCGCACAGGAAGGCGCTGACCACGCGCATGCCCAGCACGGCGGCCGTCCCGTCGACCATCAAGCTCGGCAGGCCGACGATCGCGTAGTAGAGCGGCGGGTACCGGCCCATCCAAGTGGTCATCGGCTCCGTGGCCGTGTCGTCGGCCACAAAGGGCTGCGTGCACTCGGGCGTGGCCGAGAGGTCGGTCATGAAGCACGAGGTCCAGTCGAAGGAGTCGGCGTAGTAGGCCGGCACCTCCACCTCGGTGATCACCTCGAAGTAGGTCCCCGGCTGCCGCACGGTCCCGCCGGTGAGCTCCCCCCGGACGACGGCGGCGCTCTTGACCACGTGGGCCGGCTCGTCAGGGCTGGCGAACAGCGGCGTGGACAGCGACCAGGCGGAGGCCAGGAGGCCGATCAGGAGCCACACGGCGAGGAGGAACCTGCCTCCGCGGCGGGCGAGGACACCTCCGGGAGCGGCCGAGGCCGTCCGCTCGTGGGCGTTCACCCCATCCGGTCGATCGGTTTCGCCGCGCAGCTGGGGGGACACAGAGTCACCGTAGGGTGGGGCCCTCCGGCGTGCTCGACCACGGCAGCGCCCGCCCTCCCAAGCCCCGACCCCAGGAGATCATTGTGCTCGGATACGCCGGAGTGGCCGTGCTCGTGCCCTGCCACGACGAGGCGTCGTCGATCGCAGCGGTGGTTCAGGACTTCGGGGAGCAGCTCCCCGGGGCGCGGATCGTCGTCTGCGACAACGCCTCCAACGACGGGACCGCCGAGATCGCGCGCGCCGCCGGCGCCGAGGTCATCACCGAGCGCCTCCGCGGCAAGGGCTACGCGGTCCGCCGGCTGTTCGCCGACATCGACGCCGACTACTACCTGATGGTGGACGGCGACGGCACCTACGACGCCGCCAGCGCCCCGGAGATGATCCGGCTGATGCGCGAGGAAGGGGTCGACACCGTGCTGGGGGTCCGGCGGCCGACCTCGGCCGCGGGCCGCGCCGAGTACCGCGCCGGCCACCAGTGGGGGAACCGGTGGTTCTCCCGTACGTTCGCGTTCCTGTTCGAGACCGGCTACTCCGACGTGCTGACCGGTTACCGCGCCTTCAGCCGGCGATTCGTGAAGTCCTGCCCGATCCTGCCGCGCGGGTTCGAGGTGGAGATCGAGCTCAATGCGCACGGCGCCTCACTGGGCATGCCGATCGCCGAGGTGGAGACGCCGTACCGGGAGCGGGACGCGGACTCGGCGAGCAAGCTGAACACCTACCGCGATGGCGCCCGCATCCTCCGCCGGCTGTTCCGGCTCTTCCGCGACTTCCGCCCGGCCGCGAGCTTCGGCGGCCTCGGCGCCGTGCTCGCCGTGCTGGCGGTGGGCCTCGGGATCCCGGTGGCCGTGGACTACCAGCAGACCGGCCTCGTGCCGCGCTTTCCCACGCTCTTCGTGGTGGTGGGGCTGCTTCTGGCCAGCCTGGTACTGCTGCTCGTCGGCACCATCCTCGACCGTGCGGCGCGCGACCGGCTGGAGCGTAACCGCCTGGCCTACCTGTCCCTCCCCGCCCCGCGGCAACCCGCCGCGCGGACGACGTCGTTCTACGGCAACCGGGTGGCGTCCTCCCGCGATCCGGAGGACGCGATGACCGGCACGGGCGTCCCGCGACCACCTACACTCGGCCGGTGACCGCGTCGCGACTCGTCGTCGAGCGGCTCCGAACGGGGTGGCGTGTCCTTCTCAAGGAGCTCAGCGCCTTCGGGGTCGTGGGTGTCGTCTGCTTCCTCATCGACATCGGCCTGTTCCAGCTGCTGTACTCCTCGGCCGGACTCGGGCCGGTGGTGGCCAAGCTGATCTCGACGGTCGTGTCGATGACCGTCGCCTACTTCGGGCATCGCCACTGGTCGTTCTCGCACCGCGCCCGCACCGGCGTGAAGCGGGAATACCTGCTCTTCGCCGTGGTGAACGGCGCGACGCTGCTGCTCAGCCTCGTGCTGGTCTGGTTCGTGCACCAGCCGCTCGGCCAGGACAGCGCCCTGGTCCTGCAGGCCACCAACGTCGCCTCGATCGTGCTGAGCACCGTGGTGCGCTACCTCTGCTACCGGAAGTGGGTCTTCCCGGCGCATGCCCCGGCCGACGTCGAGCACCCCGCCTGGCAGACCGCGGCCCGGCAGACCGCCTGATCCGTGCGGCGGCCGGGCGTCAGCTCGCCAGCCGGGAGCCGTGCCGGCCGCTGATCACCTCGATCCGCGTCGGGATGCGGGTCCGCAACTCCTCGAGGTGGCTGATCACCCCGACCGTGCGCCCGCCCCGGCGCAGCTCGTCGAGCACGGTCATGACCGCGTCGAGCGCGTGCGCGTCGAGGGTGCCGAAGCCCTCGTCGACGAAGAGGGTGTCGATCTGCACGCCGCCGCTCTCGGCGGTCACGACGTCGGCCAGGCCGAGCGCGAGGGCCAGTGACGCCATGAAGCTCTCCCCGCCGGACAGGGTCTTCGTCGCGCGCAGGCACCCGGTGTACTCGTCGAGGACGTCGAGCCCGAGGCCGCCGCGGGCACCGTGCCGCCCCTGGGCGTCGCTGTGCCGGAAGGTGTAGCGCCCCCCGGACATGTCCTGCAGGCGCCTGCTGGCCGCCTCCGCCACCTGCTCGAGCCGGGCCGCCAGCACGAACGACTGCAGCCGCATCCTCAGGGTGTTCGCGCCCCTGCCGTTGACCAGGTCGGCCAGCTCGCCGACCTGCTGGAAGACCGCTCTCCGCTCGTCCAGGTCGACCTGCAGCGCGGTCACCTCGCCGGCCAGGGCATCGAGGCCGCTC
Organism: Bacillus sp. AZ43; assembly: GCA_004570425.1. Taxonomy (GTDB): domain Bacteria; phylum Actinomycetota; class Actinomycetes; order Mycobacteriales; family Geodermatophilaceae; genus Blastococcus_B. The sequence continues at coordinate 46,985 of SPQJ01000034.1, forward strand.
GCGCAGCGGCGGGCGCGGTCGAGCTCGGCGACCGCCTCCTCGCGGGCCCGGGTCACCTCGGCGCACCGCGACCCCAGCGCCTCGAGGTCGGGCCGGGGGCCGAGGTCGGCGAGGTCGGGCTCGGCCAGGGCGGCGCGGACCACGGAGAGGTCGCGGTCGTGGCCGTCGATGCGGCGGTCGAGCGCGCTCAGGCGGCCGGCGTCGAGCAGGGCGGCGGCGGCCTCCAGGAGGTCACCGAAGCCGGCCGCGGCCACCCGCTGCTCGGCGGCGATCCGGGCGGTGTCGGCGGCGGCCCGAGCCCGCAGCTCCTCGGTCTCGGCGGCCACGACCGCCTCGCAGGCCTCGGCCTCGCGGGTGAGCCGGGCGATCCGCGCCGGCAGGTCGGCGTCCTCCCCGCGCGCGGCGGCCAGCTGCGCCTCCAGGTCGGCCAGCGCCGCCCGGGTGGTCGCGCGCTCGGCGGACCGCGCCTGCAGCTCCTCGCGGTCGGCGGCCAGGGCCACGGCGTCGGCGTCCCGGCCGGCCACGAGCCGCGCCAGCGCCTCCCGCGCCCCGGACAGCCCGGCAGCGGCCGCCGCCACCGCGTCGACCTCGGCGGTCTGCTCCGCGGCGAGAGCGGCGAGGTCGGCCGTGGGCAGCTCCCCGGCCCGCCCCCGCAGGGTCGCGAGCTCGCGGTCGAGGCGCTCGGCGGTGGCCGCCGCCGTCGCGCTCGCGACCTCGGCCGCGTCGACGACGCCCCGCGCCGCCTGCTCGTCGGCGGCCGTGACCTGCGGGCCGGCGTGCACAGATC
>SPQJ01000035.1 GCA_004570425.1 Bacillus sp. AZ43
CGCCCGCACCGGCGCCGTCGGGCGGCGGCCACGGCGGTGCGCCCGCGCAGCAGCCCCCGGCGCAGCAGCAGCCCCCCGAGCAGCAGCCCCCGGCGCAGCAGCCGCCGAAGGACGGCGGCGGGTCCGACTGCGGCTGCGAGGACGGCGGGGTCCTGGATCCGGTCGTCGGCACGGTCGACGACCTCCTCGACGGCGTCGGCGGCCTGCTCGGCCCCTGACAGGGCGCGGGAGCGTTCGCGGCGCCGGTTAGGTTCGCTGCATGAGCGCCCGCGACGACGTCTCCGAGATCTTCGACAGCTCCGCCTGGCAGCCGGTCGAGGGGTTCGACTTCGGCGACATCACCTACCACCGGGCCGTGGACGCCGGCGTCGTGCGGATCGCGTTCGACCGGCCGGAGGTGCGCAACGCGTTCCGACCGCAGACCGTCGACGAGCTGATCACCGCGCTGGAGCACGCCCGGCTGTCCACCGACGTCGGCTGCGTCATCCTCACCGGCAACGGGCCGAGCCCCAAGGACGGCGGCTGGGCCTTCTGCTCCGGCGGTGACCAGCGCGTGCGCGGGAAGTACGGCTACGAGCACGACAAGGGGCGGTCGAGCGGAAGGCTGCACGTCCTCGAGGCGCAGCGGCTGATCCGCTTCATGCCGAAGGTGGTCATCTGCGTCGTCCCCGGATGGGCCGCCGGGGGCGGGCACAGCTTGCACGTCGTCGCCGACCTCACCCTGGCCAGCGCCGAGCACGCCCGCTTCAAGCAGACCGACGCCGACGTCGGCAGCTTCGACGGCGGCTTCGGGTCGGCCTACCTCGCCCGGCAGGTGGGCCAGAAGTTCGCCCGCGAGATCTTCTTCCTCGGCGACGAGTACACCGCCGCCGACGCGCACGCCATGGGCATGGTCAACCGCGTCGTCCCGCACGCGGAGCTGGAGGCGACGGCGCTGGACTGGGGGCGGCGGATCGTGGCGAAGAGCCCCACCGCCCAGCGCATGCTCAAGTACTCGTTCAACCTGATCGACGACGGCCTGGTCGGCCAGCAGCTGTTCGCCGGGGAGACGACCCGGCTGGCCTACATGGCCGAGGAGGCCGTGGAGGGCCGTGACGCGTTCCTCGAGAAGCGCGACCCCGACTTCAGCCGCTTCCCGTGGCATGTCTGAGGGCCGAAATGGCCATTAAGGCCCCATGACGAGGAGGTCAGCATGATCGTCGAGGTGGTGACGGGCGCGGACGAGCGTCCGGAGGCGAGGGTCGTCGACGTCGACGACCTCGGCCGGCTGCACCTGGCCCTGGGGCAGGTGACCGACGACGAGGCGACGCAGGTCCTGCGGAACTCCGGCCTGGGCCGGCTCACCGGGGACGACGAGGCGCAGCTCGACCTCGCCGCGCTGCGGGCGGCCGCGGAGCCCCGGGCGACGGCGGCGGACTGGTCGGCGCAGTGGGACCGGATGGTCGCCGCCGCGAAGGCGCAGGGCTGGCTGTCCGACGACGGCGCGACGGTGCGGGTGCACGTGGAGAGCGCCGCCGGCGCCTGAGCCGCCATCCCAGGGCTGACCTGCGGATTTGCCCACCTGGTCCACAAACTTTCAAGCGTCCCAGATTTCGGTGCGACTGGCGTCCGGGTCATTGTGGTGACCCGGATGACAGGCCAGGATGTCGCGGTGCGTATGACGTCACGTCACGGAATCCGGTCATGAGCGGCACCCCCGGGCGGCCGCTGAGCCCCGAGCTGTCCGAGCAACTGCTCTCGGTCGCGGTCGACATCCTCGCCGAGGAGGGCTGGGGGCGGCTCAACAGCGACCGCATCGCGGCCCGTGCCCGCGCCGGGAAGGCCGGCATCTACCGCCGCTGGCCGACCATGGCCGCACTGGCCCGCACCGCGGTGAGCCGGTTCGTCCTGGTCGAGGCCCCGGCCGACGGCGGCTCGCTGCGCATCGACCTCATGGCGCTGGCCGACCGCTGGACCCGCCCCCTCGACCGGGAGGAGCGCGCGGTGGCCAGCATCGTGGGCGCCGCCCGCCACGAGGAGCAGCTCCGGGCCGGCCTCGACGACGCGCTCGTGCGCCCGCTCGCCGACGTGGTGGCCGAGCTGGGCCGGCGGTGCGCCGACCGCGGCGAGCCCGTCGAGCCGGCGCGGCTGGCACTGCTGGGCTCGGTGCTGCAGGCCTTCTGGTGGCAGCGCTACACGGCGGCCGGCGACGGTGCGATGACCGGCGAGGAGGTCGAGCGGGTGGTGGACGACGTCCTGGTGCCGATCGCCGCCCCCACGGCGGAGTCGCGGATCGCGGAGCCCGCGGCGGTCTGACTCAGCTCGCCCGCAGGAGCTCCGGCCGGCCGACCCTGGCCTGGGCGCCGGAGAGGACGAGGTCCACCGCCTGCCTGACCCGCTCCCGCGCCGTGACGGGCCCGCACTCCACGAGCAGCCGCCGTCGCTGCTCCGAGAAGGTCACCCGGGCGGCGGCCAGCCAGGTCGCGGCGGTGAGCGGGGCGAGCAGGCCCGTCTGGGACGCGAGCCCGTCGCCTCCCGGCTCGGGGTCGGTCTCCCATGCCTCGGCGAGCACCGCGGCGAGCGCGCGCTCGCCGGCCTGCACGGCCTGCTGCTCGTAGGCGGCGAGTGCCGGGCAGGAGTGGAGCGCCTCGGCGAAGGCCCGGCCCTCCGGGCTCAGCTGCAGGGCGGCGAAGTGGCCGGCTTCCTCGACCAGGTGCTCGCGCAGCGCCGTCAGCGGCGAGACGCCGGGGCGGCGGCGGCGCACCGCCTCCGCCGGGCCCTCGGCCCACGGGATGCGGCCGTCGAAGAACAGCTCTTCCTTGGTGGGGAAGTGGTTGAACACCGTCTGGACGGCGACGCCCGCCTCCCGGGCCACGTCCGCGATGGTCACGGTGTCGAACCCCGCGTCGGCGAACATCCGATGGGCCACCGTGCGGACATGCTGCCGAGTGCGCGCCTTCTTGGTCGCGCGAGTACCGAGAACCTCACTCACCGTGTCACTGTAAGCACGGAACGTGCGCATATTCGGGAACGGCGCGGGCTCGTCACCGGTGCGGCGCGACCACCGCCGTCCAGTCGTCCCGCACCGCCGTGGCCCAGCTGGTCACCAGGGCCGGCAGGTCGATCACGTCGAGATCGGCGGCGACGTCGGCGACCGTCGTCCGCCACGCGGCGGGCACCCGGTGCGGATCGGTGCCCGGCACGCCGATGGCCGCGAGCGCCCGGCGCAGCCGGTCGGCGTCACCGGCGACCGGGTGCTGCGCGTCGTACGCGGCGTCGGCCAGGGCGACGAGCGCGGCGGCGACCGGGTCGGCGCCCGCCTCCTCGTGGAGGCCGCCGAGCGTGGTCTCGAACAGCCGGCGGCAGGACGGGGACGCGCCCGGATGCGCGGCCGTGGCGTCGCCCTGCGGGGCCAGGACGGCGCCGCAGCCGGGGCAGACCTCGGTGGATGCGGCCATCGCCCGCGATCGTGCCCGACGTGCGGCACGGGCGCCCGGGGATGAGCGCCGCGCGGTCTGGGCATGGGCGGGCCATGACCGCAGCGCGCATCGCCGTCCTCGACGTGGACGGCACCCTCGTCGACACCAACTACCAGCACGCCCTCGCGTGGTACCGGGCGCTGCGGTCGCTGGGCGAGACGTTCCCGGTCTGGCGGATCCACCGGCTGATCGGCATGGGTGGCGACCAGCTGGTCGCCGCCCTCGGTGGGGACGACGTGGAGGCGCGCATCGGCGACGCCGCTCGCGAGCGCTGGGTCGAGGAGGTCGACCCGATGATGGACGAGACGGCGCTGCTCCCGGGGGCGCGCGAGCTGATCGTCGCGCTGAAGGACCGTGGCCACCGGGTCGTCCTGGCCAGCTCGGGCAAGCCGCACCACGTCGACCGGGCGCTGGACCTGCTCGACGCCCGCGACCTCGCCGACGCCTGGACCACCAGCGACGACGTCGAGGCGACCAAGCCCGCGCCCGACCTGCTCCAGGTGGCGCTGAAGAAGCTCGGCGAGCCGATGGACGCGCCCAGCGTCGTCGTCGGGGACTCCGTCTACGACGTCGAGGCGGCGAAGAACGCGGGGATGCCGGCGATCGTCGTCCGCTCCGGGGGCTTCGGGGACGACGAGCTGCGCGAGGCCGGCGCGATCGGGATCCACGACACCCCGGCCGACCTCGTCGCCGCCCTGGACGGCACCGACCTCGCCTGACGCGGGAGGTCTGCGCGACCCCCGTCAGGAGGCGGCGGCGTCGCGGCCCAGGCGGCGGATCAGCTCGTCCGGGTGGTCGGTGATCACCGCGTCCACGCCCAGGTCGCGCACGAGCTCCATGTCGGCGGGCCGGTTCACCGTCCAGACGTGGACCTCCTTGCCGGCGGCGTGCGCATCGGCGACGAAGTCGGGGTCGGCCCGGATCAGCGCGATGCCGGGGCCCACCGCCGAGGCGGTGCCGTGCAGCAGCTCGCGGCGGACCGGCCGCAGCCGCTTGCCGATCAGCTGCACGGTGGGCACGGCGGGGGCGAGCTCGGCCATCCGGCGCACGGCCAGCTGCGAGAAGCTCATCATCCGGACGGCAGGCTTGCCGGCCCACTCGACGGGGCGCCCGTTGCCGAGCAGGCCGTAGCGGCCCAGCGACTCGACGAGCGCCTCCTCCACCTTCCGGGCGTGCCGGGTCGGGTGCTTGGTCTCGATCGCCAGCCGGACCGTGCCGGGGGTGGCGGTGATGTACTCGAGCAGCCGGTCGAGGGTGAGCACCAGCCCGTTCTCGACGTCGGGCTCGTCCGTGACCGCGGTGATCTGGTCGTCGGCCCACCGGTTGCGGCGCGACGCCCGGCGGGGGCCGAACTGGAACTGCTCGAGCTCGGCCAGCTGAAGCGCCGACACGATCCCGCGCCCGTTCGAGGTGTGCCTGATCTGCCGGTCGTGCACGCAGACCAGGACGCCGTCCCGGGTCAGCCGGACGTCGCACTCGACGGCGTCGGCACCGACGGCGGCGGCCTCGCGGTAGGCGGCGAGGGTGTGCTCCGGGGCTTCGGCGGTGGCGCCGCGGTGGGCGACGACCTCGGGCAGGGTCAACGGAGCGGAGCGGGGGGAACGACCGGCACGGGGCAGATCCTGCCCCGTCCGGCCCCCGATCGCCCGCTGCGACTCAGCCGGCCAGCCGGTGCCGGTACTCCGGCACGGTCGCCATCGGCGGGCGCTCGTCCACGCCGACGGCCCGGCTGCTCGGCACGAAGCCGGTCCCGTCGTGGCGGAACTGGGTGAGCAGCCCGCTGGCGGGAAGCGGCTGGTGGCCCGGCCGGCCGCACTCCGCCCGCGCGAGCACGGTCGACACCACCTCGCCGGCCATCGCGCCCAGGGCCTCCTGCGACTGGGAGGTGTGCCGGCGCACGCCGAGGTCGACCTGGGCGAGGGCGTGCAGGCCGTGGTGGCCGAGCAGGTCGATGAGCAGCCCCACCTCCACCCCGTAGGCGGAGACGAACGGCACCTGCTCGAGCGCCGACCGCCGCCCGGCGTACTCGCCGCCCAGCGGCTGCACGAAGCCGGCGAGCTCCGGCCACAGCGCGTTGAGCAGTGGCCGCGCGGTCAGCTCGGTGACCCGCCCGCCGCCGGCGGGCTGGACCTGGCCGGCGACCTCGAGCGGCCGCGTGTAGCAGCCCTTCACGTACTGCACCTGCGGTTCGGCGAGCAGCGGCCCGAGCAGCCCCGGCACGAAGTGCGCGACGTCGCCGATCAGGTCGGAGTCGAGGAAGACCAGCAGGTCGCCGGTGGTGGCGGCCAGCGACTTCCACAGCGCCTCGCCCTTGCCGGGACGGGTGCCGTGCGCGGGGAGCACGTCGGTGGTGGCGACGACCTGGGCGCCGGCGGCGCGGGCGACCGCGGCGGTGGCGTCGGTGGAGTCGGAGTCGACGACGAGCAGCTCGTCGACCAGCGGCGTCCGCAGCATCCAGCGCTCGCGCAGGTCGGCGACCAGCGTGCCGACTGTCGCCTCCTCGTCGCGCGCGGGCAGCACGACGCTGATCCGGTGACCGCCGCGCCGCTTGGCGCGCAGCAGGGCGGGCAGGTCGAGGTCGTCGAGCCCGGTCGCGGACGTGGTGCGGTGCTGGAACCAGGCGCGGGCGTCGGGTCTCATCGCTTCACTGTCGACCAGGACGGCCCGCCAGGCCAGGACCGCACCCGGAGTTCATTCGTTCGTCACGCCACATCCGGGGCGCGGACTCTTGCGCATCCCTTGCGCTCCCGTGGCGCGTTCCGTGCGGCGGGCCGGTCAGGGTGGGACCAGCACCACAGGGGAAGCACCACCACGGGGGAGCACCACCAGCACCACCAGGGGGAAGACGAGCCGTCCAGGACCGGGACGCGACGCAGCCACCGCACCAGCAGCCCTGACCCGCTGCGGGCGCGGGCGTCGCCCCGGGCTCCTGGGCGGCTCGCCGCCCGGTCGGACCGCTCCGACCGGCGGCTACCGCGTGCCGACGGCGGCCAGCGCCGTGGCGCTCTGCTCGCCCACCGCGGCCCCCTCGCCCGTCGGCTCGGGATGGCCCAGGTCGGTCAGCCAGCCGCGCAGCACCCGGTGCAGCTGCTCGGCGCCCACGATCTCGCCGGGGGCCGCCCACGACCTCGGGTACGCCAGGACGGCGTGCTGCTGCGGCCCGCCCAGCCCGCCGTGCGAGCCCACGTGCGGCTCGAACGGCGAGGCCTCGTCGGTGTCGGGGTCGTAGCGGCTGTTGATCACGACGTCGGCGCAGTGCGGGAACGTGGACACCCGGGCCACGAGCGCCGCGGCGTGCTCCCCGTAGGGCAGCAGCGGGTCGGTGCCGATGACCACGTCGCTGGCCAGCCGGCGCAGCCCGTCGCGGCCGAGCACGACCGGACCGAACTCCTCGGAGTGCACCAGCAGGAAGCCGACGCCGTCGTGGTCGACCAGGCCGGGCAGCAGGTGGGGCCAGTGCCGCTCGATCTCCTCCAGCGACACCCGGCCGGGGATGTCGGCGAAGGACACCATCGCGGTGTGGCCGGAGACGACGCACACGACGCCGGGGGCCACCCGCGGCACGGCGCCGTCGTCCCCCGGCTCGAGCTCGTGGTCGTGCCGCACGTCGCCGGCCCGCTCCACCCGGTCGCGCAGCCGGCGGGCGATGACGCCGCCCTCGGCCAGCCCGCTGGTCATCTGCCAGCTCTCCACCGGCCGGCGGCTGTCCTTGGTCCCGGTGGTCCGCTGCCCGCCGGGGGAGCCGCACAGCCGGCCCACCAGCTCCTCGATCGACTCGCCGAACCGGTCGGCGAACGCCCAGCCCTGCGTCTGCCCGTGGTCGGAGAGGACGACGAGGTGGTAGCGGCGCGGCGCCAGGGCGGCGGCCCGGTGCAGCCGGCCGATCTGCTGGTCGATGGAGCGCAGCACGGCCAGGCTGTCGGCCCGCTCGAGCCCGCCGTGGTGGGCGGCCTCGTCGTAGCCGAGGAAGTCGGCGTACACGACGGAGCGCCCGGCCAGCATGTCCTCGAGCAGCGCGAAGACGACGACGTCGCGCGAGATGACGGTCACCCCGGGCCGGGCCAGCGGGTAGAGGCCGCCGCGGCTGACCCGCGGCCGGACGTCGTCGCGACGCTCCCGGGCCGAGGCCGCCAGCTCGCGGCCGATGTCGACGAGCGAGACGGCGAGCGTCCGCAGGGCGTTCACGGGGTTGGCGAAGTAGGCGTAGTAGCCGGAGCCGACCCGCTCCCGGGTGCGCCGCGCGCGGCGGGCACGGGCGGGGACGACGTGCGACAGCGAGCTCATGGTGAGGCTCACGTGCGGGGCGTCGCCGGTGAACAGGTTGCCCCGCCCGGCGCCGTCGCCGGCGAGCAGCCCGCGGCCGTCGGAGTGCCGCCGCTCCACCTCGACGGCGTCGGCCGGGTGGGAGACGCGGGTGATGTGGTCGCGGTCCTTCTCGTACCAGCGGAACCCGGGCACGTCGAAGTTGGAGCCGTGCAGGATGCCGGTCACGGCGGCGCCGGTCTGGGAGCTCCAGTCGGTGTGCCAGCTGGTCAGGGTGTGGCTGCCCGACCGCAACCACGCGGCGAGGTTGGGCATCCAGCCGTCGCGCACCGCCCGGCGGGCTGTCTCGTAGGCCAGCGCGTCGATCTGCAGGAAGAGCACGCCGGGCGGCCGGTCGGCGTCGTCGGGGGTGCGGCGGGCCCGGCGCGCGGCGCGGCGGAAGAAGATCTCGTCCTCGTCGACGGCGAGCAGGCTGCTGACCAGCCCGGAGACCGCGGCGATCGCGACCGCGACGACCACGGCGACCCGCAGGCTCTCCATGGTCACGCCCGGCAGCGCGTAGGCGATGCCGAGGACGCCGGCCCCCAGCAGCAGGAAGCTGCCCAGGCCCAGGGTGAACAGCGCGATCGGCACGGCGATCCGCACGACCAGCGGCCAGACCGCCGCCGACAGCACCCCCAGCAGCAGCGCCATGACCGGCGCCTGCCAGCCGGAGGTCAGCTCGAAGCCGTCGAGCCGGGAGTCGAGGAGCACCAGGGCGCCGGTGACCGCCGCCCAGATGACGAGGACGCGCGCGACGGTGCGGCCGGTGCGCAGCAGCCGACCGGGACGGGGTGTGCTGGTCATGCCGCTCAGCAGTGCTCCGGCTCGCGGGCGGCCGCCTCCGACCGCCGGTGGGCGCTCATGACGTTCATGATCGCCCCGACGGCCAGCACCAGGACCGTCGCCACGAGCATGGCCAGCAGCGGGGAGTCGAAGATGCCGCCGCTGACCACGCCGAGCAGCGCGTACGCCAGCGCCCAGAGGAACGCCGCCAGCAGCGACGCCGGCACCAGCCGCCGCCACGGGTAGGCCAGGGCGCCGGCGGCGGCGAGCACCGGGATCCGCCCGGCAGGCAGCAGGCGCCCGGCGACGATGATCTGCCAGCCGTGCCGGCGGAACTGCTCGCGGACCTCCTCGAGGCGTTCGGTGTGCTGGCCGCGGGTGACCCAGCGGACGGCCGCGGGCCCGCCGAACCGGCAGACCGCGAAGGTGATCAGGTCACCGGCCAGGGCGGCCGAGGTGGAGGTGGCCAGCACCAGCGGCAGGCCGAGGGCGTCGCTGGTCATGGCGAAGGCCGCCGCCGTCCCGACCACCAGGCCGGTGGGCACCACCGGGACGACGGAGCCGAGCAGGACCAGCCCGAACAGCAGCGGGTAGCCGATCTCGGCGCCGTCGGACCACGGCGCCGCGAGCAGGTCGAGGGTCATGCCGCCGCCCGCTCGCTCAGGTCGACGGCCGAGCCGGGCTCGGTGACGACGACGCGGGTGGGCAGGCCGCGGGCCGCGACCTCGGTGGCGAAGGTGCGCGGCGGGTCGTGCAGCAGCCGGCGCATCCGGCCGCGGAGCGGGGAGGGGATCGTGGTCATCCCGGCGATCGCCAGCGTGCCCCAGTGCACCGGGACGGCGATCCGGGGCCGCACCAGCTCGACGGCGTCGGCCGCGGTGACCGGGTCGAGGTGCCCGGGGCCCAGGCTCGGGCCCCAGCCCCAGACCGGCAGCAGCGCGACGTCGATCTCGCGCTCGGCGAGCAGCGCCATGCCGTCGTAGAGGCCGGTGTCGCCGCTGACGTAGACCGACGTGCCGCCGTCCTCGAGCAGGAAGCCGAGCGCTTCGGTGTCGGGCCCGTGGGTGGAGCGGGGACCCCAGCGGTGGCCGCTGTGCTCGGCGCGGACGGCGGTGACCCGCAGGCCGCCGTCGATCAGGCCCTCCCCGGCGGACAGCTCGTCGACGCGCGGGAAGCCGCGGCCGCGCAGCCAGTCGCCGGCCCCGCGGGGGACGACGATCCGCGCGGTGCGGCCGATCATCCGCAGCGAGGGCAGGTGCAGGTGGTCGCCGTGCAGGTGGCTGATCAGGACGAGGTCGACGCCGGCCCAGGCGACCGGGTCGGGCATCGGCACGACGCGGCGCAGCGCACCGACGGTGGGCGCGAGGAGGGGGTCGGTGAGCACGGTGCGCCCGGCCAGCTCGACCCGGACGGTCGAGTGGCCGAGGAAGTGCAGGCCCGGGCTCGTCACGGCGTCAGTAAACGCCGGGCCCCGGACGGTTCCCAGCGGTTTCGGCTCGTTCGGGGGACGGTGCGGGGTGAAATGGGGGGAAACCCTGAGGGCGTCAGGCCGTGGGGACGGCGACCAGCGCCGCCACCTCGGCGGGGGTGAGGTCGTGCGGCTGGCTGCGGCCGTGCAGCAGCTCCACCCCGGCGTCGATCGCGCCGGCCAGCAGCTCCGGCGTGCTGAGCCCGCCGGCGATGGCGGCCACGCCGAACTCCCTCGTCGTCCGGAGGATGGCCCGGAAGACCTGCAGGGCACGGGCGGTGTCGTCCCGCGCGGCGAGGGCGGCGACGTCCACCCGGACGAGGTCCAGCGGGATGCGCGCGAGCAGGGCGAAGATGCTGTGGCCCATCCCGTAGTTGTCCAGGCAGAGGCGCGCGCCGAGCGCGCGGACCGCCTCGAGCGCGGGGACGAGCGCCGCGGAGGCGGTCAGCAGGGTCTCCTCGGAGAACGACACCACCAGGCGCTCCGCGGGGAGGCCGGACGCGGCGAGCGCGGCCGTCACGTCGGAGTCCACGGCCTCGGCCGTGACGAACCCGGCGGGCAGGCTCACCGCGACGGCGACACCGGGCAGGCCGGCGCCGACCCGGCAGACCTCGTGCAGCAGCCAGGTCTGCAGCTCCGCGGCGCGGCCCTGCCGCTCGGCGAAACCCCACAGCTCGAGGTGGCGGACCGTGCCGTGCACGGGGTGGGTCCAGGTGGGGACGGCGTGGATCATCTCGACGCGGCCGTCGGGGGTGCGGGCGGCGTCCAGGCGCACCGCGAACTCGCCCTCGGCGATCACGTCCTGGAAGTCCGGCTGGCTCTCGACCTCCGTCCGGGGGGCGGTGGCGCCGGCGAGCCGGACGCAGCCCTTGCCCGCGGCCTTCGCCTCGCGCAGCGCGGCGTCGGCCTCGCGGAAGGCGACCTGCCCGCCGGCCGGGCCGAGCTCGGTGACGCCGACGCTCCCGCCGACCGCGAACGACGCGCCGGCGGTGCGGTGCGGCCGGCCGAGGGCGTCGACGATGCGCTGCGCGACCTCCTCGGCCTCGGGGAGCGTGCCGGTGACGACGACGGCGAACTCGTCGCCGCCGAGGCGGGCGATCAGGTCGCCCTCGCGGACGACGGTGTTGAGCCGGCGGGCGACCTCGACCAGCAGCTGGTCGCCGGCCTCGTGCCCGGCGACGTCGTTGACCGCCTTGAACCCGTCGAGGTCGAGCACGAGCAGGCAGCGACCGGCGCCCGGCGCCGCGAGCTCCCGGAAGAGCGCCGCCCGGTTGGGCAGGCCGGTGAGGTGGTCGGTGTAGGCCATGCGCTCGAGCTCCCGCTCGCGGCGGCGGCGGGCGGTGACGTCGCGCAGGTACAGCACCCGGCGGCCGCTGCCGGGGCGCTCCGTGGAGGTGGCCTCGATCTCGCGGGCCGTGCCGTCGGGCGCGGCGATCCGCAGGTGCAGCGCCGGGCCCTCGCCGGCGGGGACGTCGAGGGTCGCGGCCACCACGTGGTCGCGGTCGTCGGGGGCGACGAGGTCGAGCAGCGACACCTCCTCCTCCGCGTCCGCGCCCAGGCCGAGCAGGGAGCGGGCGGCCGGCGAGGTGAACAGGAGCCGGAAGTCGCCGTCCATGATCGCGATGCCGTCGGAGCTGGCCTCGACGAGGTCGCGGAAGTTCTCCTCGCTGCGGACCAGGTCCTGGTGGGCCCGGCCGTCCTCGCGGATGCGCAGCACCAGCCGCAGCGCCATGAGCAGGAAGACCGCGGCGATCAGGAACTCGGCGGTGGTGGAGTGGGAGCGGTCGCGCAGCTCCATGACCGTGATGGACGCCGGCAGGCAGAGCAGCGAGCCGACGACCAGCACCGCGCCCAGCCGGCTGACCACCGGTGCGGCGGCGCGGGCGGTGTGGTCGGCGAACCGGCGCGGCGCGAAGCACGCCGCGACGACGACGGTCTGCAGGCTCATCGCGACCGAGACGTCGGAGACCGCCGTCCAGTACCAGGACGGGTCGACGATGGCCATCGCCTCGGCGACGGCGGCCGTGGCCTGCCAGGCGACGGCGACCATCATGATCGTGGCCGAGCGCCGGAGGGCCGCCGTCGAGACGGTGCACAGGGCGCCGGCGGCGCCGATCATCACCGCGGCGTAGGCGCCGTAGGCGAGCACCAGCGAGCGCAGGTCGTCGGGCGCGTTCGCCGGGTTGACCAGCGGGGTGCGCAGCACCTCGGTGACCACCAGCAGGGCCAGGGTGATGACCAGGCCGTCGACGGCCAGCGCCGGCCAGCGGGTCCGGCTGACCCGGCGGGCGAGCATCCCGCAGGTGACCACCGGCGCCGTCGCGCCGGCGAACAGCAGCACGTCGTCGAAGCCGAAGCCGTCCATCTCCGGGCCCGGGAACGCCGCCGCCAGCCACTGCGCGGTCATGAACATCAGCGCCGCGTAGCCGACGATGCGCCACGGGCGGCCCGCCGTGCGCTGCATGGGCCGGGCGATGCGGAACACCGTCCAGGCCGAACTCGCGGCGACGCCGCCGAGGACCACCTCGTCCCACTGCATGCCGGTGCCGTCGGGCGCGCTGAACGGCACCGTGAGCGCCAGGCCGATCAGGCCCAGGGGGACCGTCCAGCGGACGCTCCGCGGGATGCTGCGCAGCGCGATCACGACGGCACCACCGGGGAGGCCGCGGGGAGGGCGGCGGCGACGTCCCAGGCGCCGTCGGCCAGCTGCCCGGCCTCGAGCGGGCGGGCGAAGACGTAGCCCTGGAGGTAGCGGTGCCCCATGTCGGTGAGCAGGCCGAGGACCGCCTCGTTGGTCACGCCCTCGACGATGACGGGCAGGCCCAGGCTGGTGCCCAGCTGCAGCACCGCGCGGCACATGGCGCGGCGGGCCGGGTCGTGCTCGACGTTGGCCAGGAAGTACTGGTCCATCTTGAGCACGTCGACCGGCATGCCGACCAGGTAGGCGAGCGACGACCAGCCGGTGCCGAAGTCGTCGACGGCGACGCGGACGCCGAGCTGGCGCAGCACGGTGAGGTCCTCGATGACGTGCGAGTCGTCGAGCAGCACCGATTCGGTGATCTCGACGATCAGCCGGGACGGCGGCAGGCCGCTGTCCTCCAGCGCGCCGAGCACGTCGGGCACCAGCTCGCCGCTGCGCACCTGGCGGGCCGACACGTTGACGGCGACGCCGAGGTCGGTGTCCTCGAGCGCGGCGATGGTGCCGCACGCCTCGCGCAGCACCCACCGGCCGAGCGCGGTGATCAGCGGTGACTCCTCCGCCAGCGGGACGAACTCGGTGGGGGAGACGTCGCCGAACAGCGGGTGCCGCCAGCGCAGCAGCGCCTCGACCGAGACGGTGCGGTGCATGACGACGTCGACGACGGGCTGGAAGACCAGCCGCAGCTCGCCGCGGTCCAGCGCCCCGTCGAGGTCGGCGCGCAGCGCGGCGCGCCGGTCCTCCTCGACGCGCAGGGCGTCGTCGTACCGGTGGACGGAGCCGGGGCCGGCCGCGCCGGCGCTGCGCAGCGCCAGCTCCGACCGGCGCAGCGACTCACCGGTGTCGACGTCGGGGCCGAGCGTGGTGACGCCGGCGACGGCGGACAGGTGCAGGGCTCCGCCGGGCACGGGGACCGGGCCGACGGCGGCCACGAGTCGGGCGGCCACCACCTCGGCGTCGGCGATGGTGCCCTCGACCAGGACGACGAAGTCGCCGTCCTTGCCGCGGGCCAGCCAGTCGGCGCCGCGCAGGGCGCGGGTGAGCCGGGTGGTCAGGGAACGGAGGACGGTGGACTCGGTGTCGGGGGCGAGGACCTCGGAGGCCAGGCCGTTGATCCGGACGGCGGCCAGCGCGTACGCCCGGGCGGGGGCCTGGCGCGCCACCGCGCCCAGCCGGCGGACCAGCGCCGAGCGGTTGGGCAGCCCGGTGACCGGGTCGGTGAGGGAGAACTCGGCGAGGTCGGGGTCGATGGCCTCGGGGCTGCGGGCGGTGACGTCGCGGCAGTACAGGACGAGCGCGCCGACGTCGGGGTCGGCGCGCAGGTCGCGGACGGTCGCCTGGATCAGCCGCCAGCGGCCGTCGGCGTGCCGGATCCGGGCGGTGCGGACGGCGAGTTCGTCGGTGCCGCCCGGGTGCGGGGCGAGCGCGGCGAGGACCGCCGTCCGGTCGTCGGGGTGGACGACGGAGTCGACCGCCAGGCCGGTGACGGCGGCCGGCTCGACGCCGAGGAGGTCGGCGAGGGCCTGGGAGGCGAAGGTGACCCGGAGCCGGTCGTCGAGGATGACCACCGGGTCGACGCTGCTCTTGACCAGCGTGCGGAAGGAGGACTGGCTGCGCTGCAGGGCGCCGGTCAGCCGGCGCTGGCGCGCCCAGAGGCCGGCCTGGACGGCCACGAGCAGCGCGAGCCCGGCGGCGACGAGCAGGACGCCCGGCAGCGCGGGCACGGTGAGGAGGCCACCGACGACGGCGGTGACGGCGACCCCGGCCAGGGCAACGGCGACGAGCCCGGTGCGCCCCCGGTGGGGCGCGACCGGGCCTGCAGCCGCTGGCTGCCCCAGCGGGGCGGTGGTCACAGGGTCTGATCGGGACGGCGCGGCGCCCGCTGCAGCATCGTTACCGAACCGTCACCCGTCCGGGTGATGGGCCCCGGGCCGGCGCGCGCGAACCGCCGCGGCACCCGGTCGATCGCCGGGCGGCGATGTGGGACGCTCCGGCGATGGGGAAGTCCCTCGCCGTCCTGCTGGCCGTCGTCGTCGTCGCGGAGCTGGTCGCGATCATCGCGATCGCGGGCGCCCTGTTCTGGCTCGGCGGCACCGGCACGATCGTCATCGGAGCGTCGATGCTCGTCGTCGCCCTGGTCGCCGGGACCCTCGCGCTGCGCTCCATGCGCGCCCGCTCGTGAGCGCCGTCACCGGCTGCCGGTGACCTCGCCGACACCCTGTCACCCGACCGGTGCCAGTTTGCCGATTGTTCACCTTCGTGGTGCTTGCCGGTCATCGGAGGAGGGCGGAAGCTTCGCCTCGTGATCGGTGACGCCGAGGTCCTGGACCGGGTTCAGCGCGACGCGGACCGCGTCGTCCTCTGCCGCTGCGGCGGCGCGGGGCGCGTGGTGCACGTGCCCGTCGACGGCGACCCGGAGCGCTACGTCCGCTCGACCTTCACCTGCACCTGGGACCGGCCCGGACCGCACGAGCCCAAGCTCCCGCCGCGCCGCCGCTGAGCGGTCCGGGGCGGAGGGTTATCGGCACCTCCGGGCCCCGGAGATAACGGATCCCGGACGACGGGGACCATCCGTCCCGTCCGTCACATCCGTCGCTCGCCCCAGGCCGCTCGCCCCTACCGTCGGGTTCCACCGACGAGAGAGGGAGCCATGACGACCACCTGGCGCGCGGACCACCACCACGTCGACGTCGTCCGCAAGTGCTTCACCGTCGGCTTCTGGCTGCTGGCCGCCGGCGCGTCCGCCGTCCTCGGCCTGGACCTGGAGACCGACACGACCGTCTAGGACGTCGGGGCCGCCCCGGCGGCCGCGGAGACGCCCGGCAGGTCCTCGAGGAGGGCGCGCACGGCCGGCTCGATCCGGTCGGCCAGGCGGACGTGCCCGGCGTCGGTCACCGCGTGGGGCCTGCGCAGCTCGGCGCCGAGGCACTCGCCGGCCAGCCTGCCGCGGCGGTGCCGCCCTGCGCGGTACCGGACACGTACCAGTCGGCCGTGGACGGCGAGGACCGGCGGCCGGCTGGCCGTGGAGGTCGGTGCGGCGCCGGTCGGCGCCGACGTGTCGTCGGGCGTGACGAACTCCGGCGGAGTGCGATTGCTCGCCCACCACGCTGGGTGCGGCACCGGGGCGGCTGAGGCTTCCCGCGGGAGCGACCCGCTGTGGAGACCCCGCGGTGTCGCTATGTTGCCGCGCATGGCGGAGACGGGCCGGGAACCGCGGCGTGGCGGGCGGTCGGAGCAGAGCCGGCGACCGCAGCAGCCCGCTCGCGCGACCGGCGACGGCTCGGGCGCCCACGGCGCCACCGACGACCTCGCCGAGGTCATGGGGCAACTGGCCCGCTCGCTGCAGGACCTGCACGGCGACGTCGACGCGACCCTGCAGCAGATCACCTCGACCGCGGTGCTCAACGTGCCCGGCGCCGAGCACTGCACCATCAGCTACGTCACCGGGCGGCGGCGCGTGCAGCCGCGGGCGTCGACCGGTGAGGTGCCCGCAGCGGTGGACGAGGCCCAGAGCCGGCTGCAGGAAGGGCCGTGCCTGGACTCGGTGTCGGAGCAGACGACCGTCCGCATCGACGACATGCGGCAGGAGAGCAGGTGGCCGACCTTCGCCCAGGAGGCCGTGCGCCTCGGGGTGCTGTCCTCGCTGTCGATCCAGCTGTTCGTCGAGGCGGACAACCTCGGGGCCCTCAACATGTACGCCGGTGCGCCGCACGCCTTCGGTGAGGAGTCGGAGGACGTCGGGCTGGTGTTCGCCGCCCACGCCGCGATCGCCATCGCCGGAGCTCAGCAGGAGAGCCACCTCCGGCTCGCCATGGGCAGCCGCGACCTCATCGGTCAGGCGAAAGGCATCCTGATGGAGCGCTACAAGGTCACCTCCGATCAGGCGTTCGCCCTCCTGTCGCAGGCGTCGCAGCTGACGAACCGCAAGCTCGTCGACATCGCCGCGGAGCTGTGCCAGACCGGTGCCCTGCCGGGCCGCTCCACCGGTTCTCGCATGACCGCCGAGTCCGTGGGGCAGCCCAGCGGCCAGGGCAGGCCTGGGGACCGGTAACCAGGGCCGCCTGTCGCGCGACGGTCCCGGTGGACGAGCGCGCACGGCCGGTGGTCGGCCGAACACGCAGCACGGTCCGTCGCGCACGACCGTGTTCCGGATGGCAGAGTTCAGGGAGTGAAGACCTGGCTCGACAGCTGGCCGGTGTACCGGCAGCTCACCGGCTCCGACCCCCTGGGGCGCGGCAAGGCCGCGCGCAGCAAGGGCACCGAGGCGACGGTCTCGCGCACGGCGACCGCCGACCGCGTCGTCCGGAGCGTCTGCCCCTACTGCGCCGTCGGCTGCGGCCAGAAGGTCTACGTCCAGGACGAGAAGATCACGCAGATCGAGGGCGACCCCGATTCGCCGATCAGCCGCGGCCGGCTGTGCCCGAAGGGCAGCGCGAGCAAGCAGCTGGTCACCAGCCCCACGCGGGTCACCACGGTCAAGTACCGCCGTCCGTTCGGGACGGAGTGGGAGGACCTCGACCTCGACACGGCGATGGAGATGATCGCCGACCGCGTCCTCGAGGCCCGGCGCAAGGGCTGGCAGGAGGAGGTCGACGGCAAGCGCGTCAACCGCACCATGGGGATAGCGAGCCTCGGAGGGGCGACCCTCGACAACGAGGAGAACTACCTCATGAAGAAGCTCTACAGCGCCCTGGGCGCGATCCAGATCGAGAACCAGGCCCGCATATAGCACTCCGCCACGGTGCCCGGTCTGGGTGCCTCGTTCGGCCGTGGTGGCGCAACCAACTTCCTGGAAGACCTGGCGAACTCCGACTGCATCGTCATCGAGGGTTCGAACATGGCCGAGTGCCACCCCGTGGGCTTCCAGTGGGTGGGTGAGGCCAAGGCGCGTGGCGCCAAGATCGTGCACATCGACCCGCGGTTCACGCGGACCAGCGCGATCGCCGACCTGCACGTGCCGCTGCGGATCGGCACCGACATCGCGTTCCTCGGCGGGCTCATCAACTACGTCCTGACCAACGAGCTGTACTTCAAGGAGTACGTCACCGCGTACACGAACGCGGCCGCGCTCGTGGGCGAGGAGTACGTCGACTCCGAGGACCTCGACGGCCTCTTCTCCGGCTTCGACCCGGAGAACCGCGTCTACGACGAGACCAGCTGGCAGTACGAGCCGGAGGACCGGCCCGAGTCGAACGCGGACAACCCGCCGGAGGCGGCCGAGCAGGAGCGCGCCGAGCAGCACCCCGACGTCAAGCACTCCGACCGCGCCCAGGCGGCCGGCAGCGGCGGCCCGCCGATCCCGAGCAAGCCGAAGCGGGACGAGACGCTGCAGCACCCGCGCACGGTGTTCCAGATCCTCAAGCGGCACTTCGCCCGGTACACGCCCGAGATGGTGTCGGAGGTCTGCGGCATCGAGCCGGAGGTCTTCGAGCAGGTCGCCAGGTGGGTGACCGAGAACAGCAACCGCGACCGGACGACGGCGTGGGTGTACTCGGTGGGCTGGACGCAGCACAGCGTCGGCGCGCAGTACATCCGCACCTGCTCGATCCTGCAGACGCTGCTGGGCAACATCGGCCGCCCCGGCGGCGGGATCATGGCGCTGCGCGGGCACGCGAGCATCCAGGGCTCGACCGACGTCCCGACGCTGTTCAACCTGCTGCCCGGCTACCTGCCGATGCCGCACGCGCTGCAGCACCAGACGCTCGAGGAGTACGTCGCCGACGCCGAGGGCAAGGCCGGCTTCTGGGGCAACAAGAAGTCCTACATGGTCAGCCTGCTCAAGGCCTGGTGGGGCGAGCACGCGACGGCGGAGAACGACTTCGCCTTCGACTACCTGCCCAAGATCAACGGCGACCACAGCTCGTACCAGACGATCGCCGCCATGATCCGCGGCGAGGTGTCCGGCTACTTCCTCGTCGGGGAGAACCCGGCCGTGGGCCACCCCAACAGCCGGATGAACCGGTTCGGGCTGGCCAACCTCGACTGGCTGGTCGTCCGCGACCTGCAGATGATCGAGTCGGCGACCTTCTGGAAGGAAGGCCCGGAGCACGACACGGGCGAGCTCGCGCCGGAGACGATCGGCACCGAGGTCTTCTTCATGCCTGCGGCGACGCACGTGGAGAAGGAAGGCACCTTCACCCAGACGCAGCGGGTGCTGCAGTGGCGGCACAAGGCGGTCGAGCCGCCGCACGACGCCCGCAGCGACCTGTGGTTCTACTACCACCTGGGCCGCATCCTGCGGGACCGGCTGCAGGATTCCACCGACTCGAAGGACCGCCCGCTGCTCGACCTCACCTGGGACTACCCGGTGGAGGGCGAGACGGCCGATCCCAGCGCCCAGGCCGTGCTGCGCGAGATCAACGGCACCGGCCCCGACGGCCGCGCGCTGTCGTCCTACATGGAGATGAAGGACGACGGCTCGACGACCGGCGGTTGCTGGATCTACTGCGGCGTCTACGCCGACGAGGTCAACCAGGCCGACCGGCGCAAGCCCGGCACGGAGCAGGGCCCCGTCGCCTCCGAGTGGGGCTGGGCGTGGCCGCTCAACCGGCGGATGCTCTACAACCGCGCCTCGGCCGACCCCGACGGCAAGCCGTGGAGCGAGCGCAAGAAGTACGTGTGGTGGGACGAGGACGCCGGCGAGTGGACCGGCCTCGACATCCCGGACTTCGAGAAGAAGAAGCGCCCCGACTACGTGCCCCCGGAGGGCGCCAAGGCGCAGGACGCGCTCGCCGGCAACGACCCGTTCGTCATGCAGGGCGACGGCAAGGCGTGGCTGTTCGCTCCGGCGGGCGTGGTCGACGGGCCGTTGCCGACGCACTACGAGCCGGCCGAGTCCGTGGTCGAGAACGGCCTGTACAAGCAGCAGGCCAACCCGACGGTGGAGTACATCGAGGGCCCGTGGAACCGGCGCAACCCCGCGACCAGCGACGTCTTCCCCTTCACCGTGACGACCTACCGGCTCACCGAGCACCACACGGCCGGCGGGATGAGCCGCACGCTGCCCTACCTCGCCGAGCTCCAGCCGGAGTTCTTCGTCGAGGTGAGCCCGGAGCTCGCGACCCTGCGCGGCCTCGAGAACAACGAGTACGCGACGCTGGTCAGCGCGCGGACGGCCGTCGAGGCGAAGGTGCTGGTCACCGAGCGGGTGCGGCCCATCAAGCTGGCCGACGGCCGCGTCGTCCACCAGATCGGCATGCCGTACCACTGGTCCTACGCGGGCATCTCCACCGGCGACGCCGCCAACGACCTGCTCGGGATCGTGCTGGACCCGAACACGCACATCCAGGAGTCGAAGGTGTCGACCTGCGACATCGTCCCGGGTCGGCGGCCGCGCGGCCCCGAGCTGCTGGAGTTCGTCGAGTCCTACCGCCGCCGGGCCGACGTCCCCTCGGGGCGGGTCGGGGTGAACGGGCGGGACCCGGTCGAGGCGAGCGCCGGCGAAGGGTCCACGGGGTCATGAGCGACGAGCGCGAGAGGAGGCCGGCATGACGATCAGTTCGGCCAGCCCGGCCTTCACGGGCAGGGATCCGCAGAACCGGCTGTTCGGGCCGCTGCCCGACGTCGCGGCGGAGGCGGGTTACGAGCCCGAGCACCCCAAGCGGGTCGGCTTCTTCACCGACACCTCGGTGTGCATCGGCTGCAAGGCCTGCGAGGTGGCGTGCAAGGAGTGGAACACGCTGCCGATGGACGACTCGCACGGCGTGCGCGACGCCATCGGGCTGTCGGGCATGTCGTACGACAACACCGGGCAGCTCGGGGCCAACTCGTGGCGGCACGTGGCGTTCATCGAGCAGTCCCGCGCCGTGGACCTGCCGATGCCGACGTTCGGCCGGCCGGGTGACGACCGCAAGGACTCCGGCCCGTCGCCGGCCACCTACGGCGACGACGTCAGCCTGGCGAACGCCCAGCAGAGCGTGCTCAACGCCGAGGCGCTGAGCGAGTTCGACCCGCAGACCGGGCAGAGCGGAGCCGACAAGCAGGTCCGCTGGCTGATGAGCTCCGACGTCTGCAAGCACTGCACGCACGCCGGCTGCCTCGACGTGTGCCCGACCGGTGCGCTGTTCCGCACGGAGTTCGGCACCGTCGTCGTCCAGGGCGACATCTGCAACGGCTGCGGCTACTGCGTGGCGGCCTGCCCGTACGGCGTCATCGACCAGCGCAAGGGCGACGGCCGGGTCTTCAAGTGCACGATGTGCTACGACCGGCTGACCGACGGGCTGCAGCCCGCGTGTGCCACCGCGTGCCCGACGCAGTCCATCCAGTTCGGCGACCTCGACGAGCTGCAGGCCCGCGCGGACGCCCGGCTGGCGACGCTCCAGGCGCAGGGGGTGGAGACGGCGCGGCTCTACGGCCGCGACGAGAACGACGGCGTCGGCGGCGACGGGGCCTTCTTCCTCCTGCTCGACGAGCCGGAGGTCTACGGCCTGCCGCCGGACCCGATCGTCACCACCCGCGACCTGCCGGCCATGTGGAAGGCGGCCGGCAAGGCGGCGGTCATGATGATCGGGGTCGCCGTGACGGCGATCGTCGGCTCGCGGCGGAGGTGACATGACCGGCGGGATCACCAGCCCGGGCGCCGGGTGGCGCCAGGCCGACCGCGGCCCGGCGACGCAGCGGACGGGCAAGAAGCGCCGTCGCGGCGGAGGCCGTGGCCGCGGCGAAGTGGCCATGGTCGACGACGTCGAGTTCACGTCGTACTACGGCCGGCAGATCGTGAAGACGCCGGTGTGGAAGTCGCCCGACGTGCCGCTGTACCTCTTCCTGGGCGGCGCGGCCGGCTCGTCGTCGATCCTCGCGGCGCTGGCCGACCTGACCGACCGCCCGACGCTCACGAAGGTGGGCCGCTACACGGCGGGCGCCGGCGGGCTGCTGTCGGTCGTCGCGCTGATCCACGACCTGGGGCGGCCGGAGCGGTTCCTGCACATGCTGCGGGTGCTCAAGCCGACGTCGCCGCTGTCGGTGGGCACCTACATCCTCTCGCCGTTCAGCGCCGCGGCCGCCGCGACGGCCGGGGTGGAGCTGCTGGGCTGGTTCCCGCGGCTCAAGCGGTTCGGGGGAGTGGTGTCGGCGATCTTCGGCGGCCCGCTGGCCACCTACACCGGCGTGCTGCTCGCGAACACCGCGGTGCCGTCGTGGCACGTGGCGCACACCCAGCTGCCGTTCGTCTTCGGCGGCTCGGCGATGGCGGCCGGCGGCGGGATCTCGATGGTCTTCGTGCCGGTCGACGAGGCCGGGCCGGCGCGCACCATGGCGATCGCCGGTGCGGCGATCGAGCTGGCCGCCATGCACAAGGTGGAGAACGACCACGGCATCCTCAGTGAGCCGTTCCACGAGGGGCGGCCCGGCAGGCTCATGCGGGCGGCGAAGACGGCGACCGCCACGGGCGCCGGGCTGGCCGCGATCGCCGGGCGCACCCGCCTGGGCGCCATCGCGTCAGGGACGCTCCTGGCGGCCGGCTCGCTGCTCACCCGGTTCGGCGTCTTCGAGGCCGGCATCGCCAGCACCAAGGACCCGAAGTACGTCGTCGTCCCGCAGCGCGAGCGCCTCGCGGCGCGGCAGAACGAGCACGCCGCCACGACGACGAGCTGAGGCCGGCTCGGTCAGAGCAGGCCGCTGTCGACCGACTGCTGCCAGGACATCTCGTCGATGACGGCGCGCTTCTCGACGTCGTCGAAGCGGATCTTCCGCCAGCGGCCCTGCTCGGAGGCCGTGGTCCCGTAGGCGCCGCTGCGGTGCCAGGCGCCCTTGCGAGTCAGGAACCACGATCGGCCGTGGTAGTCGGGGCCCTCGAAGGCCCAGCCCGTCAGCCGGGTCAGCCCGGTGCGCCGGGTCTCGGGCCGGCGGGCCTGCCGGAGGAGGTAGAGGCAGGCGTCGGTGAACTCCTCGGCCGTGAGCCCCCGCAGGACGTGCACCGCGGAGCGGATCTCCTGCTCGGTGCGCGGGGCGTCGTCGGCGTAGAGGATCCAGACGGCGTCCTCCTCGCCGAGCTGGAGGAGCGTGGTGCGCTGCCGGTGGCGCTCGGCCTCGGCGGCGGCCGCCTCGGCCTCACGTCGGCGCTCCTCGGCGACGGCCGCGGCGCGGGACCGGACGCGGGCGTTGGCCAGGTCGCGGTCGCAGACCCGCCAGCCCTGCCACAGCGTGGAGTGGTCGCCGCAGACGGCGCGCGTGCACTCGGTGCACTCGCCGATCGCCGGGTCGCCGCAGCGGCAGGCGGCGCCCTCCTCCAGGCGGGTCTGGAGGTAGATGGTGCCGCACCGCGACGGCTGCGCGGCACCGGTCGGTGCGTTCGCAGGAGCGGGGCCGCCGACGAGCTGGCCGGCACGGGCGGCGGCGTCGCAGCGCCAGTAACCGGGAAGGATCTGCGTGCGTGCGTCCGTCGCCCCACAGGTGGGACAAGGCATGGCGGCAGCGTAGGAGCGCGCGCACCTACCATCCCGCCCACACGGAGCGTGTCGCCGACGTTACTGACCGTTCGTCACAGGTGTCACGAGCGTCCCCGGGGTCCGCGGCACGGGAAGCGCCTCGGCCGTGGACCGAACCCCCGCGCACAGGGCGTCGACGAGGGGGTCGAGACAGCGTCGGATGTGCTCGGCCACGAGGCGTGGACGGACCGGTCCCGGCCGATGGGGTCGAGGACGTCGTCGGACGGGTCGACAGGCCCGGCGGAACCGCGTCGGGCGCGGGCTGCCGCGAGAGCCGCGACCAGATCACGTCCGCGGACGGATAGCGACTGGGGTGGCGCGGCGACGTCGACCAGCGGCAGCAGTGCGGCGGCCTCGGGGAGCGCGAACGTCCGCCGCAGCGCGCCCGGCATCGGGCGGAGGACCGCGTCGCGCTGGACGCGCGTCATGGTGAGCAGGCGTTGCGGCGGCCAATCTGGGGGCCGTACTTCTGTACATCGCCCTGATTCGCGTGGAGCGACTGAGGCGTCGATCTACGATGGCGATTGTCCGATATACGGATCGCTTGCGTTGTAGTGACGTACGGTGATGCTGTAGAAGTCGATACGCTGATCCGCTCAGTCGGTGACCACGCGGGCGTCCGATTCGTTGTTGTGGGGAACAAGCATGGCGATGCCGACGAATTGCGCAGACTGCTGGGACATCGCTCGAACGTCGCA
Source organism: Bacillus sp. AZ43 (assembly GCA_004570425.1). Lineage (GTDB taxonomy): Bacteria > Actinomycetota > Actinomycetes > Mycobacteriales > Geodermatophilaceae > Blastococcus_B. Next base: position 23,835 of record SPQJ01000035.1, read on the forward strand.
GTCGTAGCCAGCGAAGACGATCCCGGATACATGGGCGCCTTGGCGGAGGTCGCTCCGCGGCTCGATCCCGATGATCGGTTACCTCGCCACGCGTGCATGGGTTTCGCTTCTCGCCCGGGCTGCGGTCGCTGGACCTGTCGCGTTCATCTGCATCTTCGGTGCAATGGCGCACTGGGTGACAATTTCCAACTTCACGTTCACGAACGTCGCCCTCGCCCCTGTCCTTGTGACTCTGGGGTTGGCGTGCACCCCGCCCGCAGCCGGATTTTCGCGCGCGTCCCTTCCCGGCAACTCCTGAGGGCTGATGAATCCGGTCTTCCCGGGATAACCCTCAGCTGCGCCGGCGCTGTTGCGCCGCGACAGCGGCAACCAGTTCATCGGGGATGAAGTCCGGCACCAGGGCGTCGCTGCGTGCGGCGGCGTCGCGGCGGTCGGCAATCCGTATCCCGCGGCCGAGCAGCAGGCCGGCGGGCAGGGCGAGCGCCACCCAGGCGAACGCGATGAGCACCAGCCATGTCATGACTCCTGTCTACGGCGTGCAGTGGGTCGGTCACGTAGCGCCACGCGGGCAGAACGTGCCGAAGGGACCGTCCCGTCACTGGTCACCCTGAAGAGGGTCGTGCGCCGACCCGCGCGCGGTCGGCTCGCCACACTGAGGGGGTGTCGTCCACACCCGCCGCGGGAACCGACGATCCGGATCCTGCTGGTCTGCACCGGCAACGTCTGCAGGTCGGCCTTCGCCCAGCGCCTCGGGGAGGAGTGGCTGTGGGAGACGCTCGGCGAGGACGGCAAGGCGATCGAGCTCTCCAGCGCAGGAACGCGCGCCGTCGTCGGGTCGGCGATGCACCCCGACAGCGAGCTCGCCCTGCGCGGTTATGGACCCGACGGCGGTACTTCCGCGCACGTCAGCTCAGGGTCGAGCAGACCGCCGAGGCGGACCTTATCCTGACCATGACGCGCTCGCATCGGAGCGCCGTCCTCGGCCTCGCCCTCGGGCGCTCGCCCGCACGTTCACCCTGCGGGAGGCCGCCGCGCTGCTCGACCTGGTCGACGATGGTGCCGGCGAACGTGGCGCGGACTTCGTCGCTCGCGCTCGCGATCTCGTCGGCGGTCTTGCGAGGCGCGGCCCCGCCGAACGGCTGGCCCCGAGGATGGCGTGTCCGGTCCGATCAACCGACCCCTGGAGCGCACGAGCGCGCCGGTGAGCTGATCGTGGAGGCGCTGCTGCCCCTCCTTCGACGGCTGACCGAGCTGCTCACCGCTGGGGTCTCTGGGGCAACTCCGTCGGGCGAAGCGTCCGGGAGCTGATGGTCGGGCGCGCCCAGCCGCGCTTCACCCCATGTGAGGGAACTGCGACCGCGTGGTCACAACCTTGGCGCCGGCTGCCGATGGAGCAGGTGTGTGGTGGGTCTGGGTGCTCGGCGGTCTGGCCGCCTGGACGGTCGTGGCCGGCCTCTTCGGCCTGGTCCTCGGCCGCAGCATGCGCCTGGCCGACGAGCGGGAGCTGCGCACGCGTGTCATCGACGACCGGCTCCCGGTCCCGGCTCGCGCGACCGTCCGGGAACGCCGCCGCGCCGTTCCGCTCCCGCCCCTCGGTGTGGCGCTGTTCGCCGTCGCCGTCGCGTTGGAGATCGCGGGCTACATCGGCCGCCTGAGCGGAGCGACCGGGCAGACCGCCCGGCTGCTGTCGATGGACGCGCCCTGGTCGCTGCCCCGCCTCTTCGTCGCCGCTCTCTTCGCGGCGGCAGCTCTGGCCGCGGTCGCGGGGGCCAGCAGCATCCCCGGCCGCCGGACCTGGTGGCTGGCTGTCGGTCTCGTGGCCGCCGGCATCGCATCGGTCAAGGTCGGCAGCACGGTGCACTCCGACGTCATGACCCTGGTGTCCGACGCCGTCGGCGGCACCGGAGCGCTCCTGCTGAGTGCGGGTGCGGCACTCGTCGTCCTCGCCGGACTGGCCTTCCTCAGCCGGAACGAGCGTCGTGACCGGCGCCGGATGCTCGGCGTCCTGGCGCTCTACGCGGGCGCGTCGGTCGGCCTGTCAGCCGTCTCCTCCGCCGTCGCCGGGGCTGTCGGCTCGGCCAGCTCGTGGGCCGCGGCCGCCACGTTCGTGGAGGAGTCGGGGGAGGCGCTGGCGGGCGTCAGCTTCCTCATCGCCGTCCTCGTGGGTGTGGCTCCTCGCCTGGTGCTCCCCGCCGAGTGGGGGCTCCGCCGCTCCGCCGACGCGCACACACTCGACCTCCCGGAACAGCTCCCCGCTCGCGCGGAAGGCTCCGCGCCCAGCTGACGCGAGGTCAGCGGGGGACGTCGGGCAGGGCCTGCTGCGCGAACTCGTCGGCGTTCTGCGCGAGCGAGTCGCCGCGGAGGAACGTCCACATCCGCTCGCCGAAGACGGCGTCGAGGTAGACGACGCTCGCCGCCCCCTCCATGCCCGTCCCCAGCACCGGCGCGGTGAAGAAGTCGACGCTGTCGGGCGTCACCCCGCGCAGTGAGTACGCCAGCGCCAGCAGGTCGGTGTTGCCGAGGGTGTCGTCGACGGTGACTGCTCCGGTCACCGCCCGCAGGGCCGTGTCCAGCCGGCCGGGGTCGGTGAACGTGTCGGCGCTGAAAAGCTTCCGGAACATCGACTGCAGGTACTGCTGTTGCCGTCGCACCCGGTCGAAGTCGCCGCCGGGCAGCCCCTTGCGCTGGGCCAGGTACCAGCGGGCCTGCTCGCCGTTCAGGTGGTTCTCGCCGGCGGTGAAGGTGTACGGCCCGTTGGTGCTCGTCTCGGCGACGACGACGTCGACGCCGCCGAGCTCGTCGGTCAGCTGGATCAGGCCGTCGAAGTCGATGGTCACGTAGTGGTCGATGCGTACCTGGGTCAGCTGCTCGACGGTCTGGATCAGCAGGGTTGGACCGCCGAACGCGTAGCTCGCGTTGATCTTGTTCCAACCGTGCCCGGGGATGTCGACCCAGGAGTCCCGCGGAATGGAGATCAGCTGGGCGTGCTGCCGGTCACCGGTGAACCGGGCCAGCATGATCGCGTCCGAGCGTCCGTCGGGCGTCTCGCCCGGTTCCAGCTCCGGGCGGGTGTCGGAGCCCACCAGGAGGAACGTCACCGGTTCCTCTGCGGTGGCCTGCGCCGGGGTGGCCGGTGCCGGGCGTGCGTCCTCGTCGAGGCCGGCGAAGACATCGGGGACGCGGTCGATGTTGCCGGCGTACCGGTCGAGGAGGAACCACAGGCCGCCGCCCGCAAGCAGGGCCAGCACGAGGCCGAGGACGCCCAGCGCGGTCAGCACCCGCCGGATGGGTCGCCGCGGCGGCTCGTAGTCCTCGTCGTACGCCTCGTCGTCCCAGTCGGGCTCGTCCGCCTCGCCGGCCCATGCGTAGGGAGGGTCGAGGCGACGAGGACGGAACGACTCGTCCGCGTTCCTGCCCGAACCGCTCGGCCCGCCAGCGCTCATGGGACCCCCGTCCGTTCGACGTCGGTTCGAGGGTACGGCCCCTGCGGCCCCGCACCGGTCGACTCACCCGCGGGAGCGAGGGACGGCGATGCAAGCCGTCGCTACCGGGCTGGGGAGCTCAGCCAGTCGGCCGGCACGAAGTCCTCATCGTGTGGCGGCTCCGTCTCGTCGGCGACGTGCACGGACCGGCCGATCAGCATCGCGACGGCAGACGCCGCGACCACCCAGGCGATCGCGACGATCACCATCCAGCTCATCGGACCTTCCTCTTCTGCAAGGCCGACCGGGTATCGATCCCGCGGTCGGAGCGTGCTGAGAGCGGGGTCGTGCCGTACCGGTGAGGGGAGTGCCCGCGCGCGACCCGATCCACGCGCGGTGCGTCACATTTCCTGAACCGATGGTCCGCTCGTCCGGGGGCTCCGACGCCTGTGCGCTCGCACATCGGTGCCGGCAGCCTCTACCGTCCGGAGCGATCAGCCGAGACGGTCGGAGGGCTGCCGTGCCGCTGAACGTGGGGAATGGGGAACAGGGCATGAGGATCTCGGTCATCGGCTGCGGCTACCTCGGGGCCGTGCACGCAGCCTCGATGGCGGAGCTCGGGCACGACGTCGTCGGCGTCGACGTCGACGCGCCCAAGATCGAGGCCCTGTCGCAGGCCCGGGCGCCCTTCTACGAGCCGGGCTTCGAGGAGCTGCTCGCGCGCACGCTGGCGACCGGCCGGCTGCGGTTCTCCACCGACTTCGCCGACGCCGCCGGCTCGGCCGTCCACTTCGTCTGCGTAGGGACCCCGCAGAAGCGCGGCGAGTACGCGGCCGACATGCGGTACGTGCAGGGTGCCGTCGAGTCGCTGCTGGGCGTACTGTCGCCGGGCGAGCTCGTCGTCGGCAAGTCCACCGTCCCCGTCGGGACCGCGGCCGGCCTCGCCGAGCTCGTCTCCTCCAAGGTGCCCGGCGCCCTGCTGGCCTGGAACCCGGAGTTCCTCCGCGAGGGCTTCGCCGTCCAGGACACCCTGCACCCCGACCGCCTGGTCTACGGCCTGCCGTCCGGTGCGGACGGCGGCACCGCGCGGGCGCTGCTCGACCAGGTCTACGCGCCGATCGTCGAGCGCGGCACCCCCAAGGTGGAGAGCGACTACGCGACCGCCGAGATGGTGAAGACGGCGGCCAACTCCTTCCTCGCCACCAAGATCTCTTTCATCAACGCGATGGCCGAGCTGTGCGAGGCGACCGGTGCCGACGTCAAGCTCCTCGCCGACGCCATCGGCTACGACGACCGCATCGGCCGCAAGTTCCTCAACGCCGGCCTCGGCTTCGGCGGCGGCTGCCTGCCCAAGGACATCCGCGCCTTCATGGCCCGCGCCGGTGAGCTGGGCGCCGACCAGGCCCTGACCTTCCTCAAGGAGGTCGACAACATCAACATGCGGCGCCGGATCCGCATGGTCGAGCTGGCCCGCGAGGTCTGCGACGGGTCGCTGCTGGGCAAGCGGGTCGCCGTCCTGGGCGCCGCCTTCAAGCCCGACAGCGACGACATCCGCGACTCGCCCGCCCTCAACGTCGCCGCCCAGCTGCAGCTGCAGGGCGCCGTCGTCCGGGTGACCGACCCGGCCGCGGTCGAGAACAGCCGCCGCCAGTGGCCGCAGCTCGACTACGCCGCCACCGCCGAGGAGGCCGCGGAGCGAGCCGACGCCGTCCTGGTGCTGACCGAGTGGCGGCAGTACCGCGAGCTCGATCCCGTCGCCTTCGGCGAGGTGGTGGCGCAGAAGCGAGTGCTCGACGGACGCAACGCCCTCGACCGTGAGGCATGGACCGCGGCCGGCTGGACCTACCGAGCCCTGGGTCGCCGAGCCGGGTGAGACGCACGGGGCGTGCGTTTCGACGTCGCACACGCACCCGACTACCGTCTAACGGTCAGAGGACCTGCGGCGCCGCACCTGCGGCAGGCAGGGACCGGGCGGAGGCGCCGCACCGGTCGTGAACCATGGAGGTCGTTGCGACGATGCGCATGCTCGTCACGGGAGGCGCCGGCTTCATCGGCGCGAACTTCGTCCACTACACCCTGCGCGAGCACCCCGAGCACCAGATCACGGTGCTCGACGCGCTCACTTACGCGGGCAACGAGGCGTCGCTGGCGCCGGTGCGTGATCGCATCGAGTTCGTGAAGGGCTCGGTCGCCGACGCCGCCCTCGTCGACGACCTGGTCGGCCGCAGCGACGTCGTCGTCCACTTCGCGGCGGAGAGCCACAACGACAACTCGCTCAGCGACCCGTCGCCGTTCCTCACCACCAACATCATCGGGACGTACACGATCCTCGAGGCCGTTCGGAAGCACGGCGTCCGGCTGCACCACATCTCCACCGACGAGGTCTACGGCGATCTCGAGCTCCAAGACCCGAAGAAGTTCACGCCCGAGACGCCCTACAACCCGTCGAGCCCGTACTCGTCGACGAAGGCCGGCTCCGACCTGCTGGTGCGCGCCTGGGTGCGGTCGTTCGGCATCGAGGCGACCATCTCGAACTGCTCGAACAACTACGGGCCCTACCAGCACATCGAGAAGTTCATCCCGCGCCAGATCACCAACGTGCTCGCCGGCCTGCGCCCCAAGCTGTACGGCAAGGGCGAGAACGTGCGTGACTGGATCCACGTCGACGACCACAACTCCGCGGTGCACGCGATCCTGGAGAAGGGGCGCAGCGGCGAGACGTACCTCATCGGCGCCGACGGCGAGAAGAACAACCTCGAGGTGCTCCAGATGATCCTCGAGCTGCTGGGCCAGCCCCGCGACGCCTTCGACCACGTCACCGACCGCGCCGGGCACGACCTGCGCTACGCCATCGACGCGACGAAGCTGCGCGACGAGCTGGGCTGGACGCCGAAGTTCACCGACTTCCGCGACGGCCTGGCCGCCACCGTCGACTGGTACCGCGAGAACGAGTCGTGGTGGGGCCCGCTCAAGCAGCAGGTCGAGGCGAAGTACGCGGCCCAGGGCCAGTGACGACGGTCATCGTCGGTGCCAACGGCCAGCTCGGCCGGGCGCTTCAGAAGCAGTTCCCGGACGCCGTCGCGCTGGGCCGGGCGGAGCTCGACGTCACCGACGCCGCCGCCGTCCGCAACTACGCGTGGGACGGCGTCGACGTCGTCCTCAACGCTGCCGCGTGGACGGCCGTCGACGCCGCCGAGGACCCGGCCAACCGCGTCGCGGTGCGCGCGGCGAACGTCGACGCGGTCGGCTCCCTGGCGCGGGCCGCGCAGGGCGTGGGCGCGACGCTCGTGCACATCTCCAGCGAGTACGTCTTCGACGGCCGGCACGCCGGGCCCATTCCGGAGGACCTCCCGCCCTCGCCGCTGTCGGTCTACGGGCAGAGCAAGGCCGACGGTGACGCGGAGGCCAGTCGCGTGCCGGAGCACTACCTCGTGCGGACCACCTGGGTGGTCGGCGAGGGCGGCAACTTCGTCCGCACGATGGCCTCGCTGGCAGACCGGGGCATCTCCCCGACGGTCGTCGACGACCAGGTCGGCCGGCCCACGTTCACGGCCGACCTGTCCGCGGGTATCGCGCATCTGCTGCGCACGTCGGCGCCCTACGGCACGTACAACCTCACCAACCGGGGCGAGCCCGCATCCTGGGCCGACGTCGCGGCGGCGGTCTTCGCGGCCCGTGGACGGTCGGCCGACGACGTCGCCCGTGTGAGCACCGCCGAGTACTTCGCCGGGAAGACCGGTATCGCGCCGCGGCCGCTCAACAGCGTGCTCGACCTGTCGAAGATCGCCGCTGCCGGATTCACGCCGAGGGACTGGCGCACCGCGCTCGCGGAGTACATCGCCTCCGGCCTCTGAGCGGTGGTGTGACCGGTTCGTCCCGCGCATCGGGGTAGGCGGTCTCCCGGAAAACACCTAGCCTCGGTGAATGCGTCCGATGCTCCAGTCGTCTCGCAGATGGATGACTGCCGTCCTCGCCCTCGTCCTCGTCCTGCTCAGCGGTTGCACCTCCGGCGGAACTGACGACCAGTCCTTGCCGTCCGCCGCGGACTACGTCTACCTGCGAGGCGTCAACACGCAGGGCGGCGGCGGCGCCAACGAGGATCCTGGCCGCGTTCCGGGCGAAGCCGAGACGGACTACCACTGGAACAGCCAGGAGTTCTACGACTACGTGCAGTCACGCGGGCACAAGATCGTGCGATTGGACTTCCTCTGGGAGCGAGTGCAACCGGAGCTCGGTGGCGAGCTGGACCGTTCGGGGCTGGCCGAACTGGAGCGAACGGTGCAGCGGGCCGCCGACGCCGGGCTGCTCGTGCTTCTCGACATGAAGAACTACGGCCGCTACTGGCTGCCTGATGACACCCAGGTCATGCTCGGCGACGGCATCACCGAAGAGGATTTTGCCGGCGTGTGGCGCCAGTTGGCCGACGCGTTCGCCGATCAGCCCGCGGTGGCCGGCTTTGGCTTGATGAACGAACCCTGGGGGCTTCCCGACCCTCCGGGCGGTGAGGGTGACACGTCCGTCTGGAAGGAATTCAGCCAGGCCGCCGTGGATGCGATCCGGGACACCGGTGAGACCCGCTCGATCTTCGTCGCCGGGGACGAATGGGGCGGTGCCTGGGGCTGGTCCGACATCAACGGCGATCCGTGGATCGACGACCCGGCCGACAACGTCATCTACGAAGCGCACGTGTACTTCGACGCCAACAACTCGGGCAAGTACGACTCGTCGTACGCCGACACGGAGGCCGACGCGGTCGAACGCGGTTGGCCCGATCTGTCCAGCCGCATCGAGGAGGAACTCGAGAACTTCACCGGCTGGCTGAAAGAGCACGGCGAGCGAGGGTTCATCGGCGAGATCGGCTGGCCGAGCGGCCCCGAGGCCGAGCAGTGGAACGAGATCGGTGAGCTTGCCTACGGGATCATGAACGAAGCCGAGGTCGGTGCGACCTACTGGGCCGCGGGTGAGTGGTTGTCGACGGACGGTGGCATGTACAACCAGGACGCCTACAACCGCGACCGGCAGGAGCCGCAGGCCCAGGTCGCCGTCATCGAGGCCGAGGACAACCTGTCGAAACGACGCTGACGAGCTGTCTGCTCACGCCGCGGCCCCGGACCGCCGGTCGGCTCCTGACCACACGACGGGGCGGCCGTGGCTGCCCGGATGAACGCATCGAGATCAACATCGACGAATGGGCTCTCATGCACAGAGATGTAGCGATCGTCGGGGCCGGTGCTGTCGGGCTGGTCGTCGCTCGAGCGCTGGCGGCCACCGGACTCAGCGTCGCCGTGATCGAGGCCGGAACGAGCCACCGTGCCCGGCACGCTGACCTGAGACCGCACGTCTCGTACGACCAACAGCGGCATGAGGGCGCGCTGGACGGCTGGACGACGGGTCTGGGCGGGACCACCCAGCTCTGGGGCGGCCAGCTCTGGGCCTGGGAGGATTACGAGTTCGAGCAGCGCCGGTACGTCGAGGCCTCGCCATGGCCGGTCACCCGCGACGACCTGGATCGGCATTACGAGACGTTCCTCCGCTCGTCGGGTGCCGCTTCCCGGATCCGGGAGACCCTGCTGACCCGTCACGACGCCGTCGCGGCCGGTCCCGCGTACACGAAGTACTCCGCGTGGCTGCCATGGCGGAAGAGGAACTTCTACCCGCCGTTCCAGCGTGAGTTCGCCCGGTCCGCCGGCGTGGAGATCCTGGCGGAGCACAGGGTGATTCAGATCAAGGTGCACGGATCCGACAAGGCCACCGTCGTCGTCGAGCAGTCTTCCGGCGACGCCGCCCGCATCGATTGCCGAGCGGTCGTCCTCGCAGCCGGCACGCTCGGCAACATCGGCCTCCTACAGGACTCGCAGGCGTCGGACTCGCCCTGGCTCGGGCGTGGGTTCATGGACCACGTGTCCGCGCGCTACGCGACGTTCGCGGTCAAGAATCCGGTCCGCTTCGTCCGCACCGCCGGCGCCGTGTACGGCGGAAGCAGCCTCCTGACCCCTCGCTTCGTCATGGAGCCGGCATACGCGCAGAAGCACGAGCTGCTCAATGCCTTCGCGCACTGGGAGGTCGAGCTGCCACCGTCGAGTCCCTACGCGATTCTCCGGGAAGGTCTGCGCAGCGCGCAGCGGGGGACCCCGCGCATCCGTCCGTCGGATGCCCTCCGGCTGTTGCGGCAGGGCCCCCGTGAACTGGCCTTCGGTGCGTACTGTGCGGCGGCCCTGCGGCGCCGACCGTTGCCGCGGGATGCGCGGCTCCAGCTCCGGATCGACGTGGAGCAACCTCCGCGCTTCGATTCCGCGGTGCGGTGGTCGCGGAACGGGGGAGAGCGAGAGCTGCACGTGGGCTGGACGATCGGGAGGGAGGAACGCGCGGCCTTCGACACGTTCGGCTCCGACTTCGTGGGGTCGCTCGACCTGGACGAACTGGGCCTCGAGCCGGTAGCGGTCGCGGCGGAGCCGGCGTTCCGCGATACCTTCCACATGATGGGAGGAACCAGAATCTCCGCGAACGTGGCCGACGGTGTCGTCGATGCGGGTCTCGCCGTACACGGCGCACCGAACGTGCTGGTGGTCGGCGCAAGTGTCTTTCCCACCGGTGGAGTGGCAAACCCCACCATGACGGCGGCTGCGCTGGCTCTGCGAGCGGCGGCCGGGATGAAGGACCGGCTGTGACCGACGACGTGGTGCCGAACCTCGGCCTGGGGATCGCGACCCTGATGCGGGAGCCCTCACGCCGAAAACGGCGACAGCTGCTGGACCACGCGTACGAGCAGGGCTACCGGCACTTCGATGTCGCGCCTCTCTACGGTCTCGGGGCGGGCGAGGCGGAACTCGGCGAGTTCGTCGCCACCCACGGCGACGTGGTCGTCGCCACCAAGGTCGGGCTCGCGCCGGGCCCTGCGGCGCGCGCTCTCGCGAAGGTGCAGGGGCCGCTGCGCGCGGCCCTCCAGCGGTTCCCGGCCCTCCGCTCCGCGGTGAAGGGCCGGTCCGGTGCTGCTCAGGTGCCCGTGCAGATCACCGAGGACACGCTGGTCAACAGCGTGGAGAACAGTCTGCGGCGGCTACGGGTGGAGAGCCTCGACTACCTGCTCCTGCACGAGGTCCCCATCTCCAGCCTGTCAGAGACGGCCGTGGCGGCCGCAGGCAGGCTGATCGAGAAGGGGTCGGTGCGGCGTTTCGGCATCTCCGGCCCTCCTGCGGTCGTGGCGGCCGGCGACGTGGACGGGACGGACATCGTCACGGTCGTGCAGACCTCCGACGCGCTGGAGCCCGCCACTCACGTCACCCGCCGCGACATCTCCTGGATTCATTACGGCGTGCTCTCGACCAAACTGCACCGACTTGGTCCTGTTCTGCAGGACCCTCCCCGCCGGCAGGAGATCGAGGGAGCACTCGGTCGAGGGCTGCGCTCGGTGGGTGACCTCGCGAGCGTGCTGATCCTCCTGTCGGCCACGGCCCGGCCCGGAGCGACGGTCCTGATCGGATCCACCGATCCGGCACACGTGACCGCGGCCGCTCACGCGTTGCGCGGCCCCTTCCCCGGTGACGAGGCGCTCGCCCGGGTCCGCCGGTTGATGAGCGACGCGGTGTCCTCGCTCGACACCCGATAGGCGGATCAGGACGCCGCTGTGATCGTTCGAGCTCGCGAGCGCTGTAGCATCGGCAGCTCTCCAATCGCTGTGTACGGGGTGGGATGAGTGACCGCAACGTCGTCCACGTCGGCCGATACGCCGGCCGTGCAGTCCGTGGGCTCTCCACCTGCACCCCCGAAGCCCGCGCCACCGCGACCGGAGAAGGCCCGGGCCACGGGCCCCTGGCCGGGGAGCCGGGTCCGGAGGATCTCCCTGGTCATCGGGGCCTGCCTGCTCCTCGTCGTCCCGGCCGTCGTCGGGTACCTGGTGTCGGCGCGCGGGGCCGAGGTGTACGGGGCCCGGGCGGAGCTGGTCGTCGAGGCCCCCAGCACCTCCAACACGGCCGAGCAGCAGACCGCGACCCTCATCAGCATGCTCGACACCAGGGATCTGCTGGAGCCGATCGCGAACGACCATGACATGGACCTCGACGACCTCCAGGAGAACGTCACCCGCGAACAGCTCGAGGGCGGAAACGTCGTCCGGGTGACCGTGGAGGACACCGATCGGGACACCGCGCTCGACATCGTCTCGACACTCCAGGAGAACTACGTCGCCCTGGTCACCGGGCTGCAGAGCGAGACCAGCCAGGACCAGTTCGTCGCCGACGAGATCGCCCGCCTCACGGCCCAGCAGGCCGACCTCCGGGCCCAACTCATCGCACTGGCCGGGTCGACGCTCGATGCGGACGGCGAGGTGGCGCGGCAGCTGCGCGTCGACAGTGATCTCATCCAGCAGCGGCTCGTGCAGCTCCAGGAGCGGGCGATCGACATCCAGACTCAGCGAGTCGCGAGCGCTCCCGTCGTGCGGCCCTTGAGCGAGCCCTATCTGCTCGAGGAGCCGGTCGGGCCCCAGCCACTCCGATCCGCGGCGGCCGGCCTGCTCGTGGGCATCTTCCTCACGGCCGGTCTGATCGCGTTGGTTCTCCGCCAGCGACGGCGTTCCTGACCGATGCGTCGGCTCCGGAGGCCGCATGACCCGCTGGAGGAAGCGCCACCCGCAGTGACGACCTCCGCGGCGGCCGGGACGGACACCTTGGTGGCCGATCCCATCCGGAACAGCGTCACCGTGGCCAGCTGGACCCTGGTCAGCCGCCTGACGGGACTCGGGAAGGTCGCGGTGATCGCCGGCGTCCTGGGCCCCACGTATCTCGGCAACCTGTTCCAGGCGGCGAATCTGCTGCCGAACATCACCTTCGAGCTGCTGACCGGCGCCCTGTTCACGTCGCTCCTGGTCCCGGCCCTCATCAGGCATGCCGATCTCGGCAGTCGCAGGTCCGTCGAGCGCCTCGCCGGCGGCTTCCTCGGAATGGTGCTCGTCGCGTTCGTCGTCGTGTCCCTGGCCGTGGGTCTGGCGGCGCCGTGGATCATGCGCTTGCTGTCCATCGGCATCTCCGACGACACGATCGTGCAGGCGCAGGTCTCGTCGGGAAGCCTCCTGCTGTGGCTGCTCATCCCGCAGGTGATGCTGTATGCCGTGATCGGCTGCGCGTCGGCCGTCCAGAATGCGCACGGGCGCTTCTCCTTCACCGCAGCCGTGCCGGCGCTGGAGAACGTCGCAATCATCGGGGTCCTGATCGGTTACGCCTTCGCATTCGAGAACGGCACGGACCTGGCGACCGCGAGCACCGGACAGATCCTCTGGCTCGGGATCGGCACGACGTCGGCCGTCGCCCTCCACGCGGCCGCTCAGTGGTGGGGCGCCCGGAGAACCGGGGTCACCCTGATCCCGACCCTGCGGTGGCGTGATCCGGAGGTCCTGCACATCCTGCGGCTGGCCATCCCGTCACTGGGCAACGCCGGCCTGACCGCTGCCCGCATGGTGGGCATCCTGGTCGTGGCGTCCAGCGTCCCGGGAGGCGTCGTCGCCTTCCAGCTGGCGTACAACTTCTACACGCTGCCCGACGCACTGATCGCCCGGCCGTTGGCGCAGGCCATGCTCCCCGACCTCGCCCGCGCGCATCTGCGCTCGAACCGTCGAGCGTTCTTCGCACCCCTCATCGAAGCCGGACGCGTCGCACTGTTCGTGGCGGTCCCGGCGGTCGTGGCCTTCCTCGTCCTGGCCGAACCGATCGCGCGGGCGGTCTCCGGCGGGAACATGGCGACCGACGAGGGAACGTCCCTGGTCAGTGGAGCCCTCGCAGGCCTGGCGCTCGGGGCGCTCGCGCAGTGCGGGGTGTTGCTGTGCACCAACGCCTACTACGCGCGCCGCGACGCACGCACCCCGCTGGGCGTCGTCGCCGTCCGATCGCTGCTGGCGCTGGTATGGATGGCCTGGTACCTCGCCGCGTCCGACGGCATCTCACTAGTGACACTGGGCGTCATCATCAGCGTGACCGACGTCGTCGCGGTCGTGATCATGCTGATCCTGCTCGGGTCGGAACGCCCCGGCGGGGTCCGTGCCCTGCCGCTCAGCGCGGGCAAGGCGCTGATTGCGTCAGCGCTCATGGCCGTCGCGGCCTGGGTCGTCGTCCGTCTGGTCGGTGACTGGGGCGGGTCCGCCCCGGTCGCCCTCCTGGCCGGAGGATCCCTCGGCCTCGGTATCTATCTCGCGGCCCAATGGGCCATGCGGTCCCCCGAGATCGAACTGCTGCGCCGTCAGCTCGGACGACGTGGCGAGGTCCCGCTGTGAGCCAGACGAGCCAGCAGGTTCGACCGGCGGTCGCGTCGGTGAACCGGAGGGTACGGCAGGTCTCGGCCTTCTGGTCGGTGTCTCTCCTGACCGCGGCAGCTGCGGGAATGGCGGTCGGCCTGTCACCGGTCATGGCACTCGCCGGCATCGTGGTGGTCGCGCTGGTGGTGCTCGTGGCACGGCGCCCGGAGTGGGCCGGCTACGTCTACCTCGGACTGGTCCCGCTCATCGTCGGGCTCCAGCGAGGAACGATCCTCCCGGTGATCCGCCTGAACGAGGCGCTCCTCGGCGTTCTCTGGCTGGGGCTCCTGCTCGGACCCGTACGGCGGTGGGCCGTGGCCGGATTCCCGCGTCCGCGCTTCGTCGGGCTGGACCTGGCCGTGCTGGGAATGGCGTTCTTCAGTTCGGTTACGAGCCTGCTCTGGATGTACGTCAGGGCTGTTGAGATCACCGCGGACGACATCCTCTTCGCACTGACGCTGTGGAAGTACGGGGCCCTGTACGCCCTCTTCCGCGTGAGTCTCCGTTCCGAGCGTCAGGTGCGGACGGGGATCATCACGACCCTGGCGGCGTGTGTCCCGGTGGCCGTCATCGGGATCCTGCAGGCGATCGGCGTCCCGGCCGTTCTCTCGTTCCTGGTCCCGTTCGCCACTGACGAGGGGCCAGAGGCACTCGCGAACAACCGGGCCTCCTCCACGATCGGCGCACCGATTCCCTTCGGCGACGTTATGGTCATCGCCCTCTCGCTCAGTCTGGGGTGGCTGATCTGCGTCGCAGTCAGGCGGGCCCTGGTCGGTACGGCGGCGGCCCTCTTCGGGCTCGGGGCGGTCGCGTCGGGTCAGGTCTCCAGCTGGATCGGTCTGATCGTCGCCGGGCTCACCATCGGCTGGGCGATCGGCCAGTTGCGCCGCGCCGTCGCCGGTCTCGTCGTGCTGTCGGCCGCGGCGGCGTGGGGGTTGCAGCCGGTCATCACTGCTCGGATCCCGGCCGGGGAGGGGGTACCGTCGGCGTGGACGGGGGAGGACGGTCGCATCGGCAACCTCTCCACCTTCATCTGGCCGCGCATCGGCGAGGGGCTCAACTGGCTGCTCGGCGTCCGCACCTCGGCCCGGATCCCGGCGCCGGAGGTCTGGCGGGAGTGGGTCTGGATCGAGAGCGGCTACACGTGGCTGATGTGGAACGGCGGACTGCCACTCACCATCGTCTTCGTCCTCTTCCTCGTGGCCGCCGTGCGGACGGCGAGGCGCGTTAGCGTTACGGCTACGCCGGCGTTCCGAGCAGTCGGACTGGCAGCGGTGGGAAGCCTGGTGGTGCTGGCGGTCCTGATGGTCGTCGACCCGCACCTCACCATGCGGGGCGCCGCGGATCTGCTCTTCCCGGTGGTCGCGATGTGCGCCAATTGGCGCGCCGCTGCGCCCGCGGCCTCGGCCTCGGCCCAGGACGAATCGCGCGCAGCAGACGAGGAACTCCCCAAGGGTGCGGGGATCGTGGATCGGGTGCGCCCGGCATGACCGGGCGGGGAGCACGACGCAGGGGCTGGCGAGGCCTGCCCCTGGACACCAGGAGGTGACCATGTGGCACTGGCACCGCCGCGGAGCGGATTGCCGGATGATGCTGGTGTACAACCCCGGTGGTCACCGCAGGGAACTGGAGATGGCCGTCCGGGATCTGGCGCCGAGCGTCGTCCTCTGTGTCACGTTCCGCCCTCTCCAGGGCATCAGATTCCAGACGGAGCCGGCGTCCCTGAGGACGGTGGGTGTCACCCATCCTCGTCGGCGGGCCGGGCGCCTCCTGCTCAACGCACTCCAGTCCGTCTTCCACATCGTGGCGTTCCGGCCCTGCGTCATCATCACCAGCGGGGCGGATGCAGCCGTGGCCAGCGTCGTCCTCGGCAAGATCCTCTTCCGCCGCAGGACTCTCTTCATCGAGAGCGCCGGAACGCTGGGCCCCACCCTCGCGGGCCGCTTATGTCACCGGTTCGCCGATCTCATGGTGGTGCAGTGGCCGGAACAGTCCGCCGTCTACCCGGGCTCCAGAAGATTGGACGCACCCCTGCTGTGAGCCTCTTCCTGGTGGTCGGCACCACGCCCTTCGGCTGGAACGAGCTCGTCCGTGCCGTCGACGACGTAGCTCGTAGCGAGAACCTCTCCGGCTCGGCGCAGATCGGCAATGGAACGTATGAGCCGACCGCGTTGAGTCATGAGAGGTTCGTGCCGCACGACGTCATTCTCGAGAACATGCGCTCGGCGGACATCACGGTAATCCACGGCGGCCTCGGCAGCATCGGCGACGCCCTGCGGAATGCGCGGCGACTGGTGGTTGCGCCGCGGACCCTCGGCATCGGCCGGCACGGACGCCAAGAGGCCCCGAACGACCAATGGCCGGTCGCACTCCGCCTGGCCGAGGTGTACGGCTTCGACTGTGTTCCGCTGTCGCAGATCGGGTCCGCGATCACGTCTCAGCTGGAGCGCCCGCCGCAGCGGTGGAGCGTGCCCACCGGGAATGCGACGCACCTCATCGAGGAGTGGCTGGCGGCCGAGGGCCTGCGCATCAACAAGGGCCCGCGCTGAGCCCTGATGCTCGATCGTGGGGTCCTCGACCCTGGTCGCGGGGTGCCTGACGAACGCTCGGCTAGCATCCAGCGCATGATCCGACCGCCGGCGCGCCGGGACCTGTACGGAGAGGGGTTCGGCACGGTCTGCGGACAACTGGCCGAGGCCGTGCGCGACTACGGGCCAGATCTCGTCGTCGGGATCGAGACCGGCGGTGCGCGTGTGGCGGAGGCCATGCTGGCGACCATGGGTGACCCGGCGTACCTCTCGGTTCGCATCCAGCGCCCGGCGACGAAGGTGAAGTCGTCACTGCGCATCGGCCGGCTGGTGAGTCGGCTCCCGCGGCCGTTGGCGGACGGGCTCCGCTGGGCCGAAGTCGAACTGCGCGAGACGTCACTGAGGAGTCGCCGCCCCTCGGTTGAGTCGACGGCACAGCAGCTCCTCGGTACGACGGGCCTGCAGCATGCCGCCGAGAAGGCGCAACGGATTCTCGTCGTCGACGACACCATTGATTCCGGGCGCACCCTCCTGACTGTTCGACGCGCTGTTGAGCTGGCCAGTCCCAGGGCAGAGATCCGCACCGCTGTGCTGGCTTCCACATGGCGACGGCCGCCCGTACGGCCGGACTACTGCCTCTTCGGCCGGACGCTCCTGCGCATGCCGTGGAGCTTCGATGCCCAGGCGTCTTGACGGTCCGGTCCTCGCCTGCGATCTGGACGAGACCCTGGTGCGGGTGAACACGTTCCCCTTGTTCGTCCGTTTCACCGGCAGGCAGTTGCTGGCCCAACGTGATTACCCCGCCCTGGTACGCCTCGCCCTGGCGGTGGCCGCACGTCGCCTCTTCGGTGGGTCGCACGTGCGTTTCAAGGCGGAGGTGCACGCTCTGGGGCGACGGCTCGATGGGGCAGCGGTGGACACCTGGGCGACCGGCGTCTTCCGTGCGCACGTCAACGCTGACGTGCTGCAACGGGTCGCGGAGTGGCGGGGGCACACGGTCCTGGTGACCGCTGCGCCGAGAATCTATGCCGAGCGGATCGGCGCCCTGGCCGATGTCACGCTGGTCCAGGCTAGCGACTTCGGCGATGCGGGATATGACGAGAACGTGCACGCCCGCAAGGCGCGACGTCTGCAGGACGTGCTGACGGACCGCCTCGATTGCGCCATCACCGACGACGTACGTCTGGACGGTCCGCTCCTCGAGATGGCGGGCCGACCGCTCGTGGTGGACAGCAACGGAACGATCCAGGACCTGGGTGCACCTGGTGGCGGTGCCCGGCCGGAGTCGCCTTCCGCACTGCCGTAGGCGGGGCGGGCCCACCAAACCGGCCCGAGTGCATCAGCCTGCGTCGGAGTGTGGATACCGTCGCCGGGTTCGGCCGGGTGGTCGGCCGACCGGGGGCCGTGCGGAGGGAAGTCCCGGGATCGTGGGCGGGCCCGGCGAGGTGAGTGGGTCGAGCGCGCCCTCCGAAGCCCGGGCAGACGCCCCGGCCTCCGGCGCCGGGATGACGGGATGGTCGACGACGAAGTTCGGGGCGTGGCCGGACCCGGTTCCCGGGCCGTTGCTCTCCGCCATTGCGATGGCCCGGCCGACGAGCGGGGAGACAACCACCGCGAGGAGCACCCATGCCGCTGTTGCGGCCAAGACCCAGTCCATTCGGGCGCCCTTCTTCGGTGATGGCGGGACCCGATTCCCGGGCCGGACGTCCATGGCGCACCTTATGTGCCCATGCGCAGAGTGCATATGCGGGGGAGATATGCACTCTGCAGTCTCTTATGTGCGGTGGCCGCCGCGCACTGCTTGGCGCGACGAGGCTCGGCGGCCGTTGCCACGTATGCAAGCGTGACGGAATACGGCCGGAGCGGCCGGGTGACCTCACAAGGAACGTGGTGACACTGTCGGGGTGGACGGACTGACTCCGCCATTAGATGCCGGAAGCGTTCCATTGCTTTCGTGGCTGAAAGTCGGTCGCGGTGGCCGCTGAGCAGCCATGCGGTGTCGTAGGCTCACCCGCCCCACGTCCGTCCGGTCGGAAGGAGATCGGAGTCCCCACTCCGAGCATCAGCAGTGCTTCCAGGACTCGCCCAGAACTACGCCGCCGCCCGCGCTGTGCTGTCCGAGGACGTCTGGGACTACTACGAGGCCGGCTCGGGCCAGGAGGTCACGCTCGGCGAGGCCGAGCGGGCATGGCGGTCCTACCGCTTCCGCCCCCGCGTCCTCCGGGACGTCTCGTCCGTGGACCTGGCCACCGACCTCCTGGGCACACGCGTTTCCTCGCCCTTCGTCGTCGCACCCATGGCGTTCCACGCCCTGGCCAGCACGGACGGGGAGTGCGCGACCGTCGCCGGGAGCGGTGACGCGGGGGCCCTCTCGGTCGTGTCGACGCGCGCCTCGCGGACCGTGGAGGACATCGCCTCCGCCGCGACGGGTCCGTGGTGGTTCCAGGCGTACCTCATGCGCGACCGCGGCCTCACCGAGGCGCTCGTGCAGCGGGCTGCTGCCGCCGGCGCCCGTGCGATCGTCCTCACCGTCGACACCCCCTACGTCGGACGCAAGAACAAGGTGGTCGGCGTCCGCTTCGCGGTGCCGGAGGACCAGTACCTGATCAATCTCGCCCAGCACCTGCTGCCCGGGGCGGTCGGACGGGAGTCGGCGGAGCAGGACCCGTCGATGACACCGGAGGTCATCGGCCGGCTGGCCGACATCAGCGGCCTGCCGGTGGTCGTGAAGGGTCTGCTCCGGGGCGACGAGGCGCAACGGTGCGTCGACGCGGGGGCCGCCGGCGTTGTCGTGTCCAACCATGGCGGCCGCCAGCTCGACCGCGCCGTACCCAGCGCGCTGGCGCTCCCCGACGTCCTCCAGGCCGTCGGCGGCCGGGTGCCGGTACTCGTCGACGGCGGCATCCGTTCCGGGCTCGACGCGCTGGTGGCTCTGACCCTCGGGGCGAGCGCGGTACTGGTCGGCCGGCCGGTGCTGTGGGCTCTGGCCGCGGGCGGGCGCGACGCCGTCGACCGCACTCTCCGGGAACTCACCGAGGACCTCCGCCATGTGATGGCCGTGGCCGGGGCCGCGAGGGTCGGCGATCTGGATCCCAGCATGGTGATGATCTCGCCCGGGTCGACCGGAGGCCTCTAGTGATACAGATCACAACGGATGGGAGGGCGGCCGACGGCGGGCCTGTTCGGGCGAACCGGCGTCCTCGTCCGGCCTGACGGCGGAGCGTCGGTCACGCTGAGTCACCCCTACGCTGCGTAACGGCGGGTCGTTCGTCGGCCACCCTTGCTGGGCGTAGACGTTCCTCACCGCGCTCACCGCGCCGCTCTTCTCGTTGTGTGGCAAAGGGTTCCGATCACTCAACGTGTCGGTTACGGTCGCCGGGCGGATGAACCGACCGCTCCGCACGTGGTCGGCCTTCGACGACCGACCGACGGGGAGCCCGATTCATGCTGACGATGGACAGCCAGCTGGTCCATGGCGAACAGCTCCGCGGGAGTGGGGGCTCCCCGGTCGCCGAGCCGACGAGGCGCCGCACGGCCTGGCAGGCGGCGTACGTCCGGCGGACCGTCATCGGCGACCTGCTGGCCGGCTTCCTGGCCGCTCTGGCCGGCTATCTCCTCCGCTTCGGGCCCGACACCTCGCCCCAGGGGTATCAGGTCGCGTCCGCATGGATCGCGTGTGTTCTCCCGGTGGTGTGGGTGGCGGCGATGGCCCTCGGCAGGACGTACGAACGGCGATTCCTCTGGGTCGGTGCCGAGGAGTTCCGCCGCGTCTTCAGCACAGCCGTCCTGCTCCTGGCGGCCGTGGGAACGGTCAGCTGGGCCTTCCAGCTCCAGGTGGCTCGCGGGCTGGTGGTCGTGGCGTTGCCCCTCGCAACCGTCCTCACGCTCCTGGCGCGCTATGGCCAGCGCGCCTGGCTGCACCGTCAGCGCTCCCACGGTCGCTTCGGTCAGTCCCTCCTGATCGTCGGGCACTACTCCGGTATCGCAGCACTGCACGCGCAGCTCGAGCGCGAGGCCTACCACGGGTACCGGGTCGTCGGCTGCTGCACGCCGACGGGAACGGATCCCGCTGACCCGCAACCCGGCTTCCAGTCGCTGCCGGTGCTCGGTGGCTTCAGCGACGTGGTCTCCGCGGTCGAGAGGCACCACGTGGACGCGGTGGCCGTACTGTCCTCTCCGGAGCTGGACGGTCCAGCGTTGCGCCGGCTGGGCTGGGTGTTGGAATCGACCGACGCGGAACTCCTCCTCGCGCCTGCTGTCACCGACGTCGTCGGGCCACGGGTGAACATCCGTCCGATCTCGGGGCTGCCGCTGCTGCACATGCAGCGTCCGGAACTGCGTGGCATCCGGCGACTTGCCAAGGAGACGACGGACAAGGTCGCCGCGACGTTCGTGCTGCTCCTGACGCTGCCCCTCCTCCTCGGCGTGGCGACGGCGGTCCGGTTCACCAGCCGGGGGCCGGTGCTCTTCCGTCAGGAGCGGGTCGGCCGGGACGGCAAGCCCTTCGTCATGCTGAAGTTCCGCACGATGGTCGAGGGCGCGGACCGGATGGCGTCGACGCTGGTCACACCCAACGACGGGAACGGCGTCCTGTTCAAGCTCAAGAGCGACCCGCGAACGACGCGGGTCGGCAGGTTCCTCCGTCGTTACTCGCTCGACGAGCTGCCTCAGCTGCTCAACGTCCTTCGAGGAGACATGTCCCTCGTCGGACCGCGACCGCCCCTGGCGAGCGAGGTCGAGCGGTACGGCATCGACATGCACCGCCGCTTCCTGGTGAAGCCTGGGCTCACGGGCCTGTGGCAGATCAGTGGTCGGTCGAATCTGTCCTGGGACGACTCCGTGCGGATGGATGTGCAGTACGTCGAGAACTGGTCCCTGGCATTCGACTGCATGATCCTGTGGAAGACGCTCGGTGCTGTCGTCCGAGGCTCGGGCGCTTACTGACGCGCCCTCCGGCCGTGGCAATCCCTTCGCGCTAGAACCACCGATTCGCTGAACCGTCGCGAGCGGGTGCCACGGACGATTGCCCGCCGGTGTGCGGTCTCCCACTTTCTTGGCGCCAGAATCGTCCCGACCCGACATCCCCGTGGTCATCCTCTGTGGCGGGATGGGAACCCGACTTCGCGAGCCCAGTGAACGGCCGCCCAAGCAGATGGTCGACACCGGTGGCCCGCCGATCCTGTGGCACATCATGAAGACCTACAGCCACTACGGGTTCCGGCGCTTCGTCCTGTGCGTGGGATACAAGGGCCACATGATCAAGGATCATTTCGTCAACCACCGGTCGCGCATGAACGATGTCACGCTGCGGTTCCAGGGCGACCGCGAGATCGAATTCCACCCGGCCGTCGAGGACGAGGACTGGGAGATCTCGTTCGCCGAGACCGGCTCGGCCACGGCCACGGGTGCCCGGATCGCGCGCGTGGCGCAGTACCTCGACGCACCCAGGTTCGTCCTCACCTACGGCGACGGCATCGCTGCCGTGGACATCTCGGCCGTTCACAAGAGCCACCTCGTCAGCGGCAAGCTCGGCACCCTGACCGGGGTGCACCCGGGTGGTTGCTACGGGGAGATGGCACTGCGCGGCGACGACGTGACGGAGTTCAACGAGAAGCAGTCCCAGACCGGCTACGTCAACGGGGGGCTTCTTCTTCGAGCGCGTGTTCATCGACCAGCACATGAATCCGTCCGCCACCGACCAGATGCTCGAGCATGCGACGTTGCAGCGCCTCGCCCGCGACGCAGCTGGCGGGTGTACCGCCACGAGGGCTTCTGGATGGCAATGGACACCTACCGCGGCTGAAAGGAACTCAACGGCATGTGGGACGACAGCGGGGCGGCCTGAAAGGTCTGGTAGCCGGATGACCATGAATGACGGCGGACGACCGCGGGAGTGATGGTCACCGCCACGGACGGCTACCTCGGGTGCCTGACGGCGGAAGAACTGCTCAGCCGCGGCCACCAGGTCGTCGGTGTGGACACCGGGTACTACAAGCACGGCTGGCTCGGCCTCGACCGGGTCCCGGAGACCCTGGCGATGGACATCCGCCGCCTCGGGCAGGAGCAGCTCGAGGGCGTGGACGCGATCGTCCACATGGCCGAGCTGAGCAACGATCCGATCGGTGACCTGATC
>SPQJ01000036.1 GCA_004570425.1 Bacillus sp. AZ43
CTCCCCCGGGAAGACCCGCAGCCGGAGGCTCGGCAACGAGAGGGATCCCCGCGTGCCCGCGAGGTGGTAGCAGTCCTCGTCGGGATACCGCGGATAGCTCGGGTCCTCGCCGGCGGTCTGCTCCCAGCGCCCCGGTCAGCCCGGGGACGCCGGCGAGCGCGCCGAGCGGGCCCTTCCCGCTCATGCGTGCGCCTCGGCCCGCTCCTCGTGCACCGGCTCGGCGGTCAGCCGCTTGCGGAACACCCAGTAGGTCCAGGTCTGGTAGCCGAGCACCACGGGCAGCCCGACCGCGGCGGCCCACGTCATCACGGTGAGCGTGTAGTCGCTGACCGACGCGTCGGCGACGGTCACGTCGAAGGCGGCGTCGATCGTCGACGGGACGACGACCGGGTAGGCAGCGCCGAAGATCGTGGCCGCCGAGGCGACCAGCAGCACCGCCCAGGCGGCGAACGCCGAGCCCTCGCGGTCGAGCTTGATCCGCGTCCAGGCGACGACGACGGCCAGCGCGGCGACCAGCCACAGCACCCCGGTCACCGGCGTCCCGTGGCGCAGGTGCACCCAGCCGGCCCACGCCAGCAGCGGGAGAGCCGCGACCGGTGACCAGCGGAGGGCGAACGTCCGTGCCCGGAGCCGCACGTCGCCGTCGACCTTGAGCGCCAGGAACAGCGCCCCGTGCACCATCGAGAAGGCCAGGACGGCCACCGCCCCCAGCAGCGCCGACCACCCGAGGCCGGCGAAGGCGCCGCCCACCCGGTTGCCGTCGGCGTCGATCGGCAGGCCGAGCGTGGTCGCGCCCAGCGCCGCGCCGATGCCGAGGGCCGCGATCAGCGAGCCGGCGGTGATGACGCGGGTCCAGGTCGCGTCCCATTCGGCGGTGTGGTGGGAGTGCCGCCACTCGAAGGCCACCGCCCGGATGATCAGGCCGAAGAGCACGAGCACGAAGGGCAGGTACAGCGCCGGCAGCCAGGTGGCGTACCAGCCGGGGAAGGCGGCGAAGACCGCGCCGGCGGCGGTGATCAGCCAGACCTCGTTGCCGTCCCAGAGCGGGCCGATGCTCCGAAGCATGAGGTGCCGGTCGGCGGGCGTGCGGCCGAGCACGGGCAGCAGCGCAGCGACGCCGAAGTCGAACCCCTCGAGGAGCAGGAATCCGGTCCAGAGCACCGCGACCGCGGCGAACCAGAGGGTCTGCAGGTCCATGTCAGCGGTCCGTTCCTAGTAGGCGAACTGGAGGACGTCGTCGGTGCGGTCGCGGCCGCCGGGCAGGTCGTCGTCCGGCGTGCCCTCGGGCGGCGAGCCGGGGACCGGCGCGGCGTCCCCGGTGGTGACGCCGGCCCGGACGAACCGGGTGAGCAGCCACAGCTCGACGACGGCGAGCGCCCCGTAGACGAGGGTCAGGCCGATCAGCGACGTCCAGACCTCGGCGGCCGAGATGCCGGGGGACACGGCCTGGGCGGTGAAGAAGTACACCTGGTCCTCCACCGGCACGTCGGGGTTCGGGTAGACGACGAAGGGCTGGCGGCCCATCTCGGTGAAGATCCAGCCCGAGGCGTTGGCGACGAACGGCGCGGCGACGGCGAGCAGCGCCCCGTGGACGCCGATCCGCGACGTCGGGATCCGTCCCTTCCTCGTCGACCACAGGGCGTACGCCGCGACGGCCGCCGAGACCGCGCCCATGCCGATCATCAGCCGGAAGTTCCAGTAGGTGACCGCGAGCAGCGGTGTGTAGTCGATCGGCTCGCCGGCCTTGTCCCCGAAGCTGGGGTCGTCGGGGTAGGTCTCGCCGTAGACCGCCGCGTACTCCTCCTGCAGCTCGTTCACACCCGGCACGGCGGTCTCGAAGTCGCCGTGGGCGAGGTAGCTGAGGATGTACGGGACGGTGATCGAGTGGACGTCGTCGCACTCGTTCGAGCCGAGCTTGCCCCAGGCGAAGATCGAGAACGACGCCGGCGCCTCGGTCTCGCAGAGCGCCTCGGCCGAGCTCATCTTCAGCGGCTGCTGCTGGTACATGAGCTTGCCCTGCCAGTCGCCCGTGACCGCGACCAGCACGAACGCCGCCAGCGACACCCAGCCGCCGAGGCGCACCGACCGGCGCCACACCGTGTGGTCGGGCTCGGTCGTGTCGGCCTGCGCGAGCTTCCGCTTGCGCAGGTGCCAGAGGCCGACGCCGACCAGCAGCGCGCCGGCGACCATGAGGGCGGCGGCGATCGCGTGGCTGAACGCGGCCAGCGCGGTGTTGTTGGTGAGGACCGCCCAGAAGTCGACCTGCAGCGGGCGGCCGGTCGCGTCGTCGACCTCGACGCCGACCGGGTGCTGCATCCAGGAGTTGGCCGCGATGATGAAGTACGCGCTGACGATCGAGCCGATGACCGCGGCCCACAGTGCCGCGAGGTGCACCTTCTTCGGGATGCGGCCCCAGCCGAAGATCCAGAGCCCGAGGAACGTCGACTCGAGGAAGAACGCGAGCAGCGCCTCGAGCGCGAGCAGCGAGCCGAAGACGTCGCCGACGAACCGCGAGTACTCGCTCCAGGCCAGGCCGAACTGGAACTCCTGCACGAGGCCGGTGGCGACGCCGAGCACGAAGTTGATGAGGTAGACGCGGCCCCAGAAGCGGGTCATGCGCAGCCACTCGGGCTTGTTCGTGCGCACCCACATGGTGTGCATGACCGCGACCATGATCCCCAGCCCGATGGTCAGCGGGACCATCAGGAAGTGGTAGACGGTCGTGATCCCGAACTGCCAGCGCGCCACGTCCAGGACGTCCACGGCACCTGCTCCTCACATCTCGGCGGCGACCGTCGTACGATCGACGAGTTCTTTCTACGCCGAGTAGAAGAGTTCTTCTACATCGCGTAGAAGAGTGTCGTGTGATGCGGACGACAGGAGGGCCGATGGCCTCGCTGGGAGAGCTGGAGCGCGCCGTCATGGAGCGGCTGTGGGCGGCCGACGCCCCGCTCGCCGCGACGACGCTGCGCGACGGGCTCGCCGACCGCGGGGTCGCCCTCACCACCGTGCACACGGTGCTGACCCGGCTGGAGCAGAAGGGCTTCGTCGTCCACGACGACGCCCGGCCG
This sequence comes from Bacillus sp. AZ43, assembly GCA_004570425.1. GTDB lineage: Bacteria > Actinomycetota > Actinomycetes > Mycobacteriales > Geodermatophilaceae > Blastococcus_B. The sequence goes on from SPQJ01000036.1 coordinate 3,072, forward strand.
CGCCGGTTCTCCGCTCGCACCACCCGGGCCGAGCACGCCGCCGAGCTGATGCACGAGGTGCTCGGCCAGGCCGGCGACCGCCAGGCGGTGCTCGCCCGGTTCGTCGGCAGCGTCAACGAGGACGAGGCGCGGCTGCTGCGCGAGCTGCTCGCCCGCTGACCTCCGTGCTGCCCGCCTCCGCGGCCGCCCTCGCCGTCCTGGCCGCGCTGCTGGCGTGGCCGGTGCCGGCGCTGCTCGGCCGGGCCCGCTGGCCGCAGCGCGACCCGCTCGTGGCCCTGGTCTGCTGGCAGGCGATCGGACTGGCCGGGGGCCTGTCGATCATCGGCGCGCTGCTCGTGCACGGGCTGGCGCCGTGGGGTCACTCGCTGCCCGAGGCGTGGTGGTCGTGGGTGCGCGGCGAGCCGGCCGACGACCCGGTGCGGGGCGACCACTGGGTCACGATGACCCTCGCCGCGGTGCTCGCCACCCAGCTGCTCGGTGTTCTCGCGCTCTCCTGGTGGCGCACGGCCCGCGCCCGCCGCAGGCACCGCGACCTGCTGGAGCTCGTCGTGGAGCCGGCCGCCGCCCCGGACACCCGCCTGCTCGAGCACCCCGTCCCGGTCGCCTTCTGCATCCCGGGCGGGCGCCCGCTGCTGGTGCTGTCGTCCGGGATGGTCGAGGAGCTGGACGAGGCGGAGCTCGCCGCCGTCGTCGAGCACGAGCGGGCCCATCTGCGCGAGCACCACCACCTGCTGCTGCTGCCGTTCGTGGCGTGGGAGGCGGCGCTGCCGGTGCTGCCGGCCGCGGCGCGGGCGCACACGGCGGTGCGCGACCTCGTGGAGATGCGGGCCGACGACGTCGCGCTGCGCGCCCTGGACGGGCCGGAGCCCCGCCGCACGCTGGCGCGGGCGATCGTCGGCGCGGCGGGCGGGGGAGCGGAGGTGCCGTCGGGCGCCCTGGCCGTCAGCGGCGGGGGCGTCCGGGCGCGAGTGGTGCGGCTGCTGGAGCCACCATCCCCGTTGCCCACCGCCGCCCGGTGGGCGGCGCTGGTGTCGGCCGGGCTCCTGCTGCTCCTGCCGACGGCGCTGCTGCTCGTCCCCGCGCTGTGATCAGCGCGGCGCGGCCGCGAGGGCGACGGCGCCGTAGGCGGCCGCCAGCCCACCGCTGATCCGGGCGGCCGGGCCGTACCGGGGGGAGGCGACGAAGGGCACCATGCTCGCCGCGTGCAGCAGGTCGACCGCGGAGCCGGCCCGCACCAGGCCGCGGCGCGGTGCGCAGAGCACCGCTCCGTGCTGGGCCACCAGCCGGGCGCCGAGCGCCCGGACCAGCCAGACGCGTTCCCGCGGGAACGCCGGCGCCACGCGGTCGACGAGCTCCTGCGGGCGGGCCAGGAGAGCGAGGCCCGAGGCCAGCCCGATGCCGGCCAGCAGCCGGATCCCGCGTCGCCGTGCCACCTGACCGGTCATGCGCCGTCCTCTCCGAGAGCTCGTGCCCTGCCTACCAGGGAGGAGTAGGGCGCAAGCCGCCGGAGGGCGTGCAGCAGTCGTCGGCACCACCGCAGCCGCCGGTGGAGGTGGCCGCGGCCGTCCCGGGCCGGCCCGGCGCGCAGCAGCCCTCGCCGCGCCACGCCTGGACGCCCTCCCGGACGGCGACGGCGGCGATGACCAGCCCGGCGAGGGGATCGGCCCAGTGCCAGCCCAGGGTGGCGTTGAGGACCAGCCCGACCAGCAGCACCGCGGAGAGGTAGGTGCACAGCAGCGTCTGGGTGGAGTCGGCGACGACGGCGGAGGAGCCGAGCGCCCGCCCGGTGCGGCGCTGCGCCCAGGACAGGAACGGCATGACGACCAGCGAGGCGACGGCCAGGCCGATCCCGACCGGCGACGCCTCGGGCTCGCCGCCGAACAGCAGCGCGCGCACCGACTCCACGCTCACGTAGCCGGCCAGTGCGAAGAACGACAGCGCCATGAGCCGCAGCGCCTGCCGCTCGCGCGACTCCGGGAGCCGGTGCCGGAACTGCCACAGGATGATCAGCCCGCTGGAGACCTCGACGACGGAGTCCAGCCCGAAGCCCACGAGCGCGACCGATCCGGCAGCCATGCCCGCGGTGATCGCGATGACCGCCTCGACGACGTTGTAGGTGACCGACGCCCCGGCGAGCCACTGCGCCCGGCGGCCCAGGCGGGTCCGCTCCGCGGCCGTCGGCGTGGGGTGCGAGTGGGTGGCGGTCACCGGCCAGCCGCTTCGCCGTTGGTCGGGCACAGCGCGACGGCGTCCCCGGTGGCCGCGAGGAGCCGCTCGGCGGCAGTCAGCACGTCGAGCAGCTCGGGGGCGGTGGCCAACGACCACATCGACGCCCTGCCCTGCGGCCGGGACGTCACCAGACCGCAGCCGCGCAGGCAGGCGAGGTGGGCCGAGACGGTCGACTGCGCCAGCCCGAGGTGGGCGGTCAGGTCGACGACCTTGTGCTCACCGAGCGCGAGGTGGCGGAGGATCGCCAGCCGGGCCGGGTCCCCGAGACCGCGGAAGAGGCACGCCGCCGCGGACAGCGCCCGGGTCTCGTCGACGGCCGGCTCCACCACTGCGGCCGGGCCGCCTTGATTCATCGCCATTCGGCGATGATAGCGGCTACGGTCGTCCTCATGACCGACGGCATGCGGAACCAGGAGGCCATCGCCTGCTCGCTCACGGGCTCGAGCCAGGCGGCGCGTATCGCCGACTGGCACAGGGTGCTCGGCCGAGGCGCCCCACGGGAGGGCCCCGGCGGCTTCGCCGTCGACCTGCCCCGGGAGACCGCGGACGACGTGTTCGCGCTCGTGCTGGCCGAGCAGCGGTGCTGCCCGTTCCTCGCCTTCGGCCTGCGCCTGACCGCGGGGAAGCTGACGCTCACCGTGACCGCGCCGGAGTCGGCGGCCGCCCTGGTGGCCGAGTTGCTCCCCCGCCCGAGCACCTGAGCGTGTGCGCTGATGCCCGGTTCCAGCGCTCGGAACCGGGCATCAGCGCACACCGTCGGGTCAGGCGAAACCGCGCAACCGCAGGCTGTTGGTCACCACGAAGACCGAGCTGAACGCCATGGCGGCCCCCGCGATCATCGGGTTGAGCAGCCCCGCGGCCGCCAGCGGGATCGCGGCCACGTTGTAGGCGAAGGCCCAGAACAGGTTGCCCTTGATGGTGCCCAGCGTGCGGCGGGAGAGCCGGATCGCGTCGGCCGCCACCCGCAGGTCGCCGCGCACCAGCGTCAGGTCGCTGGCCTGGATCGCGACGTCGGTGCCGGTGCCCATCGCGAGCCCGAGGTCGGCCTGCGCCAGCGCGGGCGCGTCGTTGACGCCGTCGCCCACCATCGCCACGACCCGGCCCTCGCCCTGCAGCCGCCGCACGACGTCGACCTTGTCCTGCGGCAGCACCTCGGCGATCACGGTGTCGATGCCGACCTCGGCGGCGACCGCACGGGCCACCGTCTCGTTGTCGCCGGTCAGCAGCACCGGCGTCAGCCCCAGCTCGCGCAGCTGCCGGACGGCGGCGGCCGACGTCGGCTTCACCGCGTCGGCGACCACGAGGATCCCGCGCGCGGCGCCGTCCCAGCCGACGGCGACCGCCGTCCGGCCGGCCGCCTCCGCCTCGGCGGCCGCCGACTCCAGGGCCGGCGGGAGGGTCAGCGACCAGTCGGCCAGCAGCCGACGGCGGCCCACGACGACCGCCGCGCCCTCGACGACGCCGTGCACGCCGAGCCCCTCGACGTTCGCGAAGCCCTCGACGCCGGGCAGCGCGCCCACCTGCTCGGTCGCCCCGCGGGCCACCGCCTGGGCGATGGGGTGCTCGGACGCCGCCTCCAGCGCGCCGGCCAGGCGCAGCACGCGGTCGGCCTCCTCGCCCTCGGCGGGGACGACGTCGAGGAGCGTCATCCGGCCGGTCGTCACGGTGCCGGTCTTGTCGAGGACGACGGTGTCGACCCGGCGGGTGCTCTCCAGCACCTCGGGGCCCTTGATCAGGATGCCGAGCTGCGCGCCCCGTCCGGTGCCGACCATCAGGGCGGTCGGCGTCGCCAGCCCCAGGGCGCACGGGCAGGCGATGATCAGCACCGCCACCGCCGCGGTGAACGCGGCGGGCAGCCCCGCGCCGGTGCCGATCCAGAAGCCGAGGGTCGCGACGGTCAGCGCGAGGACGACGGGCACGAAGATGCCCGACACCCGGTCGGCCAGCCGCTGGACCTCCGCCTTGCCGTTCTGCGCGTCCTCCACCAGGCGCGCCATCTGCGCGAGCTGGGTCTCCGACCCGACCCGGGTGGCGCGCACGACCAGCCGGCCCCCCGCGTTCACCGTGGCGCCGGCCACCGCGTCGCCGGGGGCGACCTCGACGGGCACCGACTCGCCGGTGAGCATCGAGGCGTCGACGGCCGAGGAGCCCTCGGTCACCTCGCCGTCGGCGGCGAGCTTCTCGCCGGGCCGGACGACGAACAGGTCGCCCACCCGCAGCTCGTCGACCGGGACGCGCCGCTCGGTGCCGCCGCGCAGCACCGAGACCTCCTTGGCGCCCAGCTCCAGCAGGGCCCGCAGGGCCGCGCCCGCCTGGCGCTTGGACCGTGCCTCGGCGAACCGGCCGGCCAGGATGAACGTGGTCACCCCGGCGGCGGCCTCGAGGTAGATGTTCCCGCTGCCATCGGTGCGGGCGATGGTGAACTCGAACGGGTGCGTCATGCCGGGCTCGCCCGCGGTGCCCCAGAACAGCGCGTACAGCGACCAGCCGAACGCCGCGAGGGTGCCCAGCGACACCAGCGTGTCCATGGTGGCGGCGCCGTGCCGGAGGTTGGTCCAGGCCGCGCGGTGGAACGGCCACCCGCCCCAGACGACGACAGGTGCCGCGAGGGTCAGCGACAGCCACTGCCAGTACTCGAACTGCAGCGCCGGGACCATCGCCATCGCGATCACCGGCACGGTGAGCAGCGTCGAGACGATCAACCGCTGCCGCAGCGGGCGCGCGGCGTCGTCGGCCGCGGCCGGTTCCTCCGGTCGCGGCGGCTGGGGGAGGGCGGCGGTGTAGCCGGTCTTCTCGACCGTCGCGATCAGGTCCTCCGGCGTCACGCCGTCGCCGTAGGTGACCTTGGCCTTCTCGGTCGCGTAGTTGACCGTCGCGGTGACGCCGTCGAGCTTGTTGAGCTTCTTCTCGATGCGGTTGGCGCACGACGCGCAGGTCATGCCGCCGATCAGCAGCTCGACGTCGGTGGGGGCGCTCATGACGCGTGCTCCTCGTGGCCGCCGGTGGTCACCGTGAACTCCGCCGTCCGGACGACGCCGTCGTGGCGGAAGTCCAGGAACAGCCGGTAGGTGCCGTCCGACGGGGTGGTGGTGGCGAAGGCGACCTCCGGCCCGGGCCGGGTGCGGCCGTCGCCGGGCTCGCCGGTGGGGTGGGCGTGCAGGTAGCCGAGGTCGCCGGTGCGCAGGACGACCAGGTGCCCGCGACCGCCAGGTCGGCCCCCAGGGTGCGGTTCTCCCCGTCGGCTGCGGCGGTGAAGTCGGCGATCAGGCGCCAGGAGCCGGGGGAGCCGTCCTCCGCGGAGGCGAGCCCGGCCGCGGAGCCGGCGACCTTGACCGGTGTGTTCACGGGGTCAGCCGGCCACGGCGTAGCCGGCCTCCTCGACGGCGGCGCGGACGGCGTCGTCCTCGACGGGGGCGTCGCTGGTCACGGTCAGCCCACCGCTGGCGAGGTCGACGTCGACGCCGGTGACCCCGGGGACCTGGGAGACCTCCTCGGTCACGGCGCTGACGCAGTGCCCGCAGGTCATGCCGACGACGGTGTAGGTGCTGGTGGTCATGGTGATTCCCTCTCGTTGGGTGGTCAGGAGCGGACGAGACGGGCGATGGCCTCGGAGGCCTCCCGCACCTTCTCGTCCGCCTCGCGGCCGCCCGCGCGGGCGGCGTCGACGACGCAGTGGGCCATGTGCTCCTCGAGCAGGCCGAGAGCGACCGACTGGAGCGCCTTCGTCATGGCCGAGACCTGGGTGAGGATGTCGATGCAGTACTTCTCGTCCTCGACCATGCGCTGCAGACCGCGGGCCTGGCCCTCGATGCGGCGCAGCCGCTTGAGGTAGTCGTCCTTGCGGTGGATGTAGCCGTGGTGGTGGGCGCCGTGGTCGTGGGCGGCCTCGTTGCCGGGGTCGACGGTCTCCATGCCGGAGACTATACCCCCCGGGGGTTTACTTCGCCAGATCCGGGCGGCGCAGCCGGGCGACGTCGGAGCGGAGCCGGTCGGCGTCGGCCCGCGCGGAGGCGAGTTCGTCCTGGAGTCCCACGATCGTCTCGGCCGACGCGAGGGAGTGGCCGTCGTCGAGGAGGGAGCGCACGCGGGCGGCCAGCGCGAGCTGCTGGCGGGAGTAGCGCCGGTGCCCGCCGGGGGAGCGGTGCGGGTGCAGCACCCCGGAGCTGTCGAGGCTGCGGAGGAAGGCGGCCTGGACGCCCAGCAGCTCCGCGGCCTGGCTCATCGTGAGCGCCGGGAAGTCCGGGTCGTCGAGCCGGCTCACCGGGTCGGGCTGGTCGTCGGCGGGGTGCGCGGGCATGGCCGTTCCTCTCGAGGGTCGTGCGGAGACGCCGAGGGGCCGGGCCCGTGGTCGGGACCCGGCCCCTGGCGGCGGTCGATCAGCTCTCGACCGCCCTCTGCTCCTGGGCGGAGGCGCTGCCCTCCATGGAGCTGCCCTCGATGGTGCGGCTGCCCTCCACGGCCGCGGGTACGTCTGCCCGCGTGACGGTGATCTTGCGGGCCTTCGCCTTCTCGGCGACCGGGATGCTCACCGTGAGGACGCCGTCGTGGTAGCTCGCCTCGAGCCGCTCGGTGTCGAGGCTGCGACCGAGCACCAGCTGGCGGGTGTAGCTGCCGAAGGGGCGCTCGGCGATCGTCCACTCGGCGTTCTCGAGCTGCGGGACGGAGCGCTCGGCGCTGACGGTCAGGGTGTTGCCCTCGACCGACAGGTCGATCGAGCCGGGGTCGACGCCGGGCAGGTCGAAGTGGGCGACGAAGTTGTCGCCGACCCGGTAGGCGTCCATCGGCATGCCCGACAGCGGGCGGGCGGTGGTCGAGCCCGCGCGGCCGGTGAGCTGGTCCAGCGCGCGGAAGGCGGCGGACGTGGCGGCGAACGGGTCGTAGGCGGTCAGCATCATGACTTCCAACCTCCTGGTGTAACTGTGTGGAGTTCGCTGCCCGAGGGGTGAACCTCTAGTGGCGACTAGAGATTACCTCACTCGGATGCCTCAGTAAACGTGCGACGGACGAGAAAATTCCCGGCGCGTGAACGGGCAGCCGCCGGGGCAGTGTCGGGACGTGGAGCAGACGACGAACCCGCCCTCTCCCGACGAGCCGCAGGTCGCGCACCGCCTGGACGACGGGACCGCCCGGCTGACGGTGACCGGCGAGCTGACCGAGAGCGCCCGCCGCCCGCTCGTGCGCGTGCTCACCGACCTGCTGCTGACACAGCCGTCGCCCACGCGTGTGCGGCTGGAGCTCGGAGCGGTGGAGTACATGAACTCCGCGGGCATGGCGGTGCTCGTCCAGCTGCAGAAACTCGCCGCCCCGCGCGGCATCGACGTCGTCCTGGTGGACCCGGCCCCCGCGGTCGTCCGGCCGCTGCAGCTCAGCGGGTTGTGGCACCGCTTCCCGATCGAGGGGGACGCGCGCGAGTCGTAGCCGCGCCCCGCGGTGTCGCCGGGGCGACCGCGGGCGGAAGTCCCTAGCCTGGCCGGGTGCCGCCGAGCGACCACGACCACAGCCACGCACCCGATCCCGACGCCCCGCCTCCGAGCGCCGAGGCGCTGGGCCGTCGCCGCCGGGCCGTCTGGCTCATGCTCCTGCTCCTGGTGCCCGTCGGGCTGGCGACGGTCATCGGGCTGATCGCCCTGTGGCCCAGCGGGGAGCCCTCGCCGGCCCAGCAGGCGGCGGCCGTCGCGCTGCCGCCCGGCACCACGTACCCGGACGGCCGGATCGTCTCGCTGGAGGTGTTCGACTGCGGCCTCGACCCGTCCGCCCCGCCGCAGGAGTGCGCGAACGCGGTGGTGGAGGTCCTCGACGGCGAGGGGGCGGGCGATTACCAGACGGTCGAGCTCCCGCCGGAGGTGGTCGCGGCCGGTGTGGCCGAGGGTGACACGCTGGTGCTCACCCGCGACGCCGGGGCCGAGGGCGGGCCGGCGTACGGCTTCTTCGACTACGAGCGCGACACCCCGATCATCGTCCTGGCCGTCGCCTTCGCCGTCGTCGTCGGGGCGGTAGCCCGGCTGCGGGGGCTGGCGTCGCTCGTGGGCCTGGCCTTCGCCTTCGTGGTCCTGCTGCAGTTCATCCTCCCGGGGCTGCTCGCGGAGGACTACCCGACGATGGTCAGCCTGGTCGGGTCGGCGGCGATCATGTTCGTCGTCCTCTACCTCGCCCACGGGTTCTCCGCGCGGACCACGACGGCCCTCGTCGGCACCCTGTTCGGGCTCACGCTCGTGGCGGTGCTCGGCTCCGTGGCGGTATCCGTGGCCCGGCTCACCGGGCTCACCAGCGAGGAGACCAACACGCTGCTCGGCTACGACCCGACCCTGGACTTCTCGGGACTGGTGCTGGCGGGCATCGTGGTCGCGGGCCTCGGCGTCCTCAACGACGTCACCATCACCCAGGCGTCGGCGATCTGGCAGATCCACGAGGTGTCGCCGGAGATGAGCTGGCGCGAGCTCTACGCGCGGGGCATGGCCGTCGGCCGCGACCACATCGCCTCGACGGTCTACACGATCGTCTTCGCCTACGCGGGCGCGGCGCTGCCGCTGCTGCTGCTCTTCGAGCTGTCCCCGCAGCCGCTCTGGACGACGGTCACCAGTTCGGGGCTTGCCGAGGAGGTCATCCGGACCCTCGTCGGCGCCATCGCGCTGGTGCTCGCCGTGCCGGTGACGACGGCGGCCGGCGCCTTCTTCGCCAAGGCCGCCGACACCGAGGCGGGCGCGGCCACCGAGCGGCGGGTGACCGCCCTGCGTGCCCGGTTCGCCCGATGAGTCAGGCTGTCGGCGTGTCCGATCTGCTCGCCGCCGCCCAGGCCGCCCCCGGTTTCATGCCCGACGACGAGGGCCACGCCCTCTACGAGGCCGCCCGCACCGTCGCCGTCCCGGGGCCCCTGCTCGAGGTCGGGTCGTGGATGGGCAAGTCCGCGCTGTACCTCGCGGCCGCGGCACGCGAGACGGGACGGCAGGTGGTCACGGTCGACCACCACCGCGGCTCCGAGGAGCACCAGCCCGGCTGGGAGTACCACGACCCGTCCCTGGTCGACCCCGCCGTCGGCCGCATCGACACCCTCCCGCGGTTCCGCCGGACCATCGCCGACGCCGGGGCCGAGGACGTCGTGATCGCCGTCGTCACCCGCTCGGAGACGCTCGCGCCGCTGTGGAGCACCCCGCTGGCGCTGCTGTTCCTCGACGGCAGCCACACCGAGGAGTCGGCGCGGCGCGACCAGGACGCCTGGGTGGCGAAGCTCGCCGTCGGCGGCACCCTGGCCATCCACGACGTCTTCCCCGACCCGGCGGACGGCGGTCAGGCGCCCTACGGCGTCTACCGCCGGGTGGTGGGGTCCGGCGACTTCACGGAGCTCCCCGGCACGGGCTCGCTCCGTGTGCTGCGTCGTGAGCGTTGACCCGCTCGGCGCGGAGCGGGTGGCCGCGCTCGCGCAGATCGAGGCGCTGACCCGCCAGTTCGACGAGATCGTGGCCGCCTCGCGGTCGTCCAACGCCGACGACGAGCACGATCCCGAGGGCGCGACGATCGCGTTCGAGCGCCAGCAGGTGGCCGCGCTGCTGGACCAGGCCCGCCGCCGGCTCGCCGACGTCGACGCCGCGGTGGCCGCCGTCGAGGGCGGCACCTACGGGCGCTGCGAGACCTGCGGCCGCGCGATCGCCCCCGAGCGGCTCGCCGCCCGCCCCACGGCGCGCACCTGCATCGACTGCGCCCGCTAACCCAGGAGACGCAGCGCGGCCCGGACGTCCTCGGGGATCGGACGGCGTCGGCGCAGTGCGCGCGGGAGGTCGGGGACGGCCCGCAGCAGGCCCTCGACGCCCGGCCGGCCGGACCGGACGGCGGTCGCGAGCACCCCGGCCAGCTCGGGGAGCGGCCCGCGCATCACGGCGGTGAGCACCTTGCTGCGCCAGACGGCCACCTGGCGGCGGGTCGGGGAGTGCCGCCGCGGGGACGGGTGGTGGTGCACGGTCACCGAGTCGACGTAGGCCAGCCCCCAGCCGGCGGTGGCGAGGTCGAGCGCGAGCCGCTCCTCCTCGCCCGGGAAGCGGACGACGTCGTCGAACCCGCCGACGGCCTGGAACGCCTCGGTGCGCACCAGCGCGCCGCAGGCGATGAAGCCCAGCAGGGAAGGGCCCGGGAGGTCCTGCTCGGTGCCCAGCGGGCTGTGTGCCATCTCGGCGCACACCGGGTCGAGCCGCTCCTCGGGGCCCACCAGGATGCGGGCGTTGAGCACCGCCAGTCGCGGGTGCGCCCGCATGACCGCCACGGCCCGCGCCAGGTCGCCGGGCGCCCACCACGAGTCGTCGTCGGCGAACGCGACGAACGGCGTCCCGGCCCGGGCCACCCCCAGCGTGCGACCGTGGGCGCCGTGGTTGCGGTCCAGCGGCAGCACGGTCACCTCGGGGTGCGCGCTCCGGACCGCCTCGACGGTGCCGTCGGTGGAGGCGTTGTCCACGAGCACCACCGGGGCCTCGTGCCGCGGCAGCGTGGCGAGCAGGTCGGTGCGTCGGTTCTGGCTGGCGACCACCACGGTCACGTCGGAGTTCACGGGAGGACCGTGCCCGCGCCCTCGGTCAGCGAACCGGCCGATCCGAGCGGCTCCGGGAGACCCGCGGCCGGCAGGGCGGCCGGATCGGTGAACAGGGCCGACGCGCCCGTCGCCCCGCACAGCGCGTCGGCGGCCAGGACCACGGCGGCCGCGGTCCACGTCGTCCGCTCGATCGGCCACCGGGCGTCGTCCGGGTACACGAAGCCGGTCCAGTAGGAGCCGTCGTCGTCGCGCAGGTGCTGCATCGCGGCCACCTGCTCCAGCGCCGCGTCGGGCTGCCCGGCCACCGCCAGGGCCAGCGCCAGCTCGCAGGTCTCGGCCCCGGTGACCCACGGGCGGTCGGAGACGCACCGCGCGCCCAGACCCGGGACGACGAAGCTGTCCCACTCGGCGGCCAGCCGCTCCCGCGCGTCGGCGCCGGTCACCGCGCCGCCCAGGACGGGGTAGTACCAGTCCATCGAGTAGCGGGACCGGTCGGCGAACACGTGGGGGCGGGTACGCAGCGCCGCCCCGAGGTCGGTGACGGCGAGCTCCCAGTCGGGCTGCGCGTCGCCGACCAGCCCGGCCAGGGCGATCCCGCAGCGCAGCGCCTGGAACAGGCTGGCGTTGCCGGTGAGCAGCGCGGTGCCGTCCGCCGTCCCGTCCGGGCGGAGCGCCCAGCCGATCGCCCCACCGGGCAGCTGCATCCGGGTCACGAGGTCCAGGCCGCGGCGGACCGCCGGCCACAACTCGGCGACCAGCTGCTCGTCGCCGGTGACCAGCCAGCTGTGCCACGCGCCGACAGCGAGGTAACCGGCGTGGTTGCTCTCCGCGGCCGGCGCGGTCTCCACGCCGTCGCGGTACTCGGCCGCCCACGACCCGTCCGGTCGCTGGCGGCCGGCCAGCCACCGGTAGGCGGCCACCGCGCGGTCGTGCGCGCCGCCGACGTCGAGGGCCATGGCCGCCTCGACCGAGTCCCACGGGTCGAGCTGACCACCGCGGAACCACGGCAGCGCGCCGTCGGCGCCCTGCTCACCGGCGATCCAGGCCACGGTGGCCCGTACCTGGTCCCCGGTCAGGACGCCGGGGAGCTCCGGCAGCCCGGGCCGGTCAGCGCCCGGCAGCGGTCTGCTCCCGCTCGGCGTGGACGGCGCCGCCCGCGCCGGTCGGCACGTCGACGTCGGCCGGCTTGTCGGCGTAGACGATCAGGCTCTTGCCGAAGAGCGGGTCGAGGACGCGTTCGGCGGTCCGGGTGAGCCACGGCCGCTTCGTCAGGTCCCAGACCAGCAGCCGGTGGTACGCGCGGACGAGAGCGGAGTCCTTCTCGACGCCGACGGCGCACTTGAGCCACCAGTACGGCGCGTGCAGGGCGTGCGCGTGGTGCCGCGCGCCGGGCAGCAGCCCGACCGAGGCGAGCCGGGTGCGCACGACCGGCTCGGTGTAGATGCGGATGTGCCCGCCCTCGTTGGCGTGGTACTCGTCCGACAGCGCCCAGCAGATCCGCTCCGGGCCGTAGCGCGGCACGGTGACGGCGACCCGGCCGCCGGGCTTGAGCACCCGGAAGATCTCCGCCATCGCGGTGACGTCGTCCGGGATGTGCTCGAGCACCTCGGAGGCGATCACCCGGTCCACGCTGGCGTCGGGGAAGGGCAGGTGCAGCAGGTCCCCGCGCACCACCTCGTAGCGGGCGCCCTCGGGCGCCTCGCCGGCCTCGGCGATGGCGCCGAGCCACGTCTTCGTCGTCGCCACCTCGGAGACGCCCCAGTCGACGGCGACCACCGAGGCGCCGCGCCGGTAGGCCTCGAACGCGTGCCGGCCCTCGCCGCAGCCCAGGTCGAGGACGGTCATCCCCGGCCGCAGGTCGAGGAGGTCGTAGTCGACGGTCAGCACGGGGAACCCTTCCGCTCCAGCGTCTCGGCGTACCAGTCGGCCGTCCGTTCGGCCGTCGCGCGCCAGGTGTAGTTGTCGAGCACCCGCCGCCGCCCGGCGCGGCCGAGTTGCTCGGCCAGCGAGGGGGAGTCGAGCACGAGCGTCAGGGCGGCGGTCAGCTCCTCGACGTCGCCGGCCCGGACCCGCAGCCCTGCCTTGGTCCCGACGACCTCCGGCAGGGCGCCGGCGTCGCTGGTGACGAGCGGGGTGGCGCAGGCCATGGCCTCGATCGCCGGCAGCGAGAAACCCTCGTACAGCGACGGGATGGCGACCACCCACGCCCGCTGCAGCAGCCGCACCAGCTCGTCCTCCGGCACCGACCCGGTGAACGTCACGGCGTCGCGCAGCCCGAGGCGGTCGAGCGCGGCCTCCGCCGGGCCGCCCGGACGGGCGGTGCCGACGACGGTCAGCCGCACCGGCCGCTCGGTGCGCAGCTTCGCCAGCGCCTCGAGCAGGTGCACCAGGCCCTTGAGGGCGACGTCGGCGCTGGTGATGACGAGGATCGAGTCCGGTTCCCGCGGCTGCGTGGCCGGTGGCGGGGTGAATTCGTCGGGGTCGATGCCGACCGGGATCACCTCGACGCCCGTCGCCGGCACGCCCATGTGCGTCTCGATGTCGCGCCGCGAGTTCTCCGAGACGGTGGTGACGGCGTCCAGGCGGGCGGCCACGCGGGCCTGCATGCCGGTGAAGCCGTACCAGCGGCGCAGGGTCAGCTTCCGGCGCAGCGACGGCGCGGCCGCCAGCTCGAGCTGGCGGTCGATGGCGATCGGGTGGTGGATCGTGGCGACGGTCGGCAGCCCCGCCCGGACCAGCCGCAGCAGCCCCCAGCCCAGCGACTGGTTGTCGTGCACGATGTCGAACTCACCGGCCCGGGGGAGCAGGTGCCGGGCGGCGCGCAGGCTGAACGTCATCGGCTCGGGGAAGCCGGCGGTGCACATGGTCGCCCACTCGGCCACGTCGATCCAGTCGCGGAACTCCGAGGGCCGCGGGGTGCGGAACGGGTCGGGCTCCCGGTACAGGTCCAGGCTCGGGAGGCGGGTCAGCGGGACGCCGCCGTCGAGCTCGGGGTAGGGCTGGCCGCTGAGGACCTCGACGCGATGACCGAGCTCGGCCAGCTCGCGCGAGAGGGCGCGCACGTAGATGCCCTGGCCGCCGCTGTGCGGCTTGCTGCGATAGGACAGCAGTGCGATGCGCAGCGACCGTCCCATGCGACGGGACTCTAGCCAGCGCCGGGGAGCCCGCGGCTACCAGCCGGTAACCGGGCACGCGGACCGCACCCGGCCGGGTGACCGTCCCGGGGGCGCCGCTCCCGGTCGTCGGGGGCCGGGGGAGCGGTTAGCGTCGGGTCATGCGTCGTCCGCTCCGCCGTCCCTTCGCCCTCGCCGCCGCGGTGGTCGTGCTCGGGGCCTGCGGCGGCGGCAGCGGCGACGAGGAGGCCGCGGCGACCTCGGAGCCGCCGTCGAGCGCGACGGAGTCCGAGCCCGACCTCGCCTCCGGTCTGCTGCCCGCCGAGGCGTTCGGCGCCGACGCGTCCGTCGTGGCGGTCACGGCCGAGCAGCTCCAGCAGGGCGCGGGCCTGGCCGCGGCCGGAGCCGAGGGTCTGCAGATCAGCCCGGAGGAGTGCGCGGCCGCGGTGGAGGGCGCCCAGCCGACGTTCGACGACTTCGACGACGTGGCCGCGCAGAGCGCCACGACGGGATCGGGGACGACCGTCGAGGTGCTCGTGCGCGGCGGTCCGACGGAGGGGACCGTCGACGCCCTGGGGGCGGCCGCCGAGCGGTGCCCGCAGGCGCAGGTCACCTCGCCCGAGGTGGGGCAGGCGACGATCACCTTCGAGACGCTGCCCGTCGACGACCTGGGCGACGGCGCCGCGATGCTCCGGTACACGACGGTGGTGGCCCTGCCGGACGGCTCGCAGGTGTCGGTCCCGGCCGTCATCGGCGCGGTCGAGGACGGGGACCGGCTGCTGGTGCTGATGAACCTGGAGACGTCGTCGCTCGGTACCGGCGACCCCGGTGCCCCCGCGACGCCGCTGGACCCGGCCGCGTTCGCCGACCTCCTGGCCCAGGCGTACGAGACCCAGGCAGACGCCCTCGGCTGAGGCCGTCCACAGCCGGGCGGCCCGTCCACAGATCCCCCCGGCGGACCCCGCGAGCGCCGCTGCGCCAGCAGGGTCTCCGGCATGGACGCAGGCGGCGCACGACGCACCCACCCCGATCCCGGGCCCGTGGTCCGGCTCGACGGCGCCGGCGAGTTCGCCGAGGCACTGCCGCACCTGCTCGGTTTCCGGCCCCGGGAGTCGGTGGTGCTGGTCGGGCTGTCCGGCCCCGGTGGACGGGTCGGGCTCACCATCCGCGCCGACCTCCCGGCGGTCGACGACACCGCTGCCCTCGCCGCGGCGCTCACCCGGAAACTGCTGACCGATGCCCCGGACGCGGTGCTCGTCGCGGTCGTCTCCGAGGAGCCGGACGCCGGCCCTGCCGGGCTGCCGCACCGCGCGCTCCCGCACGCGGTCGTCGTCGCCCTGGCCGCGCACGACGTCCCGGTGCGGGAGGCGGTGCTGGTCCGGTCGGGCCGGTGGTGGTCCTACGACTGCCCTGCTCCCTGCTGCGCGCCCGGGGCCGGGACACCGCTGCCGTCCGGCGTCTCCGCCCTGGCCGCGGCCTCCGTGGCCGGAGGCGTGGTCGTCGCCTCCGGCCGCGAGGCGCTGGCCGCCCGGATCGCTCCCTGGCCCGCGCGGGCCCGGGCGGCCATGGCGACGGCGTGTGCCGCCGTCGGCGTCGCGTGCGCGCGCGAGATCGACGAGCGGGGCTGGGACGCCGCGGCGGAGGAGTCGTGGGCCGCGGTCGTGGCCGCGCTGGCCCGGTCCCGGCCGGGTGCCAGCGGAACGCTTCCCGACGCCGAGCTTGCCCGGGTGCTGTGGGCGCTGCGTGACCGCGGGGTGCGCGACCGCGCCCTCGGGCTCGCGCTGGGCGGCGACGCCGCCGCGGCCGAGCAGCTGTGGACCGAGTGCACCCGCCGGGCGCCGGCACCGCTGCACGCGGCTCCCGCCACCCTGCTGGCGGTCAGCGCCTGGCTGCGCGGTGACGGCGCGATGGCGCAGATCGCCCTCGACCGGGCGCTGGACGGGGCGCCGGACTACGCGCTCGCCCACCTGCTCAGCCAGGCCCTGGACGGCTGCGTGCGACCGGCCGAGCTGCGCGAGCTGATCGCCGCGGCGGTCGCGGCGGGGGAGGACTGACCCCGGTGGGCGGGTCAGACCAGCTCGGGGCGCTCCCACTGCTGGCCGAGCACGTGCTCGGCCAGGAAGGCCAGCACGGTCTCGTACCAGACCCTGCTGTTGCCGGGCGTGAGCACCCAGTGGTTCTCGTCCGGGAAGTACAGGAACTTCGAGGGGACGCCCCGCTTCTGCAGGTCGTACCAGAGCCGCAGCCCCTCGCCGATCGGGACGCGGTAGTCCTTGTCGCCGTGGATCACCAGCATCGGCGTGGTGATCGCGTCGGCGAAGCGGTGCGGGGAGTTCTTCGCGTAGCGCTCCGGGTCGCGCAGCGGGTCGCCCCACTCCTTCTCCCAGTAGTACGCGGTGTCCGTGGTGCCGGTGAACGAGTCGAGGTCCCACAGGCTCGCGTGGGTGACGATCGCGTGGAACCGGTCGGTCTGGGTGGCGATCCAGTTGGCCATGTAGCCGCCGAACGAGCCGCCCATGGCCGCGGTGCGGGTCGCGTCGATCTCCGGCAGCTGCTCCGCGGCGTCCACCGCAGCCATGAGGTCGGTGTAGGGCGCCCCGCCCCACTCGCCCCAGCCCCGCCGGACGAAGTCCTGCCCGAAGCCCTGCGACAGGGCCGGGTTGGGCAGCAGGACGGCGTACCCGCGGGCCGCCAGCACCCACGGGCACCAGCGCCACGACCAGGAGTTCCAGCTCATCAGCGGTCCGCCGTGCACCCAGAGCAGCAGCGGCGCCGGGTTCTCGGCCGAGGCGCCCTCGGGCAGGACCAGCCAGGACTGCACGCGGGCGCCGTCGGCGGCGGTGGCGTGCAGCTCGCGCAGGGTGCCGGGCAGGGCGGGGACCGCGGCCGGGCTGGGCAGCGCGGCCGGCTCCTGCAGCGGCGCCTCGGGGTCGAGCCGGACCGGGACGGCGGGGGAGTCGTAGGCCGACCGGAGCGCGTAGAGGGCGGTGCCGTCCCGGGAGACCTGCAGGTCGCTGTAGGCGCCGTCGCCGGTCAGCCGCACCGGGGCCCCGCCGTCGACCGGCACCCGGAACACCGCGTGCCGCCCGTCCTCGTCGGCGAGGAAGTAGACGGCGGTGCCGTCCGCGCTGAACTGCGGCGCGCTGGGCCACCGGTCGAAGCCCGCGGTGAGGTCGCGGGCCTCACCGGACTCGACGTCGACGAGCAGCAGCGTGTAGTCCGGCGGTTCGGCGTAGGTCGACAGCGTCTCGCGGACGCACACCACGGTGCGGCCGTCGGGGGAGAAGCGCGGTGCGTAGACGTCGGCGAGCGGGTCGTCCACGAGCGGCCGGGACTCCCCGTCGGCGGTCGTGGTGAGCACGACCCGGGTGCGGCGGCCGGCCGGGCCGTCGGGCACGTCCTCGGCGCGGGCGAGCAGCCGGCCGTCGGGGGACAGGGTGAACGAGCCGTCGGCGCCGTTCGGCGGGACGGCGTCGGGCGTGAGGTCGCGCAGCTGCACCTCGTCGGCGCCCGCCTCGTCGGCCGGGAGCGGACCGGCGAAGAACAGGTGCGGGGCCGCGGGCCCGAGGTCGTGGTCCCAGTAGCGCACCGGGTAGGCCTCGTGCAGGACCGCCGACACCCCGGCGTCCGTGCGCTGCTTACGCCGGTCCTCGTCTACCTGCGGGTCGGAACCGCCGGGCAGCGTGGCCGACGCGACGACGACGTCACCGGTACCGGGTGCGACGGCCACCGCGGAGACGCCACCGGGCCGCGTCAGCACCGGGCGGGCCTCACCGCCACCGACCGGCAGGCTCCACAGGGCCGGCTTCGGCTCGCCGTCCTCGGCGGCGTCCGGGTCCGGTCGCGCGGAGGTGAACAGCAGCGACCCGTCCGGAGCCCAGGTGGGGGTGGACTCCCCGGGGGCGCTGCGGGTCAGCCGCCGGGGCGGGCGCGTCCCCGCCGGGTCGACCTCCCAGAGCGCCGACCGCCACTTGGTGCCCTTGGGGTCCAGGGTCTGCACCGACACCGCGAGGCGCGTGCCGTCCGCCGAGAGGGCCAGCGCACCGAGGCGGGGGAGCGCCACGAACTGCGCCAGGTCCGCGAACGGGCCGTCGGGCCGCTCGGGGGAGGTTGCGGTACCGGGATCGGTCGAGGTCACCGGGGCTCTCCTTCGGGCGGCGGGCTGCGACGCCGTCCCACACTAGTGAGGACGGCTCAGGAAGCCGCCCGGCCGCCCGCCGACCAGTCGGCCAGGAACGTCTCGGGGTCGACGCGCTCCAGCTCCGCCCGCACCTGGGCGAGCAGGTCCCCGGCGTGCAGGGGCGGACCCGCCGGCTCGCGGAGCACCTCGGTGCCGTCGTCCCTGCGGGTCACGACGACGTCGTGCAGCGACGGCGCGGACCGCGTCGCCGTCCATGGGCGTGGCCACGTCGCTAGAGCAGCGGCGCCGCTTCGAGCGGGGTCAGGTCCTCGTCCACCGCGCTGACGAACACGTGCTGCGCGACGTTCACCGGCAGGACCTTGCCGTCGAGGCTGACCGAGCCCTCGACCAGCCGGGCCGTCATGGTCGCCCCGGGGCGCACCCCGTGGTCGGCCAGGAGCCGGAGCAGCTCCGCGTTCTCCTGGAGCTGCTCGCTGATCCGCCGGATCGTCACCGGCCGCCCCTCGACGGTGGCCGTGGTGCTCAGCACGGTCAGCGACTCCAGGACCACCGAGGTCTCGCCGCCCGGGGACTCGTCGCCGCGCAGAGCGTCCAGCCCCGGGATCGGGTTGCCGAAGGGGGAGACCGAGGGGTTGCCCAGCAGCGTGAGCAGCCGACGTTCGACGGCCTCGCTCATGACGTGCTCCCAGCGGCACGCCTCCTCGTGGACGTCGGCGTAGTCCAGGCCGATGACGTCCACCAGCAGGCACTCGGCCAGCCGGTGCTTGCGCATGACCGCGGTCGCGAGCTGACGACCCTCGTCGGACAGCTGCAGGTGCCGGTCGCCCTCGACGGTCAGCAGGCCGTCGCGCTCCATCCGGGCCACCGTCTGGCTGACCGTCGGGCCGCTCTGGTGGAGCCGTTCCGCGATGCGCGCGCGCAGCGGGACGATCCCCTCTTCCTCCAGCTCGAAGATCGTCCGGAGGTACATCTCGGTCGTGTCGATGAGGTCGTTCACAGGTACTCCTCCGTGTCGGGTCGAGTCTACGGGGGCGGGACGACCGCGCCGGTCAGCGCGGACGAGGCCCTCACCACGAAGGGGTCCGCACGGGGGCCACCGGGTAGCGTCGCGAGCCAGGGTGGGTGCGCGGGCTCACGTCCGGCGGAGCGTTGGGGGTGGACCGGTGAGTGACTCGATCGCCGTGGTCTGGGACGACTCGCTGCTGGACTACACGATGGGTGGTGACCATCCGCTGCACCCGGTGCGCCTCGACCTGACCATGCGGCTGGCCGACTCGCTCGGCGTCCTGGCCACCGACCGGCTGGAGGTGCTCAAGCCCGCGCCGGCCGACGTCGACACGCTCTGCCTCGTGCACGACCCGGCCTACCTGGAGGCGGTCCGGCGGGCGCCGGCCGACCCCGGCGTCGGCCACGGCCTGGGGACGGCGGACAACCCGATCTTCGAGGGCATGTACGACGCCGCCGCCCTGATCTCCGGGGGGAGCGTGCTGGCCGCCCAGCGGGTGCACGAGGGGCGCGCCCAGCACGCCGTGAACATCTCCGGTGGCCTCCACCACGCGATGCGCGACGCCGCGTCCGGGTTCTGCGTGTTCAACGACGCCGCGATCGCCATCGCCTGGCTGCTGGGCCGGGGCTACGAGCGGATCGCCTACGTCGATCTCGACGTCCACCACGGCGACGGCGTGCAGGCGGCCTTCTACGACGACCCCCGCGTCCTCACGGTGAGCGTCCACCAGACCCCGCTCACCCTGTTCCCGGGCACCGGCTACCCCGAGGAGACCGGCGACGCCGAGAAGGCCCTGGGCAGCGCGGTCAACCTGGCCCTGCCCAACGGCACCGACGACTCGGCCTGGCTGCGCGCGTTCACCGCCGTCGTCCCGAGCGTCCTGCGCGCCTTCCAGCCGCAGATCCTGGTCACCCAGTGCGGCTGCGACTCCCACCACGAGGACCCGCTGGCCGACCTCGCGCTCACCGTCGACGGGCAGCGCTCGAGCTACAAGGCGATGCACGAGCTGGCGCACGAGCTGTGCGACGGAAAGTGGGTCGTCCTCGGCGGCGGCGGCTACGGCCTGGTGCGCTGCGTGCCCCGCGCCTGGACGCACCTGCTCGCGGAGGTGTCGGGCAGCCCGCTGGACCCGGCGACGGAGATCCCCGCGTCGTGGCGCGAGGACGTCGTCCGCCGCGGCCTGCGCGCGCGCCCGCCCACGCACATGACGGAGGGCGGGTACACCGGCTTCTCCCGCTGGGACACCTTCACCGAGTCCCGCGTCGACCGGGCGATCATGCGCACCCGGCGCGCGGCCTTCCCCTACTTCGGACTGGACCCGGACGACCCCCGTGACTGATCAAGGACCGCTCGGCCCCCCGGCACCCGCAGGCCCGCAGCGACCCCCTGGCGAGGGGGCGACGGCTGAGGAGCGGCCGATGCCGCCACCCCACTGGGAGGCCGACATCGTGGCCGCCGACGGCGGCACCGTGCACCTGCGCCCGATCTGCCCCGAGGACGACGAGGGCCTGGTCGGGCTGATGGACCGCAGCAGCGACCAGACCCGCTACTACCGGTTCTTCGGCCCGATGAAGCGGCTCTCGGACAAGGACCTGCACCGGTTCACCAACGTCGACCACGTCGACCGGGTCGCGTTCGTCGTGCTGCTCGGCGACCAGATCGTCGGGGTCGGCCGCTACGACCGGTACCCCGGCACCGACGACGCCGAGGTCGCCTTCCTCATCGAGGACGAGCACCAGGGGCGCGGGCTGGGCTCGGTGCTGCTCGAGCACCTCGCGGCGGCGGCCCGGGAGCGCGGCATCAAGAACTTCGTCGCCGAGGTGCTGGCCCAGAACAGCCGGATGGTCCGGGTCTTCCAGGACGCCGGCTACAAGGCCCAGCGCTCGTACGAGGACGGCGTCGTCCACCTGACCTTCCCGATCGAGCAGACCGAGGACGCTCTCGCCGTCGCCTACGAACGGGAGCAGCGCAGCGAGTCGCGGTCGATCGGCCGCCTGCTCACCCCGTCGTCGGTCGCCGTCGTCGGCGCCAGCAACGACGAGGGCAAGATCGGCAACGCCCTGCTGCGGCACCTGCTGGAGTACGGCTTCGCCGGGCCGGTCTACCCGGTCAACCCCACCGCCCGGCACGTGCGCGGCGTCCCCGCCTACGCCGACATCGAGTCCATCCCCGACGACGTCGACCTCGCCGTCCTCGCCGTCCCGGCCGACGA
The DNA here is from genome assembly GCA_004570425.1 of Bacillus sp. AZ43. Classification (GTDB taxonomy): domain Bacteria; phylum Actinomycetota; class Actinomycetes; order Mycobacteriales; family Geodermatophilaceae; genus Blastococcus_B. Next base: position 24,288 of record SPQJ01000036.1, read on the forward strand.
GGTGGCCGGGGTCGTCGAGGCGTGCCGCCGCAAGCGGGTCCGCGGCCTGGTGGTCGTCTCCGGTGGGTTCGGCGAGACCGGCCCGGAGGGGCGCGCCGCCGAGCGGCAGCTGGTCGCCGCGGCGCGGGCGTCGGGGATGCGCGTCGTCGGGCCCAACTGCCTCGGGATGGTCAACACCGACCCGGAGGTGCGGCTCAACGCCAGCCTCGCGCCGATGGTGCCCGGCCGCGGCCGCGTCGGGTTCTTCGCGCAGTCCGGTGCGCTGGGCGTCGCGCTGCTCGAGCGCGCCCGCCAGCGCAACCTCGGCCTGTCCACCTTCGTCTCCGCGGGCAACCGCGCCGACGTCAGCGGGAACGACCTGCTGCAGTACTGGGCGACCGATCCCGGCACCGAGGTCGTGCTGCTGCACCTGGAGAGCTTCGGCAACCCCCGCAAGTTCGCCCGGCTGGCCCGCACCGTCGGCCGCACCAAGCCGGTCGTCGCGGTGAAGAGCGGCCGCCACGTCAACGTCACCCCCGGCCTGGCCGGCACCTCGGTGGCGGTGCCCGAGCAGTCGGTGGCCGCCCTGTTCGCCTCGGCGGGCGTCATCCGCGTGGAGACGGTCGCCCAGATGTTCGACGTCGGCAGCCTGCTGGCCCACCAGCCGCTGCCCGAGGGGCCGCGGGTGGCCGTCGTCGGCAACTCGACGGCGATCGGGGTGCTGGTCGCCGACGCCGTCCTGGAGGAGGGGCTCGAGCTCGCCCACGAGGCGCCGGTGGACATCGGGGTCACGGGCAGCCCGGAGGAGTTCCGCGCCGCGCTCCAGGCCGCCGTCGACGACGACGGGGTGGACGCCGTGGTCGCCGTGTTCCTGCCGCCGCTGATGTCCGGGTCCCAGGAGTACGGGCCCGCGCTGCGCGACGTGGCGATGACCTCGACAAAGCCGATCGTGGCCAGCTTCCTCTCGACGGAGGGCATCCCCGACGAGCTCGCCGTCCTCGACGACGACGGCATGCCGCTGCGCGGCTCGGTGCCCTCTTACTCCACGCCGGAGCGCGCGGTCATCGCGCTGGCCAAGGTGGCCGAGTACGCCCGCTGGCGGCGGCGCCCGGTGGGCGAGGTGCCCGAGCTGCCCGACGTCGACGAGGCGAGCGGCAAGGAGCTGGTCCGCCGCGTGCTCGCGGACACCCCGACGGGCCGCGACCTGACCGACGACGAGCTCATCGCGCTGCTCGCCGCCTACGGGGTGCCGCTGCTGGCGACGCGCACCGTCTCCGACGCCGACGCGGCGGTCGCCGCGGCGGAGCAGATCGGCTACCCGGTGGTGCTGAAGTCGACCGCCCCGTGGCTGCGGCACCGCTCCGACCTGGGCGGCGTGCGGCTCGACCTGGTCGACGCCGAGGCGGTGCGGGCGGCGTTCAGCGCCATCCCGTCCGGCGACCCGGTGCTGGTGCAGGAGATGGCGGCACCGGGCGTGGCGACCGTGGTGGAGATCGTCGACGACCCGTCCTTCGGCGCGCTGGTCAGCTTCGGCCTCGGGGGAGTGGCGACCGACCTGCTCGGCGACCGTGCCTACCGGACCCTCCCGCTGACCGACCTGGACGCCGCCGAGCTGGTGCGTGCCCCGCGCGCGTTCCCGCTCCTCAACGGGTACCGCGGCTCCGAGCCGGCCGACCTGCCCGCGCTCGAGGACCTGCTGCTGCGGGTGGCCCGGCTCGCCGACGACCTGCCCGAGGTGCTGCGGCTGACGCTGGAGCCGGTGATCGTCGGTCCGCCCGACCCTTGGCACGGCGGCCGCTCGCTGGTGGTGGCCGGCGCCCGCGCCTCCGTGGGGCCGCCCACGGCCCGGGTCGATCCGGGACCCCGCCGGATGCGCAACCCGGTCTGAACGACGAGAGCCGGCCACCAGGAGGTGACCGGCTCTCGTCGTCGGAACCGCTAGGCCAGGTAGTCGCGCAGGGCGTCGGCGCGCTCCGGGTCCCGGAGCTTGGCCATCGTCTCGCGCTCGATCTGGCGCACCCGCTCGCGGGACAGACCGAACTGCTTGCCGATCTGCTCCAGCGTCCGCGGCTGCGACCCGTCGAGGCCGAACCGGAGGACGACGACGTCGCGCTCCCGGTCCTCGAGGGTGTTGAGCACGTTGCGGACGTCGCCCTTCATCATCTGGAAGGCGACGGCGTCCTCGGCGACCGCGGCGTCGGCGTCCTCGATGAAGTCACCGAGCCGGGACTCCTCGTCGGCCCCGACGGTCTGGTCGAGGCTGACCAGGTCGCGGCTGTACTCGAGCAGCTCGGTGATGCGGGCCTCGGGCATGTCGAGCTCCAGGCCGAGCTCCTCGGCGGTCGGCTCCCGCTCCAGCTCCTGGTGCATGCGCCGGCGGGTGCGGACCACCTTGTTGACCTGCTCGGCCAGGTGGACGGGCAGCCGGATCGTGCGACCGGAGTCGGCCATGGCCCGGGTGATCGCCTGGCGGATCCACCAGGTGGCGTAGGTCGAGAACTTGAAGCCCTTGGTGTAGTCGAACTTCTCCACCGCGCGGATCAGGCCGACGTTGCCCTCCTGGATGAGGTCCAGGAACGTCATGCCGTGGCCGGTGTAGCGCTTGGCCACCGAGACGACCAGCCGGAGGTTGGCCTCCAGCAGGTGCGCCTTGGCCGCCTTGCCGTCGACGGCGAGCGTCTTGTAGTCGCGCTGCTTGGCGGGGGTGAGCCCCTGCTTCTCGGCCAGCAGCCGCTCGGCGTAGAGGCCGGCCTCGATGCGCTTGGCCAGCTCGACCTCCTGCTCGGCGGTCAGCAGCGCGGTCTTGCCGATGGTGTTGAGGTACACGCGCACCAGGTCCGTGGACACCAGGCCGCTGGTGTCGGGCTCACGGCGGGGCGCGCGCACCCCGAGGGTGTCGTTGGGGGAAGACTGCAGCAGCGTCACGATGGGTCTTCGTCCTTGCCTTCGGTTCGGATGCATCCGCTGCGTCGTCGGTGGCGGGGCATCCAGGCGTCAAGTGCAGGTGGTCTCCGGGCTTCTCCGGACCGGTCCCTGGCTCTTCTGTCCGATGTGGTACGCCCTGCACAACGGCGGGCAGGGTGCTGCGTGTTCCACGAACACGCCCTTCACAGCAAACCGACAGGGAGTGTCGTCGGTCACCCCGCCTTACCCCGCGAGGTCGGTTCGTCACACCGGAAATGACGCCGTTGTGGTTCTCAGACCTCCAGGAGGAGCGTCATCGGGCCGTCGTTGACCGACGACACCTGCATGCGGGCACCGAACACGCCGGTCGCCACCTCGGCGCCGCGGCGGCGCAGCTCGGCGCAGACCTCCTCCACCAGGGGCTCCGCCACCTCGCCCGGCGCGGCGTCGGCCCACGACGGCCGACGTCCCTTGCGGGTGTCCGCGTAGAGCGTGAACTGGCTGACCACGAGCACCGGCAGCCCGAGGTCGGCGGCGGACACCGCGCCGTCGTCGCCGGGGAAGATCCGCAGCTCGTGGATCTTGCGGGCGAGCGCCCGTGCGCCGGCGGCATCGTCGGCGTGCCCGACTCCGACCAGTGACAGCAGTCCCGGGCCGATCTCGCCCACCACCTGCCCGTCCACGGTTACAGCCGCTGTACTGACCCTGCTCACCACCGCGCGCACCAGTGCATCCTTCCCTGCGCGGCGGCGTACCGTCCGGGGGCGGACCCGGAGTGCGAACCGAGGGGGCGGCCATGGACGTGGATCGGGCCCTGCGGCCGCCCGCCGGGACCATCACCATCGAGCACGAGGGCGCCGGCCGCCGGGTGCTGTGGCTGCGCGGTGACGTGGACACCGCCGTCGCGACCCGGTTCGCGAACGCCCACCGCCGCGACCGGGTCGTGGTCGATGCGATCGATGCCGGCGCCGTGACCTTCGTGTGCTCGTCGGGCCTGGCCCTCATGCTGATGTGCGCCGAGGCCTCCGCCGCGGCCGGCCGCCGGCCGGTGCTCCGTGCGGCGTCGCAGCCGGTCGAGCGGGCGCTGCAGCTGGCGGGCATCGACGCGGCCTTCCCGCGGCCGGAGCAGGACCGGCGACCGCCGCCGCGAGGAGGCGCGGGGGGCTGACCCCCAGGCCCCCGGTCGCCACCTTTCGAAAACGTTGACCAGCCGACTGTGATGCCCTTCACTTCGTGGAAATCGTTATCGACGCCGCGCTCCGACGGCTTCGGGCGACTCCACACCCACGGGGGAGAAGATGAGACGACGTCGTCCCGCCGCCCTGGTCGCGGTGCTCGGCCTCGCTGCGGGGGTGGCCGTCCTGGCCGCTCCGCAGGCCGCCGCGGCGCCGGCCACGGTGCACGAGACCGGCTTCGAGGGGGGAACCGGCGGCTGGTACGGCCGTGGCTCGCAGGCGACCGTGACGACCGCGGAGGCTCGCACCGGGGCGCACAGCCTGCTCTCCAGCGGCCGCACGCAGAGCTGGCAGGGTCCCGGCGTCAACGCCTTGCCCTTCATGCCCGCCGGCACCTACGAGGTGGAGGCGTACGTCCGCCTCCCGGCCGGCGCCGGCAGCGACCTGGTCACCGTCAGCGTCGCCCGGACCCCCACGGGGGGTACCACCGCGTACGACACCGTCGCCTGGCAGGTCCCAGTGGGCGACGACGCGTGGACCCGGGTCGGCGGGACCTACGAGCACGCGACGAGCAACAGCGGGCTGGAGCTCTACCTGGAGAGCCCCGACGCCACCCAGAGCTTCTACGTCGACGACGTGAGGATCGTCGGCGAGGCCGCGGCGCCGACCGAGCCGGGCACCGTCGAGCCGGTCAGCACCGACTTCGAGAGCGGGCTGCAGGGCTGGGGCCCGCGCGGTGACGCGCAGGTCGGGATCACCACGTCCGACGCGCACGGCGGTACGCAGAGCCTGCTCACCACCAACCGGTTGCAGGGGTGGCAGGGCCCGACCCTCGACATCACCGACAGCCTCGCGGTCGGCACCGCGGTCGAGGTCTCGCTGTGGGCAAAGCTGGCACCCGGTGAGGCGCCGGCGTCCCTGAAGGCCACGATCCAACGCGACCGGGCCGGCACGAACACCGCCTACGAGGGCGTGCCCGGCGCCAGCGCCGTCGTCACCGCCGACGCCTGGACCGAGCTCACGGGCCGGTACACGCTCGGCGCGCCCATCGACAGGGCGCAGCTCTACGTCGAGGGCGACGCGGGCGTCGACTTCCTCATCGACGACGTCACGATCGCCGAGTACGCCGAGACACCGATCCAGGACGTCCCCGGGCTCGAGGACGTCCTCGGGGCACAGGGGTTCGAGCACGTCGGCGTCGCCATCGACTCCCGGGAGACCGTGGGCCGGGCGTCGCAGCTCCTGGAGCGGCACTTCGACGCCTTCACCCCGGAGAACGACGGCAAGCCCGCGGAGATCCAGCCCACCGAGGGGACCTTCACCTTCGGCGACCTCGACGCGCTGCTCGACCACGCCGACGCCACCGGCATGAAGGTGTACGGACACGTGCTGGTCTGGCACTCGCAGACCCCGGACTGGTTCTTCACCGACCGGGACGGCACGCCGCTGACCAGCAGCCCCGAGGACCAGGCCCTGCTGCGGGAGCGCATGGAGACGCACATCGAGGCGATCGCCGACCACGTGAACGCGCGCTACCCGGACGGGGACAGCCCCATCTGGGCCTGGGACGTCGTCAACGAGGTCATCGCCGACGGCGACAACGCCAACCCGCACGACATGCGCGACAGCCGCTGGTTCCAGGTGCTCGGTGAGACCTTCGTCGACGAGGCCTTCCGCCTCGCCGACCGGTACTTCCCGGAGGCCGAGCTCTTCATCAACGACTACAACACCGAGATGCCCACCAAGCGGGCGGACTACCTGTCGCTGATCGCCGCCCTGCAGGAACGCGGCGTGCCGATCGACGGCGTGGGCCACCAGGCGCACATGGACTTCGCCCGCCCGGTGGAGTGGCTCGACGACTCGCTGACCGCCGTCGAGCAGCTCGACCCCTCCCTGCTGCAGGTGATCACCGAGCTCGACATCAGCACCTCGGCGGAGAACTACGGCGCCGACGTCAGCGGTGGGACCACTCCGCAGCACCGCCCGGGGATGGCCGACCAGGAGGAGGCCGAGACCGAGAACGGGTACTACTACCGCGACCTGTTCGACATGCTGCGCGCCCACTCCGACTCGATCGAGTCGGTGACCTTCTGGGGCATCAGCAACGCCCGCAGCTGGTTGCGGACGTGGCCGGCCGCCCGGCCGTGGGAGGCGCCGCTGCCGTTCGACGACGACCTGCAGGTCACCCCGGCCTACTGGGGGATCGTCGACCCGACGCGGCTCGCCCCGCGTCCGGCCGACCAGCTGGCCCCGCGGGTCGCCGGCCACGACGACGTCGCGGGGACCTCGACCAGCGTCGACGGTGCGACGGTGACGTACGGCGTCATCGCCGGTGACACCCGGGACGGCCCGGTGCCCGCGGACTGCACGCCCCCCTCGGGGTCGCAGTTCCCGATCGGCACCACCGAGGTCACCTGCACGGCCACGGACGAGGCCGGGAACACGTCCAACCCCGTCACCTTCGACGTCGTGGTCACGCCGCCGCCGACGACGACGAAGCTGTACCAGCAGATCAACAACGGTCCGGTCGTCCGGGCGAACGTGAACCAGACCGTCCAGCTGGTGGTGCAGTTCGGGAACGAGGGGAGCGGCACGCTGGTCGGCAGCAGCTTCGGCTACAGCTGCACCCGGACCGGCGGGACGACGTCGTTCGCGCTGGAACTGGCTCCCGGCTCGGCCCGGCAGGCCGGGAACCGCGACTACCCGGCCGGGCAGAACGCGAACGTCACCGTGCGGGCACGTCCCACGCAGGTGGGAACGGCGACGTTCAGCTGCACGCTGTCGATGACCGACTCGTTCGGGGCGCCGGTCAGCGCCACGACCACCGTCACCATCGACGTCCGCCGCTGAGCTGCGCATACCGGCCCCCGACCACCGCGGTGGACGGGGGCCGGCGTGCGTCCCGCCGCGACCGGGGGCATGGATCGGCGGGTGCGGGTACAGGGCCGTCAGTGGCGCTCCCCATCCGCCCGAGCGCGACGGTACGGACGGTGGAAGGAGGACGTCGTGTCGACAGGTGAGGACGCCGGCAGCGTGGGCAGCACCCTCGTCCGGGGCCTGCGCAGCACGGTGGGCCGGGAGAGCACCACCTTCGGGTTCTCCATCCTGGTGACGGTCGCCTTCGGGGTGTGCCAGGTGACGCAGGGCTCGCCCGACCTGCCGCGGATCTTCCTGTACGCGGCCGGCGCGGTCATGTCGTTCACCCTCCTCGAGGGGATCCTCTCCTCGGGTTTCCGGCGGCCCATGCCGCAGCACCCCACCCAGACATTGGCGCTGGGGACGAGCATGAACCTCCTGTCCGTGCTCGTCGGGCTCGGCGCCGCGACGCTGGTGAGCGCCTCCTTCACGCACCTCGCCGTCTGGGGGCTGGCGCCGTTCGCCGCCGGCGTGGGGTACCTGCTGACGGAGAGCCTCGAAGACGCGCTCGCCGAGCGGATCCTGGTCGCCTCCGGGGACACCGAGGCCGAGGAGGTCTCGGGCTAGGGACGCCGGTGCGGCAGGATCGACCCGTGCCGACCGTGACCATCGCCCAGGACCCCGCGGCCGACGAGCTGCTCGGCCGCGACCCGCTCGCGCTGCTGATCGGCATGCTGCTCGACCAGCAGTTCCCCATGGAGCGCGCCTTCGGCGCGCCGCGGCTGCTCGCCGACCGCCTCGGGGTCGACGGTCTCGACGCGGCGCAACTGGCCGGCATGGACCCCGACGAGCTGACCCGCCTCTTCCAGGGACCGCCGGCGCTGCACCGCTACCCGGGGTCGATGGCCGGCCGCACGCAGGAGCTGTGCCGGCTGCTCGTCGAGCGCTACGGCGGCCGCCCCGAGAACCTGTGGGCCGACGCCCCGGACGGCGCGACCCTCCTGAAGAGGTTGAACGAGCTGCCGGGGTTCGGCGCCCAGAAGTCGAAGATCTTCCTCGCCCTCCTGGGCAAGCAGTACGGCGTCACCCCGCCGGGGTGGCGGGAAGCCGCCGGCGACTACGGGCTCGACGGTTCCCGCCGGTCCGTCGCCGACATCACCGGACCCGAGTCGCTGGCCGAGGTGCGCGCCTTCAAGCAGGAGCAGAAGCAGGCGGCCAAGGCGGCGAAGAAGTAGCACCCGGGGGCACGAGCATCGCGGTCGGCGCGGTGGCACGATGGAGCGCGCCGGGAGCAACAGCGGGGTCGTCCCCGCGGAGCCGGCCAGCGAGGGGATGGATGCCCGTGGCCTCGAGCCAGCAGTTCCCGCGGCCGCGCCGCTCGGAGCCCGAGCCGGTGCTCATCACCGAGGCCGAGCCCAGCCAGGCCGAGCAGCACGCCTTCCGGAAGAAGCGCTACGCCATCACGATGGGCATCCGGGCGGTGTTCATCATCCTGGCGGCGTCCTTCTACCAGGTCGTCTGGCTGATGCTGATCTTCGCGCTGCTCGGCACCGTGCTGCCCTGGATCGCCGTCCTCATGGCCAACGACCGGCCCCCCAAGAAGAAGCTGCACGTCAACCGCTACGACGCCCGGCCCGACCGGGTCCTGGAGTCCCGGCCGACGCGCGTCATCGAGGGCTGACCCTCAGCGCGCGCCCGGTCGGCGCACGACGTCGGCGGCCCGGGCCAGCCCGGCGTCCAGGGCGTCGGCCGGGTCGATGCCCGGGGAGCCCAGCCAGGCCGCGAGCAGGCCGGCCGAGAACGCGTCGCCCGCGCCGGTGGTGTCCACGACCTCGGTCGGGTGCGCCGGCCGCTGCACGAGACCCTCGCCCGACGCCCACAGCGCACCGTCGGCGCCGAGGCTGACCGCCACGATCCGGTGCCGTGCGGCCAGGGCCCGCGCGGCGTCGGCCACGTCGGAGCAGCCCGTGAGCAGCCGCGCCTCGTCGGCATTGGGCAGCAGCAGCGTCGCGGCGGCGGTGTCCTCCAGCCAGCGGTCCACGCCGTAGTGCGTCAGGGGACCGGTCGACGCGGGGTCCAGCGACACGCTGCACCCGGCGGCGACCGCGCTCTCCAGCGCCGCCAGGCCCGCCGTCCGCGGCCCCGGGTCCAGCAGCGTGTAACCGGACAGGTGCAGGTGCGTCCCCGGCAGGAACGGCGGGACGTCGTCCGCCCGGAGCTGCAGGTTGGCGCCCCGGTCGGCCAGCATGCTCCGCTGCCCGCCCGGCTCGACCAGGCTGACGATCGTGCCCGTGGCGGCTCCCGGGACCGTCCGCAGGTGGAGGTCGACGCCGGATGCCGCCAGCTCCGCCGCCAGCCCGGTCCCCGCGGCGTCGTCCCCGATGCAGCCCACCAGCTCGACGGCGGTGCCGAGCCGGGCCAGGTGCGCGGCGACGTTGGCCCCGGCGCCGCCACCGCGGCTCCGGATGGCGGCCGGGCGGTCCGAGCCCGGGGCCGGCTCCCCGGAGAGGACGACGACGACGTCGGTGGCGACGTCGCCGATGACGACGACCCGCGGCTGCGCGGTCAGCGCGACTCCTCCGCCAGGGCCGCCGCGATCCGCCCGGCGAGCTCGGCGTTGCGCAGCACCAACCGCACGTTGACCGCCAGCGTGGCGCCCTCGCTCGCGCGGTGCAGGTGGTCGAGGACGAACGGGGTCACGTCCTTGCCGCGGACGCCCGCCCGGTCCGCGGCCGCCAGCGCGTCGACGATGACCCGGTCGTGCAGCGCCGGGTCGAGCTGCTCGTCCAGCGGCAGGGGATTGGCGACGACGACCGCGCCCGGGGCCAGCTGGCGGCGGGCGGCGAACACCCGCGCGGCCTCGGCGGCGTCGGCCACCGACCAGTCCAGCGTCGAGCCGGAGTCGGCTACGTAGAAGCCGGGGAACGTCGTCGTCCGGTAGCCGACGACCGTGACCGAGAGCGACTCCAGCCGCTCCAGCGTGGCCGGGACGTCGAGGATCGACTTCACGCCGGCGCAGACGACCACCAGCGACGTCCGGGACAGCGAGGTCAGGTCGGCGGACTCGTCGAAGGTGTCGATCGACTGCCGGTGGACGCCGCCGAGACCGCCGGTGGCGAAGACGCCGATGCCGGCCGCGGCGGCGAGCAGGGCGGTGCTGGAGACGGTGGTCGCGCCGCTCAGCCCCAGGGCCGCGGCCACCGGGAGGTCGCGGACGCCGAGCTTGGCCAGGTCCGGGTCGGCGCACACCCGGTCGACCTCCGCGGAGGTCAGGCCGACGTGCGGGACCCCGTCCAGGACGGCGATCGTGGCCGGCACGGCACCGCCGGCGCGCACGGCCGCTTCGACGTCGTCGGCGGCGGCGCGGTTGTCCGGACGTGGCAGGCCGTGGGCCAGCAGGGTGCTCTCGAGGGCCACGACGGCGCGGCCGGAGCTCAGCGCGTCGGCGACCTCGGGGGAGAGGACGGTGCCGGCAGGGAGTTCAGGAGCGGAGGGATGCACCCTGTCATCATGGTGGGCGCATTCTTCGCCGCGACCAGGAGGCACAGCGTGAGCAGTTCCGACATCCTCGAGCGGCCGGACGTCCGCGACGCCGACACCGGCAACGCCAACGAGGTCTTCCACTACGTGCGGAAGAACAAGATCGCCGAGAGTGCGGTCATGGGCACCATGGTCGAGGCGCTGTGCGGCGAGGTCTTCCCGGTGACCAAGAGCCCCAAGCCCGGCAGCCCGGTCTGCCCGGCCTGCAAGGAGATCTACGAGCAGCTCAAGAAGGACTGAGCGTGTGCGCTGACGCCCGGTCCCGGGCTTCGGAACTCCGCGTCAGCGCACCCGCTCACAGCAGGCCGAGGCGTTCGGCTTCGCGCTGCAGCTTGGCGGCGCGGCGTTCGCGGCGGCGGCGGTCGTGCCGGCGCAGCGGCGCCGGCCAGCGCGCCTGGATGGTGGCGTTGAGCTCGGCGCCGAGCAGGACGGCCATCCCGAAGAAGAAGCAGAACAGCAGCGCGCCGATCGGTGCGGCCAGCGCCCCGTAGGGCAGCGCGGTGATCAGGATGTCGCCCACGTAGGCGCGCAGCAGCAGCGCGGCGACCAGGAAGAAGCCGGTGGCCAGCAGCGTGCCGGGCAGGTGCCTGCGCCACGGCAGCCGGTTGGGCAGCACCACGTGGTAGAAGCTGGTCAGGGCCAGCAGCAGGCCGACGATCACCAGCGGCCAGTAGACGGCGTTGACCAGCACCGTGCCGGTGTCGCGCCAGTCCTCCGGCATCAGCCCGACCAGCACCTCCCGGCCCAGGACCAGCAGCGGGAGCGTGAGCACGGCCAGGAACATGCCGACGACGAACAGCCACAGCGCCTTCAGCCGCGTCCGGATGGGACCGCGCACGTCGCGCTGGTCGTAGGCGATGACGATCGTGTTCATGAACGTCGCGGTCGCTGACGAGCCGGCCCACAGCGCGAGCAGGAAGCCGAGGCTCAGCAGGTCGAGCCGGCCCGACCCGAGGATGTCCGACAGGGTGGGGGCGACCAGGTCGTCGACGACGTCGGAGGTGAGCACCTGCGCCGACGCCGAGAGCAGCTGGTCCTCGATCTGGCGGACCGCGTCGCCGCCGATCAGCGAGCTGAGGTAGCCCAGCGAGCCGAGCAGCCCGATCAGCAGCGGCGGCACCGACAGGATCTGCCAGAACGCGGCCTCCGCCGACAGACCCAGGATGCGGTCCTGCCAGGCCTTCGCCAGCGTGCGGCCGAGCACCTGCAGCGGGACGCGGACCGGGCGCGGCCAGGCGTCCAGCCGGCCGCGCGGCGCGTCGTCCTCCGGTGCCCCGATGGTGGGGGTGGCGCCGCCGACGGCCCCCGGGTCCCCGGCACGCGCCGGGGCACCGCTGGGCAGGACGGTGCTCATCGGATCAGTGTGCACGTCACGGTCCGTCGCGGCCGGTCCCACGGGTCCGGCGCGCGTGGCGTCCCCGGATCGGGGGACCGGTCAGCCTCCCGGCGTCGCCGGCGGCGTCGGGGGCGTCTCCACCGGCACGCAACGGATGACCGGCTCGGCGGCGTAGTGGGTGTTGAAGTTCTCCCGCTTGATCTCCGCCCCCGTCGTGAGGTCGCGGAACACGCGGGTGACCGTGATGTCGAAGCCGGTCGAACCGCCCTGCGGGGTGCAGTTGCCGTCGTCCGGCTTCTCCTGGACGACGGGCTGGCGCACGTTGACCCGGTTGCCGCTGATGGACTCGATCTCGTAGCGCTTCGTCCCGTAGAAGGTGACCGTGATGGTGCCCGGCGTCCACGCGGTGTCGATGTAGACGCCGGTGTCGCTGTCGTTGCGCCACTGCAGGTCGATCTGGCCCTCGTAGACCGTCGCCTCGCGGCCGGCCGGGTAGCGGCTGATGTAGTAGCTGTGCGGCTTGTGGTAGACGTCCTCGAGGCCGGAGAAGAACACCGCGTTGAACATCGTGGTGGCGAACTGGCTGATGCCGCCGCCGACCGCCTGGGTGAACTGGCCGCCGCTGATGACGCCGGCCGGCACGTAGCCCTGCGCGGTGCCGCGGGGGCCGGTGAACGTGTTGAGGCTGAAGGTCTCGCCGGGCATGACCAGCGCGCCGTCCACCTCGGCGGCGACCACGCGGATGTTCTCGCCGCTGTTCGGGTTGCCGATGTTGGTGGTGAAGCTGCCGATCTCCTCCTTGATCCCGAGGGCCTGCGCCTCCTCGGTGGTGAAGTCGGCCGGCACCGGGCCCAGCGTGGCGGTCACCGTGCGGGGGGCCGGCTGGGTGAGCGCCGGGAGCAGCTGCTCGGCCAGGGTGGCCGGGGCGACCCCGGTCCCGTCCACCGACGGGACGATGCTCACCGAGCCGCCGGACACCTCGAACCGGGCGTCCTTCGCGCCGCTGCCGAACACCGCCAGCTCGTCGTCCAGGGCGGTCTCCAGCTTGGCCGGGTCGATCGTGACGGCCAGGACGCCGTCGTCCTGCGGGGTGAAGGTCAGCGACGCCGCGATGGCCTCCTCCGACACCTCGGCCGTCTCGTCGACGCCGTCGACGGCGACGGTCACCGGGGCGGACAGGGCGGGGACGACGGTCTCGTCGAGCACGCGCTGGGCCCCGGCGGCGTCGACCCGGACCGGGGTGACGTCCACGGGGAGGTCGATGGGGTCGGCCGGGTCGCTGCCGTCGGCCAGGGCCGCGGTGACCGCGTCGGCGGCGCCCTCGCGGTCGAGGTGCCGGCCGTCGGCGGGCTCGGCCACCCGCGCGGTGGTGCCCTCGATGGTGATGGTTGCGTCGACGGGCGAGCGGTCCACCTGGGCCGCGATCGTCTCGATCGACGCGCCGAGCGCCGTCCGGTCGACCTCCACGACGGCGGGCAGCTCGCGGTCGGTGAACAGCGACGTCAGCCGGGTCCACGGGTTCAGCGGCTGGTCGTCGACGGCGTCCACGGTGCCCGCGACGTCCAGGGCGAGGCCCCCGGTGAGCGGGGTGAACGGCGCGGTGACGTCCTCGGCGACCACCTGGTGCTCCGCGTTCACCCGCGGGGCCAGCTCGGTCTCCAGGGTCTCCGCGGCCGCGGCGGGGGAGAGGCCGCCGATGTCGATGCCGGCGACGACGGTGGAGCGCGGGATGTCGCCCGAGGCCATCAGCAGGTCGGCGCCGTAGGCGGCGGCGAGCACGGCCACGGCCCCGGCGGGCACCAGCACCGCGCGGCGTCGCCACCACGGGCCACGGGAGGCGTCCGACGGCGGCTCGTCACCGGGAGGCACGTCGTCGTCGGAGGACGCGACGTCGGCCGGGAGGACCAGGCCCGCGCCGCCGGTGACCGGGACCGTCGCGGTGGACACGCCGGGGGTCTGGGCCTCCGGCAGGTCGAGCGCCTGGGTCGAGTCCTCGTCGTCGTGGTGCGCGGCCTCGGGCGCGGCGTCCCCGGCGTCGGGCGCGCCGAGCAGCCAGTCGCGGGTCACCGGGCGGGTCTCGTCGTGCTCCTCCGGCGCGGGGCGTCCACCGTCCGGGGAGGGACGGGCCTGGCCGCCCTCGGGGCGCATGCGCACCGTCTCGTCCGACGGAGCGGGCTGGTGCGGCATGGGGGATCCCTCCGGTGGCCGTCGACCGGGGGTCCCCGGGAACGACGGAGCCGCCGGCCCTCCGTCCGCGCGAGGCGGTGCGGAGGACGCGGCGGCGTCGTCGTCGTGTGAGGCGGTCATCGCGGGCGCGACGATACTTCCTCACTCACGCAGTTACGTGCTGCTCGCCCTCTGTGTCGATGAAGTCGACGGCGATGTCACGAAGCTTGCCCTCGTACTCGCGGGCGTGGTGCCCGCAGAAGACGAGATCGCTGCCGCTCGCGAGAACGACGCGAACCTTGGCCAGGGCTCCACAACGGTCGCAGTGGAACGGGACGACGAGGTCATCGGTGGGCGGGGTCGACGTCAGCGTCTGGGTCATCTGGCTCATCACTCGCTCTCTACCGCACGGACCCGCGTCTGCGGATCGGCCTCCTGCACAGCGCCAGGATGGCCCCTCGTGTTCCCGTTCCGATGGCCGCTGATCGCGGACTCGCCGAAAGAGATGAGTCCGTGACCGATGGGACATCTGGGTGGAACGGGTTCAGCAGGGGACGTCACTGGGTGGATCCGGTCGTGCTGGTCGATCTGCCGGACCGGCTGGGTTGCCGGGCCGACCGTGGGTCCGCTGCTGTTCTGACGTCGCCCACGCTACGCCGTCTACCCGACACATGTCGGCGTACACCGTCGGTGACCCGAGAGGGTGACCACCGGTGTTCGCGCCGAGTGGGCCCCGGAGGGGTCCGCGCAGGCGCGATGCAGCGGCTCAGCGGCGCTGGGGACGGCACCTGGGCGCGGTGACGTCCGGAGGACGTCAGTCGAGATAGTCGCGCAGCACCTGGGAGCGGCTCGGGTGGCGCAGCTTCGACATGGTCTTGGACTCGATCTGCCGGATCCGCTCGCGCGTGACCCCGTAGACCTGGCCGATCTCGTCGAGCGTGCGGGGCTGGCCGTCGGTGAGGCCGAACCGCAGCCGGACCACGCCGGCCTCCCGCTCGGAGAGGGTCTGCAGGACGCTGGTCAGCTGGTCCTGCATGAGCGTGAAGCTGACCGCGTCGACGGCCACCACGGCTTCGGAGTCCTCGATGAAGTCACCGAGCTGGCTGTCGCCCTCGTCGCCGATGGTCTGGTCGAGGCTGATCGGCTCCCGGGCGTACTGCTGGATCTCCAGCACCTTGTCCGGGGTGATGTCCATCTCCTTGGCCAGCTCCTCCGGGGTGGGCTCGCGGCCCAGGTCCTGGAGCAGCTCGCGCTGGATGCGGCCGAGCTTGTTGATGACCTCGACCATGTGCACCGGGATGCGGATGGTGCGCGCCTGGTCGGCCATGGCGCGGGTGATCGCCTGCCGGATCCACCACGTCGCGTAGGTCGAGAACTTGTAGCCCTTGGTGTAGTCGAACTTCTCCACCGCGCGGATCAGACCGAGGTTGCCCTCCTGGATGAGGTCCAGGAACGCCATGCCGCGGCCGGTGTAGCGCTTGGCCAGCGACACCACGAGCCGCAGGTTGGCCTCGAGCAGGTGGTTCTTGGCACGCTCGCCGTCGCGGACGATCCAGTTGAGGTCGCGCCGCATCTGCGGCGAGATCTTCTGGCCCTCCTCCTCGACCTGGCGGAGGCGCTCGGCGCCGTAGAGACCGGCCTCGATCCGCTTGGCGAGGTCGACCTCCTCCTCGGCGTTGAGCAGCGCGACCTTGCCGATCTGCTTGAGGTAGGCGCGGACGGAGTCGGCCGACGCGGTCAGCTCGGCGTCCTTGCGGGCCTGGCGGAGGGCCTCGGACTCCTCCTCCTCGTCCCACTCGAAGTCGCCGCCCTCGGCGGTCTCCTCCTCGGCGGCGGGCGCCTCGGTCACACCGTCCGGACCGGCGACGACCGTCTCGTCCAGCGTGAGGCCCTCGGGGCCCTCCACGACGGCGACGGCGGAGTCGTCGGTGGCCACGGCCGTCAGCACGGCGCCGTCAGCGGCACCGGGGGAGGCGACGACGGCGGGCTTGGTCTTGGTGCCGGCCTTGGCGGCGGCGGCCTTCGCCGGGGCCTTCTTCCGGGCGGCCGGCTTCGCGGCCGGCTCCGTGGCGGCCGTGACCGCCTTCGCCGTCTTGGCGGCCGCGGCACTGGTGCGGGGAGCCCGGGTACCGGCGGTGACCGACCTGGAGCGCTTGCTCGCTGCGGCTGCTTCCGGTGCTGGCTGGTCGGCGGGCACTCAGGTTCCTTCCCGTGCTGGGTTCGTTCCCCGAGGGGCCTTCTGGTCCCCGGGCAGCGGCTCCGCACCTCGCCCCCGCACGGCGGCAGAGGTCCCCCCGGACCGGCGCAGCGTTTGACCGCTGGACGGGCGGGGGATCCCTCCCGGCTGGAGGGCGACGGGGCGGGGCTCTCTCATTGTAACGGCGTGTCCGGTCTTCTCCACCGTCTCGGCATCCCGCTTCCTCGCTCCCACGAGGCGTTCCGCGCGGTTCCGGGGCGGTTCTCGCTCCTGCTGGTAGATCGGTCGTCCGGTCCGGCCACTGAAGCCGGCGGTCACGCCGCCCCCACGAGCCTCACCCGTTCGGGCGGACGGCGTCAGTGGTCCGGACGTTCGTGCGCGGCGAGTGCCGCCCCGACGATGCCGGCGTCGTTCTGCAGCTCCGCCGCCACGACCGGCGTGCGCGTGGTCAGCAGCGGCACCCACTTGTGCGCCTTCTTGCTCACCCCGCCGCCCACGATGATCAGGTCGGGCCAGACGCCGGCCTCCAGGACGTCGAGGTAGCGGTCGACCCGCGCGGCCCACTCCGGGTAGCTCAAGTTTTCCCGCTCGCGCGACGCCGCGGACGCCCGCCGCTCGCCGTCCTCGCCGTCGACCTGGATGTGGCCGAACTCGGTGTTGGGCACCAGGTGGCCGTCGACGAACAGCGCGCTGCCGATGCCGGTGCCGAAGGTCAGCAGGAGGACGACGCCGGACTTGTCGCGGCCGGCGCCGTACCGCATCTCGGCGATGCCGGCGGCGTCGGCGTCGTTCAGCGTCTCGACGGTCCCCGGGATCACCTCGTCGAGGCCCGCGTCGACGTCGGTCCCGATCCAGCTCTTGTCGACGTTGGCCGCCGTGTGGGCGACGCCCTGTTTCATCACCCCGGGGAAGGTGACGCCGACCCGGCCGGTCCAGCCGAAGTGGTCGACGATCCGCCCGACGACGCCGTAGACCGCGTCGGGGTGCGACGGCTGGGGGGTCTCGATCCGCAGGCGCTCCTCGGCCAGCTGACCCTTCTCCAGGTCGACCAGGCATCCCTTGATGCCGCTGCCGCCGATGTCCACTCCGAAGCCCTGCACGTGGTCAGCCTAGTGACGGCCGACTCCGCGGGACGCGTCCTGCGGCAGGATCGTCCGGGTGAGCGATCCCCGCACCCCTCCGGACCCGGCCGCGCTGCTGGCCCTCGCCGTCGACGTCGCCCGGGAGGCCGCCGCTCTGGTGGCCGCGGGTCGCGCCTCGGCCGCCGAGCACGTCGACACGAAGTCCAGCCCGGTCGACGTCGTCACCGCGGTGGACCGGGCGTGCGAGGAGCTGATCACCGCGCGGCTGCTCGCCGCCCGCCCCGACGACGGCCTGCTGGGCGAGGAGGGCGCCTCCCGCCCGAGCACCAGCGGCGTCCGCTGGGTGGTCGACCCGATCGACGGCACCGTCAACTTCCTCTACGACCTGCCGGCCTACGCGGTGTCGATCGCGGCGGAGGTCGACGGCGAGGTGCGCGCGGGCGTCGTCCTCAACGTGGCCACCGGCGAGCTCTACACGGCGACCGCCGGGGGAGGGGCGTACCGCTCCTCGCCGGACCGGCCCGAGCCGGTGCGGCTGACCGGCAGCAGCCCGGCCTCGCTCGAGCAGACGCTGGTCGCGACCGGCTTCGGCTACCGGGTGGAGCAGCGCCGGGCGCAGGGCGCCGTCGTCGCCCGGCTGCTGACCCGGGTGCGGGACATCCGGCGCGGCGGCAGCGCCGCCCTCGACCTGTGCACGGCCGCAGCGGGCCGCGTCGACGCCTACTACGAGCTCGACCTGAACCCGTGGGACCACGCCGCCGGCGCGCTGGTCGCGGCCGAGGCCGGGCTCGTGGTCACCGGGCTGGGCGACCGTCCGTTCGCCGAGCCGATGGCGGTCGCCGTCGCGCCGTCCGTCGCCGGGCCCTTCCTGGAGCTCCTCGAGGAGCTGCACCAGGGTTAGTGGACGGGGTCCGTCAACAGGCGGCCGCGGCCTCCGGGGCGGGGCTGAGGGCGGCGGTGATCTCCTCGGCGGTGGCCAGGGTGGTGAACTCCGGCCCGACGACGACGTCCACCGTGGCGTCGGCGCGGGTGTCGGGGTAGTCGCCGGCACCGGGGAGGTAGAGCCGGACGTACTCGGCGGCCTCGGCGCCGCGCGGGCCGTGCCGCAGCTCGCCCACCCCGGTCACGTCCCGGCCGCTGGAGTCGTTGGCGACCTCGGCGACGACGAAGCCCCGCTCCTCGAACGCGGCCGCCACGGTGCCGGCGAGTCCCGCGGTGTCGGTGGCGTTCAGCACGCGCAGGCTGATGCTCGCCGGCTCCATCTCCGCCGGCGGGGCGGCCTGGGACGCCGAGGCGCACGCCTCTTCCTCCTGGGCGACCTCCTGCTTCTCCTGGCGCAGGACGTTCCACCACACGCCCAGCGCCGCCAGCGCCAGGACGAGCAGGAAGATCAGCGGCGGCAGCGGCCGGCGGCCACTGCGGGGGCGCACCGGGGGGCGTTCGGTACGCAGCGTCACGGGCACTCCTCGGCGGTCCGGCGGAAGCCGGTGGGGTCGGTCGCCAGGAGTTTAGGGGCGCGACGGGGTGCTAGATCGCACCGTCGTCCAGTGCGGCGCGTCCCAGTTCGACGCAGGGGGCGATGCGTTCGGCGTACCCCGTCGTGTCCTTGCCGGCCATGGCACCGGCGGCCGACCGGGCCACGATGCCGGCGATGATCGCCGCGAACTTGAAGAACGCGAAACCGACGTACCAGTTGAGGTCCGAGAGGTCCGCGCCGGTGCGCTGCGCGTACCGCTCGGCCACCTCCGGGCGGGTCGGGAAGCCGGGCAGCGTGGTCACCGGGCTCATCGTCGAGGCCCGCTCCTCACCGGCCTCGGGCCAGTAGACGAACATCATCCCGATGTCGGTGAGCGGGTCGCCGAGCGTCGACATCTCCCAGTCGAGGACGGCCTTGATGCGGCCGGGCCGGGTCGGGTCGAGCAGGCAGTTGTCCAGCCGGTAGTCGCCGTGCACGATGCTCGACCGCTGGGTGGCCGGCACCGTCTCGGCCAGGCGCGCGGCCAGGGCGTCGAGGTCGGGCCGGTCGCGGTCGCGGGTGGCGTCCCACTGCTTGGTCCACCGCCGCACCTGGCGCGCGGCGAAGCCCTCGGGGCGGCCGAACTCGCCCAGCCCCACGGCCGCGTAGTCGACCGAGTGCAGGTCGGCGAGCACGTCGACGAGCCCCTCGCCGACCGCCCGCCGCTGGGCCGGCTCGTCGGCGTACCCGGCGGGGAACTCGCGGACGACGTGGATGCCGACCACGCGCTCCATGACGTAGAACGGCGCGCCCAGGACGGACTCGTCGGTGCACAGGTGCAGGGTCCGGGGAACCGGGACGGCGGTGGGACCGAGAGCGGAGATGACGCGGTGCTCGCGCCCCATGTCGTGGGCGGTCGCGAGGACGGCCCCGGTCGGAGGCCGCCGGAGGATCACCGCGTCGTCCGGGCTGCCGCCCACCGGGGTGACCACGTACGTGAGGTTCGACATGCCCGCCGCGATCAGCTCGACGTCCACGGCCAGCCAGCGGTCGTCCCCGAAGACGGAGGCCAGGTACGGCCCGACGACGGCTGGATCGGCACCCACGGGAGTCGTCACGGCGGCAGGGTAACCTCTGGCGCTCCGCTGCCCGGACCGCCCACGGGGAACTCGTTCCCCCCAGCGGGCACAAACCGGTGCTGCGCCGCGTTGGGGGGTCGCCGGTCCCGTTCAGCCGCCTCGAGGCGGCGGGAGCAGGAACGGTGCGGACACGGTCCGGTCACCCTCCGTGCGGAGGGGGCGCCGGTCCCTCCGGAGCACCACCGGCCCCGGCGGCCAAGAAACGGCTGCCGGTCCACGACCTACCGGTCGCCACCGCGACCGGCCAGGACGACGGCGCACACCCCGCGCCGGAGTCAGACGAGCGGGCGCGACGCCCGCGAGAACCCAAGGGAGGGGCCCATGGCCACCGACTACGACGCCCCGCGCCGCAACGAGGCCGACGAGCTGGGTGAGGACTCGCTCGAGGAGCTCAAGGCGCGCCGGGCCGAGGCCCAGTCCGCCTCCGTCGACGTCGACGAGACCGACTTCAACGAGAACCTGGAGCTCCCCGGCGCCGACCTCTCCGGCGAGGAGCTCACCGTCCGCGTCCTGCCCAAGCAGGAGGACGAGTTCACCTGCTCGCGCTGCTTCCTGGTGCAGCACCGCAGCCGCCTCGCCTCGACGCGCGGCGAGCAGCTGTTCTGCCGGGACTGTGCCTGATCGAGGCACGACGCCGCTGAGGACGGGACGGGCGCGATGACCGAGCACGGGCCGCGGGTGGGTGCGGCGCGGGACGTGCCGCCGCCGCGTCCGGTGACCGCGCCCGCGCCGGCGCCGGAGGAGAGCGGTCCCGCGCGGGCCGCGCAGATC